>CAYGPG010000001.1:0-123530 GCA_964351905.1 uncultured Micavibrio sp.
TCATAAATCAGCGCAACATCATCAGGCAAGGACAGGTGGCCGAGTGGCTTAAGGCGCACGCTTGGAAAGCGTGTTGGGGTTCATACCTCACGCGGGTTCGAATCCCGCTCTGTCCGCCATTTTATTTTTCTTCTTTTTTCGATATTTCGTCGAAATTTAATAAAGTTTTAGGAATACTGTAGTATTATATTAACAGTAGTAACTATTTGTTTTAAAACAAAAAAACAATAAATCGGGGAAAGATCAAGCAATTATGCCAAGCTATACGTTAGAATTGGAGCTTTTTGGTGTTTTTACAACCAATATGCCTGGCTTTGAAATCTTTACAGATGGAACGCTGGAAGGGTCCCCTTATTCTATTTCTTCTTCAGGAACATCGATATCAATCACTGTGAATTACGGTGGTTCTTTGCCGAGCTCTCTCGAGTTTCGTTTTAATGATGGTTTTGCCGAGCCAGGCAGAGAAATCGAAATACGTTCTGTTAAAATTAACGATAAATACGTCAATACAGCGAATTACCTTTCTAGTAATAATTTAACGCAAGGGGCGAGCTCTATTGTTGATATTGCGCAGAGTGAATTTATTTTTGATCCTTCTGATCCAGATATTTCAGAATTCACAATAGGCGCGACACGCACCCTTACAACAGGGAATGACACGGTACGTGTTTTTAGTAGCGCGACCCCTGAAGTGTTTGACGCGCTGGCAGGACGTGATGTTATTTATTTAGGCTCAGGCGACGACAAAGTTTTTGGTAACGCGGGCGATGATCTTCTTCGTGGTAATGCAGGTAATGATTTATTATCGGGTGGTGATGATAACGATCGTCTTTTTGGCGATGAAGGTGATGATGAACTTTACGGTGGAAATGGGAATGACCTACTATTTGGCGGTATTGGAAATGATTCAATGCATGGCGGTGCGGGTAATGACCGTTTAAGTGGTAATGATGGTAATGATACCTTAACAGGGGGCGCTGGTGATGATCGCCTGAATGGGGGTAACGGCGATGATATTATTTATGGCGGTGATAATGATGATATTCTTGTGGGTGCCAATGGGGCGGATACATTAGATGGTGGATCAGGTGCAGATACGTTATCGGGCGGTGAAGGCAATGATATCCTGAATGGCGGCTTGGGTAATGACATACTCATTGGTGGGAATGGTGATGATGTCATTCAAGGTAATGAAAATGATGATACAATTTATGGTCTAGGTGATAATGACACGCTATTTGGTGGATCAGGAGCCGACACGATTGCTGGTGGATTAGGCGATGATACGATTTACGGCGGTGACGGCGCAGATATAATTTTTGGTGATGCTGGTGGTTTGGTTGCAATTATGCAGGCCAGCCGTACGACTGTCTCCCAGGCTGATAGTGCCGAGTGGCACAGCGTTACTTTTGATGCGTATATTCGTGATGCGGTTGTAAAAATGTTTGCCGAGGATGTAGATGGTGATCCATTTACGTTACGCGTTCGTAATGTTAGCAATACAGGTTTTGAATTTCAAATTGATGAATATGATTACCTTGATGGATCAACAGGGCCAGAGACTATCTCATGGGTTGCAGTTGCCAGTGGAACACATACACTTGCCACAGGCCAAGTGATACAGGCGGGATACACAACGGCAACAAATGAAGCAACAACAACGATAAATTATAATAGCGCGTTTGGATCAAACCCAATTGTTACAACACAAGTCTCATCCGACAATGGTGCAGAGGCCGTTGTTACAAGACATACAAGTGTTGGAACGGGAAGTTTTCGCGTGAATATGCATGAGCAAGAATTAACGGATGCGGTTCATGCGACAGAAGATATTGGTTGGATTGCGATTGAAGGTGGCGGGTCTGCGGCGGCGGGTATTGTCGCAGGAACAACAGGAACGAATGTAACACATGACGTATCAAGTGTTGGCTTTGGCGGCACGTTTGGTGGTGCACCAATTGTTATTGCCGATATGCAAGCCACAGACGGCGCAGATCCGGCGAATACAGCAGGTCGCGGTATTAATAGTTCTGGCTTTAACGTATTCATTGATGAAGAAGAATCAAGTGATGCGGAAATAAATCATGCTTCTGAAAATATTGGCTATTTTGCTGTTGAATCGGGCGTTTATACAGTTGCAGGCGCGATTAATGGTAGCGACATTATTTATGGTGGTGATGGCGATGATATTTTATATGCCGATATTCAACAGGATTTAACTTTTGAAGCAGTTCTCGCTGATACGGCAATAGGTGCTGAAATAATAGCTGATGGGGCGATTGGGTATTGGGATTTATCTGAAACATCAGGCACGATATTTGATAATCAAGGATCAGAAGGGGCGGTCATTGATGGCACAAGTACGGGGTCCCCAACATTAGGCGCTACGGCTTTATATGCAGGCGGAAATGTAGCTGTTGACTTTGATGGTACGAATGATGGAATTATGATTCCAGACAGTGCCTTGATTAACACGGCTGTTTTATCTCAAAAAACTGTTGAACTTGTTTTTAATGCAGATGATGTCACAACACGCCAAGTTTTATACGAAGAGGGCGGTAACACGCATGGTCTGACAATCTATCTTGATGGCGGTAATGTGTATATTTCAGCAGAGCATGATGGTCAGTATGCGGACGTAAATATCAATTCTTCTGTGTCAACGGGCACGACATACCATGTGGCATTCGTATTTGATAGTGGCGCGGACACGTTAGAAGGATATTTAGATGGTGTAAGCATGACAGGTGGATCGCCTGTATCTGTCAATGGTCAAGCCTTCCCATCGCATGGTGGTGATATTGGTATTGGATATTCACCTGATGGTGGCGTTCAATTCCATGATGGTGAAGGCGGCGGTAATTTTTATTATGATGGTCGTATTTCTGATGTTGGGATTTATACGACGGCTTTAACGCAGGCACAACTTCAAGATCATGTTGATATTGTGCAAGGAACTTTTGTACCACCACCTGCGGGCGCCATTGATGACACGTTGTATGGCGGTGCGGGTCTTAATACATTTTATGGCGGTATGGGGCGTGATTCTTTTGTGTTTGAACAAGACAGTGCGTTTGATGGCTTGGTTGATATCATTAATTCTTTCGATACGAGTGAGAATGACGCTATTGATATTAGTGATTTGCTGATTGGTTATACTGACGGCGTGAGTGATATCAATGACTTTGTTAGTTTAACAGAGTCAGGTGGTAATACCATAATTGCGGTTGATAGAGACGGTACAGCAGGCGGTTTTGCCATGGCGGATATTGTTCAAATCAATGATGCAAGCGGCCTAACAGCAGATGGATTATTACTAAACAGCTCTATTATTGCTTAAGCCTTCTTAGGTTTCTCCAAAATTTCTGCATAATCAACGAGGACACCATAATGCGGGTCTTCGATGACGTTGGCTTCAACCAAGTCTTTTGCATTTTTAAGTAGAAGCGCGCAATCCGCACTTAAGTGAACAAGGTGTAATTTTTTACCTGCTTCGGTATATTTTAACGCCATCACATCGATAGCCTCAAGCGCGGAATGATCCCATACGCGGGCGCGTGAAAAGTCGATAACAATATTTTCTTCTTTATCATTTTTGGGATCAATGGCATCACGAAAACTCTGTATAGAGCCGAAGAAAAGTGGGCCATGGAGTTTATAAACTTTGTTACCATCTTCTTCATTGTGCCACGTTGTAACCCAAACTTTATTGGCAGATTTCCAAGCGTATACGAGGGCAGAAACAATCACACCGATGATCACCGCAATCGCCAAATCATAGGCCACAGTAACGGACGTGACGAGGAAGATCACAAATGCATCTTCTTTAGGAATTTTATGTAGGATACGCACCGATGCCCACGCAAAGGTGGCAATCACGACCATGAACATGAGGCCTGTCAGCGCCGCCAAAGGGATCATTTCGATATAGGTGGAGGCGACCAAAATAAAGCTCAACAGCGAAAGTGCCGCCGTAATACCAGAGAGACGACCACGTCCACCAGACTTAATATTAATCATCGATTGACCAATCATCGCGCACCCGCCCATAGCACCAAAAACACCACAGGTTGCGTTCGCAAGCCCCTGCCCTACACATTCTTGGGAGGTACGGCCACGCGTCTCGGTCATTTCATCGATTAGAGTTAGGGTTAGCAAGCTCTCAATCAAACCAATCGCCGCCAATGTTAAGGCAACAGGAAAGATAATAAATAAAGTCTCTAAGGTGAAAGGCACCATAGGGATGTGAAATTCAGGAAGGCCGCCTTTAATACTTGCTAAATCTCCGACTGTTTTGGTGTCCAAATCAAGCCCAATGACGAGTAAGGACACACCAACGATAGAGACAAGTGAGGCGGGGAGAATTTTACCGAGTTTAGGAATTTTGGGAAAAATCCAAATAATAGCCATGGTTAAGGCGGTTAAACCCAACATTAAATTCATGCTAGTGCCTTCTAACCAATTGCCGTTAAAGAGGACATCAATTGCGCTGTGTCCGCCTTCTGTTTCGTGACCTTCAACGTTTGCTTTTTTAAATTGCCCTAATTGTGCAAGAAAAATGACGATAGCCAAGCCATTCACAAAGCCCAACATGACAGGATAGGGCACAAGGCGGATAAATTTACCCAAGTGAAATACGCCGGCAAAAATTTGAATAACACCTGTTAGAATTACAGCGGCGAACAAATATTCCACGCCGTACGCCATAACGATACCGACCATGGCAACGGCCATCGCGCCCGTTGCGCCAGAGATCATGCCGCTTCGTCCGCCAAAGATAGAGGTGATAAAACCAACGATAAACGCGGCATACAGCCCCACAAGTGGATCAACTTTAGCAACAAAGGCAAAGGCAATAGCTTCAGGTACAAGTGCAAGTGCAACGGTTAGTCCCGATAAAATATCGGCACGGGGGTTATCGGTAAGGTGAAAACGGTTGACGAGGCGAAGCATGGCTTAGTCTTTCTTTTGGATCTATAAATTTTGATTTTTTATAAGAGAATTTTTTATACGTGTGAGTTTATCTTCATAATTCAACCTTGTCATCCCAAATACGCGCCCACACTTTTTTAAGGCGGCTGAGATCGCGGCGGTTAGAATATCTTTTGTTGATGATTTCTATTAGCTCACCATCTTTGCGTTCGGCAATAACAAATTGAAAAACATATTGGTCAGGTTCTAGCCCCATCCGTAAATCTGATAAGATAACTTGATTATCAACTTCTTTAAGGCCGTAAAACTCTTTTGAAAACCACTGCATACGGGTCAGGGCGTATATATCATTGAGCGGCTCTTCTAGTGCTCTATTTAGCGGATAGGATTTGTAAGTTATAGAAGGCTTGTCATCAAAAAGAGATATATAACCAACATGATAGTTTTCATCGTCTGTAATTAAAACGCGCCAGAGAAGCGTGTTAAACGGTGTAGGTTGAACAAGGATTTGTTGGATCTCACCGTTATAATTTTGAACAATTTTTCTTTCAATGATTTGTTGCGCGGCAAATGACCAAAGCAAATATAACGTGCTGATGATTAGCCCAACCTTAATGGCGGTAGCAGATTTGTTTATCAAAAACCAAATCACAGCAACGATTAATGGCAGCGTATAAAGTAGATCAATAATAAAAATCGAGCCTATGCCAACGGGCGGTGTATTTAACGGCCAAAAAATTTGTGTGCCGTAGATGGTCATCGCGTCTAATATGATGTGCGTAAAAAATGTAAGGAAAATAAGCAGGTGAAGTGTTCCATCTTTAAACGACGCCTTAAAATATTTTATTTTTGAGATGATATAGGCAAAAATTGGCGTACCGATGAGGGCGAGCAGTAAAGAATGGCTCCACCCCCTGTGGATTTTCATGGATTCAATAGGGTTCATATTGGTGAGGAAGACAACGTCTAAATCAGGGACTGTACTCATGACCGCGCCGATAAGGGCGGATTTTTTGCCGTATTTCTTGCCGCCAATTGCCGCGCCAACGCCCGCGCCCAATAACAGTTGTGTGAGTGAATCCATGGTGATTATTTTTCTATTTTGGCTTTATGTTTTGACGCGCGGCCCGATACGCGTTTACGCCACATTCGAAAGCTTGAAGGTTTCATATTATCACGCATGATTTGAATGACTTCTTTTTCCATCAGACCCGTTTGTATTTCAATGGCATCAAAAGATGTTTCATCATCCCATGCCATTTCTATGATCTCGCTAATTTCTGCTTCAGTTTTTTTCGTCATCTATAAATTCTTACCTTTAAGGCAAGTTTTCCAATTCCAAATATGGAAGAAAAGCCCAGCACTAAAATTCACAGCGGCGATGGCAATAAAAATTCCAATCGCGCCATTGATGGCATGACCAATATAAAGGGACGGAATAAGCAAGATGACTAATTTCACAAACACCATAAGGACAGAGCGTTGCGGTTTACCCATTGCGTTATAGGCGGACGCCCAGCCGTTCAACAAATTGCTAAAGGCGTATGTGAAAGGCACGATCCAGAAGAATAATACGCCATAGCGAATGACATCGGTGTTCTCAGAAAAGAGCGACATGATAGGCGTTGCGAATAATCCCAAAATAATTGCCACAAAAAACGACCAGATGATATTAAAATTGATGGAAATTTTTAAAGTTTCTTTGACGCGGTTATATTTTTCACTGCCCCAATTTTGTCCAATAATAGGCGCCATCCCAACGGCGACACCCATTAGGATAATAAAGGCAAAAGCCTCAATACGGGTGACAACACCAAAGGCCGCAACGGCTTCGGTACCTGTTTTGGCGAGCAAAGCAATGATGATGGCATTGACGATAGGTTGAATAGAATTGGTAATGCCCGCGGGTAGCGCGATGAATAAAAGGCGTTTGGCGGAGTCTTTAAAGTTGGAATAATCAATCAATGCGCGCGGGCAGAAAATTTTCTTTGGCTTATATAAAAGCCATAGCCCTGCAAGCATTGCGCCGCCATTGGCAATAACGGTGGCGAGCGCAGCCCCTTCCAATTCCATACGGGGAAAGCCAAGAAGGCCGAACATAAGAAGGGGGTCTAAGATCACGTTTACCAATGCCGCAATGGTCATGATAATGGCGGGGGTAATCGCATCACCACAGGCACGCATGGCGGCGTTCCCAACCATGGGGGTAGAAACAAAAATCGCGCCCCAAAACCAAATCACCATGTATTCTTTAATAGAGCCGAGCATTTCATCTGGCGCGCCAAGCAGTTTAAAAAGAGGATCAATAAAAATTAAACCGAGGGTAGAAAGCAGAATGCTTACTCCTGCGACCATCACCAACCCGTGCGTGGCGACACGACGCACTGCATCCCCATCTCCTGCCCCTACAAGGCGGGAGACGACAGACGACATCGCGATGCTAAAGCCCATGATGAAGCTGAAAATAAAATAGGTGACGGGGAAGGTGAAAGAAAACGCGGCCAAATCTTCGGTGCCCAAAAGCGATACAAAATACGTATCGACCAATTGAAAACTGATGATCATCATAATGCCCCATGTCATGGGACCAGAAAGACGCATTAAATGTTTTTTAATTGGCCCTGTCGTTAAATCCCCTTTATTGGATTTAAAGTTATAAGCGGCATTTTTTGGTGCAGTAGCGCTTTGGGACATAAATATACGATTTTTCTTAATTTAGATGCGTGTAAAGTTAGTAGGTTATGCTAATTTTAGGCGTAAACTTCAAGTAAATTCAGTCTTATTGGATAATTATAAAAAATCATGTCTGCAAAAGATCATTTTAATCCGTCGCAATTATTAACCTTGCCGTTTGAAACGGGGGCATGTGCGTGGCCAAAAGATGATGACAGAACGCTTATTTACAACGCCCAATATTGGAATGGCGTAAGCGAGATTGAAAATTATGATGTTGTGCAGTCTTTTGCCCCGTACGCGGATATCTGGGCAAATCAAAGCAAAGACGTACAGCTTGAAATCAAGGGTGAGTATGGCTTTATTCTCTTGTCGTTGCCTAAACAGAAAGAAAGCGCCCTTTGCCATATTGCGCAATCGTTGAGCCATTTGAAAGAGAATGGACTACTCATTGTCGCGGCGGCGAATGATGCGGGCGGCAAGCGTTTGGAAAAATGGATGGCAGAATTTGGGTTAACGGTGACGTCCCTGTCAAAATCAAAATGCCGTGTGTCCTGGGCGGTTAAAAAAGACGTACAGGCTGATATTATTGATCAATACATCAAATTGGGCGCGCCGCAGAGCGTAGATATGAAGGGCGAGAGTTATTTAACCCAAGCGGGCATTTATGGATGGAATAAAATTGACCGTGGCTCAAAGATTTTAACAGAGAATTTGAATGATTCTTTAAAAGGCAAAGGTGCGGATTTTGGCTGTGGGTACGGGTATCTTTCTCGTACTGTTGTGACACAGTATGATGGCATTCAAGATTTTTATGCGCTGGAGGCGGATTATCAGGCGTTAGAATGTGCGCGGATAAATTTAAAAGATTATGGACATGTTCATTTTGAATGGCTCGATATAACGCAAAGCCAATCGTTACCCCATAATTTAGATTTTATCATTATGAACCCGCCATTTCATGATGGGAAAAAAGCCGATAACACCATTGGTCAAAAATTTATTATGGTGGCGCATAAATGCCTGCGTAAGAAAGGCACGCTTTATATGGTGGCTAACGCCCATTTGCCGTATGAGAAGATTTTAAACCAAAATTTTGAGAGTGTTGAAAAATTAGCAGAAGAAGAAGGCTTTAAAGTTTATAAAGCTATTAAGTAATGTCATCTTTACGCCATAATAAAGTTTATAATGATTGATAATACAAATTCTGGAGGACATCATGGATAATAAAAATTTTCAATTTTGGGGCTTAACAGGTGCTATTATTATACTAGGTTTGTCGATCTTTTTTGCAGGTGGACAAATTAATAGTGGCCTGAAAAATTTTAGAGGCCATGATCGTTTTGTGACCATGAAAGGCCTTGCGGAACAAGATGTTCAGGCGGATTTGGCGATTTGGACTTTGGCTTATACCGAAACGGGAAATGATTTAACATCTTTACAAAATTTAATGGACCAACGGGGCCAAACCGTGGTGTCATTTTTGAAAAAAAATGGCTTAAATGATGATGAAATTGAATTAAAACAAGTGCAAGTTCAAGATTTAATGGCGCAATCTTATCGTCAAAATAACGCAACTGAAAATCGTTATATTTTGACGCAAACTTATTTAGTGCGAACTGAAAATATTGAAGCGGTAGCCAAAGCATCAAAAAATCTTGGTGATTTAATCCGTCAAAATGTTGTTTTTGCGCAAGGGGGATCAACCCTTCCAACTTATCTTTATACAAAATTAAACGATGTAAAGCCTGATATGATAGCCGAGGCCACAAAAAATGCGCGTGAGGCTGCTAAAGAATTTGCCCAAAATTCAGGTCAAAAAGTAGGCGGTATAAAATATGCCTCACAAGGTGTGTTTCAAATTTTATCGCGCGATGAAACTTATGCTCTGCCTGAATCTCAACAAGTGGATAAAAAAGTCCGTGTGGTATCAACCATACAATTTAATTTAGAAAATTAATGGCTTTGGATTACGATAAGATAAAGGGTGTCATCTGGGATTTAGACAATACCCTTTACCTTTTTACCGATGAGTTTAAGCGTCATTGCAATATTGCAGCAGCAAAAGCGGCGCAAGATTTAGGCATAAATTTTTCTTATGAGGATACGGTTAAAATTGCTGAGCGATCAGAAGAAGAATATGGATATTCTTTGCATATTTATGTCACAGATCATGGGCTAAGTTATCAAGATTTACATGTGCCTTTTCATCAAAATATTGATGAGAAGGTCATTGAGCCAATTGCAGGAACGATACAAGCCTTAGAAAAATTTTCAAGCCGACAAGTTATTTTGACAAATGCCTCACGCTGTTGGGCGCAACGCGCCCTCAAATTTATTGGGGTGAATGAGCTGTTTGATGATCATGAGATTATACCTATGGAAGATGTAAATTATGAGCCCAAGGCGCGCAGTGATAAAGGTTTTATAAAGGCCTGTGAGACCTTAAATTTGAAACCATCAGAAATTTTGATGGTGGATGATTTGGATCGTAATTTAATTATTCCCCATAAAATGGGTATGCAAACGGCCTATATGCATCATGGCGATCCGATGATTGAAAAGCCTGACTTTGTTACAGATCAATTTGAAAATTTAGTGGAAATGATGTCTAATTTTTCTAAGACCACATCCCAAATTTAGTTTGGGATCTTTTTTTTGGTTAAGATATCCCTGCCTGCGCAGGGATGTGACTAAGTGTAATTATTAAGTCCCCTGCCCTGTGGTGACTTTATTTTTAGTTGGGTCGTACACTTCGCCCGTTCCAATTTTTGTGTCGGTCAGCGCGGCAGGATTAATGCCTGTTTCCTTGGCAACCATCATGTAAATGGCTTCCATACAAAGGTCACGGCTTTCACTACGGAACATATTATGCCATCCACAGGCTGCGTCCATGGTGATAATCGACTTATCTGGTTGCGAGCGTTTGCGCATATGTTCTTCGGTCATTTTGACAACTTCCTGTAGACATTCATCGGGAATGGTGAGGTTGTGATGTTTTTCATAGGCGGCTTTGATACCACGTAAAATTTGTAATGTTTCCTCCGCCGTTGGCATGCTCAAATTTACTTTTTGAAAACGACGATCCATCGCGGGGTCTGTCGCAACATACATACGAAATTCATCGAGCGTTGTGGCGCCTAATATGTGTAGATCACCCACCGTCATATAGGGCTTCATCACCTCAGAAAGGCCTGCATAGGCCGACCCTTTGGCGGTGGGCATGATGGTATGAATTTCATCGATGAAAATAATATAACGTGGGAATTCTGGGTGGTGATAACGTTCCGCCAGTCCACGACAAATGGGCGTAAAGCGCGCTTGGAATTCCCCTGGGCTGTTTGTTCCTGCCGCCATGGCGGGCATGTCTAATTCAATGACTTGCGCGTTTTTTAGATATTCTGGTACGCGGTCGGCGACAATGGCTTGCGCTAAACCTGCCACAAGAGCGGTTTTACCAACCCCCGCGGGGGCGAGCATACAGGCATTTTTACGGTTCCTTTGAAGGAGGATCAACATGACCTGATCAATTTCAGCATCCCGCCCAACAATTTTGTCAAAGCGCCCTTTTTCGGCAAGCTTGGTGTAGTTACGCGTATATTTGCTCAATAATTCATCAAGCTCTTCTTGCGGAATTGTAAATTCGTAGTCTTTAGACATGTCTTTAACCTGTGTTGGTGATACCGAAGAAATACTCGATTCCCTTATATTGTAGTGAAATGGTTAAAAAAACACAAAGAAACGCGGTCATTTTGATATTTCTGCTGCTTTATACCCCTGCATATAAAGCAGGGATGTTAAATCGGTGTGGCGGATGCAGTTCAAAAGGGTGTCCTCAAGCAAAGGCTTAGGGTGATAACCAATGCCAAGCCCTGCGGCTTCGAGCATGGGAAGGTCGTTTGCCCCGTCGCCAATAGTGACGGTATCGTCTAATGACAGCCCTAATTCCTCACAATAGAGTTTTAAGAAGCTCAATTTGGAGTCTTTATCCAAGATAGGCTCCTGTACGTCCCCAGAAAGCGTGTTATTTTCAATATTCAATATATTGCCGTGATGGGCATTAAAGCCAAGTTGAGCAGCAATAGCACTTGTAAAGTAAGTAAAACCACCAGATACAAGGGCGCAAAAGACATTATGTGCCTTAAGTGTTTTAAGGGTAGTTTTTGTCCCATCGGAAATAACAGTATTCTCAAGTGTACGTTTCAAGGCCTCTGTCGAAAGGCCTTTGATAAGACCTACACGCTCGCGTAATGCCGCATGGAAATCTAATTCGCCGCGCATGGCACGTTCCGTAATCGCGGCAATTTTATCTTTAATGCCTGCCTCTGCCGCCAATTCATCTAAAGTTTCTGTTGTGACAATGGTGGAATCCATATCTGCCAATAAAAGCCGTTTTTTACGGTTTTCAAAAGACGTACAGAAGACGTCAATCCTATGCTCATCATGGATTTCGCGTAATATTTTGATTTGGTCTATAGTCAAACATAAAGCAATTTTAAGATCGGCGGCTTTATGTTCAGTGAGCCATTCAGGTTGATCGGCGAATAAAATCCCCTTGCTTTCCAAATAACGCTGAGTAATCGCCAAATGAGCAGAAGAGAGCGGGACGTTTGAAGAAACTAGGGTGAGGGCAAAATTCATACGTACACCTAATGATTGCTGTGGGATATTTTGTGGCCATAGTTAATGGCACTAAGGTAGGCGGTGACGGCACCATGCCAGCCCATAATAAGGGCGTCTGCGGTGATGGCATGACCAATAGAGACCTCTTCGCAATGGGGTATTTGGCTAATAAATTTGGCTAAATTATCCAGATTGAGGTCGTGCCCTGCATTTAAACCAATACCTAACTCCTTAGCCGCAAAGGCAGTTCGGATATAGCTTTCTAAGGGCTCCTCATTTTCTGCATAAGGGCCAGTGTAGAGCTCTACCCTATCTGTTTCCACTTCTTTGGCTTGATTTATAATTTCAGGGACAGGATCAATAAAAAGAGAAACTCTGCGTCCATGATCTTGAAGTTTTTTAATTGTATTTTTAAGCATATCAAAATGTGTTTTGATGTCCCATCCATGGTCAGAGGTGCGTTGATTGGGGGCATCGGGGACTAAGGTGACTTGGTCACAATGATTATCAAGACAAAGTTGGATAAAATCATCACTAGGATAGCCTTCAATGTTAAATTCAATATCTTTATCGCCATAATCTTTAAGAAAGGCGGCAATATCAGGGATATCGGAGCGGCGAATGTGACGCTCATCTGGTCGGGGGTGGACGGTCAGGCCGTGCGCCCCTGCTTCTATAATAATTTGAGCATTTTTTGTGACGCTGGGGTAGCCAACATCACGTTGATTACGCAGTAACGCCAATTTGTTCAAATTGACCGATAATTTTGTGGTTTTTTGTCCCATAAAAATGATTTAACCACCAAGGCACCAAGACACAAAGGATTTTTTGACAATAGATTTAAAAATTCTGGACTTTGTGTGCGAATTTTCTTAATTCTGATGTGTTTTAAACTTTTAATTTTAGAAAGCCAATCATGCAAAAACCTGCTGTTAAACCGAATAATCCTAAATTTTCTTGTGGCCCTTGTGCAAAACGTCCGGGATGGACGCCAGAGGTTTTGGCGGATGCGTGGTTGGGTCGCTCCCACCGTGCGGCGGGCGGCAAGGCGAAATTAAAGGAAGTGATTGATCGTCATGTTGAATTGCTTGGTATTCCTGAGGGGTATCGCTGCGCAATTGTTCCCGCGTCCGATACGGGCGCGGTTGAAATGGCAATGTGGAATTTGTTGGGGGAGCGCGGCGTTGAAATGTTGGGCTGGGAAAGTTTTGGCCTTGATTGGTGTAAAGATGTTAGCGACCAACTAAAATTAACAGACGTAAATTACCACAAAGCTGATTATGGGCAAATTCCTAATTTATCAAAAGTAGATACTGACCGTGATGTCGTGTTTACGTGGAATGGAACGACTTCTGGCGTGAAAGTGCCGAACGCAGATTGGATTAAAGAGGATCGTAAAGGTTTGACTATTTGTGATGCGACATCGGCTGTTTTTGCCTATGATTTGCCGTGGGAAAAATTAGATGTTGTTACATGGAGCTGGCAGAAAGTTTTAGGATCAGAAGGTGCTCATGGTATGATTGTGCTCTCTCCCCGTGCGGCAAAAAGGTTGCAAACTTACACGCCCAATTGCGCTTTGCCTAAAATTTTTCGCCTTACTAAGAAAGGTGAAATAATCGAAGGTGCCTTTAAAGGTGAAACATTGAATACGCCATCCATGATTGCAACAGAAGATTGTTTAGACGCCCTAAAATGGGTTGAATCAATTGGTGGGTTGAAGGCAACTATCCAACGGAGTGCGAATAATTTAAAGGCTGTTTCTGATTTCGTTGACAAAACAGATTGGATTGAATTTTTGCCAGAACGTGCGGATACTTATTCAACAACATCAATTTGTTTAAAAATTACAGATGCATGGTTCAATGAAAAATCAGAAGACGACCGCATGGCGTTTGTCAAAGGCATGGTTAAAATGTTGGAAACCGAAGAGGCGGCATATGATATTGCCTCTTACCGCGCGGCCCCTGCAGGTATTCGTATCTGGGGCGGCGCCACCGTTAATCCAGAAGACACTGCGAAGCTCATGCCTTGGTTAGATTGGGCCTTTGTTGAGGCCAAAGCCCAAGAAATGAACAAAGCGGCGGCTTAATTATTTGACATATTGTTAAATAATTGCTTTATTTTCGCATGTCCGAAGATAATCAGCATCGTGTTTATAGCTTTTACAGCGCTGTTCTTAGCAAGTTAGAGCAACTTTACCCTGAGTTTAGAGAGCAAAATGCCTCTATGCTAAAGGTTCTTCATGCCTTTTCCGATAAACCGCCGCTTATTCAGGCTTTATTAGATAAAAATCTTTTGGCGGGCGTTGTTTTGAAAAAAAGCTCTCAGGAACAACAGCCTGAAATTGCGAATATTATTGCACGCCTGCTGATAGAAAATGATCTCAATGTTAGTAAGTCTTCTACGACGTATGGCAATGCTGTTCCTATGTTATCCAGAAAATTTGGAGTACGGCCTATTATTTTGGGAGATCACGGTGGGTATTTTTCTAATGTCCTCCCTAAAATTTATCATCATTTTAAAGGTCAGCTTATTGGTGTCACAGAACACACATTAAATGGCGACGTACGTCATTTGAGAAATAGTTTTTATGATATTCCTTTTTTGTCAACGGCGCGTATTGATATTAAAGAAAGATCTGACCGTGAAATTGCAGCGGGCATTGCGGTGGAAATAATTCGCAGTTCTTATGAGTCTGGTAAAGATCTTTTAAGCTCTAACTGTAATGAGAAAATTCTTTTAATTGGTTATGGCGTGATGGGATTGCATACTGCCAATAAATTAAAACAATTAGGATGTTGCGGGGAAATTATCGTGACAGACCTGAGTGATAAACGCATGGCTTTTGCGGTGCAGGATGGCTTCTCCCTTATTCGGAATGTAAAAGATTTTTTACCTGAAGCAGACATTATCATTTTGGCAACAGACGTTATTAAGGGTAAGACGCCGGTATTAGGCGCAGGTGATTTTGCCTTGATGAAATCAGATGTACTTTTGACATCTATGACGTCTATGGATGATGAAATTGATTTTTCTAACCTGTTAGACAGTCAAATTTTGACAAAAATTGGATCAGAGCAAGACACAGGTATTTATAAAGGCCCTGTGGGGCAAAACTTACATTTTATGTTAGATGGGCGTCCTGCCAATACAGCGTTGCATGATGGTGGATCAGGTATTTCAATTTGCATGGTAGAGGCGGCTGGGTTAGCTGGCGCTTATTATATGGCGCATTGTTATGCGCACGGAATAAAGCCAGAGAAGGCTCTACCAGAAGAGGTTGTAGAAATGATTTGTAGTGAATGGCTTGCTGCTTTTGTGCCGTCTGCATCAATATTGAAATTTCCCACTCGTGGTCTTTTTTAATCTATCTCTTCTTAAAAATTAGTAGAGTCGTAAATGGATAGTCAGGTTTGGGGTTTTTCCATTTTATGGCTGTTTCGCTAGTTTGTTTGAAGTTTTTGGATAGAGCATTTGCTATGTCGTGGATGAGGGGGGTGAAATGCTTTTTGCCTTGGATGTTATCGAGTTCGATAATGAGAGGCGTGTCACGTTTCATTAAGGGCATGAGGCGTTCAAAAATTTTAGCCATGCGTTTTAGGTATTTATCATAGCCATCATATTTGAAATTGCCGCCATATAAGGGATTCCATTTTGTATGGCTTTCCATGAAGGGCGGACAAGTCGTGATAAGATCCATTTTGGGCAAATCATATTTGGGTGCGTTACACGCATCATCACAAATCATATGAGTCCAATTTTCCAATTGTCCTGCCACCCATTCGAACTTTTGGCCTTCGGCTTCAATACCATAGGGTATTAGTTTCATTTCTTCGGCGATGAACATGGAGGTGCCAAGACCAAAAAACGGGTCAAAAACATTATCGCTTTTTTTTGTGTAAGTTTTGTAAATGTAACGATAAAGCCCCTCGGGTGACTTGATATCATTGCCTTCAAATGGCGGGGCTTCGCGCTCTAGGTTCCAAGGGATTTCAATAAGGATGTCGTGTTTCATGCCTCGCACCATAAACTATTGTGGGCTAAGGGTCTATTGACTCTTGCTTTGTAATTTGTGCGTGCTATGAAGAAAGCCTGTTTTCCTGAACAAGACAAAAATAGGAGCTATATAATGTCCCAAGAAACAAAAACCGCAAAACCTAAAGTCCTTATCTCGGACAAAATGCACCCGTTGGCTGCAGAAATTTTTACCAAAAAAGGCTGTGACGTGACCGAAAAATTCGGCATGACACCAGAAGAATTGATCGCCGAAATCCCGAATTATCATGGATTGGCGATGCGCTCTAGCACAACTGTGACCCCTGAAATTTTAGAAGCGGCCAAATCTTTGAAAGTTATTGGCCGTGCGGGAATTGGTGTTGATAATATTGACGTCAAGGCCGCAACGAACAACGGTGTGATTGTTATGAACACGCCTTTTGGCAATTCGATTACCACGGCGGAACATGCAATTGCGATGATGTTTGCCAGTGCGCGCCAAATTCCACAAGCCAATGAATCAACCCATGCGGGCAAGTGGGAGAAGAAGAGATTTATGGGCGCAGAACTTTTTGCAAAAACCCTTGGCGTCATTGGTTGCGGTAATATTGGTGGTATTGTTGCGGATCGTGCCGTTGGCCTTAAAATGAATGTAATCGCGTTTGATCCATATTTGACCGAAGAGCGTGCCGTTGATTTAGGCGTTGAAAAAGTTGAGTTGGAAGATTTGTTCAAACGCTCTGACTTTATTACGATTCATGTGCCAAAGAATGAAAAGACAGCAGGCCTTATCAATAAAGATTCTATTGAGAAAATGAAAGATGGTGTGCGTATCATCAATTGTGCCCGTGGCGGTATTATCGTTGAGGCTGACCTTAAAGAAGCTTTAGACAGTGGTAAGGTCGCGAGCGCGGCGCTGGATGTGTTTGAAGTGGAGCCTGCCTCGAACAATATCCTATTTGGCCACCCAAATGTTGTTTGTACCCCTCATTTGGGCGCGGCAACAACAGAGGCGCAAGTCAATGTGGCGATTCAAGTCGCGGAACAAATGGCGGATTATTTGGTTAATGGCGCGGTGACGAACGCGCTCAACATGCCATCCATTTCTGCCGAAGATGCACCACGTTTGAAGCCTTACATGAAATTGGGTGAGCAACTGGGTAGCTTTGCTGGTCAAATTACTGATACGGCGATTAAAGAAGTCAATATTGAGTACCAAGGCACCGTCGCGGAAGTAAACACAAAGCCGATTACCTCAATGTTGCTCGCGACTTTGCTCGGTACGCAATTGGACACGGTCAATATGGTTAATGCGATGAGTATTGCCGATAGTCGCGGTATTAAATTTTCAGAAACACAAAGCGGGTCATCTAAAGATTGGCGGTCTGTGATTACGGTGAATGTGATTACAGAACAGCGCACGCGCAGCGTGTCTGGCACGCTGTTTACAGGTAAAGAGCCGCGTATCGTGGATATTGAAGGCGTGCAAATTGAAGCGGCACTAACTGAAAACATGGTGTTCATCCGTAATGATGACAAGCCAGGCTTGATTGGTGCGGTGGGAAGCATCCTTGGTGATGCAGGGCAAAATATTGCCAATTTCCACTTAGGGCGTACGCCCAAGGGCGATTCAGCGATTTGTTTGATATCGCTGGATAATGCCTTGCCTGATGATGTGATGAAAAAGTTGGCTAATTTACCGCAAGTGACACAGGCGAAAAAGCTTAATTTTTAGTCTAAGCGACACTGATATAAATGTAATATTTGAAACCCCGCATTTATTGCGAGGTCTTTTTTTGAGTAGATTCCGTATCAAGTGCGGGATTGCGAAATGAGAAGTAAAAACGCAGATGCCACATACAAAAAACCCTAGTGCTTGATGTTTATTAATATCCGAAGAAATTAACAAACAGCACTAGGGCCTTTGTTGGGATATGTCTCCTAAATAATAGTGCAAGCACTATCTTAGATAGGGGGCCATTTGATCCAGGTCGCTGGAAATCGAAATCATGTACACGGTTCCGTTTCCAGTGCCTTGTAGATAACCCGTATCTACGCTTATTTATCGTGGTTGGTCTTGCCACGCATTGGGTCTTTCGCGATTTATTTATCTTAAAACACCAATATTTCAGAAATTATTCAGCGTAGTGTTCTTTTCCTGACCAAACCGATGCATATTTTAACGTGTACAAGCACGGGTCTTATGGTTTGGACAGAGATTTGCTACTCCTAATTCCCTTGAGCTTCGACGCATTTGTTAAAATCCGAAAATTCTAACCGCTTTTCTAACCCAGTTCACCGACCAAGGTGAACTATCTTCTTAAACCGTCTCATCGACGCCTTGTTTTTTACATCAAAGTAATGTCTAAGCGATGATTAGAGAATGACTCAAAAAAAGGATGCTGTCTACCCCTTTTTGTAAAAAAATTTCACTATTAGCATAACTATTGAAACTATATTACAAAATTAAAGAATTGAAATTAAATAAATAATTAGAATTTTGCACAGAAATATCCACATTTCTGTCCCCTGAATTTTTTTTATTTTTATTATAAAATGATGATTATTGGTGAGAATTTGAGGGCAATTTAGCCATTATTTACATGAAATCAAGATGATAATTTTGACTTTTTGCTTTTAACTAAGACTTTTTTAAAGCTTTTGATCTAATCTTATGAATGTCAAGGTGATTGAAACCATCTAACTAATTGATTTTACTGTATAATGAAAGCTTATTTTATATCTGAAAGATGCTTTTGTTATACTGAATTACTATAAACTATGGAGGTTAATATCAGTATTATTATAACTTAGCTTGTCAGTGAGCTATGGATCTCATTTTTCCAAAATATATATTCTTCGTTTTTTGTGGAGTAATTCGTTGCGAAAAGCCGCATATTTTGGTAAAAAGACGTTACTTACGAAAAATAATTTAACATAATTATTGACAAATGATTAAGATTTCATTAATAATACGCAATCTCTAAAAAAGACATTGAAATCTGACCGCACAAAATAAGGTCTAATTGATAGGAATTTATGAGTATTATATATGGTAATAAGAAACCATATTCTGTTGGAAATAATTAAGGAGCAAATCCAATGATTGAGAATGTAATTGACTACGGACAGCCTGAAGCGGGCGCAGTTATAAACGAAGCTATCGATTCAGAAAGTTCGGCACGTTTGAATTATAACTTGCAAGATGTTTCTGAAATTGAAATCGGGGATAGTGGTGAGTTGATCATTACATTCAAAGATTCAGGTCAACTTATTCTTGCGGATTTTGAAGATTTCAATGACGCTGGAAACTCGCTCTATTTCCAAGACGGTACATTAATTGATCCTAATTTTATTGCTTCTTCCAATACATCAATCGTGAACAAGCCAGATGAAAATGGTCTGAACGTTGTTAATCTTGAAGAAGGTAAAAACTATGTTTGTGATTTTGACCCTGCGAATGCAGCGCTTGTTGAAGTAAAAGATGGCCAAATGGTTCTGACTTTTGCGGACGGATCGCAAGTTGTTCTTAATAATTATTCTGATGTTATGGCGGGCGATCTTCCTGCTGAGCTTAGCGTTGCTGACGGAACAGTTGTCACTGAAGAAGAGCTTCTAACACAAGTAACAGCCGTTGAAGAGATTGAGGAGGTTCTTGAGGTTGCTGAAGTTGTTGAAGAAACAGAAGGTGAAGATTCTGGTGAGCGCGTAGCAAATATTGAACCAGCCACGGGTGAAGAGTCAGTTGCTGAAGCGTTAGCACAAATTGAGCCGGCTGCGGGGGATTCTGGTGCCCCTGGTAATTCTGGTTATGGGTTTAACAGCGCCACAACACCTGTAAGCTTAGATGCGCCAGGTGCGATTGGCCCGCTTGGTCCGACAGCATTAAATTATGTTGCACCACAATTTGTACCTGAACAGTTAATTTTAAACTCTACAGCAGTTGATGACCGTCCTGACATTACACCTGAATCAGTGGTTCTTGATGAAACAGCTTTTAGCACTAATCCCAATACTGGTATTTCTACGCCACTTGTTGCGAATGGTACAGTTGTTGTTGATTTTGGCAATGACGGCCCTGGTACAATCACAGGAACAGGATCGACTTCCCTTCAAAATAATTTCCTGCTTGTTCCAGAAATCACATCTTCTGGCGTCACTGTTGATATTACTTTTGACAGCTCAACGAATACGTATACTGGTACAGCTGGTGGTGTGACTGTCTTTACAATGGTCATGGATCCAATTTCAGGTGACTACACTTATACGCAGTTAGAACCTTTAGACCATAATGATCCTACAAACAGTAATGAGCCGATTACGATTTCTTTTCAGTATGCAGCAGAAGATGCGGATGGTGATGTTGAAACGACAGCAGTTCAAGTGAGTATTCTTGATGACGCACCTATTGTAACATCACAAGTTGCAACAAGTGTTGATGAGACAGACTTCTCTGCAGGCCCGCTTGTAACCACGGGGCAGTTCTTTACAGATCCGGGTGAGGATGTTGTTGCAACATTCCCAGGTAATGATTCATTTAATGCAACAGGTTCTGTTGATAATAATAATCTATCTTCAAATGGTGTTGATGTTGTTGTGACTTTTGATTCAACGACGAATACTTATACTGGTGTCGCTGGTGCTGTAACAGTTTTTACAATGGAAATCGATTCTACAAACGGGTCTTACACATATACGCAATTAGCACCTTTAGATCATGCCGACGATAATGATCCGAATGATGTTTTAGAACTTAATTTTGGTGTGAATGTTGTTGATTTTGATGGTGACAAAGCGTCTGGTTTTGTAACAGTTAACGTATTTGACGATGCGCCAGTCACAGGTGATGATTCAAATATAATTGATGAAACTAATCTTGGTACAGGCCCGATTGTTATTAATGACAGCGTTTCGGTTAATTTTGGTGGTGATGGCCAAGGATCTTTAACAGCTTCTGGTACTTTTACGCCTTCCGGCTCTGTTGATAATGGCGTTCTTAGCCACGGTGGATCACCAATTACAGTGACATCGTCAACAACAGGTTATACTGGTGTTGATGGCAATGGCGTGACAGTCTTCACATTAGAAATTGATCCTTTAACTGGTGACTACACATTTACACTATTAGAGAATCTTGATCATGCGGATAACAATGATCCGAACGATATTATTACGCTGACTTTTGGTACAACGATTACTGACTTTGATGGTGATCGGGAGCCTGGTCAAATTATTGTCAATATTCAAGATGATGCGCCAACATTCCAACCAAATGGTCCACAACCTGACCAAGGTTTAGAAAACACAGATGAGACAGATCTTGATGGCGGTCCATTGGTTGAAACAGGTACATTAACGGCTGACTTTGGCGAAGATGGACCAGGAACTTACGAAGGTTCCGATAATTTTGAAGCGACAGGTTCTGTCTCGGGTCCTGGATTATCATCATGTGGTGAGCCAGTAACAGTTACTTTTGATTCACAAACCAATACATACACAGGTGCCTTGGTTGACGGAACCGAGATTTTCACATTGGTGATTGATGCGAATACGGGCGATTACACCTATACGCAAACAGGTACTTTAGATCATGCTGATGGTACAAACCCGAATGATGTTATCACCCTAACCTTTGGTGTTGATGCTGTTGACAGTGAAGGTGAAGGCGCGAATGGCTCAATTGTTATTAATGTCGCTGATGATGCCCCTGAACTTGATGGTAAAAAACACACGCTTGATGAGTCTGATTTAACTGTGGGTGGTGCTCTTAGTGTTTCTAGTTCTGTTGTTATTGACCATGGTAATGACGGCGCAGGTACTTTTTCTGCAACGGGTACATTTGCTTCTGGTGGTTCACAGCTGGGTGGTACATTGAGCTCAAACGGTGTTCCCGTGGTGACAAATTACGATAGCACAACAAACACTTATACAGGTATAGCAGGGGGTGAAACAATATTCACAATGACAGTGAATACTGATGGAACATATACGTTTACACTGCTTAAGCCTTTAGATCATGCAGATCCAAATGATCCAAATGACATTATTAATTTAGATTTTGGTATTCAAACAACTGACAAGGATGGTGACGTCGCTGTAAATAATATACGCATTGATATTAAAGATGATGTACCAACTATTAACGGCTCATCAGGAGATGTTGATGAAACAAATCTTGATGCGGGACCAATTGTTTACATTGATACGATTGAAACAGATGTCGGGCAAAATATTTCAACAATCACATTTAATGGTGATACATCTTCTTCAACACCTTTAACATCATGTGGTAACCCAGTCACTATTTCGCAAAATGGAAATACTTACACAGGTGTGGCGAATGGTGTGACAATTTTCACACTAACTATTGATGCGACAACGGGTCAATATACGTATACTCAGTTTGAACCTTTGGATCATCCTGACTCTACCGATCCTGATGATATCTTATCTATCGATTTTGGTGTTGTGGTGACGACTTTAGATGGGTCAACGGAGACTTCAACAATTACAATTAATGTTGCGGATGACGGTCCTGATGCTGTTGATGATATTAATGGCGGTGAAGAAGGTCAGTTTATTACAGGCGATGTTGTTGCGAATGATCTTCAAGGTCAAGATACAGCAACTGTTACAAATGTAAGTTTTAACGGAACGGATTTCCCTGTTGTTGCTGGAACGGCGACGACGATTGTTGGTAATTACGGTACTTTGGTTATTAATAATGATGGTACTTATAACTACACGACAAATACAAATGATCCTGACGGTGTTGACAGCTTCACTTACACTTTAACAGATAAAGATGGTGATACAGATACAGCAGTTTTAGAAATTACAGTGACGCCAGATGGTCAGCCTGTTCAGGTTTCTAAATTACTTGCTGTTGATGAGACGAACTTAACTCCAGGCCCAATGATTTTTAACGGTAACCTTGATGTTGATTTTGGTATTGATGGTGCGGGTAGTACGACTGCAACAGGCGCTTCAAGTTTTGTTGCTGGTGGCTCTTTGTTAAACGGAACGTTAACGTCAGGTGGTGTTCCTGTTGTTGTAACATTATCTGGAAATACTTACACAGGGACAGCAGGTTCAGTAACTGTGTTTGATGTCACAATTAATCCAGATGGCACATACCAATTCCAGTTATTTGATCATATTGATCATGCAGATAGCACAGATCCTAATGATATTATTACATTAGAATTTGGTATTGAAGCGACAGATGCTGATGGTGATTCTACAGAAGGAACCTTTACGGTTTATATTCATGATGATGCGCCTGTTGCCTATGATGATATTAATGGTGCAGAAGAAGGCCAAACAATCACTGGCGATGTTGTTGCGAATGATGAGCAGAGTGAAGATGATCCAAGTCTTGTCACTAACGTTAATTTTGAAGGTACAGATTACCCAGTTGTTTCTGGTGCAGCGACAACTGTTGTTGGTAATTTTGGTACATTGGTTATTAATAATGATGGTACTTACACTTACACGGCCAATACAAATGATCCTGATGGTGTTGATGAATTCACTTACACATTAACGGATTTTGACGGTGATCAGGATACAGCTGAATTAACGATTACAGTGACGCCTGATGGTCAGCCAGTTGCTGTAAACCAGTCTATTGCGGTTGATGAAACAAATTTAACACCTGGTCCGATGATCTTTAATGGCGATCTAAATGTTGACTTTGGTCTTGATGGCCCTGGGACAGTAACGGCACAAGGCGCGAATACTTTTGTTGCAGGCGGCTCTTTAACGGGCGGCACGTTAACATCAGGCGGTGTTCCTGTTGTTGTAACACTGTCTGGAAACACATATACAGGGACAGCAGGTTCAATAACTGTGTTTGATGTCACGATTAATCCAGATGGTACATATCAATTCCAGTTGTTTGATCATATTGATCATGCGGATAGCACAGATCCTAATGATATTATTACTTTACAGTTTGGCGTTACGGCAACTGACCCTGATGGTGACTCTGCTGATGGTTTCTTTACTGTTCTGATCCATGATGATGCGCCAGTGGCCTATGATGATGGTACAACATCAGTCGATGAGTCACAGTCAGTGAATGGCAATGTTTTAACGAATGATGAATCAAGTGAAGACCGTCCAACGGATGTTGTCCAAATTGGTTTGAGTGATGCGACAGGAGCTATCATTCCTGGCACGGCAGTATCTGTTCCCTCAACAGGAACGGCGACAATTAATGGTCAATTTGGTGTGCTTGTTATTGCGGCTGATGGAACATATACCTACACAGCAAATGCAAATAACCCAGATGGTACGGATAACTTTACTTATGTTATCGAAGACTTTGATGGTGATCAGGATACAGCTGAATTTAGCTTTGTTGTGAGTCCCCTTAACGATGTCCCTATTATCGTTCAGCCACCTATTAAAACAGTTGATGATACAAATCTAGATACAGGGCCAAATACGGTTACTGGAAATGTAGAAGTTAACTATGGCGGTGACGCACCGGGTGAAGTGAACTTAACAGGCGCTTTAACAAGCTCTGTTGCATTGACATCATGTGGTCATCCGATTGAAACGAGCCTTAATGGTAATGTTCTGACAGGAACAGCGAACGGCGTTACCGTATTCACTATCACTGTTTTAGAAGATGGATCTTACACTTTCACACAATTTGAAGCGATTGATCATCCAAATACGCTTAATCCGAATGATAATGTTCGTATTAATTTTAATGTTACAGCAACAGACGCTGATGGTGATACGGCAAGCACGAC
Organism: uncultured Micavibrio sp.; assembly: GCA_964351905.1. Lineage (GTDB taxonomy): Bacteria > Pseudomonadota > Alphaproteobacteria > Micavibrionales > Micavibrionaceae. Next base: position 24,990 of record CAYGPG010000001.1, read on the forward strand.
TATTCGCATTAATATTCTTGATGACGGACCACAAATTGACCAAATTGCACAAGAGGTGGATGAAGGTGTTATTACTGACACAAATCCTCTAGTTGCAAACGGTAGTATCGATGTTGATTTTGGTGAAGATGGCCCAGGTGAGGTGACAACCAATGGTCTATTCGAAGCGAAATTCCAACGTGATGGATCAAACGTGACATTATCGTCTGGCGGTAGCCCGATTACGGTGACGAATACAGATAATATGTACACCGGAACGGATGCGAACGGTAATGTCGTTTTTACATTGCAAATTGATTCAGCAACGGGTGATTATACTTACACGCAATTTGATGCGATTGATCACCCAGATGCAACAGATCCAGATGATGTGATTTGGTTGAAATTCTATGTTGATGTTCACGATTGTGATGGTGACATGGATACAGGTATTATCATCATTGACGTTCATGATGATGGACCAACTGCAAATAATGACACTGGCTCAGTAAGTCGTACAGAAACAACAGAAACAGGCAACGTTTTAACAAATGATGATGCTGGTGTTGATAATAGTTCTGTGACGGTCACAACAGTCGGGACATTTATTGGTACTTTTGGAACATTGGTTCTAAATGCAAATGGTAGTTACACTTACACACGTAATGGTTCAGCGGGCGGTATCGATACTTTTGAGTATACAATGCAAGATGCCGATGGTGACACAGATACTGCGATCCTAACGATCAATGTTGAAGAAGATAATAACCCTATCAATATTAGTGGTTCGGGTGAAACAGACGATACTGTTGTTGGTAACGATGGTAGTGACACAGAGACAGGAACTATTAATGTGAATTATCAAGGTGATGGTCCTGGTACAACAACTGGTAATGGCAACTTTACATCTGGTGGAAGTTTAACCAATGGAACGTTATCGCATAATGGTGTTCCTATTGCTGTAACTTTTAGTGCCCTGACAAATACATATACAGGTACTGCAGGTTCTGAGACTATTTTCACAATGGTGATTAATGCGAATGGTACTTATACTTTCACACAACTTGAAAGTTTAGATCATAGTAATACAGCAAGTAATAATGAAGCCATTACATTAAATTTTGGTGTGACGGCAACGGATAGCGATGGTGATACAGGAACTGGTACAGTTGCTATCACAGTTCGTGATGATGGGCCGCTGGCTGTTGATGATCGTATTACCCAAGTTGATTTTGTTGGCGGTGATACATTTATTGGTAATCTTCTAACAAATGATGATTTAGGCGGAGATGGTCCTGCTGGTACAGTCGTTACATTTGGTCACGGCGTTTATAATACGCCGCACGGAACACTAACAGTGAACCAAGATGGATCTTATAGTTTTGTGGTTAATAGAGCAAATTTAACACCACATAATTATGAGTTAAGATACATTATTCAAGACGCTGATGGTGATACTTCAGAAGCAATGTTGCGCTTTTCCGTGACTCCGCTTGTTCTTGACCTTGATGGCGATGGCATTGAGCTAACGGATACACAAAATGGTGTCTTGTTTGACTACGATAATGATGGTGAGTTAGAGCAGACCGCTTGGGTTAGTTCAGATGATGGTTTCTTAGTATTGGATCGTAACAATGATGGTTTGATCAATAATCGTTCTGAGATGTTTGGTGATATGTTTGGCCATGAAGATGGCTTTGCTCACTTAGCATCAATGGATACTAACAATGATGGCCTAATGAGCAATCAAGACGCTGGATGGTCTGACTTACGTGTATGGCGTGACCTTAACCAAGACGGTATTTCTGATGAAGGGGAACTCTTTGGTTTGGATGATCTTGGTATTCAAAGCATTAATGTTGCAGACATTACACAAGCGAACCAATCAGTTGGTGACAATTATATTGGCACACAATCTACATATACGACAACTGATGGTAATACACACAACGTATCAGATGTCCACCTTGATTATGAAGATGATTCAATTGATTTATCACAATATCTTGTCAGCCAGAATGATGAACTTATGATGAGTGCCATCCAAGAAGGTATCGAGACAAATGAAGTATTGAGTGCTGGTTCTGAAATGTCAGTAGAGAGTGCGTTTTTTGTTGATCAATCGGGTAGTATTGATGAAGCCATTAATGATTTTGTATCTTCTACGGCAAACGAGCCAGTTTGTGTAACTTGTAATGAGACGGCCAATGAAAATATGCCTTCCAATACAGCTGCAATTAGTACGGTTGAGATCACAGATAGTGAAACAGTAATATAAATCTTGACATTATGTAAATAGTAAGATATTATCTCGTAACTTTGGAAATATAGAGGATTTTACAATGAATTTATTAAAAAGGGTTAGAAGAACAGGGACGCGTTTGATAGCTCCCGCAGCCTTTGTCGTTATGACAGCTGCAAATTCAGCAATGGCTGGCGGATTTAGCGATAAGCAAGTCAGAGACTTATTAGATTGTAAGCCGAGCGATAACGTTATTACAAGGGTTTGGGATGCTTCCAAACAAAAATTATCGCAAAATGGTATTACGGCAAGCATTAGTCACGGAACTGCAAAGTTTTATCCAGATAATGGTACCTATGTCATGAACAATAACGTTGGCAAACCTGAAACTGTTCAAGGAAGAGGGACAGGATTTGGTGATAATGATGACCGTCATTCTGGTAAATTGTTTGAGGGTGATAGTGTTCGTTTTGATGTTAAAGCCAAATTTGGCGGTATACTTACAGTTGATTTTAAAGATGCTGTTCCAGGTGATTTTGTTCGTGCAATCCATAATCGCGGACAAATATTAGACCTATATAATGTACGAGATCATGTCGGAAGTGTGTCCACGCCCATCGAGAGACAAGGTACATTTAAAATGACGACTGCGTCCGTGATGCCAATTAAAGTATTTTTTCAGAATTGCCAAGAGAGAGAACTCGAAAAAGGTGAGGCCCAGAGTACTGTTAACAATAAATCTAGGGGAGATATTAGTAACAGAAGCGTTGAAGGACCAACAACATCCTTAAATTAAACGTTAAAATTATACATAAAAGGGCGCTTTTCTTGTGATTGGCGCCTTTTTTATTTTCATAAAACTTAATGAACGGAAGTTTACAAACTATTGAAAAAAAACAAAATGCTTGCACTTTGGCTTAAAAAAAGAGATAAATAGCAGGTTATAAGGTTAAAGTTATCAACAGATATTAATAATCAAAAAATAAAATATTTTAAAAATTCCAAATGTGAGGGTCATTCCATGACATATTTTTCATCTAAAACATCTCTAAAACAATGGATGCTGGGTTTATTATGCATCGGTATTTTAGCGATTTCTAATCATGTGGATGCGCAAGAAGCGCCAGCACAAATGACATTGAATGAAGCGATTTCAGTCGGTGTCATGACAAACCCTGAATATGGTGTTGTTGCGGGGACACGTCGTGCAACAGATGAAGAGTTAGAACAAGCCAAAGCGCTTTATCTTCCGTCTATCGATTTTAGTGCGGACACTGGATATGAATATACGAAAGATCAAGGTACAAGAAATGTTTTCACTGGTGATGATGATGAGAGCCTTTATCGTTATGAAGCAGGTCTGTCATTAACACAGCTTCTTTTTGATGGTTTCGAAACCAAGTATGAGAATGAGCGTCAGAAAAACCGTGTTCAATCTTCTGCGCACCGCGTGCGTGAGACAGCAGAACTTGTTGGACTTTCAATTGTTGAAGCGTTCTTAGAAGTTATTCGTCAACGCGAACTTTTAGCGATCACACGTGATAACGTTGCCGAGCATTTAGCAATCATGGATCTTATCCAAGAAGGTGTTGATGCGGGTCGTTCAACACAAGCTGATTTAGAACAAATTAAAGCCCGTCTTGCTTCTGCCCGTGCACAAGAAGCGACAATCATGCAGCAGTTGCGTATTGCAGAATCAAACTTCCGCCGTGAAGTGGGCAATGATCCACGTGATCTTGTTTTACCAGCCATTCCTGTGAATGCACTTTCAGCAAACGTAGAAGAAGAAGTTAAAACAACAATTACACAAAGCCCGACACTTGATATCTTTGATGCTGATACACGTGTTGCTTATGCAGAATATAAAGGGACGGGCTCAACACTTTACCCGCAACTTGATCTGCAATTAAATGCAAGACAAGGTGAGGACCTTGGTGGTATTGAAGGCCGTGACAGAAGTGCTTCTGCGTTATTGGTTGCAGATTGGAATTTATACCGTGGTGGTGCAGACGTTGCCCGTGTAAGAGAATTTACACATCGTTACCAAGTGGCAAAAGAGCGCCGTGCAGATTCTGCTCGTGCGATTGAAGATGATGTGCGTCAATCATGGGCGCGTATGGTATCAGCCGGTGAGCGTGCACGTGAATTTGCCGCACAAGCTGCCGCAAACACAGAAGTTGTTCGTGCTTATAAAGATCAGTTTAGCTTAGACCGTCGTACTTTATTGGACGTTTTGGATGCGCAAAATGAACTTTTTGTTTCGCGATCCAACACAATCAACTCAGAATTTTTGGAAATGTTTTCTGTTTTCAGATTGCTGGGTTTAAAAGGACAGCTTTTACCGACAATGGGCATTACATACCCGCGTGAAAGTGCCCTTATTGATTCACCACAATATGTTGTTGATCGATAAAATATAAGACAGAATTTTTAAAAAGGCTTTATCGAAGGGTAAGGCCTTTTTTTATGTCTTTTTATAAGCTTTTAAAATGATTTTTATCGTATTTTTGTGCTATAATATTTATTCGTTTTAAGGCGTAAAACTCTCTTCTTTTTCAAATTCGGTAGGATAACTGTGACGCAACAAGATTCAAATTCACCCCAATCTTCTAATAAGTCTTCAGATAAAAAAGCAAAACCATCTGATGAAACAAAACAATATAATGTTGATCCAGAAAATCCGTATTCTGATGAATCTGCGGATAAGTACGGTGAGGATGATTCAAGTGCAGTAAAAGCGCACGAAATTCCAACTGATTCTTGGCCCTTGGAAGCAGATCGCATGGCGATCCATGATCCATTGGTTCATTGTTTGAAGATGTTAGCGGGACATTATGGTCGACGCACAAGTATTGCCTCTTTGACTTCTGGTCTTCCGATTGCAAAGTCTGGGATTACGCCTGTCTTATTTGAGCGGGCGGCTTCGCGGGCGGACTTAAACTCTTATATGGTTGAGCGGACGCTAGACTCTCTTGCTATCGCCCCTAACCTTCCTTGTATCATGGTCTTGGAAGGAAATCAGGCTTGTATCCTTTGGGAAGTTAAACAACCCAAGTCGAAGAAAATTGAAGGCAAAAAGAAAGTAACCGTTCATCCAGATGCGCGTTTTGTCGTTCAGTTTCCTGAAACACAAGATGAGCGTGTGGAGCTAGGCCTACAAGAATTACAAAAGCTTTATACGGACTACGTATTTTATGTGCGACCTATCGCCCGCGTTGACGACCGTGCGGGTCCTGCGACAATTGATAATGCACAAAGTTGGTTCTGGTCTGCTCTTTGGGAGAACAAAAGTATTTACGTTGAAGTGATCATGGCGGCGGTCATGATTAACTTGTTTGCGTTGGGTAGCTCGCTCTTTGTTATGAACGTGTATGACCGCGTGGTGCCCAATAATGCTATTTCAACACTTTGGGTTTTGGCGGTTGGTGTTTTGATTGTGTATGTCTTTGATTTTATACTGAAAAACTTACGGGCGCATTTTTTAGATCATGCAGGGCGACGGGCAGACGTAAAAGTCTCCGCACGCTTATTTGAACAAATGTTGGGTATGACCATGCAGGCGCGCCCATCAAGCGCAGGCGTTATGGCATCGCACATGCGTGAATTTGAAACAATTCGTGACTTCTTTACATCTGCCACCATGGCGGCGTTGATTGATTTGCCGTTTATCTTCTTTTTTATTGCGATTATTGCGCTTATTGGGGGGCCGATTGCGTTCGTACCGCTTATTGCCGTACCGCTTGTGATTATTGTTGGAATAGCTTTACAAAAACCACTGCAAAAAGCGATCCGCGAATCGATGATGGAGTCTGCGTTAAAGAACGCATTACTATTTGAGACCATTAGTGGCCTTGAAACAGTGAAGGTTCAGGCGGCAGAAGGACATACGCAACGCCGTTGGGAAGAATTGACGGATAAGTCGTCACGCACAAGTGTAAAAACACGCCGTGTGAATGCGTTTGCGCTTAACTTTGCGACCTTTGTACAACAAATTGTGAGTGTTTTTGTGGTGATTGTCGGGGTTTTCTTGATTAAAGAAGGCGTACTTTCCATGGGGGCGTTGATTGCTTGTGTAATATTATCAGGGCGTGCGATGGCACCTTTGGCGCAAATTGCGGGCTTGTTAACGCGCATGCAGCAATCAAATGAATCATTAAAACAACTCAATGAGCTCATGAAAAAAGATGTTGAGCGTCCGGCGGGCAAGCATTTTATTTCTATGCCTTCCATTAAAGGTAAAGTTGAATTTCGCGATGTTGTATTTCATTACCCTGAGCAAACAGTGCCTGCGTTAAATAATGTTAGCTTTACATTAGAAGAAGGCGACCATGTTGGCGTTATTGGTGCAGTAGGGTCTGGTAAGACAACGATTGAGCGTTTGATTATTAACCTGTACCAACCTGAAACAGGAAGTGTCCAAATTGATGGTACGGATGTGCGTCAAATTGATCCAGGTGATTTACGTCGAAATGTTGGTGCCGTGCAACAATCTCCTCAACTTTTTTATGGGTCGGTACGTGAGAATATGACCATGGGTCATGAAATGGCTCCTGATCGTGCCGTATTACGTGCGGCAGAATTGGCTGGTGTCACTGAATTTTTAAGAGAATCACAAGCGGGGCTGGATACTAAAGTTGGTGAGCGTGGTGAAGCCTTATCGGGTGGTCAACGTCAGGCGGTCGCGATTGCACGTGCGTTATTATATGATCCGCCAATTTTGATTTTGGATGAACCAACGGCGTCAATGGACCCTGCGTCTGAAAACCGTCTTCGTAAACGTCTACATCACGTTACAGAAGGACGAACGACGTTATTGATTACACATAAAGGCTCCATGTTGACACTGGTCGATAAGCTTATTTTGTTGGATCGTGGGCGTATTGTGGCCTTTGGTCCAAAAGATGAAGTGATCCGTAAATTACAGGCGCGCCAATATGGAACAGCAGCCGAAAAAACAAATATTTAAAAGGTTAAAAGCACATGCTTGGAAAAGATAAGAAAAAGCCGATAAAAGAAATTTCTGGAAATGATCCGAACATGGCCAAGGCCATGCAGATGAAAATGCGTGAAAGCATGAGCGATGAAGAAAAAGCCGCAGATGATAAAAAACGTTGGTTGGCCGAGCATATTGATCGCGTTCAAGCCCATGGCGAGCGTTTCTTTACGACAGATGAAGAATTGAAAGTTTCAACGCATATTATTTTGATTTTCATTGTGGCTTTTTGGGTTGCTTTTATTATTTGGACCGCCTTTGCCAAATTGGATGAATCCACACGTGGTGAGGGAACGGTTATCCCGTCGAGCGATATTCAAAAAATATCATCTTTAGAAGGCGGTATTGTTGAAGAGTTCTTCATTAAAAAAGGTGATGAAGTTGAAAAAGGCCAAATTCTTGTTCGTTTAAGTGACATTGCGGCGGCGTCTGATCTTGGGTCAAACGAAGCACGTTATTTGGGATTATTGGCAACGGTGACACGTCTTCAAGCAGAAGTAGAGGGACGTATTCCTGAATTTCCGCAAGAAGTCATGGAAGGCGCACCGCAAAGTGTTGTTGAAGAAATGAACACGTATCGTGCCAATCAGGCGCAGATTGCCAGTCAAACCAATATTATGGAGCAGCAAAAATCACAGCGTTCTCAAGAATTAAATGAGCTTCGTGTTCGTTTGAGCGATATTCGCGGGCAGCTCAATTTGATCAGAGAAGAAAAGCAGATGATTGAACCACTTGTTTCCCGTGGGGCAGCGCCGCAGATGGAATTATTACAACTGGATCGTCAGATCAAAGAAAAACAAACGGAATTAAACGGGGTACAATCGGCGATACCACGTGCTAATTCGGCGATTTCAGAAGCTAATGCGCGTATTTCAGATATTAAATCAGCGGCGACTCAACAGGCACAAACGGAGCTTTCTGCAAAATTAATTGAGATGAATGCGATTAAGCAAGGTCTTGGTGGTTTGGTTGACCGTAAAGAGCGTGCGGATATTCGCTCTCCTGTGAATGGGATTGTGAAGGATTTAAAAGTTTACACCGAAGGCGGCGTTGTTCAGCCAGGGCAGGAATTTATCGAGATTGTACCGATGGATGATCAGCTTTTGGTTGAAGTGAAGATTAATCCAAAGGACATTGCGTTTGTTTATCCTGAACAGCCTGGCATGGTGAAAATCACGGCGTATGATTTTTCTATCTATGGTGGGTTAAAAGCCAAAGTGGTTGAAATTTCTCCCGATGCGATTACGGATGAAGAGGGCAATAGTTTTTACCAGATCAAAATGTTGACTGAAGAAAATGCGTTGGAGCGTAAAGGCGAGATTTTACCGATTATTCCTGGAATGGTTGCGTCTGTTGATATTATTACAGGTGAGAAAACCGTTATGGATTATTTGCTCAAACCTTTCAGAAAAACGCTAGAAACCTCCATGAACGAACGCTAGACAGCTTAGGCTTTAGGCGTTAAAACTAGGTTTATGGAAGCTCAAAATACACAAAATAATATGGTTCAAATTACTCTCCCTGACGGCGCGGTGCGCGAATATGATGCGGGCATAACGGGTATGGGCATTGCGGAGTCTATTTCCAAATCACTCGCTAAGGCTGTGATTGCGATTGAGATTGATGGCGAATTGTCTGACCTGTCGCTTCCGATCAATAATAATGTTTCTATCGCGCTTGTAAAACGCAGTGATGAGATGGCCTTAGAAATGATCCGTCATGATGCCGCGCACGTTATGGCAGAGGCCGTGCAGAATTTATACCCCAATACACAAGTGACAATTGGCCCGTCTATTGAAAATGGGTTTTATTATGATTTTGCCCGTGAGGAGCCTTTTAGCTCTGACGATTTTGAAAAAATTGAAAAAGAAATGCGTAAAATTGTGGAGCGCAATTCAGCCTTTGTCCGCGAAGTATGGAGCCGTGAAGAGGCACTAAAATTTTTTCGGGGTAAAGGGGAGCTTTATAAAGCAGAATTAATAGAAGATTTGCCAGAGTCTGAGGAGATTAAAATTTATCGCCAAGGCGAAGGCGCGGACGGCTGGCTTGATTTATGCCGTGGTCCGCATATGCCAAAGACAAAACATGTTGGGACAGCCTTTAAGCTCATGAAAGTCGCGGGCGCGTATTGGCGCGGTAATTCTGATAATGCGATGCTGACGCGTATTTATGGCACGGCGTGGCGCGATCAAAAAGAATTAGATGCGTATTTGACGCAGTTGGAAGAAGCGGAAGCGCGCGATCACCGTAAATTAGGTAAGGAAATGGATTTATTCCATATCCAAGAAGAAGCGCAAGGATCAGTTTTCTGGCATCCCAAAGGGTATGCGGTTTATAATAAAGTGGAGGCGTATGTGCGTCGCCGTCTGCAAGATGATGGCTATGACGAAGTACGTACACCACAATTGATGCATTCAAAATTTTGGAAAGCTTCTGGTCACTGGCAAAAATACCGCGAAGATATGTTTGTGGTGCCTGATTCAATCCAAGAAGGAAAAGATGACGACCCTGTTGATATTGATAAGGATGCAGATTGGTTGGCGTTAAAACCAATGAACTGCCCCGCACACGTACAGATTTTTAACCAAGGGATTAAATCTTACCGTGATTTGCCTATTCGCCTTTCTGAATTTGGCTGTTGTCACCGTAATGAAGCGCATGGCGCGTTGCATGGTTTAATGCGCCTTCGTCAATTTGTGCAAGATGATGCGCATATTTTTTGTACCGAAGATCAAATTTTAGATGAATCGATCAAGTTCTTTAAACTTGTTCAGGCAATGTACAAAGATTTAGGGTTTGATGATTATAAGATCACTTTTGAAACCCGCCCTGATTTGCGTGTGGGATCAGACGAAATTTGGGATAAGGCCGAAGAAGCGTTGGAAAATGCGTTAAAGGAAATGAATATCCCGTATGAAGTTTGCCCAGGTGATGGTGCGTTTTATGGCCCTAAAGTTGGGTTTGTGATCCGTGATGCGATTGGGCGTGAATGGGGTTGCGGAACGCTGCAATTAGATTTCAATTTGCCTGAGCGTTTGGATGCAAATTATATCGCGCAAGATGGGTCGAAAAAACGCCCTGTGATGTTGCATCGTGCGGCGTTGGGCGCGCTGGAGCGCTTCATTGGCATTATGATTGAAAGTTATGCCGGTAAATTGCCTTTATGGATGACCCCTGTGCAGTGCGTTGTGGCGACTATTACGGGTGAAGTGGATGACTATGCCAAAGACGTACACCAAAAATTGTTGGATGCAGGTATCCGCGCCGAATTGGATATTCGTAATGAGAAGATTAATTATAAAGTGCGTGAGCATTCGCTTGCCAAAGTGCCTGCTTTGTTTGTTGTTGGGGCCCGTGAAGCAGAGGACCAAAAAGTGGCGATCCGCCGTTTAGGATCGCAAGGGCAAAATATCATGGAACTGGATGAGGCGATCAAAAGTTTGGCAGATGAAGCAAAACCGCCTTATTAGATTTATAAATGAACACGTACATTAAATTAGTATTTTGGATTATTGGCTATTTGGTCGTTTCCTTTGGGATTAGCCAAGTGACCCAAGGCGAAATTTCGGGATGGTATCAAGATTTAGAAAAACCATCTTTTAATCCGCCCAATTATATTTTCCCCATTATGTGGTCTATTTTGTACGTTATGACGGCCACAGCAGGGTGGAATTTGTGGCGTATTGGCGCGGCGCAACATTTAAAGATTATTTTTATTGTCTATACGCTAATGAATTGGTCGTGGACGCCAATTTTTTTCGGCGCGCATCAAATCACGTTGGGCTTTATTTGGATTATCGCACTGAGCCTTGTGAATTTGCTTTTTATAGTGAAGACGTGGATTCCTGCTAGGCTCTCTGCTGTGCTTGTGATCCCACTCTTAGCATGGACAAGCTTTGCGAGCGTTTTGAGCTATTTTATTTGGATGCTTAATCGCTAACCATGGGCAAAAATCCTTGCAAAACTGCCAATTTCAACCTATTAATGCTTCATTCACTAAAATGATGTATATTGTATTTTAACTTTAATAACTAACGGAGAAACACCATCGCTAGACCACCATTTCCACAGCCCCCAAAGAAAAAAGGGCCGCGTATAAATAATGATATAATTGCCGACGAAATTCGAGTTGTTGGCGCCGACGGCGAGATGTTAGGTGTGATGAGTGTGCCCGCAGGTGTAAATGCGGCAGAGATGGCAGGCCTTGATTTGGTTGAAGTATCGCCTAATGCGAAACCACCCGTTTGTAAAATTCTTGATTTTGGGAAGTATAAATACGAGCAGCAAAAGAAAGCCGCCGAAGCCCGTAAGAAACAAAAAACAGTCGACGTTAAAGAAATTAAAGTCCGTCCAAATATTGAAGACCATGATTATATGGTTAAAATTAAAGCGGCACGTAAATTTTTAAATAATGAAGATAAGGTCAAAGTAACGCTGCGTTTTCGTGGCCGTGAAATGGCGCATAAAGATTTGGCCGCCAAACTGCTAGACCGTATTCGTGATGACTTGGCTGATCTTTCAAAGATTGAGCTGTATCCAAAAATGGAAGGCCGCCAGATGATTATGGTTTTGGCCTATGATAAAACTGCCGCCGAACGTGTTGCGAAAGAAAAAGCAGACGCCGCCAAGGAAGCAGAACGTAACGCGCCACATCCTGATGATGTCGTTGATGATGCATCAGAAGCGGATTCAAAAGAAGCTTAACTCCCTAAATTTCACACTCCAGCGAAAGATGGAGTCTTTTAAATTAAGATAAAGATCCCAGCCGTTGCTGGGATGTGTTTTATAGGGGCGTTTATAACGCTTCAGATGATGTTTTTCTTTCCGATTGTATCGCCCATAATTTTGCGAAGTGACCTTTTTGTTTAATAAGGTCATCAAACGGCCCTTCTTCAATAATACGCCCTTCATCAAGCACGATAATACGATCCACATTGCGAATGGTGGATAGGCGGTGAGCGATGACAAAGACAGTGCGCCCTTCAAAACTATTCTCTATCGCGCCTTGAATTTTGGCTTCGGATATGGAATCGAGCGAGCTGGTCGCTTCATCAAAAATCATGATTGGTGCGCTGCGGATAAGGGCACGGGCGATACCAAGGCGTTGACGTTGACCGCCTGAGAGCTTAATGCCGCGCTCTCCAATGACGGTGTCTAAACCCTTCGGCAGGCTTTTAATAAATTCATCCAACGCGGATTGTTTTAAAATATGCGTCAAGAATTCTTCATCAATATCATCACGATCAATAAGGATATTGTCACGGATAGAAAGATTAAAAAGCTCCACATCCTGTGGTACAAAACCAATTTGATTGATCCACTCTTCTGTCGCTACATGGGGGATGGAGACATCATCAATTTGGAATGATCCTTTATTGGGCAGCATTTGTTTCATTAGGAGTTTCACAAGAGTGGATTTCCCCGCGCCACTATTGCCTACAAACGCAATTTTCTCACCGCGTTTTACGGTCAGATTAATGTTATGCACCCCTTGGCTATCATTATCGCCGTAGGTAAATTCAATATTTTTTAATTTAATTTCTGACCAATCTTTAGGCAAATTTTGCGCAGGTGTTAAATCCAATTTTTTCGGTGTCACACGTAACGTTTCAACAAGGCGATAAATACCATTCCCGTATTCGTAGAATTTTTCGAGAATAGAGCTTAGCACTTCACAAGATGACCATAGATAGGCCGAAAGTAAGATACTAGCAGAATAAGAGCCGATGGAAATTGTATCATTTAAAACAAGATAAAATCCTAATCCCGCGATTGAGAACAGCCAAAAACCTGCCACCATATTGCATATTGTCCAACGAAACAAATTCATGGAATAGGCGTCTATAACGGCCTTTTGGCCTTCTTCTTCTAAATTTTCGGCCTTATCGTCGATATAATTAGAAAGATGAAAAGCCTTAACAGTACGAATAGAGCTGACAAATTCATAAACGCCAGATAAAAGTCCTTCGAATTTCTTATTAAATATATCGTAGAGAGTGAAATAGCCGCGCGCGAAGAACCAGCTACAAAATAAGTATGAAGTTATGAACCCAGCAAAAATAAGAAGGTAAAAAGCAGGAATATCAGTAATCATAATTGTGATCGTTATCGCAAAAATATCACCAACTAAAGGAAAGGCATCCCAACGAACATAACGTGTGAATTCTTGAAATCCTTTACGCCCTGTCATAACACGCTGGAGCTTTCCGCCCGATCCTTCTTTTTCATGCCAGTTAAGCGAAAGTTTATTAAGGTGTTTGATACCGTAAAGCGTTAGCCCTCTTGAAGCCTTTTCAAACGCACTTACTTCAGGGATAAAAATGATATTGAACATGAAGACGGTAAATAATATTGCGTAGCCACCAAGAATGGTTGCATAGGGCACATAGTTTTCTTGAGCCGCGCTACTATTGAGACCATCAATTAAATATCCTGTGACCAAAGGAAACAGACTAATGATTGTATATCGAACAAGACGATAAGTTGTGAACCCGATAACCAATTTTTTGTAAGGCAATAAAAAATACCACATCCAGGCAAAAATATTGCCTGTATGAAGGGGGGCTTTATCTTCAGGGGGGAGAAGGATTTGGTGTTTATTCGTTTTAGTCATAAAAATACTATGCCTTGTGCGGTTGATAATGACAATCATCAATAACTCTGTCAGAATCAATAAATGGATCCAAAAAATTCTCAGCCTTATATCGAAACTTATTATCGCGATACTTTAAATAGTAATGAAAAGCGTGAGTCTTTATCTGAAAGTACGGATACAGATATTTGTATCATTGGTGGTGGCTTGGCGGGGTTATCAACGGCGTTGGGGCTGGTTGAAAAAAATAAGCAGGTTAAATTGATTGAGGCCAACCGTATTGGGTGGGGCGCATCGGGGCGTAATGGGGGGTATATTGCAAAGGGTTACGCTCAAGGTTATAAGCAGCTTGTTAAATATGTTGGTTTAGAGCATACAAAGCAACTTCATAAATTATCAACGCATGGGCGTTCCTTAATTAAAGAGAAAATAAAGAAATATAATATTGATTGTGGCCCCATTATTAATGGTGTCCTTGGCGTTTCATGGAATAACCACCCAGATAAAGTGAAAGCTTATATTGATTGGATGCGTGAAGATCTCAACGCGCCGTTAGAGTTCTGGCCGACAGAAAAAATCCGTGATCTTTGTAAAACAGAGCGATATTACGATGGGTTTTACTCGCCAGAAGATTATCAATTTCACCCCCTCAATTATGTTCACGGTTTAGCAAAAGCTATTGAAGATCAAGGTGGCGATATTTATGAAGATACGAAGGCCATAAAAATTGAAGATCGCCCTGATGGTGGATACATTGTTCATACGCAAAACGGACAGATAAAATGTAATCAGGTTGTTTTGTGTTGTTCTATTTATGTCGATGATTTGAACAAGAAATTAAAATATGCGGCCTTTCCCGTTTATACCTATGTGATGGTGACAAAGCCGATCCCACAGGAGCGTCTGGACGCGGCATTAAATACAAATTACGCCATTTTTGATAACCGTTATGCGCATGATTATTATCGGCGTTTGCCTGATAACCGTATTTTATGGGGCGGGCGCGTGAGTGTATCGGGCGTGCCAGAAAACTTGGCAGAGATCATGGTGAAGGATTTATTAAAAGTTTATCCGCAATTGGAAGGCGTTGTGGAGTCTGACTATGCTTGGGGTGGATCGCTTTGTTATGCACCGCATAAGATGCCGCAAATCGGACAGTTAAAACCTGGATATTGGTATAATACCTGCTTTGGCGGCCATGGGCTTGTGCCAACGTCGGTGGGTGGTGATGTTGTGTCGAGCGCGATAGCCGAGGGCGATGAGCGATATAAACTGTTTGAGCCGTTTAGTAAGCTGAATTTTGCGGGGGGGCCGTTGTCGCCTTATATTGCGCAAAGTGTTTACTATTTATGGCGGGCGCGTGACTTGCTTATTAGTTTAAATAAATAACTTAGATAAAAAGAAACCCCGTATTTAATACGGGGTCTTTGATAATTTTTTAATATCCTGTAACAAGTACGGGATTACAATTTAGGCTTTATGAGGCGACAGAATCTAACCATTCATTGAGTTGTGTCTTGGACATACCGCCGACTTTTGTGTCAACAAGCTCACCGCCTTTAAACACCATCAATGTTGGAATACCACGCACGCCATATTTTGTTGGCGCATTGGGGTTTTCATCAATGTTGACTTTGACCACTTTCATTTTGCCAGCGACTTCATTAGCGACTTCATCCACGATAGGGGACAGCGCTTTACAAGGGCCACACCATTCTGCCCAAAAATCAACCATAACGGGTTGATCTGACTTTAAAACTTCATTTTCAAAATCCGCATCGGATACATTTACACTCGACATTTTTTATTCCTCTTTAAGGTTATATTTCTAGTTTCGTTATTCTTGATTGAATGGTTACAGAGATCATAAAGCGATTCGCGCCGCCTTAAAAAGGGTCAGGAAACATCTATCTCCATCAAATGACAATTATCTGTCCAAAGAAGCGCCGCTTTAATAACGTGATTTGGATATATCTTTCGCATGATGTCGGCATAGGTGCGCATTTGAGATTCATATATCACAGGTACGTCTTTCGCGCTTTGTGGGGAAGGGCGATTACTTTTATAATCAATAATATAGATTTGCGTGTCCGTGATTAAAAGACGATCTATTTGCCCAGATATAAGACGGTTATCGTCCAAATATCCTGTGATGGGTGCTTCAGCCACAGATCCCTCGCCAAAAATAGGAGCAAATTGGGTATCATTTAGAATTTGCATGACTTCACTCACAATTTCGCGCTGTACGTTTTGGGGAAGTTCATATGCGGGTTGAGCAACATAATGCTCCGCCCTTTTTTGGCGGTCATTGGCTTTTACATCGGGTAAAATTTGGAGAAGTTTATGCGTAATGTTACCGCGTTTAAAACGATAATCTTGTATTGCGCTTAAGGGGGAGAGAATTTCCTCTTCTAACTCTAGAGATTTTGAAGGTGTATGTATTTTGGGTGCAGATTCCTGTTCTGGCAATGGCTGATGAAGCCATTTGGGTATTTCAATGTTTTCACCTGTATAGTCGGCTTTATCGGTTTGTCTGTCTGGTTTGTCTGTCGCAGGGTTACTAAAGATTTTTATGCTTAAGTCATTATGTGTTTTGGTGTGTACGTCTTTTATACGATCAAAAGCGTTGGATACATATTTATACCAACTTTCATCAATCATGTCCTTTTTGCCTTTATACCCGCCGATATAAAGCATATCTTCTGCTCGCGTCAGGGCGACATATAACAAACGTCGATATTCTTGATCTTCACGTTCCTGTAGGGTCTGTTTTGCTTCCTGACAAGCACTTGGTAGTAAATCTGACGTGGGGCAAAAATAGGGGAAAGCATGGCCTGTTTTATCAGGCCAGAATATACGCTCAGTCTTATTTCCACGCGACGAACGTACAGTATCGGGCAAAATAACAATAGGGGATTGAAGCCCTTTGGAACCATGCACAGTCATAATGCGTACGGCCTTTTGTCCTTCATCCATTTGGCGCTTAATTTGGCTGTCATCAAAATGATGGCTTTGAACAAAATTTTGCAGATTAGCAGAATTTTCTTTCTCATATTCTAACGTCTTATTGATGAATTCGTTTAAGGGGTCTAGGCATTCTTCCCCTAGACGGGATTTTATCGCCCTTAAACCACTCATTTCATCATTTGGGCAGGGTTTTTGAAGAATATCGGATATAAAATCATAAGGCGTGGCTTTACTGCCCATTATTATAAGATGTTTAAGCCAGTTTACAGTAGGATCGTCAGTGATATTTTGTTTAATATTACTCCATAGGCTACTTTGTCGCTTATAACAATATTTATAAAGTTTTTCTTCATTCCATCCGATCAGGGGAGATTTTAAAATTGTCGCCAGATTTAGTTCATCATCAGGCAAAAGCGCAAATTTCATGAGGGCGATGAGGTCTTGAATAACAAGCTGATCTTTTAAAACCATTCTATCAACACCGCTGACGGGGATATCTTTTGTTTTTAATGCGCGTACGAGCTGATCTAGAAAAGCATTTCGCGATTTAACCAAAATCATAATATCGCCAGGTTCAATCGGGCGATCATGAGAGGGAAGCGATTTTTTATTATTGATCCAATTTTTTATTGTTTCACCAATGTGGTTGGCCATTTTTGAGGCTCCGCTAGAAATATCTTCTGTTTTGAAAGGCAAAGCCCATGGGTCAAAATTATCATCCGTATCATTTTCAAAAATAGGCCATAACTCAACATGTCCAGCTTGTTTTTTTCTAAAAGAATAATGCTTAATGGGAAGAAAGCTTAGACCTTTACGTTGTTCTTCTTTTTCGAAAACATGATCAACAAAATCTAAAATGGCCGGTGTTGAACGAAAAGAGGTTTCGAAATCAATAATATTTAAATTCTTTTTTATATTTTTTATTTTTGTATCAAACCATTTTTGTATTTCATGAAATTTTTCAGGTGATGCACGTTGAAAAGAAAAAATAGATTGCTTCTCATCGCCAACAAGAAAAACTGTTTTATATTGATCTTCAATATTATGAAAGAAATCATCGCAGAGTATTTTTATGATTTCCCATTGTTCGGGATTTGTATCTTGTGATTCATCTACCAAAATATGATCAATGCCTTGATCCATTTTGTAACGGATCCAAGGGGTTGCATTTAACCCATTGAGGTTGTTTGTCTTACCTTGTAAAAGGTCTAATGTTTTTAAGATAAGATCATCAAAATCAAGGGTATTATCTTCTAATTTTAGCCTGTTATAACTCTCTAAAACAGCTTGTCCGATAATAAATAAATCCCTTGTAAAGCTTGATATATATAGTTTTTTAACATCCTCTTGCAGTTTTATAAGGCGATTTGCCTCTGCATGAAGAGTATTAAGAATTGTTGGGTCAGATTCAAAAATTGCCTTGGTCACAATACGGCTTTGTATTGTATTTTTTTGCGTTAAAAAGACGGATTTATAATCAGAAAATTTGCTCTGTCTTTTTTCTTTTGGCACATCTAAAAAATCTAAAATAATGAAACTATTTTTTTGATCTGTCTTAGGGGAGCCGCTTGCCATTTTGGCGCAAGCGTTGCGAAGGTTTTCCTCAATGTTTGGATCAAGAGAAAGATTCTCTATTTCATATTCTTCTTTGTTTTTGGCAGGATTAATTTCAAAAAACTGACATAAATTATTATAGAGCCCCTCAGGATTAAAATATTTTCTTATAATATTTTCTGCTTGGCGGCGTTCAGAAATAAATTTTTCTAAAATCTCTGTAAGTTGATCTTCATTATGTATGGAGAGTATTTCATTTACGGCTAAAGAAAGGTCAGATCCTTTTTCTTCTTCCGCTCTGTTTAAATTTTCTTGAATAGCAAGCATCAAAAGACTTCGGCTTTGAGATTCTTCTAAAGCTTTAAAATTTGGAGGCAGGTCTGCTTCTAATGGAAAGCGCCCTAGAACAGATTGACAAAAAGAATGAATTGTCATGATTTTTAAGCCGCCGGGTGTGTCCACAACGTCGGCAAACAGTTGGCGTGCCTTGTCTAGTTGATTTTTGGTTGGAGGTGTTCCTAAAAGCTTGCTCAGGTTCTCTTCTAGCCCTTTTTGCCCTTCAAGCGGTAGAGTTGCCCATTCACTTAAGCGTTTTGATATACGTAAGGCCATTTCACTTGCGGCTGCTTTTGTAAAAGTTAGCGCAAGAATTTTTTGCGGATCCACGCCCTCGCTATTTTTTTGCGGTAATAAAAGGCGCAAAATACGATCAGTTAAAACTTTTGTTTTTCCCGAACCAGCAGAAGCACCAACCCAAACAGATTCCTCGGGTGTAGAGGCATGGCGTTGCAAGACATTTGGATCAAGACTACGAATAGTAGTGTTTTCTTCTAACTTTTGCGCGCTATCAGCCATAAGAAATCTCCTCGGCCTCTTCATCGAGTGCCGCCCATTCCTTAACGCGTTCTAGATGTTCGTAATCATTAAAACGTGGTGCATTGCTAAGGCGTGGGATTGCCGCATATGCTGTCTCTTCTTTTTCATACGCCTGAATGAGTTGTTTGAGACCAGTTTTTGCTGTTTCAATGCTCTCTTCTATTTTTGATCGATTATTAAGGTTAGTGATTTTACCAACTTCGCGTCCGCCTGTTATTTTCCAGTAGCTAAGGGATTCTACTGCTAAATTATCTGTTTTGAGGCCGTGAAAGCCTTTATTTTCAAGGATAAGAGCCTCTAAGGGGAGTTGGTTTAATTCCGCTGTTTGAATTTTTGTAAGAGAATAGTTCCCGCCAGATTTATAATCAATAATGGCGTAAGAGCCATTTGAGAGTTGATCAATCCTGTCCACACGTCCACTGAGTGTGAAAGGTTTTTCTAAACCTTCTTTAAATTCCAAATTACCGTAAACTTCACTTTTTAAAAACGTTGCGTTTTCACGCCATTTTAATTCGTAATGACAAACCCAATCAGCCATTCGAAAAATTTTAGGCTTCCATGCATTCCAAATATCATCAGGAAGATTCATTTTTTTAAGCGTTGTTTTTGCAATATCAATAAATTTGTCAGCCGCGTCTTCTGGAATTTTTTTAGGAAATTCTTTTGTAAATTCTTCCATAATTTTATGGAGAATGTTGCCGCGTTCTGCCGCATCAAAATTTTTATCAATATCTTCCAAAGGATAGAGCTGTAATATTTTAGAAGCATAAATTTGATAAGGATCTTTAAGCCAATTATCAATTTTTGTAACGGATAGTTCATTGGGACGAGATTCAATAGGAGGCTTTGGCTGTGGTCTTTCTATAGGTGTTGTTTGATTTATATGATCCAAAGCCTCAACATATTTTTGGTGTTTTTCTTTTTTTATAGTCTGCGGATCAATATCAATGGCAGATAAAAAGGTTTCCAGCCTTTGTAACCATCGTGCGGGCACACTAGGCGCCGATCCTTGGCGAAGGGCGCGGGTAACATAGACTTTCTCATGACAGGCACCTTGCACAAAATCATGGGCGGCAAGGGTGATACCGCGTTCTGGCAGTGGCAGGCCGTAATTTTTACGCATCGGACGTGACATCCATGGGTCATTGCCCGGATCAGGGGGCCATGTGCCCTCATTTAATCCGCTTAAAATCACGACATCTGTTTGGATCAGGCGTGCCTCCAACTGGCCAAGAATCATCAAGCGTGGATGCGTGCCGTATTTTGGCCTGACGGTGACGCCGCTCATAATTTGTTCTAAGATAGAAAGATAATCCTGCGGAGAGAGTATCGACATGCTATCGCTATAATCATAAAGCTCAGCAAGAAGGTTGGATGCACTTTCACCAGATTCCCCTTTCCAAAGAAGTGCTGCGCCAGATTGATCATCAGAAGTGGAAATTTTTTCAATCAGTTCAATATGATTTTTTATGAATGTTTTAAGCGTTTGTTTTTTTGAAAATATTTCAAGGTAGGGGCTTAAATCTTGCTCTAAATGTTGAAGAAGATCTAGTGCTTTTGCGCTTGGTTTATTTTTACGTTTAGGGTCATTGGCAAAATTTTTGTATCGAATTTTCAGATTTTCAAACCCTTTTGGCGGTGCAATACCTCGCAACAAAGTTTTATCGATTTCACGGACAGTTTTTCTAAAATTTTTAAATTTATTCCCCGCGGCATATTCATGTTTTAAAAAAGAAAGGAGCGATACAGGCGTAATGCCGTCAATCATTGCCTGAGCAGACAGATTAAGGTAAGTCCCGATGGGCATGTTGGACAGCATTGTTCCGGCGGAATCATCAACGTTAATACCCCATCTTTTACAGACAGAACCAACACGACGGGCAAGATCACGGTCTGGCGTGATAAGCGCCGCTGTTTTGTCTTTGGTCTCTAATGTTTCGCGTAAGATAACAGCGATAACGTTGGCTTCATCTTGCGGTGTGTCACATTCATATAAGTTTAATTTTTCTAAGGAATTTTCAATTTCCAATTTTGATTTTGGATCAATATGAATTTTTGTCCATTGATCTGTATGCTTTGCAGGGGACATGACATGAGAAAATAATTTTTCTCTTATATTTTTATTTGAATTTTGGTTTTGTGCCTCAGGCCAAATTTTTACATCTTCTTTCTCTACCTCTATAGAATAAAGTAAATTTTTAAGCGTAAATTGTGGGTGTCCTTCCTCAACATCTTCCCAGATATTTTTTTGCATATGCGTATCAAGGCCAGGTAGAATGACTTCACCTTGAGGCAGTCTGGAAATTGTTCTTAATAATGTGGCGGTCGCAGGAATGGACCCTGTTGAACCTGCAGATAAGACTGGCGTGGTCGACGGTGAATGGATCCAGTGATCATTGAGCATGATAAGAAGGCGATTACGACGATCTGCCGCGTCAATGGCGCCATGTTCTTTTAAAATTTGTGGCCAGCTTTCGCTTAAAATTTCTAAAAACTTTAATGTGATTTGCCAATGTTCGGCAAAATCATCCCCATCAATAATATTGGGTAGGTCAGAAAGGTTAAGGTTTTCAGTATAGATCTGATCCATTAACTGACCGAGAGCTTGTGCCAATGCCATATTATGCGCAGGGGATTTTGCGTAGTTTGGTAATTTTTCAATGATTTGAGCCAGTAATATTTGCCGTTTTAACGGCGACATGGATGGTGGCAAATCAAATTGATCCAAATTATTATGAGAGAGAATAAGTTCATCAGCATCAATGTCGCCAAATGATTGCATTTTAGGGAGTAAAGTTGGTTTTCCCTTGGTTTGTTTTAAGAAAGCCTCTTGTAATGAGCGGCAGGCGCGGCGTGTTGGCAGTAAAATAAGTGTTTTTGATAGTGTACTCCCATCGTTTTGATGACGATGGAGCAATCCTTTCGCCAATATATCCGTTAAAGAGAGACTGGCGGGGATGTTATAAACAGTGGGTGTAGGTTTATTCATGCCGTTTTGGCTTTGTGTTCAAGTTTACGGTAGGCCTCGTCAACGCGCTCCAAATCTTGTGGTGCGCTGATATGATGCCAATTGCTATCATGAACAACAGCGTAAAGCCTGTCTTCATTTTCTGCCTTATCCATCAAAGTTAAGAATGAAAAGGCGCCATCGGGGGTGTTGTCAAAAATATCAGGATTGGCAATACGAATACCGCCAAACATCATGGAGCCCGTTTTATCCAAAGAACGTACGGCTTGGCCATTATCTTTAATATCATAATCTCCTACGCCTTCGGTCAGATGCATTTGTGATAAAGGCTGCAAGAGTAGGAGGATATCCATCTTTTCAGGATTCCAAGCATCGGCCAGCCGATCAAAAACGCCAATCTCATTATCATCCCACAACGCATCCCCGTTGATGATATAAAATGGGTTGTTGCCGATTGTATTTAGGGCGTTCTTTATGCCGCCGCCTGTATCTAATAATGCGTCCTCACGGGAGATTTGAACGGTTAAGCCCTTAATGCTTTGTGCATAATTAACTATACTGTCCCCTAAATAATGGGCGTTGATTGTTAAATTTTGAATGCCGGATTTTTTAAGTTTATCTATCGTATAATCTAATAATGGGCGATCATTAATAGACACAAGGGGCTTTGGAACCGTATCCGTGTAAGGACGCAATCTTGTGCCTTGCCCTGCGGCAAGGATAAAGGCGTGATTTGGTTTGTTGTTTTTGTTCATTCTATTTTAAGAGTGTACGTCTATTGTTATTTTACGTTTATTTTCATCTAAGGACTCAATTTGAATAGCCTTTTTTACTTTTGGCATTAACGACCCAAGCCGTTCGGGCCATTCAATGAGGAGTATGCCATCGCTTAAGGCCTCTTCCCACCCAATTTCATATATTTCTTCTTCGTCTTCCAAACGATAGAGATCAAAATGCCAAATGAGGCCTTTATCGCTTTCGTAAGTTTGGACAAGCGTAAAAGTCGGGCTGGGCACATCAATATCACTTCCCATTAATTTGCGTATAAAAGCACGCGCAAATTCACTCTTTCCGGCGCCCATGAGGCCTTGCAGCGTGTAAATATCGCCATTCATGCTATCCTGCGCCATTTGTTCGGCCCATGAAATGGTATCTTTGATGCCGTGACTGATAAATTCGTTTTGTTCTGCCATGCTTTGCTCTTTAAAAAGCCATGATAATTCTTTATAGGAATAGGTAAGCATAGCAAAAATTAGTGCATTGAAGGAAGCTTAAATGTCGGATCATACCAAGATAAAAGGGGCTGAAATCAGGGATGTTGCGATTATTGGCGCGGGTCCTGTTGGGCTGTTTGCTATTTTTGAATGCGGCATGGTGGGATTGAAATGCCATGTGATTGATGTGTTGCCAGAAATTGGGGGGCAATGCAGTGCTCTTTATCCTGAAAAACCGATTTATGATATCCCGTCACAGCCAGAGATTATGGCGCAAGATTTAATCGATAACCTTGAAAAGCAAGCCACCCCGTTTGAGCCAATCTATCATTTGAACCAACAGGTTGTTTCTTTGAGCGACAATGATGATATTTGGTGTATAAAAACTTCTACAGGCAATGAGATAAAAGCCAAGGCGATTATTATTGCGGGAGGCGCGGGCTCTTTTGGTCCTAATAAGCCACCTTTAGAAGGTATAGAGAGTTATGAAGGCAAATCTATCTTCTACATGGTGCGTAAAAAGCAAGATTTTGCCGATAAAAATATAGTGATTGCAGGCGGTGGGGATAGTGCTGTCGATTGGGCTCTTTCTTTTGCGGACATTACAAAAAGCGTACGTCTTGTTCACCGTCGTGATAAATTTCGTGCCGCGCCAGAATCTGTATCAAAGCTGCATGATTTAGCAGAAAAAGGTAAAATTGAGCTTGTAACGCCTTATCAATTGCATGGATTGGAAGGGCAAGATGGCATTTTATCTGGCGTTCAAGTTAAGGATAATAAAGGCGATGTACGTGTTTTAGAGGCTGATGCTTTACTGCCCTTTTATGGTTTGGCGATGGCATTAGGACCTATTGCTGATTGGGGATTATCGTTAGATCATCATCATATTGCAATTAATCCAACCACAGCGCAAACAAGCACAAATATGATATATGCTGTTGGCGACATTGCCGCGTATGAAAATAAATTAAAACTTATTTTAACGGGTTTTTCCGAATGTGCATTCGCCGCGCATGATATTTACAAGAAATTACATCCAGATACGCCGCTACATTTTGAATATTCAACAACGAAAACTCCGTTTAGCCGTTAGATCATTATTTTGTATCCTCTGCAAAAGCAGAGGTCTTTATACAATAAAAGATCCCCGCTTTCGCAGGGAAGTGATGTTCGGTGGTTTTTAAAAAGTGAAATAACGCTAAAACCTTATAAATAAGGCTCGCTGATGGGATCAAGTGGGATATTGATGGTTACGCTTGTGCCCTTATCTTCTTCAGATTCAATATCCACCGTGCCGCCGTGAAGGGTGACGATATTTTTCACCAAGGATAATCCTAAACCGGCGCCGCGTGAGAGGGCGTTATTCGACATATCGGCACGATGTTCAATCACGGCGCGCTCGAACGGTTCGAACACGCGATCTAAATCATTTTTGGAAATTCCAATGCCGTTATCAGTAACGTTAAATGTAATATGCTCATCATCACGGGATACGGCAATTTTAATTTTACCTTTTTCAGGCGTGAAGTTAATGGCGTTATGGATGAGATTAAGCAAGATTTGCTTTATGCGTGTTTCGTCCGCGATGAGAAGCCCAATATCTTTGTCACAATTTAAATCGACTCTAATCTCTTGTTTACGCGCCCATTCTTGGGTGAGATCATAAAGATCATGCACCATGTCATAGACGTCAAATTCGTTCATATTAAGATCAAGATAGCCTGCCTCAATTGTTGAGAGGTCGAGAATGTCATCTATCAGTTTAACGAGCTTGCTGCCCGCGTCTTGAATGCCGCTACTATATTCTTTTTGTTTGTCGTTTAGTTTGCCGAAATAATCATTATCCAAAATTTCAGCAAAACCCATAATAGCATTAAGCGGTGTACGTAATTGATAAGATACGTTGGCCAAGAAATCTGTTTTGAGTTGTTCGGCCGCCTCAAGCGCAGCATTCTTTTCGCGTAAAGCGTTTTCAACTTTGGCGGAGTCTGTCACATCAAAATAAGACACGAGTACACCACCATCAGGCAAGGGGACAGTCGCGTATTCTAAAAGAACAGAATCATTACGTGATAGCCGTCCTTCTTGGGTTTTGCGTTCAATACCGTGCTCAATGATTGCCTTTTTCTTATCGTCCCAACGATCTTTATCAAAGAATTTTTCGTACTTATTGACGAGCGTACTGATGTGCGGTTCACCTTCTAAATCTTCGGGGTTTAGTCCCCAAAGTTCTGCGAAAGATGGGTTTGAGAGTTTTAGGCGACCATCACCGCCATACACGGCAACACCTTCAGCCAAATTATCGAGTGTTTCTTTTTGTACGGCAATAAGCGTGTTGTAAGAGGATTCTAATTCAAGGCGGCTGGTTACATCTTCAAATGTCATCATTAAGCCGCCCATTGGGTTAGGGACAATCAAAAGACGTACGGCGCTGCCATCTGGCAGATACATCATCTCATCATGTTGATCAATCAGGCGTGTGAATTTATCCAACCACGTTTTTTTATAATTTTTAAAATCTGCCTGCTCTGGTAGACGGCGCGTTTCTCTTAATTTTTCTAAAATATCGCCAAGCTTTGGTTTTCCATTGAGCCATTGTTCTTCCAGTCCCCAAAGTTCTGCAAAGGCAGAGTTGAAAAATTCTAATTGCTGATCGGCATTGAAAAGCGCGATGGCAGAACGGAGTTGTTCAAGCAGACTTTTATTTGCGTTTAAATGGCGTTGTAATTCGGTGTCTAATTCTTCTTCACGTGTCAGGTCGCGCAACATTCCGAAATAATTATCTTGGTCTTTGATTGGGGCTTCTGTGATTTCAACAAAATGGCGTTTCCCTTTGATTACGATGTGACCATTGGCTTTTTCAGGTGCATTATTATCGTGTGATAATTTTGCGAGATTTTTAACAGTTTTTGCTTTTGATTCTTTCAGTTTAATGGAGATTTCCGTCTGTTTTTTTACTATATCATCTTCGGTTTGATCAACGAGCGATGCGTACGCTTTATTCACCCAGACAATATTAAAAGCATTATCCCTAATCCAAAAAGGCGTTGGCGTATGTTCCAACATTGCTTTTTTTGTTTCTAGGTGATCTTCCAGTTCTTCAATTTTTTCTTCTTGTTCGGCGATTTTTGGGTTTTGTTTGAGCCATAAAATAGCAAAGCATTCACGGCCATCAAGGGCGCAGCCTTTAGTGCCCGTGATTTGAAATGATTTTTCACCATTATTGCTGCTGACGGTGATATCAAAAGCGTGTCCGTCTTTTTCGAGCGAGCTGTAAAGCCCTTCCAAAAGCGCGGCATCATCAACGCCCAAAATATTTTGAATGTCGTAAATATTTTCTAATTGGTTAAGTCCCATGAGGGAGAGAAAATTGGAGCTATAAACGATAGATCCGTCATTACAAAAACCGCAATATTCGCCTGGCATGGCGGCGAGAAAAGCTTCTAACCGGTTCTTTTCTTGCTGTAATTGATCTGCCCCCGTAAGGGAGCCGATGAATTTTGAGACAGCATTTTTAGAAGCCGTTTTTGACATGAGTAAGAGTCTAAAAGCGAGAGGTTAAAAGAACAAGCTGTATTTTAAATCGATAATCCGAAAATTAGAGAATAATCGTACGGCGTCCATTGAGGAAAATACGACGTTCTGCATAAAGATGAACGGCCTTGGCGAGAACACGGCTTTCTGTATCACGTCCCATGGCTTGCATTTTTTGCGGTGTATGTGTGTGATCAACGGGTGCGATATCTTGGGTGATGATGGGGCCTTCATCTAAATCACTTGTGGCGAAATGCGCGGTGGCACCGATGATTTTAACGCCGCGCTCATATGCTTGATGATAGGGACGCGCGCCTTTAAATCCCGGGAGGAAGGAATGGTGAATGTTAATCACACGGCCTTTATATGCTTCACAAAATTCTTCGGTGAGGATTTGCATATAGCGCGCCATAACGATAAGTTCTGAGTTTGTATCTTCAATAATTTGGCGTACGTCTTTTTCTTGTTTAGTCTTATCCGCCTTATCAAAGGGTA
The DNA here is from genome assembly GCA_964351905.1 of uncultured Micavibrio sp. Lineage (GTDB taxonomy): Bacteria > Pseudomonadota > Alphaproteobacteria > Micavibrionales > Micavibrionaceae. Next base: position 52,404 of record CAYGPG010000001.1, read on the forward strand.
AATAGTGAAAAGGAATGTTGTGCCCTTCGACCATATCGCGTGTGACACTATGGTTGGAGATTACACCAGTGATTTCGATGGGCAGTTGCCCTGTACGTTGTCTGTAAAGGAGGTCATGCAGGCAATGATCATGTTGGGAGACCATAATCATAGTTTTTAATTTGGCGGTAAAATCACAAATATGCCAATCCAGTGAAAATTCTTTTGCGATGTTTTTGAAGGCTTCCTGAAATTCTTGTAGTGCGTTGTTTTCTAACGGCGTAAAGACCACCCGCATGTAAAAACGGTTCGAATTAGGATCATGAAATTGTGATGATTCTTCAATATTACAATGATTGTCGCGCAATGTTGTCGCAACGGCGGCAACAATGCCGGGCTTGTCATCACAAGAAAGACGTAAGATATACATTTATTTTATTTTTTCTGCTGTTGAAACGAATTGTTCAACAACATTATGCAACATTTTCTTTTGGTCGTCATTCTTTAAACTATTATCATCATTAAAGGCGTCGCCCGCATTGGAAATGGCGGCCTGTGCGGGAATGAGATGTACGCCTATATTGCCCAAAAGCATACGGAGTTGCACGAGCATACGCATACCGCCAAGTCCCCCTGGGGAGGCGGCAGAAATGGCGCCGACTTTGCCTTGGAAGGCAGCCAAGCCGCCATGATCGTCGCCCATAGGGCGGGACATCCAGTCAATTGTATTTTTGAGGAGTGGGGTATACCCACTGTTATATTCTGGGCAAGCAATGAAAAATCCATCATGCTCCATGAAAATTTTCTTTAATTCTTTGGCCGCATCGGGCACGCCATGCTCATCTTCGTAATCTCCATTATAGATGGGCATATCGTAATCTGCCAAATCAATAAAGGTTGGGATAGCGGACATGCCTTCGGCGATATCATGTGCGGCTTTGGCTAATTTTTTATTGAGGGATTCTTTACGGCTGCTGCCTGCGAGGAAAAGTAATTTTGCGCCCATTTTTAATATCCTGTATCGTTGAATGTGTAATAGATTTCTAATAATTTAACAGGATTATAGTTCCATGTTCAGCCTTATTTTAACTATTGTTTTTTGTATCACCGTGATTGTGGCGGTGGTTGTCGCGCTGTGGTTGGAATATGATTATTACAAAGTCAAGGTGACCGTGGTGTCGAGCGTGCCGTGGATGCGCCGTGCGGTAAAAAAAGTTTTGATAAGTGAGATTAAAGATAAGGGCATAGAGCCCAAAGTGATTTACGAGCTGGGCTGTGGTTGGGGCCCGTTGGTTGTGGATGCGGCAAAGGTTTTCCCCAAAGCCACCGTAAAAGGGATAGAGTTTTCTTTTTTAGCGTCACATTTTTCCAGATTACGTGCCAAGATTTGGGGGTTAAAGAACGTACAAATCCTACGCAAAAATTTCTTTGATCATGATTTAGGGGATGCAGATGTATTGGTGTTTTATATGCTTGAATCGATTTTGATGAAATTAAGCCCTAAATTCATCAAGGAATTAAAGCCAGGGGCGATAATTATATCCAACACCTTTGTCATTAAAGATTGGACGCCTATTGCGGTTCACGAGATTGTCAAAAAACCAATCCCGTTGAATGTTTATGTTTATAAAGTACCTGAATCTTTGCCAGAAAATTCAAAACACTAACCACATCCCAGTGAAAACTGGGATCTAGATGCCAGCCTGTGCTGGCATGTGGGTTTTATTGTTAGTCTTAAGTTATTTAATAACGATAAGCATCGTCCTTGAACGGGCCTTCGGTTTCGACGCCAATATATTCGGCTTGCTCTTTGGACAGTTTAGAGAGCTTCGCCCCTACTTTTTCAAGGTGCAGCATCGCCACTTTTTCATCTAAATGTTTTGGTAACACGTAAACTTTATTTTCGTATTTATCAGAATTTTGCCATAACTCAATCTGTGCCAATGTTTGATTTGTGAAAGATGCGCTCATGACAAATGAAGGATGACCTGTCGCACAACCTAAATTCACCAAACGCCCTTCAGCTAGAAGGATGATTGATTTTCCATCGGGGAATTCAACCTGATCCACTTGCGGTTTGATATTTGTCCATTTTAAATTACGCAAAGGTTGAGTTTGGATTTCATTATCAAAGTGACCAATGTTACAAACAATGGCATTGTTTTTCATCTCACGCATGTGATCCATGGTGATGATGTCTTTGTTTCCTGTGGCTGTTACAAAAATATCGGCGCGCGGCGCGGCATCTTCCATGGTGGTGACTTCATACCCATCCATGGCGGCCTGTAGCGCGCAGATAGGATCTGTTTCCGTTACCATGACGCGTACGCCTTGGGAAGAGAGGGATTCTACAGACCCCTTACCCACATCGCCATAGCCTGCAACACAAGCCACCTTACCCGCCATCATAATATCTGTGGCACGACGGATGGCATCAACCAAGCTTTCGCGGCATCCATATTTATTATCAAATTTTGATTTAGTCACAGAATCATTGACGTTAATCGCAGGCACTTTCAATGTGCCTTTTTTGGTCATTTCGTGCAGGCGAAGAACACCAGTTGTTGTTTCTTCGGATAAGCCTTTAACGTCTTTCATCAGTTCAGGGTAATCATTATGCATGATCACGGTCAGGTCACCGCCATCATCTAAAATCATGTTTGGTGTCCAACCGTCAGGGCCTTTAATTGTTTGGTGAATACACCATTCACCTTCTTCTTCGGTTTGACCTTTCCACGCAAAAACAGGTGTTCCGTTCGCGGCAACGGCGGCGGCGGCGTGGTCTTGGGTGGAGAAAATATTGCATGAACTCCAACGAATTGTCGCACCAAGATGTTGCAGTGTCTCAATCAAAACAGCGGTTTGGATTGTCATGTGAAGACAACCCACGATGCGTGCATCTTTCAGGGGCTGTGTTGAGCCATATTCTTCGCGCAACGCCATAAGACCCGGCATTTCGGCTTCGGCAAGCTCAATTTCCTTACGGCCATATTCTGCCAACGAAATATCGGCAATCTTATAATCTGGGTCGTGGGCGACGGCTTGCATGGGCATATTCATTGTAAATCCTATTTTTATGTCAATTATTTAGTGTTTGTTAACTATTTCCTGCTAAGAATTAAGGGTTACAAACGTGAAATGCAAGAAATTAAAAGGGATTATTTCAATCATGCAAACACAAGACTTTAATGCGGAAAGCCGCGCACCTATTTACGCCTATCAACGCTCGCCCGTGAATGAGCGCGCGTTTTTGATTGTTAAGAAGCCAGATAACGCGAATGAGCCTATTCCAGTGGGTGATTATACCGTTTTGGATAAAGAAGAAGATTTATCTTTATCGGAAAAGAAGGTGATGAATTTGATTTCATTGCTGAACGGGCGTAAGCGCTTGATGGAGTTAGGGCATGAATCTAATAGTCGTGTTTTATACAATATAGTGAGCGAAAGTGATGAAGAAAATAAGATGAAAGTCTTGTTTTATCAGTTAAGAGAAGAAGGTGTTTCAGTTGAAAATGCACTCTTTAGAATGGAAACAACAGAAGAGGTTTTAAATGGCTAATATTCCACACGTAGAAAAAACAATCATAGGTCCATTGATGAAATCTTTAGGTTCGCCAAATTTTCAATCTAAACCTCGCAGAAATACAGTAATAAAAGAACCTACTTCAAATCCAGCCTTGCCAGGAGTTACTCGTTAAACAGGCATATCACTTTTATATCTCTCACATACCTGCGAAGGCAGGTGTCTAGATCCCAGCTTTTGCTAGAATGTGTATTAAGGTGTAGGCATATCACGGTGGTGGATGTGGGTGTTGACGCCTAAATTTTTGAGCCATTTGTGCAATGTTTCAACCGTAAATACGGAACGGTGCTTGCCACCTGTGCATCCAATCGCAATCGTAAGATAGCTTTTGCCTTCATGCGTGTAACGCGCCAATAAAGGCTCAATCAGCTTTTTAAAATTTTCAATAAATTCTTCAAAACTTTCATCTTTGGCGATATAGGCGGCGACTTTTTTATTCTGCCCTGTCAGGGGTTTTAACTCTTTATCCCAATGCGGATTTCTTAAAAACCGTACATCCATCACAATATCAGATTCACGCGGCACGCCATTTTTAAATCCAAAAGAGGTTAAGGTGACGCTGAGTTGTTGCCCACCTTCCACGGCAAAATGTCCTGCCATCATGCGGCGTAAGTCGTGGATTGAAAGATCTGTCGTATCAATAATTTGATCCGCCATATCTTGAAGCGGTTTTAAAAGCTCAATTTCTTTATTAATGCCATCACTGACAGGACGATCCTTGGCAAGTGGATGTTTACGCCGCGTTTCGGTGAAGCGTTTTTGCAAAACAGAATGTTTGCAGGTCATAAAACAAAGCGTGGCGTTATGTCGCTTAATCGCGTCTTTTAATTTTAACGGATCAAAATTACGCGTACGGCTATCAATACCAATGGCGATAGGGTGCGGCGTTTCTTCGGATAATAAATCATCAATCATAGAGATGGGAAAATTATCTAAAACTTCATACCCAATATCCTCCAACGCCTTCAACGCCGAAGACATCCCTGCGCCAGATAGTCCTGTAACGATGATAAAATTATTTTCATTTGGCATTTTTCAAGCTCCACCTTCTTCCGTATAAGAGAATTACAAAAGCTGAATTCATGATGACTAATGATAATGGATATAGAACAGTGATAACTGTGTAATTATCTAGGGCGATGATACCAAGTATAAATTTAACCGCTGCTAAGATGACGTGAAGGGGTAATTCCTGATCAGGACGGTGCCATGTTTTATAAAACGTAGGGTAGTACGCAATCGCATCAATAAAGGTTATTAAGATGACCGAATATAAAGGTGTATTGGTGATGAGCCATAATGGAATGGCGGCAATAGAAGCAAAAAATGTAATCCAATCTGCTCGTGTAATGGTGATGTCTGATCTTTTTAAATAACCAAGAAAGGCGACAAAAAAAGTTGCGGCTGCGGATAAGCCAGTAATCCAAGCACCTGGTCCTGCGTCATCAGCGATTTGAGCAAAAAAGCCAATCGCCGTTAGAATCCCCCAAATTGTCCATGAGAACGGGTGTGGGCGCGTTTCCCCTTTGAAAATAGAATAGATATAGGCGGAATACCCAATGAGGGTCAGGATAACGCCTATAATAGCTATAATTTCTTTTTCCATTTTTATACTTTCGTCATTACATGGCGTGTCCATGTAATCTTTTATTTACTATAGATTGCAGGAACAAGTCCTGCAATGACGAGAAATAATGGTTTAGGATTTTTCCAATTCGACGATGAAACGGGCGCCGCATCTTTGGTTATTTTTATTCAAAATATTTTCTGCATAAATTTTTCCACCATGCGCATCAATGATTTGTTTGGAGATGGAAAGGCCAAGGCCGCTATGGGCGCCATAATCTTCATGAGTTGGCCGTTCGGTATAAAAACGCTCAAAAATATTATTGATTTTATTTTCAGGAATACCGGGGCCTTCATCTTCAATTTTTACGATGATGTTGTTATGTTCGTTTAAGACAGAAATGGTCACGGACGTATCTTTGGGGGAAAATGATAGCGCGTTGCTGATGATGTTACCAAAAACTTGGGCGAGCCTGTCTTCATTGCCGCGTACGTGTGTTGAAACTCCGTTTGGAATAAGGACAGAGATTTTGCTCTGTTCAGTATTCGCCTCATTCTCTTCCAAGCGTTCCATTGGCTTTTTATACGCATCACGGATTTTGTGAAGAAGGCTCGATAGGTCAACAGTTCCCATTTCTTCACGGGAAAGCTCAGCATCAAGGCGCGATGCGCTGGAGATGTCGCTAATCAGGCGATCAAGGCGTTGTACGTCATGATGAATAATTGCCATGAGTTTTTCACGTTTGGCTTCATCTTTGATTTTAGAAGCGGTTTCAACGGCGCTTCGAAGGGAGGTAAGTGGGTTTTTGATCTCATGTGAGACATCAGCCGCAAAACGTTCAATCGTGTCCATACGATCGCGCAAGGCTTGGGTCATGTCCCTTAAGACAAGGGAGAGTTCACCAATCTCATCGCCCCGGTCGCTCATATCCGGAATTTCAACGTCTTGACCGCTTTTGCGCCCTTTTCCAAGACGTACGTTCTCTGCCGCTAACGCAAGGGTCTTAAGGGGCTTGCCAATGAGGCCTGAAAGATAGATCGACAGCATGACTGTAATACCAAGAGAGCCCAAGAAGACGCGGAAAACATCAATACGTACGTCTTGAATTTTTTCTTCCAGATCTGACCCGTCCCGCACAAGAAGAGCAACTCCCAAAACTTGTTTTACTTTTTGGATGGGGGCGGCAGCGGTAAGGATAATACTGTCATCTTTTTGGCGCCATGCGGTTGCGCTAATGCTACCAATAAGTGCTTTTTGTGTGTCTGGAAAGCCAAATACATCTTCGATTTTATCAACGGGATAGGCGGCTAATTTTACCTGAATAGGAATAATGTCTAAGAAACGGGCGGCGGATTGGTCAAAAAGGTCACCAATGCTTTGGGCGTTTCGTTGATCATCAAGCCTTTCAACCTGAACCACGCCATTTGGCCCTAAAAGGCGGTGCGTGTCGGCCAATATCGCGCCATCGACGCTAAATAATTTAATGCGGCTTGTGCCGCTTTGCCCTAAACGCCGTATCATGCGACGTGCTAAATTCGGTTTAACCGCTTCAATTTCAAGTGGATCTTCAAAAGGAATAGGTGAAATTTGATAAACGGGACGTACGGCGCCTTCAGATAATGCACCTGACATAAAGCGGGCTTCGGTGCGCATTGATTCAAGTTCGGCTTCTATTAGGCTATCAGTATATTGCCCGAGGTAGAGAAAGCCTACCCCCAGAATCATAATGGCAATGATATTCACCGCCAAAATACGGACAGTAAGGGAGCTCATCTTCTCAGACGAAGCACTCCATCGCTCATCTATAGCGCGGCTGTCAGGGGTTTCTGGCTTGGATCTTTTAAAAAGCGGAAAGAGCCTACCACTTTTGATGTCGATACTATTCTTTATATCTGTAACCGATTCCGTAAAGGGTTTCGATTTGGTTGAAGTCGTCGTCGATTTTTTTGAATTTTTTGCGGACACGTTTTATATGGCTATCAATTGTTCGATCATCTACATAGATATTCTCACCATATGCTAAATCAATCAACTGATCTCTGTTTTTTACATGACCAGGACGTTGAGCAAGAGCTTTAACTAATAAATATTCTGTGACTGTTAAATTAACAGGCTTTTTATCCCATGTGCAAAGGTGACGCGAATCATCAAGGCGAAGATTACCACGCTCAATCACGTCTTCGGCTTTTTCCTCAGGTTGTGAATTTTGCAAATCCTGACGGCGGAGGAGGGCACGTATGCGCTCAATCAAAAGACGCTGTGAAAAAGGTTTGGTGATGTAATCATCGGCGCCCATACGAAGGCCAATGACTTCATCAACCTCATCATCTTTAGAAGTGAGGAAAATAACAGGGAGTTTTGAGGTTTCACGCAGTTTACTCAAAACTTCCATGCCATCCATACGGGGCATTTTAATATCAAGCACGGCTAGGTCAGGCGGGTTTGACGTAATGCCTGCCAATCCCTCTTCACCATCATTATAGGTTTTAACATTAAACCCTTCGGCCTCTAACGCCATAGAGACAGAGGCAATGATGTTACGGTCATCATCAACAAGTGCAATATTATGAGCCATTTTAGTTACTTTCTTATAATTTATTACACTTTAACTCTAGGCTTGAAAATGTCTAGTTTCAAGGCAGATAAAGGGTGATTTAAAGGCGAATTAGGTCAAAATTGTGCCCATGAGGTAAAGCGAGCCTGTGATGAGAATTCTGGCATTAGGATCTTTTATGTTTGCGACGGCTTGATTTATGTCGGCTTCATAATGAATCTTTTTAAAACCGAGAGGTTCACATAAATCATAAAGTTCTTTTGCGCTGAAACTATTCGGCTCGTCTGATATTTCTGTGCAGGTCAAACTGTTGGTATACGGAATCAATGGGGTGAGAAAATCACTGGGGGTTTTTCGATTCACCATGCCAACTATCAGATGAATTTCTTTATCCTCTTCCTCGCGCCATTTTTTTAATTGCTGTGCCAAAAAGGTGCCAGCACTATCATTGTGACCTCCATCGCACCACAACTCCTGACCCGCCTTGAGGTTCATGCATATCGGTTCATCTGTTAGACGTTGCAACCGACCCGGCCAATAAATTATCAACAGGGGATTATTTGGATTGTCTGGGGATAAAATTTTTGCGTCAAAATCATCATTCATGATGATGCGATAGGTGGCTATCGCTGCACCAATATTGTAAATTTGGTGCGGGCCCAACAGATTTGGTTGACTCAAGACAATTGATTCATCCAACCAAGTAAACATGAACCGATCCGATTTTTGTTCAATGGACCAGTCTGCGCCGTAGCGATATAATTTCGATACGGGGGATAGGTTTGTGGATTTTTCTTGGAAAACTTTTTGTACTTGCGCTTCTTGCGCCGCCTCAGTTTGATAGCCAATAATGCACGGCACACCTGCTTTCATAATGCCGGCTTTTTCTGATGCAATCTGATCCAACCTGCTGCCCAAAAACGCTTCATGATCTTTACTGATTGTGGTGATGATTGTGGCTATGGGATTAGGCACAACATTGGTCGCATCAAGGCGTCCGCCCATGCCTGTTTCCAATAAAACATAATCAGCAGGCACACGGCTCATGGCTAAAAAACTAGCGGCGGTGAACATTTCAAAAAAAGTGATCGGCTCGCTTCTATTGACCGCCAGACACTCCTCAAAAACATCAACGAGGGCTTGGGTGGTGATAGGCTCTCCTACCAATCGAATGCGTTCTGTCGGGTGCACAAGATGCGGAGAGGTCATTACATGGACGCGCTTGCCGCTGGCTTCTAAAAGGCTACGTAGAGTTGCAAGGGTCGAGCCTTTGCCGTTGGTGCCTGCAATATGAATGACAGGGGGGAGTTTTAAATGGGGGTTGTCCAGCTGTGCCAAGAAACGTTCAACACGTTCTAAGGACATATCAATTTCTTCATTATAAAAACTGTAGAGAAGATCAAGAATATCGCTCAAGCGTTTTTCTAACGCTTGATCTTCACTTCGGTTATGAAGCTTTTGCATGAGAGTTTTTTTAAGCTTTGGCTTTTTTAGAAGCCGGTTTTTTTGCCGCATAAGGCTTAATTTTAGCCATGAGAAGATCAAGCAATTTACCGATTTCGGTATTGAGTTGATCACGCGATACAACCATATCGACCATGCCGTGCTCCAACAGATATTCAGCTGTTTGGAAATCATCAGGCAGAGTTTCACGGACGGTTTCTTCAATTACGCGGCGACCCGCAAAACCGATTGTTGCGCCTGGTTCAGAGATATGAATATCGCCCACCATCGCAAAAGACGCACTCACACCGCCTGTTGTGGGGTTGGCCAAAAGAACGATGTAAGGTAGGCCTTCTTCTTTGACCATATCCACACCAATAATTGTACGCGGCATTTGCATCAAGGACAGCATGCCTTCTTGCATACGCGCCCCGCCAGAGGCAGGCACAACGATAAGGGCAGATTTGGTTTTAACCGCTTCTTCAGCTGCGCGGACGATACCTTCACCCACGGCTGTTCCCATAGAACCGCCCATAAAAGCAAAGTTGAACGCGGCGACAACGGCGTTTTGACCGCCAATTTGCCCGACACCAATCATCAAGGCATCGTCTTCACCCGTTTTGGCGCGCGTGTCTTTGAGGCGGTCAGCATATTTCTTTTTATCTTTAAATTTTAACGGATCATGCGGCACGGACGGTGATTTAATCTTTTTGTACGCGCCATTATCGAACATTAGTTCTAAACGCTCTGTCACGCGGATTGCCATGTGGAAGTTACAATGATGGCACACGTTATTATTGGCCTTCATTTCCTTATGAAACAGCATGCCTTCGCATTTTGGGCATTTTTGCCACAAGTTATCGGGAACATCACGTTGATCGCCCACAAGGGAACGGATAGATGGGCGGATAAAGTTTGATAACCAGTTCATAGTAAGTCACTTCCTCTAAAAATTATGAGCCTTTTTACCGCATATAGGGGGGGCGACGCAACCTAAATAGCTGTTTTAAGCGCTTGGACTTGGGCTGAGATAATATCAGATAGGCCACTATCATCTTGATTTTTATACATATTTTCTACGATAGCAGAGCCAACGACGACCGCATCGGCAATTTTTGACATATTTGATGCATCTTCAGGGGTTTTAATCCCAAAGCCCACAGCAACAGGCAGGTCAGTTTTGGCTTTAATCGCTTCAATATGCTGTCCTACGGCAGCTGTATCCGCAGATTTTGTACCTGTGACACCTGTGATGGACACATAATAGAGAAAACCGCTCGCGCCATCTAAAACCGTGTCGAGGCGTGTACCGATAGTTGTTGGGGTCACAAGGCGAATAAGGTCTAGTCCTGCGGCCTGTGCAGGTTCACGAAGCTCTGCGTCTTCTTCGGGGGGTAGGTCAACGACAATAAGGCCGTCCGCGCCTGCGGCTTTGGCATCATTGGCAAATTTCTCGCATCCATATTTATAGATGGGGTTGAAATAGCCCATGAGGATGACAGGCGTTTCATTATCTAGCGCGCGAAAATCCTTTAGCATTTTTAAAACGCCGTTTAAATTCATGCCATTAGTAAGGGCACGTAATGAACTGGCCTGAATCGCAGGGCCGTCCGCCATGGGGTCTGTAAACGGCATGCCAATTTCAATAAAATCCGCTCCGCTGTTTGGTAAATTTTTTAAAATCTCAGCGCTTTGCTCGATGGTTGGATCCCCCGCCGTCACAAAAGTCACCAGACCTTTTTTATTTTGGGACTTTAGTTCGTCAAATTTTTCAGCTATACGGCTCATATCTCAATCCCTAATTTTTCAGCGACAGTGAAAATGTCTTTATCGCCGCGACCACAGAGATTCATGACCATGATGTGGTCTTTAGGGAGGGTCGGGGCGAGTTTCATGACGTGGGCGAAGGCGTGGCTTGGTTCTAGAGCGGGGATGATGCCTTCTAATTTTGAAAGTTGTTGAAAGGCGTCGAGGGCTTCATCATCTGTCACAGACACGTACTGTACGCGTTCTATATCGTTCAAATACGCATGTTCTGGGCCAATACCGGGATAATCTAATCCTGCGGAGATGGAATGCGCTTCGGTGATTTGACCATCATAATTTTGCAGGAAGTAAGAACGCATACCGTGTAAAATTCCTGCCGATCCACCGTTCAGGCTCGCGGCATGTTTATCTGTATCCACGCCGTGTCCGCCGGCTTCCACGCCAAACATCTGTACGCCTTCATCATCAAGGAAGGGATGGAATAAACCCATCGCGTTTGATCCGCCGCCAATACAGGCGACAAGGGAGTCAGGCAAACGACCTTCTTTTTCCATCATTTGATCTTTGGTTTCTTGTCCAATGACGGATTGAAAATCACGTACCATTTCAGGATACGGATGCGGCCCTGCCACGGTACCGATAATATAATAAGTGTCCTCAACATTGCCGACCCAATAACGAAGGGCTTCGTTCATGGCATCTTTTAGCGTTGAGGAGCCAGAGGTTACGGGAATAACTTCCGCGCCCAAAAGCTTCATACGAAAGACGTTTGGTTTTTGACGCTCCACATCTTCGGCGCCCATAAAAACTTTACACGGCATATCGAAAAGGGCGCAAACAGTTGCAGTGGCCACACCGTGCTGGCCTGCACCAGTTTCGGCAATAATTTTTGTTTTACCCATCAATTTGGCGAGCAAGATTTGACCCAAGCAGTGATTAATTTTGTGCGCGCCTGTATGGTTAAGCTCGTCCCGTTTGAAATAGACTTTTGCACCGCCTAAATGTTTGGTGGTTGCTTCGGCATAATAAAGCGGAGACGGGCGACCGATGTAATCTTTGGCCAACGCGTGGAATTGTTCCCAGAATTTTGGATCATTCTTGGCTTTGTTCCAAGCTTGCTCAACCTCAAGCATGAGGGGCATAAGCGTTTCGGCAACATAACGTCCGCCGTAAAGGCCGAAATGGCCGTTCTCATCAGGGCCGCTGCGTAGGGAATTTGGTAAATCTATCTTTTTGTCTGCTGTCGCTCTATCACTCATCATGGGCACAGTTATGCCTGTTTTGCCGCCGAAATGAAAGACTGAATTTTATGGATGTCTTTTACGCCTGCACTGCTCTCCACACCGCTGGAGATATCCACGGCAGAGGGGTTTGTTTGTTGAATGGCATCTGTAACATTTTCAGGGGTTAAGCCGCCCGCCAACATCCATGGTTTTTTACATTCGAAGTTTTGTAGCAAGCCCCAATCAAAGGTTTTGCCGTTGCCACCTGGGAGGGTTTCTGGTTTGGCATCAAACAAAAACCAATCGGCGACATCTTCATAACCAGCGACTTTTTTCAGGTCGTCAGAATTTTCAACATGCAGTGCTTTTATAATAGGCAATTTAAAAGTGTTTTTAATTTCACTCACACGTTCGGGGCGTTCGCCGCCATGAAGTTGGATCATTGATAATGGCACTTCGTTTAAAACTTCCTGCAACGTCTGATCGTTTGGATTGACGAACAAGCCAACAATGTCAATAGAGTCAGGAATTTGCGAGGCCAAATATTTCGCCACTTCAATCTCAACATGGCGCGGTGAGGGTTCATAAAAAACAAGACCCACAAAATCTGCGCCTGCTTCAATTGCTGCCGTTAGAGTTTCTGGCGTGGATAGCCCACAAATTTTTATCTTAGTCATTGATAGACCCAATAATGTCTTTAGCGGCTTTTGCTGGATCATTGGCTTGGCTGATGGGGCGACCAATGACGAGGTGGGTGGCGCCTTTTTGTATAGCTTCATTGGGGGTCATGATACGTGATTGATCGCCTACATCACTTCCTGCGGGACGGATGCCTGGGACCATGAGGGTGAAATCCTCGCCGCAAACTTTACGAAGAGCCTCAATTTCGTGGGATGAACACACTACGCCGTCAAGGCCACAGTCTTGGGCAAGCTTGGCCATCTCAATAACACGCTCGTTTAGATTTGCTTTATAGCCTGCTTCAACAATTTCATTTTCGTCAAAGCTTGTGAGGATTGTGACAGCTAATAATTTTGTATTTTTATGGCATGCTTCTTTGGCCGCTATCATCATCTTACGCCCGCCAGAGGCGTGGACGTTAATGTAAGCGGGTTGTAGTAAGTTGGTATTGGCGCGCACGGCCCCCGCCACGGTATTGGGGATATCGTAATATTTCATGTCCATAAAAATAGGAACATTTGGGTAATGTTTTTGTATATCTTGAACACCCGCAAGCCCAAGAGCATTAAAAAATTCTAACCCTAATTTTATGCCTAAACCTTCAGGTGCAATTTCACCGTAGAGCTTAAGAGCCGCATCTAAATCTGGTTTATCAATCGCGCAATATATAATTGGATCAGTCATCGTCAAAATCTATGGCAGGAGGAAGGGGAGCGGATGTTTTTTGCTTGGCTAATGCTTCGGTCAGTTTTTCATTCGCATCGTTAATGTCTTTTTCTAATTCTTTATTTTCGCGTTTGAGGCGGCGTTTTTCTTTACGTGTTTCATGCATGCCAATCCATGCCATGAGCGCGCCAAGGATAAAGCCAATCCCTAAAAAAAAGAGTGATACAAAATATAAGGGTAAGTTTTTCGCGTTGTGAAACGGGCTCCATTGCAGCTCGACAATTTGCGGGTTGGCAAGGGCGAATAATACAGCGCTCACGATGAAGGGAAGGGCTATAATCCATTTTAAGAATGTCATTTTTTACTTCACTTCCCAGCGAAGGCTGGGATCTTTTTGCTATAGACCCCAGCCTTCGCTGGGGTGTGGTTATTCTTTATTCAGAAAAAGGATTGTAGAAATTATCTTCTTTGGCAGAAGAGTCATCTTTTTCTTCGTTTAATTTTTCGCGTAATGCTTTTCCTGTTTTAAAGAAAGGAAGGCGTTTGGCTTCCACCTGCACGGTTTCACCGGTGCGGGGATTACGTCCTACGCGTGCGTCACGATGTTTCACAGAAAAGGCACCAAAACCACGAAGCTCGACCCGGTCACCATTAGCGAGGGCGTCTGTAATTTCACCAAAAACAGTGTCGACAATTTTTTCAACATCACGCAAGAAAAGGTGCGGGTTACGTTCCGCCAATTTTTGTATCAATTCTGATTTTGTCATGTTGTTTGTCCTTACGCTGGTCTGCCCTGTTTTTGTTTTTTTAACTTATTAAACACCGTTTATGACCCTATAATTTATGATGACGCATAATAAGGGAGTTCGTCAAGAAAAAGATTCTTTAATCCCTTGAAATCGCACGGTTTTTTGAATCAAAAATGTTTTTAAGGAAGAATTGGTAAGTTTAAGGATTTTAGCGGTAAAAACGGGCGTTGGAGCAAGAAAAAAGTTTTTTGTGTTTTTTGCAGCTATCGTTATTAAAACTTGTCATTGCGAGAGAGCGGAGCGAGCGTGGCAATCCAGATTTCTAAAGGAAACATTCTGGATTGCTTCGTCATTACATTCCTCGCAATGACAGGTAGATAAGAAAAAAGCCGCCCGTTGAGGCGGCTTCTTCATTATTCTTTCTTAAAAGAGCTTATTTAAGCGTCTTTGGCTTCTTCAGCATCATCTTTTTTAGCAGCTGTCTTCTTCGCGGCTTTCTTGGTCGCTTTTTTCGCAGGTTTCTTTGTTTCTGCTTTTTCTTCAGAAGCGTCAGAACCCTTTGATGTGCTTAATGCCGCACCCAAGATATCACCGAGAGAGGCACCAGATTCGGTTGATCCGAATGTTTCAAGCGCTTGCTTGTCTTCATCCATTTCACGTGCCTTGATGGACAATGTGACTTTGCGGTTCTTCTGATCAACAGATGTGATTTTCGCATCGACTTTTTCACCAACGGCGAAGCGGTCTGTACGTTGCTCTGAACGCTCACGAGAAAGATCAACTTTCTTAATGATACCCGTTACACCTTCATTGACGTCAACTTCAACAACAGATGGTGTGACACCAGATACAGTACAAGTCACGACAGCGCCTTTGGCCATGCCCTTCATTGAACCTTCAAATGGGTCGTCTGTTAGTTGTTTGATACCTAAAGCAACACGTTCTTTCTCAGGATCAATATCAAGGATTTTCACCTTAACTTTGTCACCTTTTGTGAAAGCTTTTAAGGCGTCTTCAGTTTGATCTTCCCAAGAAACGTCAGAAAGGTGAACCATCCCATCAATGTCTGAATCAACGGCTACGAATAGACCAAATTCAGTGATGTTGTTGATTTCGCCTGTCAGTTCATCGCCCACTTTATGCTTATCGCCAAAAGTAGCCCATGGATTATCTTGAGTTTGCTTGATACCAAGAGAGATACGACGTTTGTCATTATCAACTTCTAGAACCATCACTTCAACTTCTTCAGATGTAGAAATGATTTGACCTGGGTGAACGTTCTTCTTCGTCCATGACATTTCTGACACGTGAACAAGACCTTCAATACCATCTTCCAACTCAACAAACGCACCGTAATCAGTGATGTTTGTTACGCGGCCTTTGAAAACACCTTTGATTGGGTATTTAGATTGAACACCCTCCCAAGGATCAGTTTCAAGTTGCTTCATGCCGAGTGAGATACGACCAGTTTCTTGGTTGAAACGAATGATCTGTACGTCAACAGTTTGACCCACTTGTAGAACTTCTGATGGGTGGTTTACGCGTTTCCATGAAACATCCGTCACGTGTAAGAGGCCGTCAACACCGCCAAGATCGATAAACGCACCGTAGTCTGTGATGTTTTTAACGATACCTTGAACAACAGAGCCTTCGGCAATGTTTTCCATCATTTCTGACTTCGCATCTTCACGGCTTTCCTCAAGTACGGCACGACGTGATACAACAATGTTGCCACGGGCGCGATCCATTTTTAAAATGTGGAAAGGTTGTGGTGTACCCATTAATGGGGTGACATCACGCACAGGACGGATGTCCACTTGTGATCCAGGTAAGAACGCAACTGCGCCGCCAAGATCCACGGTGAAACCACCTTTAACGCGACCAAAGATAATCCCAGTCACGCGTTCATTTTTCTTGTGTGATTCTTCCATCTCTGTCCAAGATTCTTCACGGCGTGCTTTTTCACGGGATAGAACGGTTTCACCATTTCTGTCTTCTAAACGGTCAACGTAAACGTCAACTTCGTCGCCAACGCGGATTTCAGCTTCCTGACCTGGTGCCTTAAATTCACGAAGGTCGATACGTCCTTCAGATTTTAGTCCAACGTCCACCAAAACGGCGTCGTTTTGTAATTCGATAATTCTGCCTTTAACAACAGAGCCTTGTTGGGCCTGATGTTCCATTGATTCTTCTAAGAGAGCGGCAAACTCCTTAGATTCACTTCTGTCTTGAATAGTTTTAGCTGCTTGAGCCATAATATAGTCCTCATAAAGTCAAAAATTTTGACTTATCTTTCTAGTTAGTTTGTTTATGAATATGAGGAAAACATTTTCCGACTTTCGTCTGCCTCCAAATATTCACTGTTTGTAAATTTTGGAAGAGAGAGTGTCCTCGGGCTTGCCCGCATGACGACTTTCAATAAGTCAGGGTTTGTGAGCGATTATCTACCCTATAATTCTTAGGGCTTCGTCAAAGACCTCTTGCGGGGTCATATCAGAAGTATCAATTTTAATCGCGTTGTTATCGGGGGTAAGATGCTCAATTAAACGACCACTGTCCCGTTCATCCCGTTCTTGCATTTCTGCCAAAACTTGAGGCTTTGTAACGCTTATTCCACGAAGATGCAACTCTTTCTCGCGCCGTTCCGCCCTTTTTTCGAGGCTGGCGGTCACAAACAGCTTAATATCTGCGTTGGGGCAAATAACCGTACCAATGTCACGACCATCTAAAACTGCTCCTTTTTGCGCGTTTTGGGCGAAATTGCGTTGAAAATCAATGAGTTCCTGACGTACTTCAGGAATCTGCGCCACGATGGACGCCATAGAACCGACTTTATCGTTCCGAAGAGCAGAATCGTCGTAATCTTGGCCTAATTCTTCATTTAAGGCCTTGGCGCAGGCGATAATGGCACTTTTATCATCAGAATCGATATTTTGCTCGATCACTTTTAAGGCGACACGGCGATAAAGCGCGCCTGTATCCAAAAAATCATAGCCTAAATGCGCCGCGAGCTTTTTGGCGAGCGAGCCTTTACCGCTCGCCGCAGGGCCATCAATTGCAATGATCATTTTCTTATCACTCATATTATTGTGTTTAATGGTTTGGAAGGGTAAAGAAAAGAAGAGAAAGTTAAAAAATGATAGAATTAAGCCCTTTAAAAGAAGAAGACCTACATTTATTACATCAATGGATGAATGAACCCCATTTGTATCCTTATTACATGCAAGATAGCCCTTCTCAGGATGAGGTGATAGCGAAATTCAGACCGCGCATTGATTACAAGGGTAAAACAAAAAGCTGTATTGCTTCTTTGGATGGACATAAATTTGGTTATGTTCAATGGTATTTAAATATAAATTACCCAAATTATGGAGTTAATTTATTAGGCAATAATAACGGCGTTAGTATTGATTACTTTATTGGAAATAAAGATTTCTTAGGTCAAAACTTAGGTACGCAAATGCTCCAACAACTTATTGATACAGTTATTCCTCAATTACGCGAAAGAGATAAAATCTTTTACATGGAACACGACATTAAAAATAAGTCTGCTATTAACTGTACAAAAAAATCAGGTTTTTCAATAGAAAAAGAGTATCAGAGAGATAATAAAAAATTCTTTTTGTTTAAGCGTGATGAACGTGTTTAATAAGCTTTTTTTATACTTTTTCATGATATTTCTAACTGCTTGCGGCAATGTTGGTGGAATTAATTTAGGGCAATATCCTGATCCTGATGCTAGCCGTGGAAAATTTACGCTGTGTCATGGGTATGGCTGTTCTTATAAGACGATTACGAATTTTACGGATAGTGAATGGCGGGCGGTTCAAAAGATTTTTAAGAAAAAATCTAAAACGGCAGAAGCGGAGCGTTTGAAAATTGCGCAGGCCATTGCCTTGATGGAAAAACAAATGGGCGCGGCAATTGGTACAGATATTGATTTGCCCAAAGCACCGTTAACGCGACAATCAGTTAAAGAATTGGATTGTATTGATGAGACGGTAAATACGACAAAATATTTAAGCTTTTTGGTGGATGATGGATTACTGAAATTTCATGACGTGGGACAGCCTGTTTATAAAGGATATATGCTCAACGGTGTTTATCCGCATAACAGCGCAAGCATTGTTGAAATTGATACAGGTGATGTCTATGTGATTGATAGCTATATTTACGCCAATGGCTATCAGCCTGATGTGCGCGGGCTGGATAGTTGGTTGGATAAACGCGTTGAAGAGTTAGAAGATGCAAATAATTTGAATGCGGTGACATTAGATAATTTATAATACGCCATTGCGAGCGAAGCACGGCAATCCAAAGTCTTCCCCGCCACATCCCATCGAAAGATGGGATCTAGATACCAGCCTTCGCTGGTATGTGATTCTTTTTAGGCTTTCTGGATTGCTTCGTCATTACATTTCTCGCAATGACGGTGCGGTTAAAAAATAGCCGTCCCTAAATCATTCATAAGATCAATAAAGGTTGGGAAGCTTGTTTTGATAGGGTCGCCATCATCTATTGTAACAGGTTCTTTTGTAACGCTACCTAAAACCATAAAGCTCATCGCGATACGATGATCGAGAGCAGTTTTAACTTCTGCTCCGCCTTTTGGTGGTTGTCCATTGCCATGTATTGTCATGGAATCTTCAGTCATTTCAACATTGACATTACAGGCTTTTAAACCTTCATACATCATGAGCAGGCGGTCGCTTTCTTTCACGCGAAGTTCTTCTAACCCAGTCATGGTTGTTGTGCCTTCGGCGAGAGACGCGGCAACCGCAAGGATAGGGAATTCATCTATCATGCTGGGGACGCGCGCCGCAGGAACATCGATGCCTTTAAGAATATTATTACCTGTCACAATAATGTCAGCAACTTGTTCACCAGATTCTTCACGTTCATTTTCGCATGTAATATCCGCACCCATTTCTTTGAGCGTAATATAAATTCCATTACGACGATCATTCATAAGAATATTATTCATGCGAATGTTGGAGCCTTTGTTTATGAGCGCGGCAACCGTTGGGAAAGCGGCGGAGCTTGGATCACTAGGCACATGAACTGTCGTGCCTTTTAAATCAATTTGCCCTGTGACATGGATAGCATCAGAGCCATTTTCTAGTTTTTCAACTTCAACGGGCACGCCAAAGGCGCGGAGCATGTTTTCCGTATGATCACGGGTTGGTGTTTCTTCAATGACTGTTGTACGCCCCATGGCTGATAGTCCGGCGAGCATAACAGCGGATTTAACCTGTGCGCTAGCTACGGGGAGTTTATATTCAATAGGTAGGGCGTCTTTAGGGCCACTTAAGCTAAGCGGTAGTAGCCCGCCTTCACGTGATGTAATTTTTGCGCCCATCATTTCAAGCGGTCTAATCACGCGATTCATGGGGCGTTTGGTGAGGGACGCATCGCCTGTAAATTGCGCCGTGATATTGTGACCGCCAACCAAGCCCATGAGCAGGCGGGTGGAAGTTCCGCTATTGCCCATATCCAAAACCTGATCAGGTTCGCGCAAACCCCCAATACCAACGCCGTGACAGTGCCAGATTCCTTCGTTTTTTTGAGTGTCATATTTTGTAATATCAGCGCCCATGGCACGCATGGCATCGGCGGTGCGGATGACGTCTTCTCCTTCAAGAAGTCCATGGATAACAGTTTCCCCGATCGCCATACCACCAAACATAAGGGCGCGATGGGAAATAGATTTATCACCAGGAATTATTGGTGTGCCTTTTAAGGCGCCTGCTTTGGAAGAGGTTAATTTCATACCTTCTATATATAAGAGGAGAGAATAGGGCTGGCAAGCTTTTAGCTCGCAAAACTTTCCAATGATCCGTTATAGCCGCTGGCAAATTTCCAAAAATCTTCTTTTGGAATAGGTTTTGAATAGCGAAATCCTTGGACTTCATCGCAACCATGTTCGATCAGGAATTTTTCATGTTCT
This sequence comes from uncultured Micavibrio sp., assembly GCA_964351905.1. Lineage (GTDB taxonomy): Bacteria > Pseudomonadota > Alphaproteobacteria > Micavibrionales > Micavibrionaceae. The sequence continues at coordinate 72,563 of CAYGPG010000001.1, forward strand.
AAGGTTTCCACGCCTTCAGCAATAACGCTGAGGTTCAAAGAATGCCCAAGGTTAATAATGGTTTTTGCAATGGCGGCATCATCATCATTTATAAGGGCGTTACGAATAAAGCTTTGGTCAATCTTAAGACGATCAATGTTAAATTGACGCAGGTAGGACAAGGATGAATAGCCTGTTCCAAAATCATCAATGGCAAGCTCAACGCCAAGCTCGTGAAGTTTTTTGAGTGTTTCAACGGCGATACTAATATCATCCATGAAAACACTCTCTGTGACTTCAAGTTCAAGAAGTTCTGGCTTTACGCCTGTTTCTTTTAAAGTTTTCGCTGTGTAGCCAACAAAATCACTTTGGAAGAATTGTGCACCAGATACGTTCACAGCAATGCGGATATTTCTTCCTTGCTTATGCCAAGTTTTGGCTGTTTCACAAGCCTCTTTTAACACCCAGTTACCAATGGGTACGATTAATCCTGATTGTTCGGCTATGGGGATGAATTCAACAGGGGAAATAAAAGTTCCGCCTTCTTTACTATTATCTTTTTTCCACCAACGAATAAGGGCTTCAGCGCCAATAATTTCACCTGTTTTAAGATCAAATTGCGGCTGATAAAAAACGGTAAGTTCTTTATGATCGAGCGCGTCTCTAAGATCACGTAAGAGTTGGAATCTTTGCTGCACGGCTCTATCAAAGTCTTCGGAATATTCACGAATTCTATCACGCCCTTCTTCTTTAGCACGGTTTAAAGCAATATCTGCATTTTTAAGAACGTGATTTGGATCTGTTCCATCATCAGGATAAGTGGCAACACCGAGAGAGCTTCTGATTTGAAAGCTTTCATTATATACTTTAAAAGGTTCCGAACGAATGATAGTGGCAATTTTGTTTGCGACATCACGTGCTGTATTTAAATCTGTGTTCAGCGGCATGGTCACAGCAAATTCATCCTCACCAGCACGCGCAACGACAGCATTCTCAGGAAGAGATGCGCGTAAGCGTTTTCCAACACCACGTAAGATAGCGTCACCAACATTGTGTCCCATTGAATCGTTAATATCTTTGAAGTGATCTAGGTCGAGCGTGACAACAGCGAAACGCTTCGTCTCTTCACCTTCGCTAGAAAAGGCCTGCTCAGTTAGTTTTTGTATGAACAAGGTTCTATTTGGTAGGCCAGTGAGTTGATCAAAATAAGCAAGTTTATGAATTTTATCTTCAGCCGCCGCGCGGACTTGTTGCATGTTTTCTGCATTTTTACGAATGAGCTGTTGGGCAATTTCAATCGCACCTCCAATTTCATCCTTAGGATCAAACGGGTTGTCTTCAATCTTTGGGTTTTCAGGATTTTTTTGCGCCATAATCAAATTATTACGCATAAATAAAATTGGTTCTAAGAGCCAGTGCCCCAGTGTGATCATCAAAACAGTTGTTACAAAAGCAGATAATAGCAACATGATAAGGATCGTTTGACCCACATAATTATATATTGATTCATTCACATCACTAGAGTTTAAGCGTGCGACAATAATATAGGGTTTTCTTAAATCATTTTGACGATAAACAACTTCGTAAGAGCTACCATCTAACGAGCGATGTGTGCGTGATAGGCTTTCTTGATCTCTGAGAACAATAGAGACAGGCTCCCCATGCGCGCTCAAATATATTAAATCTGTTGTGTAAACTGTTAGCCCGTTGACAATTGTTGAGGAAAGAAGCCTGTTTGAACGTTCTTGATTTAATGGTGATTGTAGAAAGCCTGGTGTTATTTCAAGAATGGGCGCAATCGCGCTCCGTCCTAATTCACGGATATCGTTTAAAATGCGGGTTTCTTCTTGGCGTACGGTCAGGGTCAGGATAGCGACCTGCACGAGTAAAATCGTCATAAAGACCGCGCCAGCAATACGCCAACTTAACCGGCTTTGCCAAATTTGGGCTGTAGAATTACGAGTTAGCGAGGTTTTTGTTAAACTGCTAAGCTTGGATTGGCTTTTCGCCTCTGCTTCTTTTTTCTTTGCCATGACATCCTGTCTGTCAGCGTTTTTAAAAATAGAAAGCATTAAATTGCCGATGGCCACTATTTCTATCCCCGCTATAAAATAGTTATTAGACTTTAAAAACCTCAGTAAACCCAGTTACAACCTTATTATTGTAAGCAAAAAGTATTAATAAGACCTTTAATAAATGCATTGAACAATGCGTTATACGATATAAAGTGTAATATACTAAGACTTTGAAATAAATGGTTTTATTTATTTTTGAAAATGAGTTTTCTGTCTTTTTCAATTCTTCTGTAAAAACAACTACGTCTATTTGTATGACAAGCGCCTGAACCTTGCTGATCTATTTTTAAAATAACGGCGTCTTGATCACAGTCGATGAGTATTTCTTTGACCAGCTGCGTTGCGCCGCTGGTGGCGCCTTTGTGCCATAATTCTTGACGCGAACGGCTCCAATAATGGGCTTCGCCTGTTTCTAAGGTTTTATCAAAGGCGTCTTGATTCATCCACGCCATCATTAGTATTTCATTTGTTTGATGATCTTGGGCGATAGCGGCGATGAGGCCTTTATCATCGAATTTTAAACGTAGTTCAGTTGTTTCATCTGATTTCATATCAAAACTATGCTGTTATTTAAGCGCAACGACAATATCTTTTTCTAATTTCGCCATATCGTAACCACGCGTGACGGGTACGCGTAATAAACGTACATCTGCCGTTTCTAAGGTTTTGTTTAAAAATTTATCACGGGCAATGCGTTCAAGGCGATTATGAGACTTATCATCTAATTCAATACATAAAATAATTTCGGATGTGTTTGGATCATGCAAAACAAAATCAATATGCTTGGCAGAAATTTTAGGGCCGTATCCTTTATGCCAATAATAATCTGTACAATTAATGATATCACCAAGACGCACTTTACAGGAAACATCGTAACGGTTTTGAGCGACCGCTTTTAAAACTTTATAAAATTGTAATTCAGCAGGCGTTAAAAGAGTATCGCGCGCAAAGTAAGGAAATTTTTCCCGACGCTTGAGAAGTATAAGCGCAATGATTGTCGCAATTAAAACACCAATAAAAATATAAGCGATTATATCAGGCGTGAGGTTAATCATTGGTAGTGATTGACCAAAGAAGGATGTTATTTCCTAAACCGACATTGAGCGGTAAGATCTCTCCTTCTGGGGTTTCGAGGGGGTCAATTTGGCTTTGTTTTTTTTCTAAGGTGAAAGTGCCTTTGGCGTCATCTAAGCCATAGAAATTAGGGCCGTTAAAGCAGAGAAAATTTTTGAACTCTTCAATGTTGTTATCGTTTAAATCAAAAGCTTGGGCGTAGAGTTGTGGCGCAATTAATCCAGTGAAGCATCCTGCGGCACAACCGCATTCGGTGGCTTTGGTTGTGTGGGGTGCGCTGTCAGTTCCCGCAAAGAATTTTTTATGGCCTGATGTTGCGGCGTTTAAAAGAGCTTGTTTATCCTCTTCAAATTTGACAAGCGGTAGGCAATAAAGATGATATTTTAAACCCTGTAATAAATCCGCCACGGTATAAAGAAGATGTTGCGGTGTGATGGTGGCGGCCACTTTATCACTCGCGCTTAATACAAAATCTGTCGCTGTTTTTGTCGTGATATGTTCACAAACAATTTTTAGGTTTGGAAATTTTTCAACGAGGCGCGGCATATGCTCCCGGTAAAAATAATCTTCGGCGTTACTGTTCTTGCCAAAATAATCTTCACCAGATAGGCCGTGTTCTTCGCCGTGAATATTGAGGATAACGCCAGCTTCTTCCATCGCCGCAAACACGCCATTTTCCATGTAATTACCCAACGCCGCGCCAAATTCTGAATTGGTCGTGCCGTGCGGTGGGTAATACTTACAGGAGCGCAACAGGCCCGTTTTCGCGCCATCAATAATATCGGCGGCGGTTGTTTCTTTTGTAAGGTAAAGGGGAACGATGATGTCTTGAAATTTATCACCGCCTGCGGCTTTTAAATCGCCTAAGTAACTTTCAATTGTCCAACAATCGTCTGTGTTCTCACCACTCACACGCGCCACGGGTGGTTTTGTATTGGGCATGGCAAGGACGCCACAAACACCCATATCCAAATGCGCTTTAATATAATTTGCCACAGGTGCGCCCTGTCTAAAATGAACATGCAGGTCATACCATTGGGGCAATTCAAAACGCATCTATCGGGTCATCTCCATAAATCTTTTACGCGCATCTTCTTCATTTTTAAAGCACCCTGTGAAATGAGATGTCACGGTGGAGGAATCCATTTTACCAACGCCGCGCGTGCTCATACATTGATGGTTGGCATCAATCATCACGGCAGCGCCTTTGGCATCCAACGTGTCTGTAATGACGCTTGCGATATCGCGCGTCATATTTTCTTGGGATGTTAAGCGGTGGGCATAAATATCAACAATGCGCGCAAGCTTACTAATGCCGACAATTTTTTTGTCAGGCCAATAAGCCACGTGCGCCTTGCCGATGATCGGTACGATGTGATGTTCGCAATGAGAAACAAATTCGATATTTTTGACCAAGACAAAATCATCATAGCCTTCGATGTCATCAAAAACTTTACTGAGTTCTTTAGAGGCATCTTTGCCGTAGCCCTTAAAATATTCTTCAAAGGCACGCACATAACGTGCAGGCGTTTCTTTTAAACCATTGCGGGTTGGATTATCGCCTGCCCAACGCAATAGAACTTCTACGGCTTCTTCGGCTTCTTCACGGGTTGGTTTCTCAGAATTTGTGGCTTTAAATTTTTCTACACTCATATTTTTAGGTCTTTGTAATCAATGTTCCTGCTTTATATGGCGCAAAACCCTTAAAATCTCAAGTAAATAAGCCATTATTCGCTTGGATTTTTAGCAATGTTTTGTAAAGATGATCAAAATTTACCAACAGAACGCTAAAAATGACCGATACGCCAAAAATCAAACTTTATAACTCGCTAAAACGTAAAAAAGAGGAGTTTGTCCCGCTTGATGAGAAAAACGTACGTCTGTACGCGTGTGGCCCTACGGTTTATAACTATGCCCATATTGGTAATGCGCGGATGGCTGTGGTTTTTGATGTTTGGGCGCGTCTATTGCGCCATGTTTATCCAAAAGTGACGTATGTTTCGAATATCACAGATGTTGAAGATAAGATCATGATTGCGGCTAAAGACCAAGGCGTTGCAATATCGGAGATTACGGAGAAATATACTAAGATTTATAACGATGATATGGCGACATTGGGTGTTGAGCTACCAGACGTACAGCCAAAAGCGACAGAGCATATTCAAGAAATGATTGATCAAATTTCTGCGTTGATAGAGCGCGACCATGCTTATGAGGCCGAAGGCCATGTTTTGTTTCATGTTCCATCAGACCCTTCCTATGGGCAGCTTTCAGGGCGTACGCGTGATGAACAGGTTGCGGGAGCACGGGTAGAAGTGGCGCCTTATAAACGTGATCCTGCGGATTTTGTGTTGTGGAAACCGAGTACGGAAGATCAACCAGGGTGGGAGTCGCCTTTTGGTTTTGGCCGTCCAGGGTGGCATATTGAATGTTCTGCGATGGCAGAAAAACATTTGGGCTTGCCGTTTGATATTCATGGCGGCGGAGCGGATTTAAAATTCCCTCATCACGAAAATGAAATCGCCCAAAGCTGTTGCGCCCATGATAAGGCGGATGACGTTGAAAGCTTCTCCAAATATTGGGTGCATAATGGCTTTGTGACCGTTGAAGGTGAAAAAATGTCTAAATCTTTAGGCAACTTTTTGCTCGTACATGACCTCATTGATCAATATCAAGGGGAAGTGCTCCGTTTGGCACTTCTGAGTGCCCATTACCGTCAGCCGCTGGATTGGAGCGAGCAGGTCCTGCATCAATGTCAGGTTTTATTGGATAAAGCCTATCAAAAATTATTAGATTTGAAAGATGTTGAGATTTTAGAAAATAATATTCCTGTCCCCGTTTTTAATGCGCTCTGTGATGACTTAAATACGCCGTTAGTGATTGCCGAACTCAATAAAATTTTAAAAGAAAAAGAGGCCGTGGAATTAAAAACCGCTCTTCTTTCTATTGGTCATATTATGGGCATATTTCAACAAGACCCTGAGGACTGGTTCGCCACTGAAGATGGTGTTAGTGAAGAAGACGTGACTAAAATTGAACAACTCATTGCAGAGCGTATTGAAGCTAAAGACAATAAAGACTTCACCCGCGCCGATGAAATCCGTAAAGAACTGTCAGAAATGGGTATTGAAATTAAAGATACGCGTGAGGGGACGAATTGGGAGAAGGTCGCTTAACGCGCGATGAGTACCTGTAGATATTTGTTATTACCAGCGTGTTCTCTGCAAAAAGCATTTTTACCAGAAATATCATGGCCGCCATCATCACCAATATTATCTGGTGTGGCAGCAGAATATGTACCAGTAAAAAAAGCTGCGCCAGTGTGATCTTCTAACGGGGGGGAATTAGATGGGTTATCTACCCCGAGAATATTATTAATTTCAATACATACTGCTTTTTTCAAATTTACAGGCTGTATAATTAATTCATTTTCTATTGTACCAACTTCGTTAATAGCCACTTCTCTAAATCTGTATTCATTATAAGCTGCTATGGTATTGAACGAGCTATTAATCGCGGTTTCAGATATATAGTTATAACTTACGTTCCCACCATTTTGATTAAAAACATGGCAAGTATTATCATTGGGTGCGTTGGCATTGGTGTAGTCATCGGTGGATTGGCTATTCTCAAAACTAATCTCTGCATCACCACAGCCGCGAAGGCGTAGTTTTTGCACAGCATTTGCAACCGTATTGCCGTAATCGATAATCTCTTGTGCGGCAAGTTTTGCTTGCTCACCTGTTAAGGCTGTTGTGCTGTTTCGACTACCACTTGATACAGCGTAACTGAGAGCGGCGAATAAGGCGATCCCTATTAAAATGTAAATAAAGACAGAGCCGCGTTGAGAATTAATTTGATCCATATTTCATTATACTCTTAATCTTATTGAAACGCTTCAAAATCTTTCAAAAGTGCATTTGGAACATGCACAGACAGCTTATCAACACCAAGCGTATAAAGCGTTAAGAGAACGTCACGCCGTGATCCTATCTCAACATTATCTAATAAGCCGATGCCTAATATTGGCCGCTCTAAAGGTTCATTATTTTGGTAGGCTTTGAGCACGTTTTGATGTTTTGTAAGCTCATTTTCAGGTAGTTGATCAGGCTTACGAATATTTCCATCCGGTGTCAGCCATTCAAAGCTGAACAACGAAATTTTCCAGCTTTTTAAAACAAGGTTTAAATCAACCTCGATTATTTGGTATTTATCTTCTCGCCCTTTCAGGCCAGTATTATCAATCATATTTGGAGAATTATTTGTCATGATAGGCGGGGATATTGCTTGCGTCGAAAAAGGCTTACTGTAAGATCAAAATACATTTTAATTTAACATCAATAACGTTAAATAAAAACAACAGAAGCATAAGAAAATTAATGGTTCAAAATAACAATAAAAACACGCCCAAACCTTTAGAGGTCATTAAAGTTTCACAAGATACCGATGAAGTTGTTTGTGATGGAGGCGGTGGGCCTTTAGGGCATCCGCAAGTTTGGTATACGTTTGAGGACCGTACGGAAGCAGCCTGTCATTATTGCGGGCGCCGATTTGTAAAAATCCCGCTTTAGTACGAAAATCTTGTAACTTTCTTTCAAATTTAGTAGAATAATGAATGAAGGTGCCATTTTTAGGGCCTTCTAATTATGTCGTGTAATACACGCGTCATGTAAAATACATAGATTTTGCTTAATAAAAGGAGATCGCAATGAATACAAGACTATCTTTATTTGATAGCCCAATGTTCTTGGGCTTTGACCATTTTGAAGAAACATTTAATCGCCTGCGCAAGAGCGCTTCTGACGGTTATCCCCCCTACAATATCGAACAAACCCATGAAAATGGCCTTCGCATTACGTTGGCCGTTGCTGGTTTTACGATGGATGATTTAGAAGTTGAGGTTGAAAAAAACCAACTTATCATCCGTGGACGTCAACAAGAAGAGGAAGATCGTGTTTATCTGCATCGTGGTATCGCGGCACGTCAATTCCAACGCAGTTTTGTCCTAGCTGATGGAATAGAAGTGCATGGTGCCTCTGTCGATAATGGTCTTCTTCATATTGAAATGGAGAGAAAAGAGCCTGAATCCACAGCCCGTAAAATTGAAATTTCAGGAAAGGCAGCTTTAACAAATGGTGATGGATCATCTGTACAAGCAATTGATGTGGAAACAGACGAGACAAAGTCAAAAAAAGATAAATAATATTAATTTTCTTTTTGATTTTAAGATACCATTCACACTTTTTAAGTTATAATGCTTAGAGAAGGGCAAATTTCATGAAAAACGAAGTTATTGAAGATCAAAACACGCTAAAGCTTTTAGAAGAGCTTAGTCATCAGGATTTTCTTGATGTTGGGTTAAATCAAGTGGCCTACGTCAAATGTCTGGAAGATGATAATTTTTCGATTCACGCGGCAGACGGATCGCAAATATCCGTTATGGATTCATATGATACGGCGATTGCTGCCATACGCGTAAATGACTTATATCCTGTCACTGTTCACTAGAATTCTCAGTAGAGAAAAAGCCGGTATTTTATAACCGGCTTTTTTATCTTAAGCAGCAATTCTTAAGTTGTTTTGATGTCTTAATATCATTCGGACATCGTCTTTATCTTCTGCCTCTCTTAATTGTGAGACAATTTCTTGATCCTTAAAAAAGCGCGTCATTCTAGCCAGACGTTGAAGGTGTATAGGGCCTTCATACTCTGGCGAAAGGATAAAGCATATGACATCAACGGGTTCCCCATCCACAGAGCCAAAATCAATCCCTTTAGGTATTTTTGCAAAAATAATCATTGGACGTGTTAAACGCGGCAGGCGTATATGGGGAATAGCAACCCCATTTCCAATTGTACAATTTTCTGTTTTAAAATTTTGCATGAGATGATCGAAGATTGTGTTTTCTGGCGTTCCAACCAGTTTTTTTACCTGCGTATCAAAAAGTTGAAAAACACGTTTCACACTGTTGGCTTTTAAATCCAATAGAATAGAATCAAATTCAATATTATTTTTATTGTCGCTCATAATTTCCCCTTTATAGCGGCATTTGTAATTGCCTTTTTATAGCGTCAGACATGCATTTATAACAAGTCTTTTATTACAATTTTTAACTTAAAAATAAAAAAACCTCCGCAATACTGGAGGTTTTTAAATCATAAAAGTTAAAAATTCACTAAGGGGGAATTTACGTCCGTATTCAAAAAACTTTAAACAGAATTTATCCGTTCGCGGCCTTCATAATATGTGATGATTCGTTTCCTTGCGGGTCGACCCATCCAACGTTTCCATCACTGCGGCGATAGACCATATTTAATCCATCATGTTTTGGATTTTTAAACATTAAAGCATTCTCACCAGATAGGTTTAAGCGCATAACCGCTTCGGATACACTCATCGTTTGAATGTTGGTGATCATATCTGCAACGACAACAGGTTCGTGCTTTTCAGGTTCGTCATGGCTATCATCTTTTGCCTCTGGCTCAGGTGCCAAAACGTAATTTTGTGCAGGAACAACGTTATTTTCTTCCAAACGCTCATGATGATCGCGCAGACGTTTTTTATAACGACGTAATTGTTTGGCAACTTTTTCTGCTGCAGAATCAAAAGAAGCATAAGGATCAGCCGCCTGAGCATCAGCCATTACCATGATGTCTTTTCCAACACGAAAAGAAATATGTGTTTTTGTAAAAGCACTACCTTCGGGAGAGAGCGTTATCGTTGCATCAATCGCCCGATTAAAATATTTTTCATTGATGTCCTCAATTTTATCTGTGATGTGGGAGCGAAGCGCGTCGCCCAAATCCATTTGTTTTCCATTAATGGAGATTTGCATGGTTTTTTACCTTTTTGCTAAATTTTTGTTGTAGAAAGGGACAATGACCTAGAACGGTCAAGGTTCCACTTAGATATACATCGTGTATGATGTGCATAGCATTATTATAGCATTTTTGTATGTTATTAGTGAAGGATAAATCGAGGAAATTAGGCTTTAAATGGCGCAAAACAGAGAAAAAAGAAAAAAGAAAATAGGAATATTTGATTCTGGCCTTGGCGGGCTTTATGTCGCGCGGGCTGTTCAAAGATCTTTGCCAGAATATGATTATGCTTATCTAGGTGATACCTTAAATGTGCCTTATGGTGGACGCTCTATGGAGGCAATTTATAATCTCTCTGAAGGCGCTATTCGTTTTTTAATAGAACAACAAGAGTGCGATCTTGTTATTATTGCTTGTAATACAGCAAGCGTGACGGCACTTCGAAAACTGCAAAATGAGTTTTTGGTTAAAAATTATCCTGAAAAACGAATTTTGGGCGTGATTGTACCGACTTTGGAGTCCGCAACAGAGCTGGGTGCAACCCAAATTGGGCTTATTGCAACCGAATATACCGTACGTTCTAAGATATATGATGAAGAGATTGCTAAAATCACGCCGCGTGCAACGATTTTTGGACAACCCACACCACTTTTAGTGCCTTTGATTGAAAATCATGGTGAGAAATATATGGAAGAAATTTTGAATGATTATTTAGAGCCCCTCATCGCGCAAGGACTTGATAGCTTGATTTTAGGGTGTACGCATTACATCGCAATTAAGGATTTAGTGCGTGAGATTACGCGCCACCGTGTACGTGTTTTATCCCAAGACGAGATTATTCCGCCTAAATTACGTGATTATTTAACGCGGCATACCGAAATGGAAGAACGTTTGAGCAAAAAGGGCTCTTTTGAGATTTTTGCCACAGATATAAATCAAAGTTTTCTAAAAAATGTCGAAAAATTGATGGGGCAAGGTATAGAAGCAAAAATTGCTCAATATTAATTAGTGTCCTCGAGCTAACGCACATGATGGATTATTAAAGAGTCTGATTTTTCTTTTGTTTGCGTCGTTGAACTGAAGAAGGGATGTGAAGCGCTTCACGATATTTGGCCACGGTACGACGTGCGATATCAATGCCTTCAGTTTTTAAAATATCAACGATTTTATCATCAGATAAAATTTTCTTAGAGTCCTCTTCGTCGGTTAAGGTTTGGATGCGTGCCTTAATGGATTCCGAAGAATGTGAAACACCTGTATCGCTCACCAACGCGGTAGAGAAAAAATATTTCAATTCGAATATTCCGCGTGGGGTGCCAATATATTTATTATTTGTCACGCGGCTGACGGTGCTTTCATGCATATCAATTTCATCCGCAATATCTTTTAAAGTAAGTGGTTTTAAAAATTCAATTCCATATAAGAAAAAACCGCTTTGCTGTTCTACAATTTCTGACGCCACTTTTAAAATTGTTTGTGCCCGTTGATCTAAAGAGCGCACGAGCCAATTTGCAGACGATAATTTATTCGAAAGATATTCTTTATCTTTTTTTTGAACAGCTGTTCCTGCGACTTCTTTATAATATTCTTGGTTGATGAGGACTTTAGGAAGGGTGTCGTTATTTAGCTCAACACGCCATCCGCCCCCCAAAGTTTTAGGAAGTTTTTTCATCAACACATCAGGGATCGCTGTTTGGACGACAACATGATCAAAATCGCCTGCTGGCTTGGGGTTTAGGCTTTTGATATCTGAAATAATATCTTGCAAATAGGTTTCATTGACATCACAAAGTTTGGCTAATTTTCTATGTTCATGCTCGGCAAGTAATTTTAAATTATCGATTAAGATTTGTGTTGGTTTATCTAATTTACCTTGTTCTTCTAATTGAAGCATAAGACATTCTTCTAAATCTTTTGCAAAAATTCCAGTGGGATCGAATTGTTTTAACTCTTTTAGAATGCGAACAAGTCTTTCTTCTGAACAACCCAGCTGTACGATTAATTCTTCTTTTGTTTTTCTTAAATAACCCGCCTCATCTAATTGATCAATGAGTAAAATCGCAATCATTTGATCACGTGGATCGCTAAAATTGACATGAACCTGTTCAACCAAATGATCGCGCAAAGTTTCAGGTTTGCTCATTGAGTTTTCAAAGGCGTTATCGAGCTTATCAAAACTGGTATTACCACCGGATCCCATATCGGCCATGGCGGAGCCAGCATCAAAATCTTCACTATTGGCTTCCGGTTTTTCAGCACGCTCATCACTTAAGGCATCGGCTTCGTTTGGCTCTTTTTCTACTTTTTCAAGAAGAGGATTTTCTGCAATTTCATCTTCGATAAACTCGGAAATTTCTTGATTATTGAGCTGTAAGAGCTTGATTGCCTGCTGTAATTGCGGCGTCATCACAAGGTTTTGTGACTGTTTTAAGTCTAATCTTTGGGAAATTTCACTCATGCTGTGATTCTAGCACGGAAGTGTGAAAATTAAAGTAAGAAGCTATCGCCGAGGTAAATTTTACGCACTTCTTCATGATTGATAATCTCATCTGGTGTTCCCTCCATCAGGACACGACCATCGTGAAGGATGTATGCTCGATCAACAATATCAAGGCAGTCTCGTACGTTATGATCGGTAATCAAAACACCAATGTTTTTGGTCTTAAGGTATTTGATAAGTGTACGTATGTCCCCGACAGCAATGGGATCAATACCAGCCAAAGGCTCGTCTAGAAGCATGAATTGTGGTCTGCTTGCTAGGGAACGCGCAATTTCAACGCGGCGACGTTCTCCACCAGACAGTGCCATGGAAGGCGTACGGCGTAAGTGCCCTACAGAAAATTCAGTTAGTAATTCTTCCAAAAGGCGTTCTTGCTTTTGCTTGCTGATATCTTGCGCTTGTAAAACAGCACGAATATTATCTTCAACGTTTAATCCTCTAAAGATAGAGGCTTCTTGGGGGAGGTAACCTACGCCTAATTTTGCGCGGCGATACATCGGCAGTGATGTCACATCTTGCCCGTCTAACAAAATCGAGCCGCTATTGGGCGCGATCATACCCGTCATAATATAAAAAGATGTGGTCTTACCCGCTCCGTTGGGACCAAGCAGGGCAACGGCCTCCCCACGCTGTACGTTTATGTTGACGTCATGCAGGACAGGACGTTTTTTATAGCTTTTGGAAAGGTGAACAGCGCTTAGTCCTTTTTGAACAGTCTTTAAATGAGGTGTTTTATCCATGTCTTCTTAATTTATTTTAGTTTGCTTTCGTCAAAGCGAGTTTTATTCCTAAACCAATCAACAATATTCCGCAAACTCTATCAATCCATTTGGTGAATTTTAAGAATTTTGCTTTAATCCTTTGATTGGTCAGGATAATGGCAACGAAGCTAAACCATAGCCCTGTCATGACAACGCACGTGCTTGCATAAAAGAATTGAACAGATAAAGGCGTATCCACACTTATAAATTGCGAGAATACAGCCATAAAAAACATCGTTGCTTTAGGATTCAAGACATTGGTTAAAAAACCATTCCAGAGCGCTTTTTTCACGCTCATTAGTTTTATGGCTTTGCTTCCTTGTTTTTTATTCTTTTGGTTTTCTTCAAAACCTTGGGAGCGAAGTGCCTGCAAGCCAACATAAAAGAGGTAGGCTGCTCCTAGATATTTAATAATACTAAAAAGAACAACAGACTGTGAGATAATCACCGCAAACCCCATGAGGGTATAAGCCATATGCACAAGGACGCCAAGGGCAAAGCCAATGGCGGTCATAACACCAATTTTACGCGAGTGCATGATGGAATTACGAACAGCAATTACAAAGTCAGGCCCAGGGGAGGCTAAAGCCATAGAAAAAATACCGACTAATAAAATCCATTGAAACCAAAATTCTGCAAACATTTAAGATCCTTGCTTATCTTCAGATTTAGGAAAAAAGACACCTTTGACACGTTGACCAGATTGAGGTGAGCCAAACATCTTACTGATATTGGTAGTAAGGTTAACTTGCCCACGTGCGCCTTCTAATACGTTAGGGCCACGTACAATTTTCACGTTCCCAATGATTTCGGCTGTATTGTTGGCTGCATTATAAATTCCTTTGGTTCCCGTTACTATTTCATCAGGTGTTTTGATTGTAACGCCACCAAAAGCTTCGGCTTTACTGAGTATCTGTTGCCCTGATTTATTTTCTTTAAAATTTGCCTGAATAGTTGGTGCAGACAAAGTATTTTTATCCTGTATTATTTTTGCATTTCCTATGGCCTTTGCTTTTTTGGCTTGAGAATTATAGGTCATAGATTTTGTTGCAGTAATGACTTGGTCAGTTGTTGTGAGTTTTAGGTTTTTACCTGTCAGGGTTGCCTCTGTCGTGTTGACATCATAAACGGCATTATCGCCCTGTGCCGTGCTTTCATTATTTGTAATACGGACATTGCCGATTGCTGTAATTTTAATGATTTCAACATTTCCTGTTTGGCTTACATCATTCTCAATGTAATCGGCTATAAGTTCATCTGCATAAATTGTGACGTCCCCCTGTTTAGCTTCTACATTGCCTTTGGCAACATATTGATTTTTGTTTTGAAGCCATTCTAACGTGCCATCAGCAGAGATTTCAACGGGATCACTACTGTTTCCCAAATCTTGCGATAGTGCCGATTGGGATGTAGAAAAGAGCCCGATCGTGACCAATAAGAAGAAAATTTTATATATCATTCTAATCCTATGTTTTCTGCCTCTGTTTGTATTTCAGGCTTTTTATTAATTGTTAATTTTGCAGGTCCTTTGAAAATTAAAACGCCGTCATTCATATTGCCTTCCAATCCTGTGGCCTCTATTTCGGCATCTGGACCTTCAATACGTACATTTTTATCAGAGAAGGCTTCTTGCGTTTTCATATCAACGCGTAGCTCTTCAGCTTGTAATTCGTAACCAGATTCATGTTTAAATTTCACATCATTTTGTAAAAATAGTTTTTCAGTTTCTTGTTCGTATGTCCCATCAAGAGCCTTGATATTAACTTGAGACCCATCTTTCATTTTAATATCTGCTTTAGGTTGCTCCAATCTCACTAAATTAGGATTTTCTTGATTTTGCAGCGCACGTTCAGCCGTCACATTCATAGGTTGATTTTGAGCGTCGGTTGTTTCAAATCGTGGATTTAAAAGTTCATTCTCTCCTATTTCAGTTTGATCGGATGGGATAATTTCATTTTTTTGTATGACAACAATTTGATCATCCATTTCTGGCCAAGTGATAACCACAACGATAAGAGCCGCCGCCAATAAGGGGAGGGCATAACGCATATGCTTCACAAAGCGTGTGTAACCACGATTAATTTTCACGTCCCTGTTTTGGACGTTCAATTCATCAAGTCGGACATTATTATTGTCGGTTGAATTTTCTGATAAATTTGTGGCTGTCATGATTTAGTTAACCACATCTTTGAAAAATTATGAAATACCTATTTGTAGGCAATCTTGAAGGCGTATAAGACCAACCAGATTTTTATCATCGTCCAAAACCACAAGATTTGTAATATATTGCCCGGGTGTTTTGCTCATGATATTGACAGCTTGTACCGCTAAGTCATCATGAGCAATGCTTTTAGGGTTTGCCGTCATGATATCTTTGACAGGTTTTTCCAAAAGATCGTTAGACATGTGACGTTTTAAATCACCATCTGTGATAACCCCTTCTGGCGTTTTGCCATCATTCGAGATGATAACGCATCCTAAATTATGTGAGGTAAGTAGTAAAATAGCTTGATCCATCGTTCCGTTAGAATTCATCATTGGAACCTCTTCTAAAGGATGCATGACTTCTGCAACGCTTAAAAGACGTTTGCCAAGCTTACCACCTGGATGAAAGACGCCAAATTGCTCAGGCGTTAGTTTCATACGTTCCAAAAGCGCAACAGATATAGCGTCACCAAGGGCAAGCGTCATTGTTGTTGATGTCGTAGGGGCAAGGCCATTGGGACAGGCTTCGGGCATTTGCGGCATTAAAAGCAAGATATCGCAATGTTTTGCCAGCGCGCTGTCTTGTTTGCTTGTTATACCAATCAGCGGAATATTAAAACGACGAGTGTATTGAATAAGATCAGAGAGTTCAGGGTTTTCACCAGAATTTGAGATCATGAGAACCACATCATGCTCAGTCACCATCCCAAGATCACCATGGCTGGCTTCGCCAGGGTGAACAAAATGTGAGGGTGTCCCTGTTGAGGCCAAAGTCGCTACAATTTTCTTTGCGATATGCCCGCTTTTGCCGATTCCTGCCACGATCAGACGGCCACGGCGCTCTCCCTTCATGTTATGAATGGTTTCAATCGCTTCGTTAAAGGCACCATCAAGGGATTCCGCGAGGGCTTTTAAGCCATCAGCCTCAATTTTAATGGCTTTTTTACCAATTTCTAAATCATTAGGGGCGTCAGTCATATTTGTCTCTGGTTCTAATTTGGGGGCTGTATTCATGTTAAGGCTTTTTGATCCTAGTGGGCGAAAATGTCAAAATCTTGCCAACCTTCTAAATCAAGATCAGCGCGGGTTAAAAGGAAGTTAAAACATTCTTTTGCCAATGCTGTACGTCCTACAGCCTCTAGCATTTTTTCTGTTTCGTTTTTAAGTTTGTGAAGATAAAGAACGTCGCTTGCGGCATAAGCAAGTTGATCCTTACTGAGATCTTTTGCACCCCAATTAGAAGATTGTTGCTGCTTATCAAGGTGTACGCCTAATAATTCGCGTGTGATATCTTTCAGGCCATGACGGTCTGTATACGTACGACTAAGGCGTGAGGCGATTTTTGTGCAATAAACTGGCGCGCATTCTGTTTCTAGATATTCTTTCATGACCGCCACGTCAAAGCGGGCATAATGAAATATTTTTGTAACAGACTTGTCTGCCATTAATTTTTTTAAATTCGGCGCGCTGTAATCTTGTCCATCAAGCTGCACGATATGTGCCGTTCCATCGCCAGAAGAGAGTTGAACAAGACAAAGGCGATCCCGCTTTGGGTTTAACCCCATAGTTTCTGTATCAACGGCGACGCTCTCTCCAAAGGAAAGGTCGGCGGGAATATCACCTTGATGAAGAGTTATGCTCATTTTTATATCCTTACAAAACTACGTAATTTGCGACTAATTCTGGGGTTTTTGTATAGATTTAAGGTCTAAAAGTCAAAGCTATTGTCCTTTTTTGTAAAAGCTGAGGTGCAAGATCAATCTTTTATTTATTTTTTTACTTTTTGGGTTCACAATATAAAAACAATTTGGCCAATAATGGCTTTCACTCTTTATAAAAATATATTCTTTATGAAAATTCTTGTTATTGATCGCGATCAGCTTACCTCTCAAATGATTTCAACCCGTTTGGAGCAAGAAGGGCATGATGTTCATGTAGAAACAATCAAAAACGATGGCCTACAGCGCGTTGCAGACGAAGCGTTTGATGTTATTTTTATAGATCCCTCCCCTATGAAAGATGCACGTGCCATGGCGCTCAACATCCGTCGAAGTGCTAAGAAAACGCCTTTTTTGATTTTTATGACAGGGGAAGAAAATATTACAGCCTCTGAAGTCATGCAAATGGGGTGCAATGATTTTGTGCGTAAACCCATGGATCAAGCTGATATTCACCTAAAAGTGGAAAATGCAGAGCGTTTGAATGATCTTTTTGGTAATTTAGGCAACACAAACGAAGATTTTCCAAGCGCAGGCGGTGTTATTGCCAAATCAGCCTTCAATCAGCTTTGTTTATCAGCCATGGATCGTGGCGGACGTTATAACGAATTAGCCTTTATTTTAGCGATTTCCGTTGAAAATTACAAAGAAGTCAAAAATTTAGATGGGGCGTATTATGCGGATTTTGCAGTTTCCAAAATGGCTTTTCATATGGTGCGGATGCGCCGCCAGAGTGATATTATTGGCCAGACAGGCGCAAATGAATACTCTATTTTGTTGCAACGCACAGAGAATAAACAAGAAGCTTTAAACGCGGCGCAGCGATTTGCCGCAACTTTTGACGAAATTGAAGATTTTCTTCCCGCAGATGGGAATGAGATTACCATTCGGATTACTTTGACGCATTTGCCAACAGGCGGAAAAGATTTTGATCATACTTTATCAAAAAAAGTAAAAGTACCCGCCGCTTAAAAAATCCGTTTTTCATTATAAAGCATTGTTTATCCACAATTTCACCTTTATAATTGTGGGTAAGTAAGTGATTCTTCTGTCACATTTTATCCTTTAAAAAAATCTCCGATCTTCCTGATCGCTACTCTTTTGATATGGCCTTTTCTTTTAAAAACCTCATTATTTTGAGCATCCTTTTTTTAGGAATGAATGCGTGCGCCGTGCAAGAAACGAATGAGCAAAATGAAAGCCTCACGATACAAGAGAAAAATGAGAGAGCTATAGAGCAAGAATCATCGTTTTCAAAAGCATTTAAAAAAAATAAAACACCCAATAAAAAATCCCCTTTTCAAGCGGGAGATCACATCCATATTGTTGTAGTCGGTGAAGATAGCTTAAGCGGTGTTTATCAAATTTCAGAAACAGGCGAAGTGACGATGCCGCTCATTGGTAGTTTCTTTGTCTCTGGAATGCAGATAACTGACATTCAAGCACGTGTAAAAGAACGTCTTCAAGATGGATATATCAAAGAGCCCTTTGTGCAGGTTATGCAAGTGAAGGGACATAAGTGATAATGTCCCAAATTTTGAAATCAATCAAAAATCAAAAACTTTTAGTTATTCTGCTGACGTTACTTGGGTTTGGAATAACGGCTTATTTCTTAAACGTTCCTGCTCAAAAGCATGAAGCCAGTAGCATTATTCTTATTCAAGCAGATGGAAAAAATTCTTTAGCTATTCAAAAAAATATATTGAATATAGAGGCCGCACAAATTCAATCCGCAAGCATGGCACTTAAGCTTATCCGAGAATTACAGTTAAATGATCAAGGGTTGGATAAAAGAGAAAAGAAAAACGCAATTAATCAAATCTTATCCCGTAAGGATAAAGAAGAAGCTTCTAATAATTTTTCTATACGTGAAATTAATAAAGAAAATGAAGCCATTAAATCTTTCTATGATGACCCGCAAACACGTCGCCTTGTAAAAGATATTTTAGAAAATTTAAACGTTCGAAAAAAGGGCAGCGCGCAGTTAGAAATCTCTTATACATCCGATGATCCTGTCAAGGCAGTTTTAGTAACAAACACGCTTACCGATTTATATTTAAAAAATTCACAAAATGATTTTCAGCAAATAAATAGACAGTCACAACGTATAACAAAACGTGAAGATAAAAATTCTGATTGGTATGAAGATCGATTAAAAGCATTAGAAGAAAATCTACAAAATGCAGAGAAAAATTATATTGCTGCATCTCAAAAATTTGATGAAGCACAACAAAATAATCCAGAAGCCTATAGCCAGAAAAATATTCAGGCGTTAAATGAGCTTCAAAGACTGATCATTAAAGCAAAAGCGGAAGAAGCAGAAGCAAAAGCCTCTTTGCAAATTTTAAAGAGAAAAATAAAAAGCAGTGGTAATTCTTTATTGGGTGACGCGTATCAATCAGATGTGCTGACGGCCCTAAAAATTAGAGAAGCTGAAATGTTGCGTGAAATTTCACAGCTTTCATTAAAATATGGTTCTAAGTACCCAGCGATGATTGAAGCAAAAGCCACGCTTACTCAGCTGCGTCAGCAAATGGCGCAGGAAGTTGAAAATATTGTTGAGCGTTTAGAGACAAAAGAAAAATTAGCCCGCAAACGTATTACTTATTTTGAAGAAATTGAAAAAAGATTGAGTGACACAACAGACACCCCTGACGTGACATTAGAAATTAATCTTAAAAAATCACAGTCAAATTATCAACAAGCGCAAAATGCGTTGGATCGTTTTTTATCAAATATTAAGCCGCCAAAAAACATAGTGCAGCCAAAAATCAGTACGAGTGAATTAAAGACTTCTATTATCTCTTATGCTTCATTGCCTTTGGCTTCACAGAATACGTTACATAAAATTCCACCTTTATTCCTTGGCGGTATTCTCTCTTTTCTTATTGCTTCGTTGATTGCTGTTATTAAAGAAAAATCAGGAAATACCTATCGGACAGTTGAGGAATTAGAAGAAGAAACAAATCTTCCTTGTTTCTCCTTGGTGCCAAATGCATCTATCGACGATAAGCCAAGCGCTGTAGCAGATTATATTATTCGAACAGATAGCCGCCGCGCTGCAGAAGCAACACGTTCTTTACGTATGATGATGAAGTTAAAGGCAGAGGAGTCTGATCAACTTTCTAAAGTTATTACCGTGACATCATCCTTATCAGGTGAGGGAAAAACAACACTTAGTGCCTGGATGGCACGTATTTCAGCCAAATCAGGGGAGCGTGTTATGTTGGTTGATTGTGATTTACGCCGCCCGAGCCTGCATGAGGCGTTTGGTAAAAAGCCGCAAAATGATTTGGTTGAGTATCTAACAGGTAAGTGTTCGTTGGAAGAGGCAATATATCGTGATCCTGCCACAAATATGCATGCGTTATTTGCCCGTCCCATACCGAATAACGCTTTGGACATGATTACTAAAGACAATATGAGTAAATTGATCCAAGATTTGAGGAAGCAATATGATTTGGTTGTTTTGGATACGCCGGCGTTACTTTCCGTTTCTGATTCCCGTATTCTGGCGGCACAATCGGATCAAACTATTTATGTTGTGTCTTGGGATGATACACGTCGAGAAGTTGTGAATGCTGGACTAAAACAGTTTGCGCAAACAGGGCAGTGTGCCGTAACATTGGTGTTAAATAATGTTGATTTAAAGCGTTACTCAAAATACAGCTCTAATGACGCAATTCACTATTACAGCGCCTATAATTCCTATTATGAAGAAACGTAAAACAAACTTGAAGAAAACCGCAATCATGAGTGCTTTATACACTTTGACGGCTGTTGTTTTCTTATCGGGTTTGAGTGTTTTTCTTTTAAAATCCCCAACGGACAAGGCTTCTGAATATATGGCGATGGCTTCTTATATCGATAATCAGATGGTATCGAAATCTTATTCTGCCATTGATATCTCAAACCTGAATAATCAAAAACAAGAATTATTAAAGCAAGCGTGGCAATTAAACCCGTACCATCCTGATTTTATCAATACATACACCGCCTTTGATGCCACGAAAGTCGTGCAAAATAACAACCTTACTGCCGCGCGATAATGTCATCGGAATACACAGCAAACGGCGATAAAAAAACATTTATTTTGTTTTCATTGCTCTCTGTTTTTACCGCAATTCATTTCATTTTCTTTTCACAATCACCCATGATGATTGGTTTCCTCTCGATCCTTTGGGGTGGTTTAGGGTTGTTTCGTTTGATCTATCTTACCCATTATCAAATGGATGAAGTGCCCAAAATGTTGGAACTGCCTGTTCAAATTTTGTTTGGCATTGGTCAGCAGGAACAAACACGCCGTCAAAATATTGTCCGTCGCCTGACACGTCCAGATTTTGTCTTGTGGTTGGCGGGTGCGATTTTGTTTGTGATTTGGACAATGGTCAATGGAGTGTACCCAAATCCAACCTATGTTTTTAAAGCCTTCGGTTCTCTTGAGGGGCTTAATCTATCTTTACCTGAAGGCGTAAGTGCTTATTCAATCTTAACGGGCTTGTCTTTCTATGGCGCATTGGTGAGCGTTTGTTTTATGGCGGTGACTTTTTCTTACAACCGCACTTACACCAAAATAGCGATGATGGCTTTTGCGCCGCTCATTCTTATTGGTCTTTTAATGGTCTTTATGAAAGGCCAATATGTCAGCCCTGTGATTTGGCCTGATATATTGCATTTTAAGGGAGCAGGCCTTCGCGAAGGGCAAGTAAAGTTCTTGATTAATAGCTTTGATTTACAAAACTCTGCGTCCGCATTTCTTCATCGCTTTTTGACGCTCGGCTCCATGGGAGCGTACGGGCTCTATTTTATCGGTTTACCCGCGTTGGTGATGTTTACCAAAACGCTTTTTAAATCTGGTCGTGATATTGTGAAGCCAATTTTAGGAATATCGGCTCTTATTCTGCTCGTTGCGCTAGATCTTCTCATTGTGGCGTCTGTTTGGACGATGTTCTTGTCCTTTTTGCTGATGGTGTTTTCTGCCATTTTATGGGGCTATACCATTCGTTATAAGTAAAGCTTGACAAAAGAACAAAAGTAGAACATATTAGCTTTTAGTGAAGCCAGAATTTCGATTCTGATTTGACCTCTCTCAATATATATAAACTTATAACGCCTCGATTTTGTAAAAAGATCGGGGCTTTTTTTATGCTTAACTGAAAGGATTTTAACTATGACAACACTTCTTCCTAAAGATGCGGATAATAACGCTATACCTGCCTTACGCTTGCGTGATGGTGGAGCCCATACACTGAATATCACTGGCGCGGCGGCGTCCAATGCTACGGCATTTGATGAGGGCACAAAGGTGATTAGTATTTATTCGACCACAGACATCTATCTGAAATTTGGCGATACAGGCGTGACCGCAACCACGTCCGATCATTTTTTCCCTGCCAATACCTATTACGACATTGCCCTATCTGGCGGTGCAGGTAAGGGCGCACATCATGCGTATGTGTCTGCCTTGCGTGTGACTGAAGACGGTACACTGTACGTGTCAGAAAAAGAGTAAAACTCTTAATACGTCATTGCGAGGAATGTAATGACGAAGCAATCCAGAATGTTTCCTGTAAGACTCTGGATTGCCGCGTTCGCTTCGCTCTCTCGCAATGACGATGATGTTTTAAAGATTAGCTCTGGCTTTTAACGCGGTGGAAATGGTCCCGTCATCTAGATAATCCAGCTCCCCGCCAATTGGCATGCCATGCGCTAAGCGTGTGATTGTGATTTCATCATTATCAATTAGGTCAGTGATATAGTGAGCAGTCGATTGTCCATCCACCGTGGCACTTAACGCCAAAATAACTTCGCGTGCGTTGTTTTCATTGATATTAGCAAGCAGGCTTTCGATGGCTAAATCCTTAGGACCAATGCCATCAAGGGCGGATAAGACACCGCCTAACACATGATAAATACCGCGATAGCTCCGCGTCCGTTCAATCGCCCAAAGGTCAGCAACACTGGCCACAACACAAATTGTTTCGCGGTCACGTTTAGAATCGCGGCAAATTTTACAAATTTCCCCTTCGTCCAAATTGCCACAAGATTCGCATGTTTGAATGATATCCCCCACATGGTTCAATGTTTTGGCGAGGGGGAACATTTGCGTGTCTTTATGGGTGAGAAGATGCAGCGCAATACGTTTTGCCGAACGACGACCCAATCCAGGCAGCAATGATAATTGCTTCACCAGAATGTCCAACGCGCTATTATCGACTCCGTTCATCATCAACGAAGACTACTAATTATATGCTGGCTTGTCTTGTTTTGGTTTGAAATAACGAAATAAACTTGGCGATAACTTCACGTCACGTTTCATGTCTTTAAGCAAAATTTCTGTGGTGAGACCTGCCGCATCGGTGACTTGCCACTTTTTAAGAGTATAAGGCTCTTCATCAAAATAGAGTTTCACACTGCCTGCATTCTCTTCACCTTTTTCGGTCAGGATCATGGAAAGGAAACCTTTTTCACGGGTGATCTTGTTGACCGTTAAATCTTCGGTCAGGGATAAATCATCACGAAGAAGAAAATCGGCCAAGGTTTGACCAATCGGCGCGTTGGTTTGCTCGCCTAATTCGGAGTCATAAAAATAGATAAAGGTGCCGTCCGCGACAATGAAATCATCGGCTTCGTTATATTCAAAACGAAGTTTTCCCGGGCGGTTTAGATAGAATGTACCGCTCATACGGTATCCGTTGTGCGCGGTTTGGATAAAATCAGCCTCCAAAGTTTTTAGATTTTGAAGATATTTTTCGGCGCGCTGGATATCGCTCGCCGCCGTCGGGGCGTTGTCTTTGGCGCGCGGGGAGGAAATAAAGACCGCCATCGCCATAAACAACATCAAAAACAAAACAACAAAATTAAAACGCACTAGATTTTTCATGATTTCAGAATAGAAATAAATCGCGTCAAAACAAAGGCAAATTTTGTATCATTTGAGGGCAAAAGGCGCGTTTTGTAAGAAGGAAACTGTTTTCTATGAAAAAGAAGGATATTGCTGAAAAAATCCTGTAGGGTTTATGAAAGAATTATCAGATAGAACACAGGAAATTCACAATAAAGACGATGGAGAAATTTAAAAGAAATAAATTAATCGTTTTTCTTGGTCTTGTTATTTTAATGGCTGTGTCGTTTTTCTTCTTTGATCATAAATTACCTGTAGCCTTAGAACATGGAACTGATTTTCCTTATTTAGAAATGGAAATTTGTGTGGATTCTGAAGCGGGAAAGATTTTTAGAAATAACAAAAAACAGCCAGCCGATTTAAATGGCTGGATTCATACTGTTTTAGATCAAGCGGTAAGTGAATGTGAACTTGTTATAAACCAAGTGATTGATTTGGTCGTTATTGAATACAAGAAGCAACCTTTATCAAATGATGTTAATAAAGAAAACCTATTATTCTTGAAGAAAAAAATACAAACAGATTTGATTGAAAAATATTTTCTTGTTTATACAGATAGTTACCATACTATTATTGATAATAAAGAACCTGATTTAA
The DNA here is from genome assembly GCA_964351905.1 of uncultured Micavibrio sp. Classification (GTDB taxonomy): domain Bacteria; phylum Pseudomonadota; class Alphaproteobacteria; order Micavibrionales; family Micavibrionaceae. Next base: position 97,194 of record CAYGPG010000001.1, read on the forward strand.
AATATAACGAACAAACAAAAGCAGCTTTAAAAAACAGGTTGGAGGAAGGTCAAAATAATTTTAGGCAGCTAGTGGATATTTTGGAAAGTGAAGTTAAGTTTGAAAATTAAATTTTTACCTTAATTACATTAGGTCGTTAACCCGCCTCACTCAAATCACTGACTAATATCTCACGCTTACCAACGTGATTAGCGGGGCCGATGACGCCTTGGCGTTCCATTTCCTCGACAATGCGTGCGGCGCGGTTATAGCCAATTTGTAGGTAACGCTGCACAAAACTGGTGGAGGCTTTACGCTCGCGCGCGACCAAAGCCACGGCTTGATCGTAAAGATCATCAACTTTTTCGTCGCTATCACCATACATACCACCAAGGCCTTCGCCAGTGAAATCGCCGCCTTCGGTGATGTCTTCAAGGTAAGCGGGTTCGGCTTGGGCTTTCAAGTGATTCACCACATTTTCAACATCTGCGTCAGAAGAAAACGGACCATGCACACGGGTAATTTGACCGCCTGCGGCCATGTAAAGCATATCCCCCATGCCAAGCAATTGTTCCGCCCCACCTTCACCCAAAATAGTGCGTGAATCGATTTTTGAGGTCACGGCAAAGGAAATTCGGGTCGGAAAGTTGGCTTTAATCACCCCTGTAATCACGTCAACAGACGGGCGTTGCGTCGCCATGATAATGTGAATTCCTGCGGCACGGGCCATTTGCGCCAGACGCTGAATTGCCGCCTCAACATCTTTACCCGCCACCAACATAAGGTCGGCAAATTCATCGACAATCACAACGATATAGGGCAGGTCAGTTAGATCAAGGGGCTGTTCTTCGTAAACGGGTTTGCCCGTGGTGGGCTCAAACCCTGTTTGTACTTTACGCATTAGGGCTTCGCCTTTTTTACGGGCTTCGCCAAGGCGAGCATTATAGCCATCAATATTACGCACGCCGAGTTTTGACATGGCGCGATAGCGTTCTTCCATTTCGGACACCAACCATTTTAACGCCACAACCGCCTTACCTGGTTCTGTCACCACAGGGGAGAGTAAATGCGGGATATCGTCATAACAAGACAGTTCGAGCATTTTGGGATCAATCATAATGAAGCGACATTTTTCAGGTGGCAGCGCATAAAGAAGCGAGAGAATCATCGTATTCACCGCGACCGATTTACCTGAGCCCGTTGTTCCCGCAACCAATAAATGTGGCATACGGGCAAGGTCTGCAATAATGGGTTTTCCACCAATGTCTTTGCCTAAAATAAGAGGTAATTTGGCTTGGGTTTTTTCGTATTCGCGGGCCGTAACCATTTCTAACATGTAAACAGTTTGGCGTTTTTTATTAGGAATTTCGATACCAATCACATTACGTCCCGGCACAACGGCGGCACGCACAGAAATGGCTGACATGGAGCGGGCAATATCGTCTGCCAAGCCAATCACGCGAGAGGATTTGACGCCTGCTGCAGGCTCAAGCTCATACAGCGTGACAACAGGGCCAGGGTGGATGCTGACGATATCGCCTTTAATGTTAAAATCCTCAAGGACGCTTTGCAGCAATTCCGCATTCATGCGTAAAGCATTTTCATCCATTTGATATTTGTCATTATCGGCAGGAACCTCTTGGAGGAGACTGGTCGAAGGTAATTCCCATTCGCCGCCATCAAAGAGTTGAAAACGTGTTTGTGAGGAGCTTGCGTTTTTTGTGTGCTCTTGTGGCGCGCCCACCTTGATATGACTGGTGGAGGGCATATCAGCATTACTAGGGGTGGACATGGGCGGGTCTTTACGCTCCAAAACCTCGTTTTTATTCGGTTTTTCAGGTTTGGCGATTTGAGGTTTCGCGACGCGTTTTAAACGCTCTTTAGGCTTATAATCTGCATTGCCGTAATGGCGTACCCAATCAATAAAGCCAACAATTTTATCCATGATGAAAAGCGCGGTGCTGGAAATCCAATACCATGCAACGCGCCCTAAATAGGAGGCTTCGGAGCGCGTGACGGCGCAGGCAAAGGCGGTTGTTATAAGGCATAAGGTACCAAAAATCAGAGCGGTGATTAAAAATCCTGCACCGCTGCCGCTAAAATTAAAAGTATCAGTGATGTTTTGATATAAAAGCTGCCCCGCACTACCGCCAAGATAAGGTTGCACCAACCAATCGCCCGCAGGGACGCGTGCCATGGCAATCGCGCCTAGGAAAGTCGCTAATATAAGCGCAGGAACACGTACCCAAAAGTGAGAAAGCGGACGACGCTTAAAAAGACTGATACCCCAGACAATAAAGGCAAATCCTATTAACGCGCTGGCTAAGCCGAAAGTCTGCAAAAGAAGATCAGAAATATTGGCGCCCGTTTGCCCTGCCCAATTTTGAATGGCAGTTTGATCAATACTCACGGCGCGGTTAAGCGAAGGATCTTGTTTTGAATAAGAAAAAATTGAAATAGCAATTAGTAAACCGCTCAGGGCAAAGGCGATTCCTGTGCCATCAATGATACGACGTGCCATAAAGGCCTGAACAGGTTCGGGGATGATGCGCGCTAAAACGCCTTTTTTCTTCGTCTTAATTTTATATTTACGCGCCATGATTTGTACTCGCTTTTACTACTTTTATTTTTTGAAAATTGAATGCGAAAGAATGCATCAAAGGGGGGAAATCTTAATTATTTTGATTCTATCGTGATTTGTATAAAAAGACAAGGAAACCCAGTGAATATAAGGGTTTTAAAGTTGAAATATTTTAGAATGAAGGATTATTAAAAACATTAATTTAATAATTTATTAACCTTTTTGATATGTAGTGTGAGATAGGGATTTTACCGCGTTCACTGGTTTACTCGATCAAAAAATATAAAAGGTTCTTCATGCTTCAAACACAGCAACCCCATATTGAATATACGATATATGCTTATGATCATGCGGATGATGACGTAAATCATAACCGTTGGACGAAGTTAGATACGAGCACTGATCCGCAAAATATTCATTCTAAGGCAGAAAATTTATACGCATCACAAGAATACAAAAAAATTGAAATTCAAAAGAAGTATTTTGATGCGCGCCTTAATAGAAAACGCGCGCAAGTGGTGCGCACGTTTGAAGAAAGAAATAATGAAAATTATTTTATGCTCGCCACCATTTTGTTAATGGCAGCAACATCATTGGGATTTTTCTATCTGACAATGATGTAAGAAAAATTACTGATTTTCTTCAATCTGACCGTTCGGGTCTGTTTCAACTAAATCAGCCACTTGTTCAAACACATCGGCATTTTCATCCATCTGGTCTTTTAAGGGCGGATTTTGTTCCGCGATTGTTTTAAAAAACGCTGCGGCATCGCGAAGAAGTTTTGCAGCAAGTTCAGAATGTGATGGCATAATATTTCCTTATATATTCGTTATTTATTGTTCGATGACATTAACATATGATTTCTGATAATTACAAATTATTACTATTTATCAAAATTGCGAAAATTATGTGCTTCGTAAGCCCCTAATATTTCAATGTTTTTTGTAAAAAACCCAAGTTCTTCCATGGCAAGTTGCAAGGGCCGCTCTTCTGGATGCCCAACAACATCTGCATAAAATTCTGCAACGTTGAAATCTTCGCCAATGTAAGATTCAAGCTTGATCATATTAATACCATTGGTCGCAAAACCACCAAGGGACTTATAAAGCGAAGCTGGAATATTACGTACTTCGAAAATAAAGCTCGTTATATATGTTTTAGATGTATCAATCGCTGGGATTTCTGCGTCCTGAGACAGAATGAGGAAGCGTGTTGTATTATGTTCTGAATCTTGTACGTCTTCTTTTAAAATTTCCAAATCATAGATTTCAGCCGCTAGTGAAGAAGCAATTGCGACCTGTGTTGGATCATTCATCTGCGCAATTTCTTTGGCAGCACCAGCTGTGTCAGCATGAACTTTTTGAACAAGCCCCATTTCCTTAATAACCTTTTGGCATTGGGGCAGGGCGTGAATATGACTGTGTACGGCTGTAATCTCGTCAATATTTGTTCCTTTAATCCCCATGAGGGCGTGTTTAATGGGTTGAAAATGCTCTCCGATGATATGTAGACCGCTTTGTGGTAATAGGCGATGTACGTCCGCAACACGACCCGCTAATGTGTTGTCAACGGGAATCATTGCCATATCAGCTTCGCCGCTTTGAACGGCCAAAAAAGCGCTATCAAAAGTTTCACACGGCAAAGTTTGTGCGTCTGGAAAAACTGCGCGACACGATAAATCGGAATAAGCGCCTGCGAATCCTTGAAAAGCGATCGTCTTTTTGCCTGTTTGTGTCATTATTTACCTCTTGATTTTTTTAATTGCTGAAACTAAACCCTAATAGTGTTATTTTGTCGATAACTTATTGATAAAATATAGGTTCGAAAAGAAAATTAAAGGTAATCATTATGGGTGGAATTGAATTTAACAAGATTTTTGCTGCGATCCTAGTTGCAGGCATTATTGCTATGTTTTCAGGCTTTCTCGCTGAAAAATTCGTTCATCCAGAAAAATTAAAAGAAAATGCCTTTCCTATTGAAGGCGTCGAAGTTGTTGGCGGTGGTGCTAAGGTTGAAAAATTGGCAGAACCTATTTTAGCCATGATCGCGACGGCAGATATCACGCGCGGTCAAAAATTATCTAAGGCCTGTGCGGCTTGTCATTCTTTTGATAAAGGTGGTGCGAACGGTGTAGGACCTAATTTATGGAATGTTGTAGGCGTGAAAAAACAAAGTCATGCAGGATTTGCTTATTCAGGTGTTTTAAATGCCAATGGTGAAGAAAACTGGACATATATGGCCCTAAATAAATTCTTATGGAAGCCTAAGAATTATGCGCCAGGCACGAAAATGAATTATGTGGGTATTAAAAAGCCTGAAGATCGTGCGGCGATGGTGGCTTGGCTTCGTACGTTGGCGGATAGCCCGAAAACTCTGCCAGGGGCGATAGAGATTGCAGCAGAAGAAGCGGAATTGGCTTTGCCTGAAAATGAAGGTGAAGAAACGAAAGACGCTATTGAAACAATTAAAGAAGGCGTCACGGAAGAAAAGAAAGTTTTGAGCGAGAAAAAGAGCGAGATTAAAAAACTACAAAATGACGCGGATCAAGTTGAAAAAATGATTGATAGAAAAGAAGATAAAATTGAAAAAGCGAAGAAGATTGTAAAAGACGTTGTTCAAGAGGCTAAAGAATAGGCTGCTTTTAAGCCTTCTTTTCCCATCCACCATTTGCATTTTGAAACCAATAAGTGACATCATGACCTGAGGCTTGATAGTCTTTCCATCGGCTTCGGGCTTGGGTCACGGCTTTCTCGTCGCGACCATCTAAAACCTCACAGCATAGATCGTAGGGAGCAATATCCTCACAAGTTTTGCCTTGGGTTAAGATAAGTATTTGAGCATCGTTCGGGTTATTATTGTTTGCGCTTAAATAAATAGGCTGTTTGGTCTCGTTGCCATCTTTTTTACTGCCATGTGGCAAAAACACATCTTTTTTAAACGTCCAAAGGTGCTTATTCATCCGCGTGACTTCAGATTCATCGCGTAATTGAACAACAATATTTTTATCGCTTTGGATGGCTTTTTGTAAAATTGCTGGTAATGCATCATCTAATGTTTGTTTTTGAAGATGATAGAAACGAATTTCAGTCATATTATTTTTCGTAGTGATTTTTGATCAAATCATTTAATGCACGTACGGGGAATCCTGTACCCCCTTTTGGCGTTGTTGGCTTATCGCTCTTCCACCATGCGGTGCCTGCGATATCAATATGTGCCCATTTTGTTTTGCCTTCGATGAAATGTTCTAAAAATCCTGCGGCTGTACACGCACCACCATAGGGGCCTGCGCCAAGGTTTTTGAGATCAGCCACTTCGCTGACCATTTCCTCTTTGTACGCCTTATCAAGTGGCATACGCCAGAATTTATCGCCCGTATTTTGACTGGCTTCATTGAGTTGATTCCAAAGCTTGTCATCATTGGCGAAGGTGCCGCAATATTCAAAACCAAGCGCAACCATAATGGCGCCCGTTAAGGTGGCTAAATCAATGATGACTTCTGGTTTATATTTTTGCTGTACGTATGTGAGGGCATCACATAAAACCAAACGCCCTTCGGCATCTGTATTTAAAACTTCGATTGTTTTACCCGATAAAGATCCAATAATATCACCGGGGCGATACGCACGATCTGATGGCATATTTTCAACAAGACCTACAATACCAATAACATCCGCCTTGGCTTTACGTTTTGCGAGCGCCTTCATGGTGCCCACCACTGCAGCTGACCCGCCCATATCCATTTTCATGAGATCCATTTGCGCGCCAGGCTTTAGGGAGATACCACCAGTATCAAAGGTCACGCCTTTACCAACTAAGGCAATAGGTGTACGTTTTTTAGAAGAGCTTGGTTTCTTACCTTTCGTGCTTTTCGTAGAGCCATTCCAACGCATAATCACTGTACGTGATTCACGGATGGAACCTTGGCCAACAGATAGGAGCGCCTTAAATCCAAGCTTTTCCATTTGTTTCTCTGTTAAAACCTCAACCTCGACGCCAAGAGGCTTTAATTCCTTTTGAATAAGTTTGGCGTAGCTTTCAGGATAAATTATGTTGGGTGGCTCATTGACTAAATCACGTGCTAAAAACACGCCATCAGCCACCTGGCTGAGTTCTGTGTAGGCTTTTTTTGCTTTCGTATGATCAGTTAATACGCCGTTTATTTTGGTCATGGTGGGCGCTAATTTTTTAGCATCGCCCTTATATTTGGTGAAATGATAGGATTTGAGCCTAAAACCGACCATAAGGTGGGCTGATAAGCTTGCTGTGTCAGAGTCCGCTCCTTTATAAGAATCATCTAATAAAATATCGATTTTTGAAGCGCTGGAAGCTTTTAAGGCATCAAATAGCTTTCCGCCGATTGTCTCTGCTTTGAGGTTGGTCAAATCTTTTGCCTTACCCAATCCAATAATGACCACATGCACGGCACTTTTTGTTTTAATGGCTAAGTTTAATGTCTGACCGAGTTTACCTTCAAATTTGGCGTTATTCTTTAATGTTGAGGCAATGATTCCTTTATTTTGCCTATCAAAAGTTTTTGCTGCTTCATTTAGCTTTACGCCCTCAAATGCCCCTAGAACGACTGTATCGGCTTGTTTATTCTCTGATTTTGAAAAGGAAATGGTAAAAGACATTCTGTGCTCTTTCTTAAAATAGGCTTGATATATTTACGCGCTGGTTTATTCCATGCTAATGAAAAGACTATAAGTTCTTTCTCAAAAAACGACAAGATAAACAAACGGCCGCGCGGCACACTTTAAGTAAAAATTTATGCTCTTTTTTTTATATGATCGCTATATTTTAAAAAACCTTGTGCCCACAACGATTTTTATTGCCATTACGTTGGCTGCAATTATTCTTTTAACGCAATCTTTAAAATTCCTTGAGTTGATTATTGAATCGGGCGCTTCGAGTGCTTCGTTTTGGGTTTTAAGTTTTTTGGCGCTCCCAAGATTTTTCGAAGTTATTTTGCCAATAGCATTAATGATTTCAGTTGTCTTTGTTTATAACCGATTATCATCAGATAGTGAGATTGTGGTTATGCGCGCAGCGGGATCTTCACCTATGCGTTTGGCAAGACCTGCTCTCATTTTTGCTGTGATTGTAACAATGTTACTTATGTTTATTACGACTTGGCTAGCGCCAACTTCTTTATCAAGTATGGTAAAGATGCGTCAAGTTATTAAAGCGCAATATTCTACATTATTATTTCGTGAAGGGATTTTTAATGAAATTGGAAAAGACCTCACTGTTTATATTGCGAATAGAACGCCACAAGGTGAATTAGAAGGGCTTTTAATTCACGATACACGCGATAGTAGAGCGCCACCTGTGACAATTATTGCAAAACGTGGTGTGATTGTAGCCACGGATGAAGGGCAGCAAGTTATTGTTTATGACGGCTCGAGGCAGGATTTTAATCAAAGAACAAGTGCGCTTAATCGGTTAAATTTTGAGCGTTACACAATTGATTTACCGGAGTCTGGTGCTGTCCGAAAACGTCCTAAAGATTCAGATGAGCGGACATTGTGGGAATTGATGAATCCAAACATGGATAAATCTTATGACGTTAGTAATCTTGATAAATTTCAAACAGAAATACACCGGCGAATTGTTGGGCCTTTCTTGGCAATCGCCTTTACATCACTCGCGCTTTGTTTTTTATTGCTCGGCCAAGTCAATAGAAGGGGGCAGGCAAAACGTGTTTTTGCAACGATTGTCTTTGTAATCGTAACGCAAGGCTTATATTTAGCGTCTTTTAATTTAGCAACTCAGAGTATTTTTGGCCTCGTTTTTATGTATTCTATTGTCTTTCTGCCTATTATTATTTCCTTATTTTTACTCAGTCGCTGGGGGGAAGTTCTTCGCCATAAATATTTTTTCAAACGCCAAAAATCTACGACAATGATTGAGGAAAGCGCATCATGAAAAAATTCTTTCCACTTACCCTTAGTTTATATTTGATACGTGTTTATGCCCTTAATTTCTTGATGATTTTGATGGGATTATTAGCCGTCATCTATCTTTTTGATACGGTTGAATTGTTAAGGCGAGCGGGTAATAGAGACGGCGTACCGTTGCCAATTATTTTAACCATGGGGTTATTTAAACTACCAGAAGTGGGGCAATTGGTTTTTCCTTTTGCGGTACTGTTTAGCGGTATGCTTACCTTTTGGCAGCTAACGCGTCGGCATGAATTAGTTATTGTACGTTCCGCTGGATTATCTGTTTGGCAATTTATTATGCCTATCCTGCTGACAGCTTTTTGCATTGGGCTTATAAAAATTATGATGGTTAATCCTTTAAGTGCTTTTATGATTAGCCGTTATGAGAATTTAGAAAACGAATATTTAGATAACGATGATAGTTTGATTAGCCTCTCTGATCAGGGGTTATGGCTGAGGCAAAAAAATGAAAATGGCATGGCTATATTGCATGCTGATAACATCAAAATGCCTGAATGGGATTTACAAAATATTTTGGTCTTCTTCTTTGATCAGGATAATAGTTTTTTAAGGCGTATTGATGCTCAAACTGCAACCTTAGATGCGGGTATATGGACATTTAATGATGCGGTTATTAATGCCCCACAACAGCTTCCCGATAAGGTCAATTTGGTCACGTTGGAAACCAGTCTGACAATTGGGGAATTAGAAAGTAGCTTTGCTTCGCCTGAAACTATTTCATTTTGGAATTTGCCAAATTATATAAAAATATTGGAAGAAACAGGGTTTAATGCCATATCATTAAAAATCCACTATCATGATTTATTGGCTCAACCTCTTTTATTTGTCGCGATGATTCTGTTGGCCGCGGCCGTGTCGTTAAGACCACCTAGATTGCGTGGCACGTCTGTTTTAATCATTTCGGGTGTTGCCTTAGGATTCTTTGTCTTTTTTGCATCAAGCTTCCTGCAGGCTTTAGGAGGATCACAACAAATTCCTATTTTTGTTGCTGCATGGTTCCCTGCTGTTATTAGTCTTGTTCTTGGAATAAGCGCCTTAATGGCTTTAGAAGATGGATAAATGACATAATAATAAAGCCAGAGACATTTTTTATTGATTTTTCAACGAATAACTGTAGATTTTCCTTTAATTAATTATTCTTACGGCAAATATTTAGATAAAATAATAGAAAAGTAAGATTTGCGAATATTGTTTTAAAACAATATTTTATTTTTAAGCGCGGGGCGATTATGAATTTCAAAGTTAAAACTAAAAATGGCTTAATAAAAAGCCTTCTTCTTTTATCCGTTATTGGTCTAAGTGCCTGCGCTAACAAAGCTGATACAAGTGAGTTAGCTATAAACGACCCGTTAGAAAATATTAACCGCACGACTTTAAAAATTAATGATGCGGCCGATAAAGCTGTCCTCCTTCCTATTGCAAAAGGTTACCGTACGGTTACGCCTGAGGCAGGACGCATTGTTGTTAGAAATTTTCTGCGTAATTTAAATAGCCCTGTTGTGATTGGGAATCAGTTACTTCAGGGAGATTTAAAAGGTGCTGGAAATGCTACAGCACGCGTTATTATTAACACACTTGCCGGTTTTGGCGGAATTTTAGATTTGGCTGAGCAAGGTGGTATTGAACACGAGCCTGAAGATTTTGGTCAGACATTGGCGAAATGGGGTGTCGGTGATGGTATGTATGTTGTTTTGCCTCTTTTAGGGCCATCCACTGTACGCGATGCCACAGGGCAGGCTATCGATGGGTTTGCAGATCCTTTACGCCTATATTTGTTCAACACAGATCAGGAGCATTTACAATATCAGCGCACTGCTATGACGGTTGTGTCTCAGCGTGAAGAACTAATAGAGGTTATTGATGACCTTCGCCGTAATTCTTTTGACTACTATGCTGCAATTCGAAGTGCTTATTACCAGCGTCGACAAGCCCTTATTAACGACAGTAAGCAAGGTAGTGCGGAAATCCCTGATTATGATGATTTTTAAGCCTAAATTAAATAAGCCTTTATTTTGCTTTAGATTTGTCATTATTTAATAAGATAATAATAAAAACAGGGATTATATTATGCGTTTACTATTAAAATCTAAGCTCATTATTACAAGTGTTGCTTTTATAACAGCTCTTATTGCAAATTATAGTAATGCCAACGCTGTTCAAATTACTTCTTTTCAGAACGTAAGTACGAAAAATATTTTACTGCAGAATATAAGCTTTACGCCCGCAGAAGAGGAAGCAAGCCTTTTTGTGTCAAAGATGGGCGACGATGCTCTTTCTTTTTTATCAAATTCTTCTTACTCACAAACACAAAAAGAAAATGCGTTTAGAGAGCTTCTTCTTCGTAATTTTGATATGCAGACTATTGGCCGTTTTGCGCTTGGTAAAAATTGGCACAATGCAACAAAAGAACAACAGAGCGAATATTTAGAATTGTTTGAAGATATGGTTGTGCGTGTTTATGCCTCACGTTTTAATGAATATAAGGGTGAAAGTTTTAAAGTGGATGCAGCGCGTGCGAGCGGTAAAAAAGACGTTATTGTCACTTCTTATATCGTGCCAAGTTCTGGATCTAAAGTTCAAGTTGATTGGCGCGTTCGGAATAAAAATGGTCAAAATAAAATCATCGATGTGATTATTGAAGGTGTCAGTATGTCACTAACACAGCGTTCTGATTTTTCTAGTGTTATACAGCGTGGTGGTGGAGATTTTGAAGTACTATTATCTCATTTAAGGAAATAATTTACCTTAAAAATTTAATACCTTGATCCATACTTCCTTGTAATCCAGACCCTAATCCTTGAATACCGCTTCCAGATATTTTCTGTCCTGCAAGCGCGATATATTTAATTAATCCCTCTGCAGGATCTTCTCTGTCATCATTAAAGGATGATACTTCAGCATTAAACCAACGTAAAATATCGTTTGGAATTTTATCAATGAGTTTAAAACATGCCATTCCGACTAAATAAACAATAATGGCATATAATATTGTAAAGAAAAATTCATCAATAGGGCCACGCTGTGCCTGTTTTATTTGCTCTGCACGCATTTGTCTTGCTTGATCGGCGGCTTCTCCATTTGCTGCTAGTCCTTGCTCAGGCGATAAAAAGCAAGAAATTCCATCTTTTGCTTCGTGACCTGATGCATTAGAAATTGCAATATAGAAGATATCATTTAAGACTTTTACCATTGCTGTAAAAATTGTGAGGGCAGCTAGTAAGCCAAAAACAATGAGTATCGGGCGTATAAAGATTTCAAAGATAAGGTAATATCCTTTGATTGCGGCATCACCAGGTATCCCATCACCATCTATGCGTAAATGTGCCAGGGCCCATAATGGCACAGCGACCATGGCTTCAAAAATTCCTTTGACCCAACCACCAACAGCAAAGAAAAAATATAAAAATGGCATAAAGGGTATGATGTAGAACAGAATGAAGCCAACCAAAAGCCCAATGCTGGCGATGGAGCTAAACATGCTTGCCATGTGTTGTGCAGCACCTCTAAAAGGGTTGGGAATGATAGATCCAATTGTAAATATTCCTGATGCGATATAAGATCGAATAGCGCTTTCAATCATTGTTTTTCCTGTTGAGGAAAGCTGCGCCAAAGGATGTATATCTGCATTTGCACACATTTTAAACAACCCTTCTGTTCCTAAAAGAATATTAACGGCATCAATAAAAGTATTGTTTGTTCTAAAATCTTTAGGTTGTTCAGCTGCGCCTTGCCAATAGGCATATACTTGGTTGAGCGCAGATAAAATTTCACTTTCTCCTATAAAATTTTCAGATAAAGGAGGCGCTGATTGTAATGCTGCATTTGAAGCATAATTTCCACCCTCAATATTTTTATTTTCAATCTCTATAAGTTCTCTGTATCGCTCCATGATGATTGGTTGTGATAAGATTCGCGGGGCTTGTTGAATAGCTGAAGCTAAGGCGCCATTTTGTAACGCTATTTTATTGTACCAAATACCGGCGCCACCCCATCCATAGTCTTTTAATTTTTGATCAACTTGCCATTCGCCTTCAGCAATTTGTGTTTCAACTGCTTGCGTGACAATACCATTTTCACCTCTAAAAAATTCTTCAATATAATTGAGCCATTGTCTTTGATACTCTTTGTCTGGAAGTGCAGCTTCTAAGTTCCGTGCATCACCGCGCAGTAAATAACGGCTTACATAATTTTTTGCATATTCATCTATATTTTGTCCACCTGACCAGGTGTCTTTTACTAAATTATAATAGGCCGTATGTATTAAAGCCGATCCTGGTTCATTATAGTCAGTGATCGTATAAGACATTTCACCACATATTGGATAAATAGAACCAGGATAATTAGGGTAAGCTTCTGTGTCTTTTACACCAAATACTACACTAAAATCTGATTTTTGTGATTGTGCTGCAATTTCTTGAAAAGTTATGTTTTGCGCTAGAGCTGTTCCATATTTTGATGAGCTTTCTTCTCCTTCGGCTATATCTTTCTTTTCATACAAAATCCAAGCCTGAATGCCTGTTTCTGATCCGCTTTCACCAGTGTTGATATGATTGGCAGATAATTCATCTGGATTAAAAATTGCTGTTTGATAAGCTTGTTGGCATGTTTTGGCGATAAGTAAAAACGCTGGTATATGTGTGATATCAGGTGTTGTAGGGTCTGCTATGTTTTTTTCTACTTGTCCTATTAAGGTTGTTGTAATGTTTTCATTGTAGGTTAGCCAACCGGTTGAAGCTAAACCTGAGCCAAATTTTGCAGCTCCTAACACAATATATTGACCTCCATTAATCCCACTAAATATTGGCAGTAAGAGGGCGAAGAAAAGTATAATTCGTATAGGAGCCCAAGCTTTGTTAAAACGTTGGCCAAAAGGAACGCCTGATTGTGCTGTTTCTGAAACAACGGCAACGACGTAGTAAATAATAATAATTGAGCCAACAACAAGCATACCGTAGCTGTAAAATTCAAAGAGACTATGTAACGCTTGGTGAACGGCTGCTTCACTATAATCCTTAGAACCAAATAAATCTGGAATGCCAAAAACTAAATCTAACATTCTAAAAGCGATGTCTTCTTGAGGGTTTGGCGTTGTAAAAAAGCCACTTATTGTTGTGGGAAGTGTTTGTGCTTGCGCTGTTGGAATCAAGAAAGATATAAATAAAACTATAAATTGCGCAAAAAATAGGAGTAGAGCAATGATAACACTGAAAAATATAATAATTTGATCAATATTTTTTAGGGAGTAATGTATATGATTTGAGGCTTCGTTTAATACTTGTCTAACAGTATAAGTGCCTTGAGCTTCTTTTTTTAAAAAACGATGGTTATTAGGAAGAATTCTTACCGTATTGTAAACGATTGCAATAAGGTACGCTAAACTTCCAAATCCTGATCCCAGTAAGTTTTTCAACCTGGGGTAAATTCCTGGAAGAACAGCAGTCTTTATAATTTTTCCTTTTGATATGGCCATATATTTTTTTATGAACCTTTATTCTGTGTAAATGCTCCAAGCGTTTTTGATAGGCCATCACCCGCTTGCGATGCAGCTCCTTGAATTTGCCCGCCTATCAATCCGCCACCAACAGCAATTTTCTGTAATAATCCTTCAGCAGGTTCCCCGGCCTGGTCGTTGAATGTTTGAACACCTTGTCCCATCCAACGTAAAATACTATTAGGAATAAGGTCAATTAACTTAAACGATGCCATTGCGATTAAGTAAACAAGAATTGCGTAAACTATCGTATAGAAAAATTCATCAATTGGTCCTCTAACATATTCTACTACACCCTCTCTTGCTTGAGCCGCTGCCGCTGCATCTTGTTCTTCATTTCCTGTTCTCTGGAAACAGGCTTCGCCAAGACTAGGGTCGTTCCCAGATATGTTTGTAATCACAATACCAAAGATATCGTTTAAGACTTTTACCATGGCGCCAAAAATTAAAACTGCTGCGATTAGGCCAAAGACAATGAGGATAGGACGAATAAATATTTCAAAAATTAGAAAGTATCCATTAATGGCTCCATCGCCTGGTAAGCCCTGCCCATCTATTCGGATATGCGCCAAAGCCCAGAGCGGTACACCTACCATTGCTTCGAAAATACCTTTTATCCATCCGCCGACTGCAAATAGGAAATATAAGAAAGGTAGGAAAGGAATAATATAATAAAGGATGAAGCCAATTAATATTCCAATGCCAGCAAATGACATCGCCATTTTTGAAACAGCCCCTGCTGTTGGTCCGATAACTGGTATCACCGAACCGATAGCTAGTCCTACACCAACGCCAATATTACGTATGGCCACTTCGACTAAGCCTTTGCCTAATGTTGCTAATTGTGCAAGTGGATGCACATCGGCATTTTTACACATGTCAAAAAGCCCTTGTGTCCCAAATAAAAGATTAATGACATTCACGAGCGAATTTCCAGTGTCATCTAAACCATCTTTATACCAGTAGTTATGAGCACCACTTAAAGTTTTTGCGACGAGGCCTACTTCAGCCTCAGTAAAATCAATTCTTTGCTCTCTTGGTAATTTTGGATTGTAGCAGTCTTTTTCTCTAACAGCTTCGCGTCCCCTTGTATTTTGTTTACACACAAATTCCATGGCTGCGGGGTAATTTCGTATTTGTGGGACATTCATTATGGCATTTGTTACGCGCCCATTAATATTAGCGATATCGTTATAAAAAATACCAGCGCCGCCCCAACCATACCTTAGATACTCTTCACCATTTTCTTCTCTAAATTGCTCAATTGCTTCTTCAACAGCTTCCGTAATTTTCGGAAGAAGATATTCTCTCTGTGCCTGTGTGATAGAATTTTTGAGGCTTTCATTTAAAAGGGCGCCGTCTTCACTTCCAACATTCGCCTCTACAAATTGAGCGATGGGTTCATCCATTCCTGCAAAATTTGTTGTCCACATTTGGTGAATTAATCTGTAATAAGATTTATTAATTTTATTAACTGGTGAGATTTCGCTAGCGTGCGGTCCACTATCTTTTATAGGTTCTGGAACAATAATTGATAAATCACCACAGTAAGGGTAGACGTTACCTGTTTGCTTTGCGTACTCGTCACTATCCTTTTCGCCAAAACGTATATTGATGGAAGTATAATTTGCATACTCTGCATCTGATTCATAAGTGCCATAAAATTGTTTAGATGGATCCGGTTCTGTTGGGTGAATGACATAGGCACGTATATCCCTATGTTCTATATTTTTATATTTTGCTTTCACAACGCCATTTTCTTGTGTCTCACTACTGTAAAGCTCTCTACACGTTTTTGCTATTGTCATGAAGGCAGCTAAATCCCTTAGATCTGGCAAGTTGGGTTGCGCAATGGGGTCATCTTCTCCCAATGTATTTTCATCATTTAATGTCTGATAAAATGTATTCCAACCATTTGTTGCAAAATTAGATCCTAGTTTTGCTGCGTAAAGCGTAACCCACTGGCTAGAATTTAGCCCAAAGCTAATTGGTATAAGCAAGCCAAAAGCGACAACTAAGCGAATAGGCACCCAAGCATGATTAAATCTTTTTCCAAATGGGGTTCCTGTTTGTGCAGTTTCGGCAAAAACAACAAAGATATAATAAATTACAAGAATAGCGCCTAATATAAGAAGACCAATACTGTAAAATTGGAACAATCCGTGTAGGGCTGTATGGAAAGCTGTTTCAGTTGGTTCTTGTGAATTAAAAAGATTAGGAATTCCAAAAACACTGTCGAGCATTCTAAAGGCAATATCATCGGTTGTATTGGTATTGGTAAAAAATTCACCAAAACCTGTGGGTGCTTCAGCTTGAGCACGGGCAGGGGAGACAAATATAGCTGTGACGAGCAGTAAAAATTGGATACATAAGATAGCAATCCCTGCAACAAGCGCAAAATAAATAATGATTTGATCAATATATTTTAATTCAAATCTTAAATTTTTGGATGCTTCTGTTAAGACATCACGGATTGAATAACTACCGTTCGCCCCTGCTGATAAATATGGATGGTTTGCTGGCAATAAACGAACAGCTTGATAAATCAGCACCATAAAGAAAGCAAGATTTGAAAAACCTTCCTCAAATAGATTTTTAATTCGAGGTGTAATTTGAGGTAGAAAAGCGAACTTTAATACATCTTTTCCTGTAATGTGAGAGATGAAAGCAGGTATTAACATATTTTATCCACTCCCTTGTTTTGCAGCTAAACCAAATGGTGTTCCCAGTGCAGATCCTATACCTTGTGATCCAGCTGTTAGACCACCCGCTAGATCACCACCAATTTTACCACTACCAATGGCGGCGTATTGAACCAAGCTTCCTGTCGGATCAGGCATATTGTCACTAAAGGCAGATACATTGTTGCCTAACCAACGCATGATATTATTTGGAACAAGGTTGATCATTTTAAAGGAGGATGTTGCCATCATATAAAGAATAACCGCGTAAACAATAGTAAAGAAAAACACGTCAATGGTGTGCATACTGATGATGCTTTCTGCGTCCTCCTGAAGGTCAATACCCACACCGACCCTAACAACAATATCAAAAATATCATTTGTAATGGCAGCAAGTGTTGTAAAAATAGCCATTCCCCCTAATAATCCAAAGACAGTTAAAATAGGTCTTAAAAAGATTTCAAGGATAAGAAGATATCCATTAAGTGCCATTTTTCCTGGGATGCCTTCGCCATCAATTGTTAAATGTGCCAGTGCCCATAGAGGAGTGCCCACCATCGCTTCAAATATACCTTTGACCCAATTTCCAACTGCAAAGAAAAAATAGATGAAAGGCAAAAATGGCAAAATATAATAAGTAATAAAGCCTATAGATAAACCAATTGTTGCAATAGATACAAACATGGCACTAAAAGACTGAAGCGCTCCACCTAGCCCTGCAAATCCAGCCTGTCCAAAAAATCCTGCACCAAAGGCCGCACCCATTCCAAAGCCAATGCTTGTGATGGCACTTTCAACAAGGCCTTTCCCAAGCGCAGATAATTTTGCAAGGGGGTGAATTTCTGCGTAGATGGGCTCTCCTCCCTCATCTACTTCGCCTGTTTCAACACGATCACGAATAGTCACAAGACCATCTAATCCAAAAATACCACTAATAAAGTCTAATAGGTAATTATTTGTTTCTCTTGGGCGATCACAATTCCAATATCTGTATGCTGTATCTAATGTGTCGGCGTAAAATTCATCAGTGACAGGAATTGGAACGACTTGGTCATTAGAGGTGCTTCTGGCATAGGCTTCACAGCTCGACACATTACTATCCGCTCCTTTTCTACCTTCAGAAACGTCGCGCATCACTTTTGGTAAAAGTTTGGGTTGGGGTATATTTCTAACAACAACAACGTAGGCGCCATTAATTTCAGCAATACGGTTATACCATATACCTGCGCCACCCCAACCACGTTGTTTTATTTCTTCTGCAATTGATGCATCCGTACCTTGCCTTGCGGCTTCGTAATACTGAGCAATAACATTGTCAAATCGGATACGTGATCTTGAGATGGCTTCTGATTTTAAAATAGCGTCTGGTTCTTCACGATCAATGCTGTCACATTCTGCCCGTGCAGCCTGATTATTTCCATTATGTGTCCTGCAGGCAAATCGTTTTCCTAATTCACGAAGATAAGTATCGTTCCAAAGAGCTAAAATTTGTAAGTAATAATTTTTTTGTAATTGTCCTTTAAAAAACTCTTCCCCCGTATCTTGCAGGGGAATATTTATTGGAATAGTGATTTCGCCACATGCTTCTACGTAATCTACTGACTCGGGGGTTTCGCTACTGTCAGAAGGATCGGGATGTCCAAAAATAATATCAATATTTTCTCCCCAATTTTGATCTACTAAAGTAGTTAGTGTATCGGCTGATAGGGGTAAATAATTATACCCTGGTTGATCATATTTCACCATTGCGTAAATCGTGGAATATTGACCAGAACCCGAGTTTCTAACATTATTTAAATAAAAGGCTTCACGGCAGGTTGTAACAATGGACATAAATTCAACAAGAGAATCAGTATCAGGTTTTTTTGTTTCTGAAATGAGCGTGGCGTTATCTGCGCCTAAAGGATTTGATTCTGAAAGTGAATTATTAAATTGTATCCAACCATTTGTTGCAAAACCTGATCCTAATTTAGCGGCATAAAAAGTAACATATTGAGCACCGTTAAACCCATAATTTAAAGGCACAAGTAATCCAATTGCAATGACGAGCCTTATGGGCGCGTATATATGGCTAAACCGTTGTCCAAAAGGTGTTCCAGTTTGTGCAGTTTCTGCGACGACAACAACGATATAATAAAGAAACACAACAATCGCAACGATGAGGATTGCTAAATTATAAAATTGAAACATAGTTTGTAAGCCAATATGAAGACTTGATCTTCCATCCGATCCTTCACCTGCACCTTCTAGAGTCCCAAACATATCAGGGAGACCAAAAACTTCGCGTAGCATGAAAAAAGCAATATCAGAATCAGGATATTGAGTTTGGAATATACTTGTTGCTGCGGCACTTTCTTGGGCAAAAGCATTGCCAGTAAAAAGCATAAGAAGAAATCCTAATACTTGTAAGGCAAGAATTATTATACCTGCAAAAATAGCAAAAAATATAATCACCTGATCAATATTTTTTTTATTAAATTTGACGTTATTTGCTGCAACAGCGAGTACTTGTCTAATGCCAAATTTACCCATATTTTTATATTGGGTATAAGGATGATTTTCAGGAAGAATACGGACAGCCTGATAAATTAAAGCAATGAGGAGAGCCAAATATCCAAAGCCGCCATTAAATAAATATTTTATCTGCGGAACTATACCGGGTAAGAACATATAACCCAAAATGTCACGTTTTTTAAAACGTGCAGAAGAGCGCGGCGCATTGTTATTGCTTCCTGAATCATTATGCTCGTCGTAATTGCCGCTCACTGCCATATTTTTTGCACATTAGAAGCTGTTTATTTAAGAAACGCCCCTGCTTTTGTCCTTCATGTCTTTGTTACGAAGACGCAAATCCCCATTTAAAGATTATATCATAAGGGTTTAACCCGTTACCAATTTGGTCAAAAAGATACTTCCCCAATGAAGATGAGGAAAAGAATAACATATTGATTGTAAAGGAATTATTAAGGTGGAAGAAGTGATTTCTTCTGCCTTAATCTTGCCACAGTCTAAAATTTAGCCTTTTTTTGGCTTACCCCGTTTTTAAAGGCTTATATTTCACACGTGATGGTGTGTTTGCATCTTCACCAAAGCGGCGTTTTCTGTCGTTTTCGTAGTCTTCGTAGTTTCCTTCGAACCAAACAACTTGAGAATCACCTTCAAACGCGATGATATGGGTTGCTAAACGGTCCAAAAATGCACGATCATGCGAAATAACCACGGCACAACCCGGGAATCCTTCGATCGCATCTTCCAGAGCAGATAGAGTTTCTGTATCCAAATCATTGGTCGGTTCATCGAGGAGGAGGACGTTTGCGCCACTTTTTAGCATTCTAGCCAAGTGTACGCGGTTTCTTTCCCCACCTGATAGTGACCCAACAGTTTTTTGTTGATCTGGACCACGGAAGTTAAAGGCTGAAACATAGGCACGTGATTGCATTTCAATCTTACCGAGCTTCAAGATATCATTCCCTTCGGAGATTTCATCCCAAACCGTCTTGTTTGGATCAAGGGCATCACGGCTTTGGTCGACATAGCCTAATTTAACGGTATCACCAACCTTAAACGTACCCTCATCAGGGGTTTCAAGGCCAGTTATCATTTTGAAAAGCGTGGTTTTACCCGCCCCATTTGGTCCAACAATACCGACAATTCCGCCGGGTGGGAGTTTGAAAGACAAGTCTTCAATAAGTAACCTGTCCCCGAAAGCTTTTTTGATATTTTCCGCTTGAATAACGAGCTCTCCAAGGCGCGGCGGCGTTGGAATAACAATCTGCGCCGTACGTACATCCATTTTTTCGGATTCACGAAGCATTTCGTCATACGCCGCAATACGCGCTTTGGATTTGGCTTGGCGGGCTTTGGCACCTTGGCGAATCCATTCAAGTTCACGCGTAAGCGTTTTTTGACGCTCTGCTTCTTTTTTGCGCTCCAGATCCATACGTTTGGCTTTTGTTTCAAGATAGGCAGAATAATTGCCTTCGTAAGGGATACCTTGGCCACGGTCGACTTCTAAAATCCAGCCCGTGACGTTATCGAGGAAGTATCTATCATGCGTGACCATAACCACTGTGCCTGCATAATCATCTAAATAACGTTGCAACCACGTCACGCTTTCGGCATCTAAGTGGTTTGTTGGCTCATCGAGGAGCAGAATATCTGGCTTTTCAAGCAAAAGGCGACAAAGCGCAACGCGACGTTTCTCTCCACCTGAAAGTTTGGTAACACCTGAATCTTTTGGCGGACAACGAAGCGCATCCATCGCCATTTCAATTGTACGTTCCAATTCCCACCCATTGGCGGCATCAATTTTGGCCTGTAAATCACCCATTTCGACCATAAGAGCATCCATATCAGCATCTGGATCACCCATTTCGGCGCCAATCGCGTTGAAACGTGTGATATTGGCTTGGACTTCGCCCATGGCTTCCATGATGTTTTCAAAAACAGTTTTGCTCTCATCTAATTGTGGCTCTTGCTCCAAATACCCAATTTGCACACCGTCGGCGGCCCATGCTTCGCCTTGAAATTCTGTATCACGCCCTGCAATAATCTTAAGAAGGGTCGATTTACCCGCTCCGTTAGGTCCTAAAACACCGATTTTTGCGCCTGGAAGGAAGCTTAGGGTAATGTCGTTTAATATCGTTTTGCCACCAGGCCATGTTTTGGTTAGACCTTTAATGACGTATGAATATTGATAGGATGCCATAATTTTTATTCCTTTAATCTTGCTCAATCTATGCGCTTATCTTTGCAGTGGAACTGATTTAGCATATAGTGCGTTAAATGCAAACAGTAAGAGGATTTATCCATGCCATCTGATTCATCAAAACAATCGATTTTAGAAGCGACGAGATCGCGCGCTAAATTTTCTGGGCATGATCATGGTAAGGCGATGGGGGCGGCAGGCTTTATATCCCCTTTGGATGAAAACCAATCAGGTGATTTTTTATCTAAACCAGGACAAACGGCCATTGTGAACCCAACTAAAGACGGTATTGCCGATTTTGAAATTGGGTTGGCGTGGGACAATGTTAAAACCAATCGCAATCAGGGTGCAAAAACAGATAAAAAGAAAGTTGGTTTTTTTAATCAAATAACAGACAAGTTTTTTGGCAATGAGCTAAAGCGCGAAGCGGAAGAAAAGAAAGCCATTCGCAATCAAACAGCAGAGAAGAAATTTTATGCCCGTAAAACATCAAATGGCGTGGATTTGGATGTTGGCTGTTTGTACGAGCTTAAAAACGGCAAAAAGGGCTGTATCCAAGCGTTTGGTGAGATGTTTGGTAATCATGATGAGGAGCCGTATATTGCGTTATCAGGCGACGAGCGCACAGGCGAGAGCGATGGCGAGGATGAGGTGATCCGCGTGAATGGCAAAAAATGGGATGAATTTAAACGCATTGTTATCTATGTCTATATTTATGGTGGCGCCGATAATTGGAGCGAAATCCAACCCCAAATCCAAGTCCGTGTTCCGGGTGAAAAACCGATGATTGTATCGTTACGTGCCCAAAAAGATGAATTTGATCTTTGCGCGGTGGCACGTTTGGAAAATGTTCGTAAAGGAATCAAAATGACAAACCTCTTAGAATACTTCCCGGGTCATGCCGCAATGGATCGTGCCTTTGGTTTTGGTTTAAAGTGGGAAGATGGGCAGAAATAAGCTAAATAATACTTTTCTCGACTTTCTATCATTAACCTTTAGAATCAAATTCACTTATATCTTTAAATTTAAAACCATTAAGAAAAATTATGCCTGAATTATCCTCGATTGAACTTCTCATTTTTGCATTATGCGCCGTTGTTTTGGGCATGTATTTTTTGGTAAAAGGTGGAAACTGGACAGTCGATAGCGCAATCTATATTGCGCGACATTTAGGCGTTTCGCCGATTGTTGTTGGGTTTACCATCGTCGCCTTTGGAACATCTTTTCCTGAACTTTTAGCATCCTTAGCCGCTAACTTGCGCGGCGCACCAGGCATTACGATAGGTAATGTGTTGGGATCTAATGTCGCAAATATTTTTATGGTTGCGGGTATAACGGCTATCTTTGTTCCCTTAGCGGCACATCCAAAGTTGTTGATACGTGACATTATTATCATGCTTATCAGTACGGCTATTTTATCATACCTAATGTTGGGCGATGTTATCGGTAAGGTTGAAGGGGCTGTCTTATTTGGTTTGTTAATAGCTTACAGCCTTTGGAAATATAAAAATGCAAAGTCTGGCAATGCAGTTATTGAAGAAGTAGAGCAGCCTGAATTTAAGAATCTTAAAACCAGTTTACTTTTCTTACTTTTAGGTTTGGCTGTCATTAGCTTAGGCGCAGATTTATTGATTCGCGGTGGTGTATTAACAGCAAATATTCTTGGCGTGCCGGATTTGATTATTGGCTTGAGTATGATTGCGATAGGAACATCACTGCCTGAGCTTTCAACTTGTATTGCCGCCGCCCGTAAAAAACATACTGATGTTGTTTTGGGAAATATTATTGGCTCTAATATTTTCAATATTTTAATGATTATAGGGGTTTGTGCTTTTGTAAAACCAATCGCTATGGGCGATATTGACTCTAGAGCATTTGAAATTGATTTATGGGTTACAGTAGGCGTTACAATATTATTTTCACTATGGATTTTACTATTTAGAAAAATTAATAGAACGGTTGGTTTTGCTTTTGTAGGGCTTTATGCGCTGTATATTCTTTTGCAATATCAAACGCTTTTAATGTAAATTAAGCACAGGTCCTATTTAAGCACTACATTTGACCAAGGATAAAATAATGGATGACACTAAGGATATAAATCAAGCTTCTGTTGATGATCAAGGACAAGAGGTCGTGCATCCTAACGAGCCAAAAAACCGTATTAAGCGCGGTGAGGAAATAAACCTGACCTTAAAAGACCCTACATTAAAAGAAATTACAGTTGGTGTTGGTTGGGATTTAAAAGCGTTTGAAAGCGATCCACTAGATTTAGATGCGAGCATTTTCTTACTTGACCGTGATGATAAAACCCGCGTGGACGAAGATTTTATTTTTTACAACAGCCTGCAAGGCAGTGATGGTGCGGTCAAACATTTGGGCGATAACCGTACAGGGGCCGGCGACGGCGATGATGAAATGATGAATGTCAATCTTCACGCCCTGCCGTTTGATATTATGAAGATTTCATTCGTGCTGTCGATATATCCAAATGAGACGCAAGAACATGATTTTTCTATGGTGCGAAATGTTTATTTTAGAATCGTCAATAAAGACAATAAGCATGAGATGTTTCGATATGAACTTGATGATGAATTGGGCGGCGGCGAAGGTTTAATTATTGCCGAGCTTGAGCGTATTGGAACAGATTGGATTTTCCGTGCGATCGGCGAAACGGTTGAGGGTGGTTTAAGTGCTATGGCACAAAATTACGGAATTATCGTTGCGGAACAGCTTTAAGAATTTAAAAATCCTACATCCCTGATTTAATGCCCATGACCGCGGCGGGTTTGATCTTCGGTGATTTATTACCGCCGCCTTGAGAATTACCGCCATAACGCTCACTTTTCTTCACATGCTGCGCCAATAAAGCATCAATGTCAGGAATTTTATCCATTTTTAATTCAGACACACAAGCATGGAAAAAATCGACGGCTTTTTCTTCATAGGCATAAAGACCTTCTTCATTTTCTTTGCCGCGAATTTTAACACCTTTCACATCCCATGTTCCGCCAACGGCAGGCTGAGCAAGAAGCCAGAATACTTGCTCCAAAGGCTGCTGACCATCTTCGGGGTTTTCATACATCATTTGAAGCTCGGCTTCTATTTCATCGCCGTCACTATTCATGCGGACTTCGGCACTACAAGTAATGCCTTTTTCATCGTCATAGGCAGACCACGGGCACGTTTCATAAGCGGATAAAATATATCCGACCGCTAATTTATCCAGTAATTCTTTTAACTGTACGCGCATAGTTCATTATACCCTTAAAAACGCTTTATAGCCTATTTTTTAACTGTTTTGACATGAATTTTATCATTATTGGCCCATTCTATGCCTAAATCTTGATTTTCTGCGATATTTTCACTGCTTCGAACCACTTTTCCTTGCGTATCACGAATAATCGCATAGCCGCGCTCTAAAACACTTTGGTGGGATAATGTATTTAACATGCGTAAAATATTTTCCAAACGCGTTTGTTTATCGCTCATAATACGCGGCATAGTCAGGGGTAATCTTTTTGCCACATGCTCCAAGGCTTGGCTTTTCTGCTCAATCGCATATTTGGGGCTAATGAGATTTGACGCAATATTTTGCACTTGAGATTTCTTGTTTTGGATTAAGGATTTTAAATGCCCCGATAATTTTTCTCCCAATAAATCAATCGTTTGAGATTTATTTTCTAAAATTTGTCTTGGATGGGCTAAGCGCGCCGTTTGTGCAGACAGCATATTTTTACGGTCCTTTAAAATACGCTCCGATGCTTTTTTCATACGCTCATTCATATTCTGTACGTATGCGTGTATGTCTAATCTGACGGGCACAGCCATCTCTGCCGCACCAGTCGGTGTTGGCGCACGTTTATCGGCAGCATAATCAATAAGTGTTGTATCTGTTTCATGCCCCACAGCCGAGATAACAGGAATTTTTGAATTGGCGACAGCACGTACAACATTTTCTTCGTTAAATGCCATTAGGTCCTCGAGCGAGCCACCGCCACGCGCTACAATTAAAAGATCAGGCTTCGGCATATTTTTACCATTTATTGCATTAAACCCATTGATGGCTTGGGTGATTTGCTCATCCGCCCCTTTGCCCTGTACGTTCACAGGCCACACAAGAACATGGCGTGGAAAACGATCTTTAAGGCGATGCATGATGTCCTGGATCACCGCGCCTGTTGGAGACGTTACGACGCCGATAACATTGGGAAGGTAGGGCAGTGGCTTTTTACGGCTTTCATCAAACAAGCCTTCGGCGGCAAGTTTTTTGCGCCGTTCTTCAAGCATTTTTAAAAGCGCGCCTTCCCCTGCCAACTCAATCGATTCAACAATAATTTGATAACGCGAGCTTTTGGCATAGCTAGACACGCGACCTGTGATAATAACATCCATGCCTTCTTCGGGGCAGATAGAAAGCTTATTCATCACGCCGCGCCAGCACACAATATTGATATTCGCATCGACGTCCTTGATATCACCATAAAGATGACCACTGGCGGCGAGCTTTAATCCTGAAAGTTCGCCGCGTACGCGAATATGCCCATAGGTTTGTTCTAATGTGCGTTTTAGGGAATTAGCAAGATCTGCTACGCTCATTTCAGGCACGTTAGAAAGCTTTGGCGCTTGTTCTTTTTCAGGCACAGGTTTCTTATCGGCAACGGTGAATAAATCGTCAGAAGTCATAGTCAAAAATCCTATAGTCTGCGATGATAGAAAACAATCATTTCCAACATATTTTATTAAACACATATGCCGCATTCCTTTTCCTACCATAAACGTCAAGATGAAGCCGAGGCGTTGTCAGAATTACTAGAGACCTTGGATTGGAATGAGGCGTTAGCCAAAGATTCGCAAGAGTATGCCGTTGATTTAATAAAACGCATCCGCAAAACGCGCCGTAAAATCCCGCAGCCTTGTTTGGCGCAGCCAGACCC
>CAYGPG010000001.1:123540-184244 GCA_964351905.1 uncultured Micavibrio sp.
TAAAGCCGGCAGTTTGGAAAGGTTTTTCCAACAATATGGTCTCAATACCGCCGAAGGTTTAGCGTTAATGAGCATGGCGGAAGCTTTGTTACGCATTCCTGACCCTAAAACGGCGAGCGCGCTCATACGTGATAAGGTGGCAGGAACAAATTGGTTAAAAAGCGCATCGAGCGCGGATAAAGATTGGATGACTAAAGCGGCAGGGCTTGGATTGAAGTTGACCAGTGGCACGATGAACAGCCTGTTTTCTAAATTAGGAGAGCCCATCATTCGCGAAGCCATGGGCCGCGCTATGAAAATTTTAGGCAAGCAATTTGTGGTCGGTGAAACCTTAAATGGCGCAACGAAGGTTGCAAAACCATGGGAAGAAAAAGGCTTTCGTTTTTCCTACGATATGTTGGGCGAGGGAGCGCGCACGGCTAAGGATGCACAACATTATTTTGATGCTTATGCGGGAGCATTGCATGATTTGGGTGCGTCGTTAAAAGATAAAAACGCAAAAGTTCGCGCTGGAATTTCTGTGAAGCTTTCCGCCCTTCACCCACGTTATGAATTTGCCAAAAGTGATCGTTGCATTCCTGAACTCACAGAGCGTCTGATCGCGTTGTGTGAAATTGCTGCCCAATATGACATCGGCTTGACGGTGGATGCTGAAGAAGTGGCGCGCTTAGAGCCAAGCTTGAAAATCATTGAAAATATATGTCTGCAATCCCAATTTGAAAAATGGGATGGCTTTGGTCTGGCAATGCAATCATACCAAAAAGCCGCGCCTAAAATTTTAGATCACGTCATTTCTCTAGCTAAGACGTACAACCGAAAATTCCAAGTCCGTTTGGTCAAGGGCGCTTATTGGGATACAGAAATTAAACATACGCAAGTTGAAGGATTACAAAATTATCCTGTCTTTACGCGTAAATCGAATACGGATGTTTCATACTTGGCTTGCGCGCAAAAAATGCTTGAAAACCGTGATGTGCTCTACCCTATGTTCGGCACTCATAACGCGCACACGGTAGCTGCCATCATCAAAATGGCAGATAAAAATTTAAAAGATTTTGAATTCCAAAAATTATTTGGCATGGGTGATGCCCTTTATCACCAAATTATTTCAGATCATAAAATAGGTGTTTGTGTGTACGCCCCCGTGGGGCCATATGAAGATTTATTGCCGTATCTTGTCCGCCGTATGCTTGAAAATGGAGCAAATTCTTCGTTCGTGAATCAAATTTATAATAAGAATTATGATCCTGCGGAGATTGCCGAAGACCCTGTGGTGAAGTCAAAGAATAATATCGAAAAGCAGCATCCGCAAATTTCACTACCTCAAAATTTATACCAACCGCATCGTGACAATTCACAAGGGATAGATTTCAATGATCAAGAAAGTGTTCAAAATTTATTGAATGAAATATCAAAACATTATGAGGGTAAAAAATATAAAGCAGGCTCCATTATTGCAGGCAAAGAAATTTTAAAAGGCGCGGAATGGATTAAAACCAATCCTGCCCAACATAAAGACGAAGTCGGTATTATTTATGATTTAACTTTAGACCATATTGATCATGTTTTTTCATCCGCCAAAATTGGGCATAAAATTTGGTCACAAACCAATGCAGATCAACGCGCCGATGCACTTGTTAAAATTTCTAATTTATTAGAAGAAAATAGCGCGCATTTGATTAGCCTTTGTGTCCGTGAAGGCGGGCGTACTTTAAAAGACGCCCATGATGAAATTAGAGAGGCTGTTGATTTTTGTCGTTATTATGCCGCGCAAGGACGCGTTGAATTTAATGAAAAGGGCACTAAGCTTGTTAGTCCGACAGGGGAGAACAATGTCTATAAATTAGAGCCACGAGGCATTACGGTTTGTATAAGCCCTTGGAATTTCCCGATTGCTATTTTTACGGGGCAAATCGTTGCCGCGTTAATGGCGGGGAATGCTGTCATTGCAAAACCTGCGGAGCAAACCTCAATTACAGGGCAATATATTGCTCAATTAATGCATAAAGCAGGCGTGCCAGTTGATGTGCTAAACTTGGTTATTGGCGGCGGCAATATTGGGGCGGCCCTATGTGAGCATGACGTGCCTAATATTATTACCTTTACGGGATCAAATGAAGTAGCGCAAAATATCAACCGTATGCTGGCCAACAAAGAAGGTGCAATTTCAAAACTCATTGCAGAAACGGGCGGTCAAAATGCGATGATTGTTGATTCATCCGCCTTAAGCGAACAAGTCGTTGATGATGTAATTTTAAGTGCGTTCGGATCGGCAGGACAAAGATGTTCGGCCTGCCGTGTTTTATTTTTGCAAGAGGACATTGCCGATAAAACCATTGCGATGTTAGAGGGCGCCTTACAAGAATTAACATTAGACGATCCTGCTTATTTAAAAACAGATATTGGGCCGTTGATTGATGATGAAGCAAAAATGCGTATCCAACAGCATAAAACCAAGTTGGCTGGATTTGGCAAAAAAATTGCCGAAGCGCATTTAGATCACGATTTAGAATCCCAAGGGCATTTCTTTGCGCCTGCCATCTATGAAATTCCTGCTTTAGATTTTTTAGAAGCGGAAAATTTTGGCCCTATTCTTCATATTATCCGCTTTAAATCAAAGGAGATCGATACGCTTATTGATCAAATTAATGATCAAAATTTTGGCCTTACTTTTGGTATCCATAGCCGCATTGAAAGCTTTATTCAAAAATGTACGACCCGTATTAACTGCGGCAATATCTACGTTAATCGTGCTACAATTGGTGCAGTCGTTGGCGTCCAACCCTTTGGTGGACGCGGGCTTTCAGGGACGGGGCCAAAAGCAGGCGGGCCGCAATATCTCAAAGCATTCGCAACAGAAAAAGTCATTAGTACCGATACGACTGCCGCGGGTGGTAATGCCTCTCTTGTCATGATCAGTGAATAAATGTTAAAACGCATCTATGAATAATAATGAGGCAAATTAATGAATATTCTTCTTATCGGATCAGGTGGACGCGAACATGCTTTGGCATGGAAAATTTCTCAATCTAAGCATTGTGATAAACTTTTTTGTGCGCCAGGGAATGCAGGTATAGCCGAGGTGGCAGAATGTTTAGATATTGCCGCTGAGGATCATGCAGGACTTCTGACCTTTGCCCTTCAAAATGACGTTAAATTTGTTGTGATTGGCCCTGAACAGCCCTTGGTTGATGGCCTTGGGGATGCGTTTCGCAATGTGGGGATCAAAGTTTTTGGCCCTTCAAAAGCAGCCGCGCAAATGGAAGGCTCCAAAGGTTTTATGAAGGATTTTTGTGCGCGCCATAATATCCCAACGGCGGCCTATGCGCGTTTTAAATCTTTGGATAAGGCGGTTGCTTACATTAAAGAGCAAGGTGCACCCATTGTGATCAAAACAGATGGTTTGGCCGCAGGTAAAGGCGTGATCATGGCGCAAACCGAAGAAGAAGCGATTGAGGCAGCAACAGATATGTTGTCCGGTAAGGCCTTTGGTGACGCAGGAACAGAACTTGTGATTGAAGAATTCATGGATGGGGAAGAGCTAAGCTATTTCGCCCTTGCTGATGGTGAAACTTATTTGCCACTGACCTCCGCGCAGGATCATAAACGTGTTGGTGAAGGGGATACCGGCCTTAATACTGGCGGTATGGGCGCTTACAGTCCTGCTCATTTTATGGATGACGCGCTGGAAGAGAAAATATTAGACCTTATTATTAAACCTACCGTCGAAGGGATGAAGGCTGATGGCATGCCGTTTAAAGGGGTTTTGTTCGCAGGATTAATGGTCGTAAATGGTGAGCCAAGATTAATTGAATATAATATCCGTTTTGGTGATCCAGAATGTCAGCCAATTATGATGCGATTAGAAAGTGATTTAGTTGAAATTTTAATGGCAACAGACGATCAAACTTTGGCTAATTTTAAAGACAAAGCAAAATGGTCTGATCAATCAACATTATGTGTTGTGATGGCGGCAAAAGGATATCCTGGTGCTTACGAAAAAGGCACGGAAATTAAAAATACATCTGCGCTGATTGAGTTGGACAATGTTAGGCTATTTCACGCAGGCACCATGCTTGATAATAGCGGCCACCTTGTTGGTAGTGGCGGCCGTGTTCTGGGAATTGTTGGTATTGGACATACAATAGAGCAGGCGCAAAGCGAAGCCTATAAGGGCGTTGATCTAATTGAATGGGATCAAGGATTTTGCCGTCGTGATATTGGCTGGCGCGCTATCGCCGCGCTTAAAGAAGCGGCCTAACGCTTAGCCTTAAAATAATTTTTTAAAAGAGTCGCTGATTCGTCTGCCATGACACCATGACTAATATCTATTTTATGATGACAGGTTGGTTGATCAAAAAACTTTGCGCCATGATAAACACCGCCACCTTTTATATCTGAAGCCGCAAAAATAATTCGTTTAAGTCGCGCAAATGAAATAGCGGCGGCGCACATGGTGCAGGGTTCTAAGGTAACATATAGATCAAAATCAGGAATACGCTGACTCCCCATTTTTTCGCACGCTTCACGAATACATAAAATTTCCGCATGGGCGGTGGGATCAGACAGTTCAATCGTTCTGTTGCCGTTGCGGGCGATGATGTCACCGTTTTTATGATTAACAAGGACTGCGCCAATGGGAACTTCATCGCGGGCGGCGGCTAATCTTGCCTCTTCCATTGCGATTTGCATGAATATATGGTCTTTATCGGTTATCATAGAAAGTAAGATAATGACAAAGACACCAAAAAGTCCAAAAGAAAATGCCGAGCCGAATAAAGGTGAGCGCATAGCAAAAGTTATGGCGCGTGCAGGGTTATGTTCCCGCCGTGAAGCAGAACGCTGGATTGCCGAAGGTCGCGTACGCGTAAACGATGATATTCTTCAAACGGCGGCTTGTGTTGTGACGGATGAAGATGAAATTATGGTTGATGGCAAAAAATTGCCTGGAAAAGAACGTACACGTCTTTTTTTGTATCACAAAACCGCGGGGTTGGTGACAACGAATAAAGATGAGCAAGGACGTACAACTATCTTCGATAAACTACCAAAAGAATTACCAAGGCTTATGACTGTCGGGCGACTGGATATCAATACAGAAGGGCTTTTGCTGTTGACCAATGATGGGGAGTTAGCGCGTTATTTGGAATTACCGGCAACAGGGTGGGTGCGTAAATATCGCGTACGTGCGTACGGCCATACCTCACAATTACAGCTTGATAAATTGAAAAAAGGCATCACGCACAATAAAATCACCTATAAGGGCATTGAGGCCACCTTGGAAACACAACAAGGCGATAACGCATGGATTGAAGTGGCATTAACGGAGGGTAAAAACCGAGAAGTACGTAATGTCATGGAAGCGATTGGTTTAAGTGTAAACAGACTGATCCGCCTGTCTTATGGGCCTTTTAAATTGGGTAAACTCCCTAAAGGCTCTGTCATGGAAGTCAAAACAGTGATTTTGAAAGATCAATTATCAGATTTTTACAAAAATAGAGGGTGATATGCGTATTACGGGCGGTATTCATCGCAGTCGAAAGCTTGAAACACCCAAAGGTGATGCCGTACGCCCCACCTCTGATAAAGTCCGCCAAGCCGTTTTTAATATGCTGAATTCTCGTGGCTTGGTTCAAGATGCAATTGTGATTGACGCGTTTTGTGGGACTGGGGCGTTGGGATTAGAGGCTTTGTCACAAGGAGCGGCGTATTGCACGTTTTTTGATTTAAATAAAACTTCGTTCCAGCTTTGTAAAAATAATATTCAAGCCTTACGCGAAGAAGCCAGATCAAATTTGATGTTGAAAAATGCAACAAATTTACCAGAAAATTTGAATGAGAAAATTAAAGCTGATTTAGTTTTTTTAGACCCGCCATATAGTAAAGATTTAGTGCCGCAAGCGATTGAGTCTTTACGCTCAAACAACTGGTTATCTCAAGACTGCTTTTTTGTAATTGAAATGGCGAAATCAGAAACTTTAATTTGTGAAAATATTCAAATTGAAAATGAAAAAATTTATGGTGATACAAAAATTATATTGGCATCTCTAAATAATGTTTGAATAAATCATCATTAATAATGCGATACCTAAAATTATTCGATAAATTGCAAAAGGTTTAAAGGTTGCCTTAGATAACCATTTCATCATTAAATGAACGGCGATTAAGCCAGAAATAAAAGATAGCGCAAACGCAATGGTGACGTCTTTCCCTATCGTTAAACTCTTTGATTCTATCAAATCCATGCTCCCTAAAACACCTGCACCGCTGATGGCGATGATAGAGAGAAGGAGCGAAAAGCGCGCCGCTTCTGTTCTTGAAAAACCCATAAACCGCGCGCTGGTCATGGTGATGCCGGATCGGCTGACGCCGGGTATAAGGGCAAGTGTTTGAGATAACCCAATTAAAAATGCGTTACTGTTCGACATATCAGAGAGTGTTTTTTGACTGTCATATTTATCTGCAATGTAAAGAACCACACCAAAAATTAGTGTCATCCATGCCATAATTTGAATCATGCATAAAAAAGAAAATTGATACTGATGGATAAAGTGACCAACCACAACAACAGGCAATGACGCGATAATAATATGACGAAAAAGTTTAAAGCCATCAGAGTTTTTATTGGTGATGTTTGATCCGATGTCGAATAAATCTTTTTTAAAGTAAACAAGAACCGATAATAATGTTCCAACGTGAACAGCCACATCAATAAGTCGATTACTCTCCCAACACAGATCATGACCGCCACTACCCAAAAGATGATGACTTAAAACCAAATGACCGCTGGAACTAACTGGTAAGAATTCTGTAAGGCCTTGTATAAGGGATAGAATAAAAATGTGGTAGAGCGGCATTTTTTGGATTAGTCTCTTTTGTTAATGAATGCATGATAAAGGATCAATCTGCGATGGTCTACATTTTTGGTTTTATCGGATTTATTTTTGGCTTTGCCATTGGGCTTGGTGTTATCAATGTATTGTTACGGAATCATAAAATATCAGAAATAAAACAAAATAAATCTGTCCGTTGGATTTATGGATTAACGGTCTGGGGCCTATCAGGATTGGGCAGCTATATTGGTGTAATAATTTATGGTAATTATTTTTATTAAATAAACGAACAGGAGAGAAAAAATGAAAATTTTTAAAATACTAACTTTAGTTTTAGCAATAGGCTGGGTGTACGCGTCTAGTGAAGCAAAGGCCGAAATTGAGCTTTACGATTACGATAAAGCACATACACAAATTATTTTTGGTGTAAATCATTTAGGGTATACGACGTCACGCGGCAAATTCATGAATTTTGACGGCAGTTTGGAGTTCAACCGATCTGAACCTGAAAAATCAAAAGTAAACATGACGATACAGACAAATAGCATCGAAATGGGTACAGAAAAATGGAATGATCACATGAAAAATGAAGATTTTTTCAATGTTGAGAAATTTCCAACGATGAGTTTTAAAAGTACTGGCATTGAAGTAACAGGAGAGAATACAGCTAATATTACGGGCGATCTAACAATTTTAGAAACCACTAAGCCTGTTGTTTTGGACGTTGTGTTTAACAAATCAGGGAAAAGCCCTTTTGGTGAAGAATATAAGGCTGGATTTTCTGCTACCACTTCGCTGAAACGTTCCGATTTTGGTATGACGTACGGCTTGCCACTCGTTGGGGATGACGTTGATATTATGTTAGAGGTCGAAGCTGTCCGTCGCGGCGGTGATGTTGTAAATCCTTAAGATGCTTAAAAACACAAATAATAAATATGGAGCCATAGCCAAGGTTTTTCATTGGTCTATGGCTCTTATTATTTTGGGTCTTGTACTTGTGGGCTTTTATATGAAAGCACTACCCTATAGCCCCGAAAAACTTGATATCTATGCCGTTCATAAGTCCTTCGGATTGTTGATTTTATGGATGGTTGGTTTGAGGATTTTATGGCGTTTATGGACGAAGCCTCCTGCGCCGCAAAAAAATCATGAGTCATGGGAAAAAATATTGGCTCATATTGCGCATATTACGCTGTACGTTGCTATGATTGGTATGCCTTTAACGGGTTGGCTCATGTCATCGGCGGGGGAATATCCGGTTCCGTTCTTTGGTATTAAGATGCCTGATTTGGTTTCTAAAAACCCAGATCTGGCCAAGTTAATGAATTCAACGCATACAATCATTGGTTATGTTTTAATTCTTACTATCTTTCTTCATGCTGCAGGCGCGCTAAAACACCATTTTATTGATCGTGATGAAACATTGATCAGGATGATGACGGAAAAAGGACAACGCTTTTTACCGTATTTGATTGTTATTGTTTTGATCTTGTTTGCCCTAGGGGCAGCTCGTTTTGTTTTACCTAAAATCATACAAATGCAAGAGAAGGTTGTTCAAGACGTCTCTACTTCTAATGATACGTCGGAAGTTGTGGCTGCAAAAAACCAACCTAACGAAGTGACTGAATGGTTTATTCAACAGGATGAGAGCCATATTGAATTTTCGTCTAGTGTTTACGGCACGGAATTTACAGGCCAATTTCAAAATTTTTCAGGCCAAATTTATTTTGATCCTGATAATTTAGAGAAAAGCACGGTTAATATTACAATTGATATTACATCTGCAGAGACAGGGGATGACAGCCGTGATACCCAAATGCAAAAATCAGAATGGTTTGATACGTCTAATTATCCAGAAGCGAAATTTATAAGTACATCTTTCAAACGCTTGTCAGACAAGCAATATGAGGCAATAGGCGATCTGCGTATTAAAGAAGTAACCCAAACTGTACGTCTGCCATTTACTCTAGATATCACAAATGAAGGCAGAAGCGAAGTTGCACAAATGACAAGCGATATCACGCTTGATCGTCAAGATTTTGGCTTAGGTGGAGATCAATGGAGCAATGGCTCCGATATCGGGTTTGAAGTCCCTTTGCGTATTAAAGTGATTGCGAAAAATACAAAATAATTTCAGTTCTTTAGGGGGCTATGCGTGATTAATTTTTTAGGTTAGACTACCTTCCATAATGAGAACGTTATTTCATCTCTGGCTGCATCCTTTTTCCCGCAAAGTGCGTATTGTCTTGGCGGAAAAGAATTTGGCATTCGAAGAAAAGATTGAAAAAATCTGGGAACGCCGCACTGAATTTTTGGCGATGAACCCTGCTGGGGATGTTCCTGTTTTAATTGAGCCAGATGGCACAACCTTGGCCAATTCCCAAGTAATTTGTGAGTATTTAGAAGAAGTTTACCCTGATAATAACCTGCTTGGCTTTGATCCTATTCAAAAGGCTGAAACACGCCGTCTAGTAGGGTGGTTTGATGTTAAATTTAACCGCGAAGTGTCTGATAATATTTTGGGTGAAAAACTGATGAAACCCATGTTGAAATTGGGTGAGCCGCACGGCCCATCGATTCGCGCGGGAAATGCGAATATCCACTATCATCTCGACTACATTGGTTTTTTGACTGAAAAACGCAAATGGTTAGCAGGTGATAATTTTTCATTGGCAGACATTGCAGCCGCCGCGCACTTATCTGCGATTGATTATATTGGTGACGTGCCATGGGAGGAGCATAAAAGTGCACAAGAATGGTATGCGCGCGTGAAATCCAGACCGAGTTTTAAGCCGTTATTAGAAGATAAAGTCCCTGGATTTAAGCCTGTTGATCATTACGAAAACGTTGATTTTTAAGTAAAATGAGTTTGGGCCGTAAACGACTTTTTTGCTTTGGATATGGCTATACAGCTGATTATTTAGGCCACGAATTACAATCACGAAAAGAAGGCTGGACGATTGGTGGTACGACGCGCGATGATGATCGTCGTCGTGAGCTTTTGGCGCGTCGTATTCGGGCAAGAATTTTTGATCACTATAACTCAATTCCTGATCCCAATACGTTGTTTGGGCGTTTTTCGCATCTTTTGCTCTCTGTTCCGCCGAATGATCATGGCGATCCCGTTTTTAATATGCATGCTGATGAAATCGCGAAGTTAAAGAAACTAAAGTGGGTGGGGTATCTTTCAACCACAGGGGTTTATGGCGACCGTGATGGTGGAGACGTTGATGAAAGTGCAGAAGTGCGCCCTTCTTCACAACGCGGATCAAGACGTGCTTTGGCAGAACAACAATGGATGTCGCTCTATCATAATTATGGCATTCCTGTCCATATTTTTAGATTATCTGGCATTTATGGTCCGGGACGAAGTGCGTTGGATTCTGTACGTGTTGGCGTTGCGCGACGGATTGAAAAACCGGGGCATGTTTTTAACCGTATTCATGTTGAAGATATCGTACAGGTTCTTCTCGCTTCTTTTGCAAACCCTAATCCAGGATCTGTTTATAATTTGGCAGATGATATGCCCGCGCCAAGTCATGAAGTTATTGCCCATGCTTGTCAATTATTGGGGATGGATGTCCCGCCTCTAACGCCCATTGAGGAGGCGGATTTGGCGCCAATCACGATGAGTTTTTATAAAGATAATAAACGCGTGCTCAATAATAAAATTAAGAACGAGCTTGGGGTGCATCTAAAATATCCTGACTATAGATCTGGCTTGGAAGCTAGTTTAAGAGCAGAAGAATATGCTCTTGCTAACAATAAAATAAAGAAAGCTTAATCAGCTATCGCCTGAAACGGTAATTTAATGGTTACGCAGGTCCCTTCATCAAGAACAGATTCAATGTCTAAAGAGCCGCCGTGAATTTCGGCCAATTCTTTCGTAATCGATAGGCCTAAACCTGTGCCTTCATATTCTCTCGTGTAGTCTGTTTCAGCCTGCTCAAAAGGCATGGTGATATTAACGAGTTTATTGGCAGGAATACCAATGCCTTCATCTTGGATTTTGATAAGGCAAAATTCTTTTTTCTCAAAAACTGAAACATTAATATGCCCGCCTTTGTGAGAAAATTTCACAGCGTTAGAGAGTATGTTTAAGACCATTTGCATGACGGCACGGCGATCAGCCACTATTTTACGATCTTCGTTTTCGCTTTCAATATTGATTTTAATCTCATTATTAACCGCGCGTCCTTCCATCATATGAATGGCCATACGAATAACTTTTGTTAGATTAAATTCTTCAACGGCAAGATCATATTTCCCTGCTTCTATTTTAGACATATCCAAAATATCGCTGATAAGGTCCAATAAATGCTCGCCGCTCTGGCGGATACCACCAATATATTCTAAGTATTTTTCTGTACCAATAGGGCCGAGCAGTTGACGTTCCATCATTTCAGAAAAGCCAATAATGGCGTTTAACGGTGTGCGAAGCTCATGACTCATATTGGCTAA
Source organism: uncultured Micavibrio sp. (assembly GCA_964351905.1). Lineage (GTDB taxonomy): Bacteria > Pseudomonadota > Alphaproteobacteria > Micavibrionales > Micavibrionaceae. Next base: position 134,835 of record CAYGPG010000001.1, read on the forward strand.
GAACTGCGTTTTGGCGGCATAGGCACGCTCAACACTTTCTTTGGCTTGTCTTAAATCCCATTCTTTACGCATGGTGTCTGTTACGTCCTGCATAATACCGTAGAGCGCAATAACATCATCCTCACTATCGGCCTCACAACGTCCTTCACATCGAATGAAACGGGTTTCGCCGTCAAGACGTGTGATACGAAAATCCATATCGTAATCATTTTGTTCAATAATGGCACGTTGGAACACTTGCTCCATACGACCGGCATCATCACGATGCAACATGGAAGTGATGCGTTCTAAGGTGGGTTTAAAGCTTCTTTTTTCTATACCAAATATTTTATAGAGTTCATCAGAGAATGAAATTTCCTCTGACCCTACTTTCCATTCCCATTGGCCAATATGCCCAATCGCTTCGGCTTCTTTTAACTTTTTCTCTTGGCGCTTTAATGAATTTTTATAAGATTTTAAGGGGGTGAGATCGCGCCCTGTACTATAAATTTTATCGCCAACAAGTTTGTGATTCCATTCAATCCATTTAGCTTTATTGTTGGCATCAATACAATATGCGTCCAACGAGATGGATGAATTATTAACATCATCGTTGCTTTTGAGGCTTTGAATACCAGATGTATAAGCCATGCGGTATTCAGGATGCATGAGGTCTAGAAATTTTTTATCGGCTAACTCATCAAGGCTATAGCCTAATATTTCAGCAAAGTTTTGATTAATGGTTTCAAAGTGACCGTCTAAATCCGTAATGCTGCAGGCGTCAAAAGAAAGCTCTAAGAAGGGGGTATGATCGCTTTCAGTTTTTTTATTTTCTACTTGCTCTGCGACATAATTTAAAAGCTTGTCGCCTGCTTTTAAGTCTTCGGCAGAGGCAATGAGATAGGTTTGTTGGTTTTTATCTGTTATCCAACTAAATTGTAGAAGAACTTCTCTGTTTGTATTTCGAAGTGTAACAAGATATTCGCCGTCTTGTATTTCGCCTTCATGATTGTTGAAATAAAAAAGATCGTTTAAATGATGGCCTTCTAAAACATTGCCGCCGCTCATTTCGGTGAATTCATAATTGGCGTGCAAAATTTTTCCATCAAAAGAGGCAATAACCCGTGGGGCTTCTCCCGATATATTTGAAATTTCGGGGGTAAGATGATTTTGATAGTCATCTGAATCAATAGTGGTGGTGCGTGACGCAAAAAAGGACATGGTTTTGAAAAAGGTAAGAGAATCAAAAAGACTTAATAACTATATACCATAATGTGAATTTCATCAAAAAAACATTAAAAAAGGCTGCCTTAAAGACAGCCTTCTTCAAAATTTTTTAGATGAACTTAGTATTTTACGCTACAACCATATGGTTTTGTGCTTGTAACTTCAATTTCTTCACCAGCATTTAAGCTTTCTAAAGCAGCAGTGACGTAGTTTGTGGCACCTTCAATTGAAGATTGCTTGAAGCTTGAATCGCTGTCGATTGCGCCCATATAAGCAACATTGCCTTCTTCATTGATCACAAACATATGTGGTGTTGTTTTTGCGCCATATAGTTTTCCAATTTCGCCTGACGGGTCGAGAATGCGCGCTGTTGAGTTTGCGCCTACTTCTTCCATGATTTTATTGGCTTCATCGGCAGTTGTTGCGCCTTGCTTACCTTCGGCAGAAGATACAATTGTTAACCAAACAGTACCGTTGTCAGTGGCTTCTTTTTGAATTTTTTGCATGTTGCCTGGCTCGTAATGTTTTACAACAAAAGGGCACTGGTGGTTTGACCATTCCAATACAATATTTTTACCTTTAAAATCACTTAAAGAATGTTCAACACCGTTGGTGTCAACAGCTGTAAAATCAGGCGCGGCTTGACCAACTTCTACTGCAGCATTCGCAGCAGGGAGACAGGCGGCTAAACCAATAGCAGTAAGCATTGATAAAATTTTTGTTTTCATGTTTTTCCTCTTAAAGTTTTTGATAAGTTTTGTTTAAAAAATTACAGCTTTATTATTTGGTAATGATGTCCTTTACAATTCCAGATGTTAAAAGCTGCGGTAGGACAACAGGTTCTGGTCGTTGTCCTGTTTGGCTGTCCGGCGCACCGTAAAAAACGTAGAGTGGTACACCCTGTCTGCCAAATTCGTTTAGATATTCTGTTATGTCAGGATCTTGGTTTGTCCAATCCCCTTTTAGATATTGAATGCTTTGGGAAGCAAAAAGTTCCGTGATTTTATCTGTATCTAAAGCAACGCGTTCATTCACTTTACATGTGATGCACCATGCAGCAGTCATGTTTGTAAAAATTGGATTATCGCTTTCTAGTGCTTGGTCTAACGCACTTGGAGAGAATACTTCCCAATTCGCATTTGGATTTTCAGAGAGGTTTAAACCACCCGTGCTCATTGCTTTGGTGCAATGGAATGTCCAACCAATGAATAAAATGGAGAGGATCACTAAGATAACGCTAATAATTCTTGCTATGCCTGCTTTAGGCATATTTTTGGATAGCCATATAACAAAGCTCAAGAAAACCAATCCTGTTAAGGCGAAGGCTGTACCCATTGACCCTGCCTGTTGGGTTAAAACCCAAACCAACCAGGCGGCTGTTAAAAACATTGGGAAGGATAAGAATTGTTTAAACGTAATCATCCATGCGCCCGGTTTTGGTAATTTCGAACGAAGTGCAGGAATAAAGCACAGAGCAAGGTAGGGCAGGGCCAACCCTAAACCAAGGGCAGCAAACACAATCATAGAAACAAAAGCAGATTGTGTTAACGCGAAACCAAGGGCCGCCCCCATAAATGGTGCGGTGCATGGTGTGGCAACGATTGTTGCCAAGACGCCTGTGAAAAAAGCACCTTTATGTCCGTTTTCATCGCTTAGTTTTTGTGTGAAGCGACATAATATGCCGCCCATGTTTGCATTGAATTCAAAAAATCCTGCAAGGTTTAAACCGATTAAGAAAATCAAATAAACAAGCGAGATGATGACCAGAGGGTTTTGTAATTGGAAACCCCAACCAATTTGTGCGCCAGTCGATTTCAAAATTAAAAGTGCGCCACCAATAAGCGCAAATGTGAATAAGATACCAAGCGTATAACTAATACCATAGCCGCGTGCTCTTTTCTCTTCTTTTTCTCCGACGTTCACAAGGCTTAAAGCTTTGATGGATAGAACAGGGAAAACACAAGGCATTAAATTCAAAATAATACCGCCAAGAAGGGCAAAGATAATTGCGCTGAAGATTGTGATATCGCTTCCTGTGTTTGCCGTTATGGCGGCACTTGCGGCTTTGGGCTCCTCGTAGGCGGCAGTAAAGCTAACAGATTGAAGGTTACCTTGTGTATTCTTAAAAGTAATAGTGATCGGCAGTTCACTGATTTCTTTTAAATCACGCTCCCCAATTGTCTGCTTTATTTCAAGTGTGCCGTCACCTAATTTTAAGTTTGCCTTTGCATTATTATCAACCGCGCCCCAATCGCCCGGTGCTAAAACAACATCAGTTGCGTTATTTAAGATTGAGTAATCATCACCAAATGTTGTTAAAACAAAATTACTTCCATCACTTGTAAAACGTGCATCCCATTTTTGCGTCAGGGGTAATTGGCTTTCTGCTTGTGCAATTTTTTGTGGGTCTGCCATTGTGCCTGTATTAAACGTAATAAAGACATCATGAGATTCTGGAATACAGATATCGTGACAAACTAAAAGATTAACTGTTCCGTTTAAGGCAAAAGGTGTTGTTCCTATATTTTCAGGAATTTTTAGATTTTGTAATAGAGTAACCTGACCTTCGTAACCGTAATTTGTAAGAGGGCCGAAAGGAATTTTTAGTGGCGTAGGCCATTCCAATTCACTGACTTCAAATCTGGGGGGCAGTTCCCAATCAATAGAGGTTGGTGTTCCTGAATCGCCTGGATTTTTCCAATAAGTATGCCATTTGGGATAAATTGTTTGCTCTAAACCAAGACGAATTGTTTCCCCGCCCTGAACATCAGTTTGGTTTGCAATAACACGAACCTGAACATATTGATCAGGTTCATTGTCGCTTAAGGTGTTCGCTGTCGCGGGGAAGGCAGAAAAACCAATCAAACAAATTGTTAGAATAAGATTTTTTAAAATTTGCATTCTTGGTTTCCCCATAATTTTTTAAAATTTGAAAATAGAGTCTAGCTTATTAAGAGGCTTCTACAACTGCTTTTACAATTTTAGAGGCAATTTCAGCCGTATCATCATCAACTTTCAATTTGTTGATTTCATTTCCATTTTGATCAATCAAAACAACAAAACCTGTTTTGGCGCCATATTGATTAAGGACAGCTTCAACATTTTTTGATGCGGCAAGCTGCTTTGTTGATTCAATTGCTTCTTTGTTAGAAAAATCAAATTTTATAACGTCGACAGTATTCATGTTGATGGCTTTCATTGCTTCTTCTATACGTGGTTCTAAAATTTTACACGATCCGCAATTAACGGCATAAAAAACGACCGCTTTAACGGCGGGGTCTGCTTTTTCTGCCATTTCATGGTTATCCATGGCAAATGTTTGTGGAATAAAGGCTAATACTGCAAAAGCCAGTGTAAGTAATGTTTTCATAGTTTTCTCCGTTTGTTTTCTCAATACTATATGAGGGGGTGATGTATAAGGTTTCGCTTATATATAAGGCGAGGTTACATCTTTTTTCGTGAAATGCAGGATCAATGCCTATATAAAGGCTTAAATATTTAAAATTTGATTGCGTAAAAACATGCCAAAACAACATTTTCGTCAAATTGTCCAAAATTTGCCCGCCAATCCAGGGGCAGAAATGTTGCGTTATGGCTGGTTGCGATCTGATGCTATTTCTTTGGGGCAGGGTGAGGGATGCCTTCCAACACCTGATTTTATCTCAAAAGCGGCTAGTAAAGCGATGAAAGAGGGCAAAACGCACTATGGTCCTGTTTTAGGGCAACCAGCACTGCGCGAAGAGATTTCGAAGTACTATCAGCGTATTTTTGATGTCAACATTCCCCCAAACCGTGTTTTTATCACGGGATCTGGCACGACTGCCATGCATTTGGCTTTAACGAGTATTTTGGATAAAGACGACGACGTTGTCGCCATTACCCCTATTTGGAAAAATCTTTTAGGTGCGGTGAGCTTGGCACAAGCACATGTACACCAAGTTCCATTGGATTTTGATCAAGGAAATGGATGGTCCTTAAATCTTCAAAATTTAATGGACGCCTGTACGCCCAAAACAAAAGTAATCTTAATTGTTACGCCGTCTAATCCTACGGGTTGGACTATGTCCAAAGCCGATATGCAGGCTTTGATTGAATTTACGCGTGAGCGAAATATTTGGATTGTCTCTGATGAGGTTTATAATCGTTCATTATATGGACGTACACATGCCCCTAGTTTTTTAGAAGTGGCAAAGGATGATGATCTACTTTTGACCGTCAATAGTTTTTCCAAAGCTTGGGCGATGACGGGTTGGCGTTTAGGTTGGCTAACAGGGCCAGAAGCGGCGGAGAGTATTATTCGTGATGTTGCCTTGTACGATAATATGGGGCCACCGACTTTTACGCAGTTTGGTGGTATTGCTGCTTTGACTGAAGGAGAAGATTTTATTCAAGGTCAAATGACAGATTGGGAGGCCAATCTTGATATTGTGATGCAACGCTTGGGCAATCATCCAAATGTATCAATTCATAGACCAAAAGCATCGTTTTATGCTTTTTTTAAAGTTGATGGCGTTGAGGATTGCCTTGAATTTGCAAAATACCTGATTGATGAAGTTGGTTTAAGCTTGGCGCCTGGTTGTGCCTTTGGTCAAAATTGTAAAGGGTGGATGCGCTTATGCTTCGCGGTCTCAGAAGAAAAACTAAACGAGGCGCTGGATCGCTTGGAAACTGCTATTGAAAGGCGACCATAATATCATGATGCGTGGATATTTTGGCATTGGTGTTGAAGGAATTACCAAGGAAGGTAATTTAGGCAATCTTGTTCGCTCTGCTCATGCCTTTGGCGCGAGCTTTTTCTTTGTTATCCGCCCGGAATTGGATGTCCGTGCTATACGCTCTTCTGATACATCTGGCGCGTTTGACCATATTCCGTTTCATATATGGGATAGTGTAGATGATATGGATTTACCCCAAGGATGCCAGCTTGTCGGCGTTGAATATACAGAAGATTCAATCGAATTGCCGAGTTTTCGTCACCCAACCCGTGCGGCTTATGTTTTGGGGCCAGAAATGGGCGATTTATCACCCGAAATTATGGCAAAAGCAGACCATGTCATCAAAATACCGATGAAATTTTGTATTAATGTGGGGGTTGCGGGGGCGCTGACTATGTATGACCGCCTTTTATCTATGGGAAAATTTGCGGATCGTCCTGTGAAAGCAGGTGGGCCTACAGAAAAAATTGAAACTGCTTTCCCATCGCACAGACGCAAAATACGCAGTGGTAAGAAGTAAAATTACTTCTGCATAGCTTGTGAATCCTGTGATTTTTACCTTTAGCGACGCTGCAGTATATTTTATAAGTAATATAAATTAGAAATAAGGGGGTTTGCCATTAATTTGCCCCATTCGATTATTAATTAGATCATCGAAATAAATAAAAAAATCAGAAAGAACGCTTATGACACGCTTATTTTTAGGACTAACAGTATTCTCATTCTTAATGCTTGGAACATTTGCTCCAGCAAACGCATCAGAGCCACGCTTAATTGGAACTTTTGGCGACTGGGCAGCTTATAGTTTCATGGAAAATGGAAATAAGGTTTGCTACATGGCGTCACAACCAAAAACAGCTGTTGGGAACTATACTAGTCGTGGTGATATTTTTGCGCTTGTCACGCACCGTCCAGCTGAAAAAACTACAGACGTATTTAGTTATATTACAGGATATCCCTATAAAGCAGGCAGTGAAGTCACGATCGAAGCCAATGGACGTACATTTAAGCTTTTCACACAAGACGATACAGCGTGGAATGCAGATGCGGCCGCTGATCGCTCTTTATCACAAGCCATTCGTTCGGGCTCTAACATGGTTGTAAAGGGGACATCATCACGCGGTACGCTGACAACAGACACTTTTGGATTGAGTGGATCTGCGAAGGCTTATGACACAATTTCAAAAGAATGTGGTGTATAATTAGATCAATTTATATGTAAATTAAAATATACATTAAGATTATATTGTAATAATAAGAGAAAAGGTTGGTATTCTCTGCTTCCTATGCTATTCACGGGATCGTTTTTATAAAGAAAAAAGCGAATTACTTACATAAAACAAACTTTTAAGGCGGTGTCTTTTGAGGCATCATAAAATTAGATGAATAAAAAACAGACAAATAAAAATCTGTTATTGAGTACGGTTAAACAAATTACAAATAAGGTAAGATGGTTTTTGAAATCTTCCTTCCTTTTGTTTGCCTATATCTTAAAGGTTAAAACGCGCAAAATCTTTACGCGTCATAATAATTTGCGTCTTCGTTATGTGGCGATGCTCGTCTTATTCATCATGGTTGGATTTTCAACAATTTTATTAAAGCCACAACATTCTGACGCCGTTGCCTTTGCTGATTACAGTGCCGAAGCCATCTTATTTAATGATATTGAACCTGCTATTGGAAATGAAATGCGTGATCTTTCCCGGAGTGCTTTTCCGGAAGAACTTGAGTTTGCAAAATTAAATTTATCTGATGCGGCAGACCTTCCACCCCTTGATCGTGAAGTTACAATTGAATCTGGTGATGCGTTAAGCACCGTGATGGAAAAGCAAGGTGTAGGAAATACTGAAACACAAAAAATTATTGCGGCAATGAAGCCTGAATTTGACCCCCGTAGAATTAAGGTTGGTCAAAAAATTGCGATGCATTTTGATGAAGCAGAAGGCAATGCTGTTAATTTTCGTGAAATGAAAATTCAACTTGATAAGTTAAAAACACTCGTTGTTGCACGCGCAGGTGATGAATTTAAAACTCGGATTGATGAGAAAAAAGTTGAAAAGAAATTAAAGGCTAAACAGGCAGAAATTGAAGTTTCTCTTTCTGGCTCTGCGGCCAAAGCAGGCGTGCCTTCGGCCATTGTTGCCGAAGCCATCCGTATCTTCTCATGGAATGTGGATTTTCAACGTGATATTCGTCCTAAAGATTCTTTAGAAGTTTTGTATGAAAGCTATGAAACACAAGATGGGCAAATTGCTAAACATGGCAATATTATATACGCCAAATTGACATTAAGTGGTCGTGAGATTCCTCTTTATCGCTTTGAAATGGATGATGGTCGTACAGATTATTTCCAACCCGATGGTCGTAGTATAAAAAGAACATTGATGAAGACTCCTATCAATGGTGCACGTATGTCATCTGGTTACGGCAAGCGCCGCCATCCCGTTTTGGGCTATACCAAAATGCATAAAGGGGTCGATTTTGCCGCGCGTACAGGAACGCCGATTTTTGCCGCTGGTGATGGTGTTGTTGAAAAAGCAGGATGGTTTAGCTCTTACGGCAAATATGTCCGCATCCGTCACAATAATAAATTGAAAACAGCTTACGCGCATATGAGCAAGATTAATTCTAAAGTTGCCGCTGGATCACGTGTAACACAGGGGCAAGTTATTGGCTATGTTGGGACAACGGGACGCTCTACTGGCCCGCATCTTCATTACGAAGTTCTTTTAAACGGTCGTCAGGTCAATCCAAACTCTGTTGATTTACCAACAGGTGAAGAGCTGCAAGGCAAAGAAATGATACGTTTCAAAACAGCCTTAGGTGAAATTCGTCAGCAATATGCATCTGCTCTTGAAGGAACCAAGATCGCAAGTTTAGCGCGCCGTTTATTTAATTAAATTTACTTCTTTGATTTTAAGAACACAAGAACAAGCACTGGCAATAAAAAAGCCATGCCAAACCAGAATATTGCATATTGCATATGCTTATTACGTGGCATCCATCGGCTTTCTTGGAGTTTTAATATGTCTTGAGTAGGCTCTACTTCTTCTGCATAGAGCATAAGCGGTGAAATTTCTTCTATCCCTTGATAACGCGCGATTTCTTGTATATCCAATTTGCTCCAAACATTTTTTTCTGGATTATTATTGGGGGTGAATTTATTCCAATCTGGCGTACGAAATAACCCAGATACAAAAACGCGACCCGTATTTCTTGTCGTCTCTAAAAGCTCTTTTTGGTCTACAGCAATAAACCCACGATTAACAAGGATAGTGCCATCAGACATTTTGAGAGGCGTGATAATATTATACCCGACGGCGCCATCAAAAGGGCGGGGACCCAATAAAACTTCTTTATCGTATATGAAACGACCCGTGACACTGCCATAGAGTATAGGCAGTTTTTGGTCATCAATAACCAAATCATCATATTGGTAGATGTTATTCGATGCTTCTTGCGCATAAATATCATCAAGTTTTTTGATAATATTTGTTTTCCATTCTAAACGTTGGGTTTGCCAAAAACCTAAAGCGAGGAGAATAGAAAATATGGTGCTTAAGAATCCAAAGGTGAGAATATTTTTGATCATATTCAATACTCGTCCCAATCTGTTGAGCGATGTTTATATTGCAGGTAAATGATGTATGATTTTAAGGGTTTTAAGGCACCAATAGTGAGACCCAAAGTGACGACTGTCCAAATCACACCATGAACCCAAAGAGGGATATCCATGATGTGATCAATAAAAAGTGCGAGAGGAACTAGAGAAAATCCAAGAATAAAAATCAAAAATACAGCCGGCCCATCGGCGCTGTCATTATTTTCAAGGTCTAAACCGCAATGGGTGCATTTCTCTTGTAATCGCAAATCAAAAGTAGAGCGATAAATTTCATTTTTTAAGCATTTGGGGCATTTGCATGCCAGCCCTTTTGCTAAAGTATCGAGAAATTCGTGCACGTTGGATTAATGCGCTGTCCCGCCAAGACTTCCCCACCAATAAACAGCAATAAAAAGGAAGAGCCAGACAACATCAACAAAATGCCAATACCATGCAGCGGCCTCAAAGCCAAAGTGGCTATCTTTTGTGAAGTGACCTTTATGCATTCTATACCAGCAGACAGCAAGAAATACGGTTCCAACAAAAACGTGGAAACCATGAAAACCTGTTGCCATGTAGAATGTGGAGGCAAATATACCTTCCGTAAAGCCAAAGGTAGCGTGGCCATATTCATATACTTGGAAACAAAGGAAAATGAAGCCTAACAAAACAGATAGACCAAGGCCTTGAACGGCTTCTTTTTGATGGCCCTCTAAGATAGCGTGGTGCGCCCAAGTCACGGTACAACCAGATAGTAGTAAAATGAGTGTCATCATAAGGGGTAGATCAAAAGCAGGGATTGTTTCAATTTGCGGTGGTGGCCATTGTCCAGCTGTATATTCAATACGCTCTGGCATATTTTCTGGGCCAGGGAATAAGCTGGCATCGAAAAAAGCCCAGAAAAAAGCCACAAAAAACATAACTTCAGAGGCAATAAAAAGCACCATCCCATAGCGCATTCCTATTTGTGCAACGGGTGTGTGCGCTTTTTCTGTGACCGCTTCGTAAATTACGTCTTTCCACCAAAAGAACATTATCGCCAGAACAGCCATAAAGCCTAAATAAACGCCACTTAAACCAATTTCAAATTCGCCGATTTTGACCTCATGCATATAAAGAACGGCGCCAACGGCCAAAAGCATACCCGCAAAAGCACCAGCCATAGGCCATATGCTCGGGCGGACAATATGATAAGGGTGCGGCTTGCCTGTTGTGCCATATTCAACCTGATCAACCATGATAATTCCTTTTTCTAATAGCGGGGTAAATATTCGAAATTCTTATAACAAATTACTCTGCATTGTAAAACGCTTCTAAGGCAGACTCAAGCTCCTTTGAGTCACTGGCAAAGAAACTATAAGACAATGTAATGGTCTTCACATCATCCATATTGCGATCATCGGCAATAGAAGGATCAACGTAAAACACAACAGGCATGTTCATTTTTTGATTAGGCGTCAACATTTGCGCATTAAAACAAAAACATTGTGTTTTGTGAAAATATTTCCCTGCCTTGGCGGGGGTGACGTTATAGACTGCTGTCCCAACTGTGGGTTGCGAATCTCTATTTTTGGCAATGAAATTTATAAAACCTTGCTGGCCAACCTGAAGTGTTTCTTTACGTTTTTCGGGGCGAAAATCCCAATTTATATTTCTATTGGTATCGCTGTTAAAAAGAACAGTAATCTCACGTTCCAAAATCTCTGATTTATTGGGCGCGGCACTGGAAACCTGCGTTGTCCCACCAAAGCCCGTCACGCGGCAAAATAGGTCATAAAGCGGTACAGACGCAAAAGCCAATCCCATCATAAAAATGACAACGGCAAAAACGCTTAATAATGTTTTGGTGTTTTTATCCATGTCTTTCAACGGCCAGAGGGGAAAAGCTTTGATGTGTTGGCATAACTTCTAAGGTGTTTACATTGACGTGTGCCGGTAAGGTTGCAGCCCAGAAAACGCTTTCAGCAATGTCTTCGGCTGTAAGCGGTGTTGTATTAGCATATACGCTGGCTGCTTTTTTGGCATCGCCTTTAAAACGGTTAAGTGAAAACGGTGTTTCGGCCATGCCAGGTTCAATATTTGTGACACGTACATTTGTGCCGCTCAAATCCGCACGAAGAGCTAACGAAAATTGTTTTACAAACGCTTTTACAGCGCAATAAACATGTCCCCCCGGGTAAGGCCAATTGCCTGCCATGGAACCAATATTGATGATATGTCCAGATTTGCGCGCCACCATGCCTTTAATAACATAATTGGTCATACGAATGAGGGACGTATTGTTCATCTCAATCATGGCCTCAAGATCATCTAAGGGGGCTTCTTGAAATTTGTCCAATCCTACCGCGCCGCCTGCATTATTAATTAACAAATCAATATTTTGAAATTTTTCTGGGATAGCCGCAAGCGCATCCAATGTGGCTTGTTTATCACAAATATCAAAAACCACTTTATGGTGAGGTACATCTAAATCAACACATAGATCATCCAGTTTTTCTTGCGAGCGGCCATGTAAAACAAGCATACAGCCAAGAGCTGCAAAGCGTTCAACGAAAGCTTTACCAAATCCGCCTGTCGCGCCTGTGATGAAAACACATTTTGGGGTATGTGTTTTATAGGCCATGATTAACCTTAATCATTGTGACCGCCCAGATGAGAATAATCCACGCGGCAATGATGGCAAGCAAAGCCAAATTTTTCTTTTTCTTAGATTTATGTAAGTCACTTTTGGGCATATTTTAAACCTTATCAATCATGAGGGCGAGGAAGAGGGCAAAGAGATAAAACACAGAATATCCGAACATTAAACGTGCCGATTTATGCGTGTTATCCATCAGAACACGAATGGATGTATAGATAAAAAAGCTAGAGAGAAGCGTAGCAACCGATAAATAAATAACGCCTGCCACATCTAAAAAATAAGGCGAAAGGCTGATCGGCAGCATGATAATGCTGTAAACCAGCATTTGAATTTTCGTATGTTTTTCGCCGTGTGTTACGGGCAACATAGGCACCTTTGCGCGTTTATAATCCTCATTCGCAAAAAGTGCGAGCGCCCAAAAATGCGGTGGTGTCCAAAAGAAAATGATGAAAAAAAGCGCGAGCGAGGCAAGGGTAATATCACCGGTTACAGCCGCCCAGCCAATCATGGGCGGAAAAGCTCCTGCCGCGCCGCCAATAACAATATTTTGCGGTGTCGCGCGTTTGAGCCACATCGTATAAATCACCACATAGAATAAATTGGCAAACGCCAAAATTCCTGCCGCCATCCAGTTGAGCGCAATGCCCATCGTCATAACAGAAAAGATGCTTAAGATAATGCCAAAGCTTAAGGCTTCATCAGGATCAATTTTACCCATCGGCAAAGCACGGCTCTGTGTCCGTTTCATCACTGCGTCAATATCACGATCAAACCACATATTAATCGCGCCTGCCGCGCCTGCGTTAATGGCCAAACATAAGATAGCGGTAATAGCTAAAATTGGGTGAAGATTTTCAACGTTTGGGGCAACCCAAAGGCCTGCCAATCCTGTAAAAACCACAAGGCTCATCACCTTGGGTTTTAGCAATGAAAAATAGTCACCAACGCTGGCGTCATTCATCTTAAGATTGGCTGAAATACTTGAGTTGCTCATGACTAATTCATAAACCGATCATCGATAAATGAAAAGGTAAAATATAATATTTAGTGCTTTAAAATACGTTTTGTGGTCGCCTCATCAAGGGGGCTGAAATTCACAACGCTTTGATCCAAAACGTCTTTAAAAGCGTCTTTATTTTTAATGCTGGAAAATTCAAAACCCATAAGCGCGCGCCCAACGGCTTCACCAGAATAGGCGTAATTAAAATAACAGATATTGGCAACGGGGGAGATGCTACGCAATAAATCACGAAGTGCGCCTTTACGCTCAGGAAACTCAATATTTAAAAATATTGGGTCTTTGAAAAGAGCCGGATTATAATTGATAATCTTATATTTAATATCCTGATCATGGGTAATATTGCTAAATTCCAGATCATGACCTTTAAGGCAATCTTCTAATTCTCTAAAATCGCTATCGTTTCCATCCACGGCAATGGTTTGCCACGCTTCGCTTTCATGAATTTTTCCGTACATAAATTCGGATACGTTCATATTTTGAAAACATTTGTTTAAAACATCTAAAAGCGCGCCTTCACGCTCTGGCAGGTTAATTCGATAATAACGGCGCTGGCCGTTCGAGGCAGATTTTCGGGCAATAAGAGATAATTTACTAAAATCCATGTTCGCGCCACAGATAATGGAGAGTACTTTTTTACCTTTTAATTGATCGGGATGTTGTGTTGCATACTGACGTACACCTGCCACGCCCATGGCGCCAGAAGGCTCAGGAATAAGGCGGTTTGCGTCCCATAATGTACGCATCGCATTTGAAACTTCGTTATTGTCTACGGTTATAAATTCATCAATAAACTCATTACATACTTGGAACGTTAAGTCGCCAGGACGTAAGACAGCCGTGCCATCGCAAAAAGCATCAATTTTATCAAGGGTGATAGGTTTTCCTTCTTCCACGGAAGCCTTCATTGAGGCTTGTCCCTGTCCTTCAACGCCAATAATTTTAATATTAGGCCAGTGTTTTTTTAACCACGCTGCTGTTGCGCCTGCCATGCCACCGCCACCGATTTGAAGAAAGGCGTAATCGAACGGCTGATCGTTGCTATCTTTTATTATTTCGTCAGCAATCATGGCTTGTCCTGCCATGGTGTAAATATCATCAAAAGGGTGTATGTACGTGTATCCTGTTTCGGCGATATATTTCTTGGCCGCATCACCTGCTTCATTGTACGTATCGCCCATGAGGATCAACTCAACATTGTCGCCACCATGATGTTGAACAGCTTTTTGTTTCATAATGGGCGCGGCTAATGGCATAAAAATTTTAGCCTGAAGGTTCAACATGCGTGCCGCCAAGGCAACACCTTGGGCGTGATTTCCTGCGCTGGCCGCAACGATGATGTCGCTTCCTCCATTTTTGTGATGATTATAAACAGCGTTAAAGCCACCGCGCCACTTATAGGCTTTTATGGGCCCCAAATCTTCACGTTTGAGGAAGAGATTAAAATCTTCATCACTAAGCTTTATCTGCTCTAAAGGTGTAGGCGCACCTGCTTGATAAATCACATCACGTGCTTTGATCGCTTCATCATAAAGTTTTTGGACTAGGTCATTTGTCATGACGAACAAAAAAGCAGGTTTTAGAGCAACTGGCAATAAAAAAGCCCTACTTGTTTAATTTCGTCATGCGCGCAAGCACGAGGACAAGAGGGCTTTTGAATTCTTATTTCACCGTTCTACTTAACGGTAGGCTGTATTTCAAACTGGTGGAATGGTGGAGGAGAAGATAATGTCCACTCAAACGTCATAGTGTGTGGATCTGCATTCCAGTAATTCGCGCCGACTTTGCGACCAAAGAATAAAGTGTAAAATACGATACACAAGAAAACCAAGACACTAAAACCAGAGAGATAAGCTCCTAGCGTGGAAATATAATTCCAGAGATGGAAACCGTAATCTTGTGCGGCCATCCATTGAATTTTCTCAATAGGGTTCACCAACATGCCTTGTAGGTGCTCTGGTGGGATAGGTGCTGGGTAATCCACATATTGACGCGGCATTCCGGCGAGGCCTAAGAAGTGCTGTGGGAAAAATACAAGATTTACGCCAACGAATGTGAGCCAGAAATGAACTTTCCCCATAAATTCAGGATATTGACGGCCTGAAATTTTACCAATCCAGTAATAAAACCCTGCAAAAAGGGCGAAGACCGCACCAAGGGAAAGAACATAGTGGAAATGCGCCACAACATAATATGTATCATGTAGGGACGTATCCATACCTGCATTGGCTAATACAACGCCTGTTACACCGCCGACGGTAAAGAGGAAGATAAAGCCAAGCGCCCAAAGCATGGGGGTTGGGAAACGGATAGAGCCGCCCCACATGGTGGCGATCCATGAGAAGATTTTAATCCCTGTCGGTACCGCAATGATAAGGGTCGCTGCCGTAAAGTAGGCTTGGGTATTGACTGCAATACCAGAGGTATACATATGGTGTGCCCAAACAACAAATCCAACAAAACCAATGGCGACCATCGCGTACGCCATGCCCAAATATCCAAATACAGGCTTACGGGAGAAGGTCGAGACAATGTGCGAGACAATACCAAAGGCAGGTAAAATCATAATGTAGACTTCAGGGTGACCAAAGAACCAGAAGAGATGCTGGTATAAAATTGGGTCACCACCGCCCGCAGGGGTGAAGAAGGATGTACCAAAATTACGATCGGTCAAAAGCATAGTGATCGCACCGCCCAAAACAGGAAGTGAAAGTACAAGCAGGAAGCTGGTTACCAACATGGCCCAAACAAAAAGCGGCATTTTGTGTAATGTCATGCCCGGGGCGCGCATATTAAAGATCGTTGTAATAAAGTTTGCCGCCCCAAGGATGGAGCTTGCGCCTGCCAAATGAAGTGCAAAAATGGCTAAATCAACCGACATGCCCGGATGTCCCATTTCGGAAAGGGGCGGATAAACTGTCCAGCCCGTACCTGCGCCTGTGACATCTCCCGGTGCGCCTGAAACTAACGTGGAGGCGACTAACAATAAGAAAGCAGGGACGATTAACCAGAAGGAGATGTTATTTAAACGTGGAAAAGCCATATCTGGCGCGCCAATCATGAGCGGCACAAACCAGTTTCCAAAGCCACCAATAAGGCCGGGCATAACCACGAAGAACACCATGATTAGACCATGTGCAGTAATCCAGACGTTCCATTGTTGTCCGTTTTCTGCCAATTGCAGGCCTGGATCGCCCAATTCATGACGCATCATCATGGAGAACCAACCGCCCACGAGTGCAGCTAAAATTGAGAAAATGATGTAAAGTGTTCCAATGTCCTTATGGTTTGTGGACATGAACCATCGTGTGAAAAATCCAGGTTTGTGATCAGCCATTGTTATTGAGCTCCTTGAAGGTACGCCATTTCTATGGCGCGGTTATTATCATTACTTGGTGAATTATAGGCGAATTCTTCTTTTGCTTTGATCAGCCATTGTTCAAATTCTTCTTTTGTCACGGCTTCAATCTCAATTGGCATGTAAGCATGATTGACGCCGCAAATTTGTGAGCATTGGCCGTAATACGTGCCTGGCTTATCAATACGAACCCATGTTTCATTGATGCGTCCGGGCACAGCATCCTTTTTAAAACCAAAGGCAGGAATAGTGAAGGCGTGGATGACATCCGCAGAAGTCACAAGAATTTGAATATTCGTATCAATTGGTAAAACGACTTTATTGTCTGTTGAAAGAAGACGTTTTTGACCTGCGGCTTCATCAATTTCTTCGTCTGGTATAGGGTAGGAAAGGAAGCTAATGCCTTCATGATCAGGATACTCATATCCCCAATACCATTGATATCCCGTCACTTTGAGCGTCATGTCAGGCTCTTCTACGCGGTCTAAATAGTAAAGCATCTTAAAAGATGGAATGGCGATAATAATCAGGATGATAACAGGAATGGCTGTCCATAAAATTTCAAGCACCACATGGTGAGTCGTTTTTGATGGCTCAGGATTGGCTTTGGCGCGGTAGCGAATAACAACCCAGACCATAAGCCCAGTCACAAAGATAACAATAGGAACAATAATCCAGAGTAAAAGCGTATGAAAATCAACAATTCTTTCCATTTGCGCACTGGCGGGCTCTGCTAAGCCAAGCTGAGTAGGCGTTGGAACGTTTTGCGCAAAAGCATTGAGTGTTGTGCTTACATAAACGAAAATCGAAATTATTAAAAAGCTAAATTTTTTCATAATAAATGTATCTTTGATGATTAATTACTAAAAAGCACTATAGTGAATTTTACCAATTACTTACAGGGAAATTTTTGACTTTAAAAGAGAAAAAGGCCAAGTTAATCTCTAATATAATTTATGATTTAAGAAAGTAGAAAAAAATGGTCGTAGCACTATATGCAGGAATTTTAGGACTTCTTTATGTGGCATTAAGTTTTTATGTGATTAGAGGACGTTTTAAACACCAAGTATCGCTGGGTGATGGCCAAAATAATGACATGTTAAAACGTATCCGCGCGCACGCTAATTTTATTGAATATGTTCCTTTTGCTCTTATCTTAATCGTGTTGGCAGAATTTCAAGGTATCTCTGAGACTGTCATACACGGACTATGTGTAGTTTTGGTTTTATCGCGCTTGATGCATTTTTATGGCGTTTTGACAAAAGTTGGATCTTCTGTTGGACGAAGCGGCGGCATGGCCTTAACATTTTTGGTTATTATCGTGACATCAATCTTATGTATTAAGTCCTTTTTTATATTTTAAGGATTAATAAGGCTAAGTGCTTTTACAACAGCTGTTTCACATCTTAAAATTGTGTCTCCCAAACCAACGGCTTGAGTATGCTGTGCTACGTGTTCTTTTTCCTCGCGGGTAAATCCGCCTTCTGGCCCAATTAAAAACGCTATATCTTTTGCCCAGTCTAATTTTAAATCTTTTAAAGGCATTGTGTTATAGCGTTCAAGGCATCCTAAAATTTTTGTACTTTCCAAACCATTATCTAAAATTTTTTCCATTTTTTGAAGTGTGTGAAGCTTTGGAATGGTTAGTCTTTCGCATTGCTCTGCGGCCTCAAAAATTTGATTTTCAAGACGTTCTACTTTGATTTTTCTGACTTCCGTGTTTTGCGTGAGAACAGGGTGAAAATCTGTAACGCCCAATTCCACCGCCTTTTCAATCAACCAATCCATACGGTTTTTTTTAATGGGCGTGAAAATTAGATGAATTTTTCGTGTATTTTGAGGTTGTGGTTTCAACAATGAATCAACAGAAACTTCAGCTTGTTTCTTTGCCAATTTGGTAAGGCAGCACAAACACTCTCCATCACGACCATTAAAGAGGCGTATGGTATCCCCTTCTTTTTTGCGCATGACGTTTTTTAAATAATGCGATTGCTTGTCATCAAGGGCAACAGTTTCACCAATTTTCAAATCTTCGGTGGTAAAAATGCGTGGTAGCTTGAAATATTCTTCACTCATATTCATACTCAATCACATGAAGCACACTGATATCAAGAGCGAAGGTTGGATTTCTAAATTACCAGATCATTGGCAACCTTATGCTTTGCTTATGCGGCTTGATCGCCCTATTGGTTGGTGGCTTCTTCTTTTACCAGGCTGGTGGGGCATTATGATGGGCGCAAACGGCGTGCAGGGCTTTTACAGTAGTGATGTTCGCCTGATGATTTATTTCTTAATCGGTGCCATTCTTATGCGGGGTGCGGGGTGTATTATCAATGATATGTGGGATCGTGATTTAGACCGGCAAGTGGAGCGCACCCAAAACCGACCGCTAGCAAACGGCACTATTAATATGTTTCAGGCGGCTGTTTGCCTGTTTTCTCTGGTTTTTGTTTCATTTGTAATTTTACTTCAAACCTCTAGCGTCACAATTGGTCTTGGTTTTTTGTCATTACTTTTCATTACAACTTATCCTTACATGAAACGTATTACATGGTGGCCACAGGCATTTTTGGGAATCACTTTTAATTTTGGCGCCTTGATGGGGTATGGCGCAGCAACTCATCACTTAGGATGGGAGCCTGTCATGCTCTATCTTGCTGCATTTTTTTGGACGTTGGGGTATGACACAATTTATGCCCATCAAGATAAAAAAGATGACGCATTGGT
Source organism: uncultured Micavibrio sp. (assembly GCA_964351905.1). Classification (GTDB taxonomy): domain Bacteria; phylum Pseudomonadota; class Alphaproteobacteria; order Micavibrionales; family Micavibrionaceae. The sequence continues at coordinate 154,101 of CAYGPG010000001.1, forward strand.
GGGCATTAAATCGACCGCACTTCTTTTTGGGCAACGTAGTAAATTTTGGGTTGGGTTGTTTTACACCGCGACAATGTTGTTTTTAATTCTCTCTTTTTGGTTAGCAGGATTTGGACTTTTATCTTTTGCGCTTTTAATTCTACCTGCGCTCCATTTTATGTGGCAACTCATTAATTGGGATATTGATGACGCCGAAGATTCGTTAGAAGTTTTTAAATCTAACAGAATGCTTGGATTACTTGTGTTGCTTGCTATAGCTGTAGGTGAGAGTTTTCCTTTAGAGGTAATCTTAGAAAAGTTTTCTGCTTCTTTATAAATTACCCACCATAAAGATTACGCAAGCGTTGCTCTGCAATGATTAGCATAGATAAATCCATATTGGCGCTACGACGTAGTTCGTTAAAGAGAGGCTCTAATAATTTTGCTTGTGCGCCACGATCGTCAATCCATGCTTGTAAAATACTGTCACATCCAATGCATCCAATATCGCTTTTCTTTTTCTGATTAGTTTTTTGAATCTCTTTACCCATATCTTTTAAAATACGAATGGCAAGTCCCGCTTGGCAGGTATAAAGCTGATCAACTAACCCCTCTAAAGCTTGTGACGACCACTGCCCATCAGTTGGAAGGTGTCTTGCTTTTTGGCGCATCCAATCCAAATGGAAATAATCACCAATTTCAAAATAAAGGCGCGCCGTAATAGGAAAATCAAATTTATAATCAATTGATATACGAATAATATCGCAGGCTGATCCTAAAATAGGCATTATTGAAATATCGTGCGCCAATTCTTTTGGTAGGCCATTTTCAACGCCGCTTTGGGTAAGTTGTTTAATTTTATTTAATAGATCTTCTGGTACGACATTATTCATATGCTCTTTTACGGCTTTAATTCCGTCCTCGAACTTTGCAATGTCACGGTTGATTTCAAGCTTGCGCCCAAAACGCGTAAGGAACCATGTTACAGCGCGTTCCACCATGCGAGCGGTTTCGCTTAATGCATTGAGTTGAATCATCGCTGGAACTTTGCCATCAAGGCTTTCAATATGACCCCAAATATCACGAAGGCCAAAGGCTTCGCGTACAATAATGTAGGCTTTGGCTACTTCTTCACAACTCGCACCACAGCTTTCCATACGATCACGAATGAAATCAGGCCCCATACGATTCACGATTCCATTCGCTAGCGTTGTCGCAATGATTTCATTTTTGAGGCGATGATCTATGATTTCTTTGGGATAGTTTTTAGCAAGCTTTTTAGGGAAGTATCGAAGCAAGCGTTCTTCCATCGCTTTTGTTTCAACGATATCACTATCAAGAAGTTGCGCTGTATAGGCAATCTTCGCATAAGATTGCAGAACGCTTAACTCTGGACGTGTTAGGCCTTTACCCATTTTTGCACGTTGATCAATTTCATCTTGTTGGGGAAGCTTTTCTAACGATCGGCTTAACCCTACTTTATCTTTTAGATAATTAATAAGTTTCCCTTGGCCTGAGATATTATTGGCCGAATGATATTCCATCAGGCTAATACCTTGCGCCTGCTGATAATTACCACGCAAAACATGTTTAACAACATCTTCGGTCATGGATTCTAAAAGCTTATTGCGCTTCTTTTTATCCATTTTATATTTGGATTTGCGCATAACATCGCCAAGTAAAATTTTGATGTTTACTTCATCATCAGAAGAGGCAACGCCACCAGCATTGTCAATATAATCAGCGTTGAGCATGCCGCCATTTTGGGCATATTCTATCCGTGCTTCTTGCGTAATAGCCAAGTTCGCCCCTTCACCAATAACCTTAGCACGCACTTCTGTTGCATTAACACGTAAGTTATCATTTCCTTTATCACCTACGTCACCATGGCGCTCACTTGTGGCTTTGATATAGGTGCCAATCCCACCAAACCATAAAAGGTCAGTGCGTGCTTTTAACATATGGCGAATAAGCTCATTCGGTGAAAGCTTATCATCCTTAATATCAAAACGTTTTTTAATTTCCTCGGTTAAGGTCAGGCTTTTTTCATTTCGATTAAAAATCATACCGCCTTGGGAAAGATAGCTTAAATTATATTCATCCCATCCTTTAACCTCGTTAAAGAGACGTTGGCGTTCCTCGTGAGACGTTTCTGCGTTAGGGTCAGGATCACAGAAAATATGAAGGTGATTAAAAGCACCGATTAAGCGTATATGTTTTGATAGAAGCATGCCGTTTCCAAAAACGTCACCTGCCATGTCACCGATACCAATAACATCAAATTCTTCGTTTTGAATATCATGATTCACTTCACGGAAATGACGTTTAACAGATTCCCAAGCGCCGCGCGCTGTGATACCCATCTTTTTATGATCATATCCAGCTGATCCACCAGAGGCAAAAGCATCACCTAACCAAAACCCATATTCTTCCGACAGGCTATTGGCAATATCTGAAAAGCTTGCAGTTCCTTTATCTGCCGCAACAACAAGATAGGGGTCATCTTCGTCATATCGTACGACATCATCTGGATTTATGATGTCAGATCCTTTGCGATTGTCAGTAATATCCAATAGCCCGCGAATAAATAGTTTGTAACAGGCAATACCCTCTTCCTGAATGGCCTGGCGATCGCCATTTGATGGTGGGTTTTTGACAACAAAGCCGCCTTTGGCACCCATAGGGATAATAATAGCATTTTTAACTTGCTGTGCTTTCATTAAGCCAAGAACTTCAGTACGGAAGTCTTCATGACGGTCGGACCAACGCAAGCCACCGCGTGCAATTTTATCACCGCGCAAATGCACGCCCTCAACACGGGCAGAATAAACAAAGATTTCACGGTAGGGTTTTGGCTGTGGTAACTCAGAGATTTGTGAGCTATCTAATTTAAAAGACAGGTAAGTTTTGTGGTTTCCATCATCATTAAGTTGATAGAAATTTGTTCTTAAAGTTGCTTTAACTAATTCAGCCAAGCTTCTAAAAATACGATCATGATCTAAAGATTTAACGCTTTCTAAAGAGGTATAAATTTTTGAAATCTGTTTCTTTATTTCTTTTTCATCCATGTTTTTCTTATTTGGATCGAACTTATTCTTAAAAAAAGAAACAAGGGATTTGGAAATGTCAGGATAGCTTGTAATTGCACTTTCCATGTAAGGCAAACTAAGACCCACGCTCGTTTGACGAAGGTAATGCAGATATCCACGAAGGATGGCAATGTCATGCCACGGCATGTGCGCGTAAAGTGACAACATATTTAGGCTGTCATTTTCCATCTCCACATTCCAAGTTTTTTTGAAAACATCTTCAAAAGACTCTTTTGCTTGCTCGATATCAATATCTTTATTCTTGGAAGAAGGCTCTAAAAGAAAATCATGAATCCAAACTTTATCTTCAAAATTAGAAGGTCTAACTTCTGAAGGAAGTTCAGTAATGACATCAAGCCCCATATTCTCCATAATGGGGAGTACATCAGATAATGCTAGGGGTGTTTTGGCATGATAAAGTTTTAAACGAATAACGTTCTTATCATTTTCTTTTTGTTCATATAATTCTAAATCAATTTCATCGCCATCAATGATGCTGTTAACGCGTCTAATGTCTAAAACGGCCTGATGTGGTGTATAATTTTCACGATAACTTATTGAGAAAGAATCGCCATAGTAATCAAGCATTTTTGCGGCTTCTTCAGGGTTGGAAACTTCGTCCTCTATGGTTTGGCGTAATTTATCCTGCCAGCTTTGACCCGCTAAAATAAGTTGTTCTTCCAATTCATCATTTTTGAATTTTGGTGCTTTTGGTAAGTCATTAATATCTATTTGAAAAAGTACACGACAAAGCGGTGAATCATCTTGGGTAACTTTATAATTTGTACAAATACCGCCAAGATTGCTTTCTAAAACTTGTTGTAATTTTTTACGTAGTTTTGTCTCGAAACGTTCTTTAGGAATATAGACAAGGCAAGAAATAAAACGGCTAAAGGGGTCTAAACGGGTATAAAGTGCAATTTGTGGGCGTTCTTGTAAGCGTAGAATGCTTGTGACGTGTTCACATAGATCGCTTTCTGACATTTGTAGAATTTCATCACGCGGATATTTCTCTAAGATATGCTTTAGGGACTTATGATTATGACTGGCATTTGCGTATTGAGATTTTTTGATAACATTATCCACCTTCATTCTAAGAAGGGGGATATCTGTTACACTGCGTGAATAAGTCACAGAGGTAAAAAGCCCTATAAACAAGACCTCTCCTATAACTTTTCCTGTTTTGTCGTATTGTTTAATTGTGATCGCATCTAGAGGGACGGGGCGATGAACAGTTGATTTTTTGTTCACTTTTGAAATTGTGAGAGGGTCTTGTTTTAAGCGATAATTTTGTTCCTTATCACTTAAACATTTACGCGCTTTATTTATATAAACGGGACGTACTTCATTTGATAGAAGACCAAGGCTAGAGCCGTTGACGGTTTCGCTTTTTATGGTTTCACCATATTTTTTGAATTTATATTCACGATATCCTAAAAGGGTGAAATTGTTATCATGGAGGTACTCTAAAAAGGCTTGGTACTCTGATATGAGGGCGGCTTTATATTTACTCGGCGCATTTTCTAATACAGTTTTAGCTTGACTTAATTTTGCACGCATTGCTTGCCAGTCTCTATTGGCAAATTTTGTATCTGATAAGACGCGTAAAAGATCTTCTTTAAGTTTGTCACATTGTTTTGGCGTTAAGGCACGATTTAGCTCAACATGAATATGGGACTGGCCAATGGTTTTTCCATTTTTTTGTTCGGTATGCAGTTCTTTAATCACACCTGCCTTCGTATGTGTCACATGCAAAATAGGATGAATAAAAACGGAGATTTGATAATTATGGCGAATAATTTCCGCGATAGTTGAATCTACTAAAAAAGCCATATCATCATTCGCTATGTCTATGATAGTGCGACCAGCATTCCACCCTTCTTTTGATTGCGTAGGCGTGAGGATAGAAATAGCTGGTGGGTCACCGATTTTACGAGAATGACTTAATTTTAGATGATTACTGGCTGTGAAGGCGATATTTTCGGGTGCCATCATTTCCATATCTTCTTTTGGAACATTGGCGTAAAATGTTTTTAAGAAGGATTTATAGTCTCGCTCAGCGGTTTTAGCGGGAACATGTGATTTTGCTTTATTTAAAAGAGCTTCAGGCATAGAAAATATCTCTACTTATCAATAAATTTCATGTTAGATTAAAGTGTTACGCCATAATCGGCAAGGCGCTTTAAAGGAATAAAAAGTAAAAAGTAACAAATAATACAGACATGCGAATAATTATATATAAATCATAACAAAAATACGGGAGACCAACTCATGTCACTAAAAACAAAAATATCTAAATACGGGCCTTGGGCACTATCAATTTTCATTACATTTGTATTTGTACAGTCTTTATTCTTTAAATTTTCTAATGCGCCAGAAACACAACATATCTTTCAAACATTAAACGCTTGGGGCGCTGATACTTTGGGTATTGATGGTTTGTTTATAGCACCGGGTATATTTAACCAATATGTTATTGGGTCTGCTGAATTAGTCGCTTTAGTCTTATTAATTGGCGGACTTGTTACAGGCCGTTTGATACTTAATGCTTTTGGTGCCTTATTAGCCGTGGGTATCATGACAGGTGCTATATTTTTCCACCTTGCTACACCGTTGGGTGTAGATGTTCAAGGTGATGGTGGGGTTTTATTCGGTATGGCTGTCGGCGTTTGGCTTTCATCGCTTATACTTCTTTACGTCAGAAAAGACTTGGTTTGTGGCCTTATGAAATGTGGAACATGTAAGTCTTAAGACTTATATTACCCAGTAATATCGAGAACAAGCCGACGGCTTGTTCCCTCGAATCCTTTTAAATCCGCTTTATAACCAACTTTGGCATTTTTCTTTAATTGGAAAACAACCAGATTTCCATTGTCAGACGGTTCAACTTTATAAGAGGAGATGAAAGGAGATTTTGCGAAAGCTTGGCTTGTGCGTGCGCTCCAATCTGCATTTGGCAGATTAACGATCATAATTCTTTCGTTATTATCAATATCAACACTGAAATCAGTTTTTGAATTTACATCCATCACAATTCTGGTTTTGTCAGAATGTTCACCAACGCGTAAATCATAAATAGCCGGTTTTCCTGATACGGGTGGCGCAGATTTTTTTACAAACCCCATAGAGGATGAGGGGGCGGCAGCCATAGATTTTTTTGTAGACGAAGATGCTCTTGGAGTGGAAGCTGAGCGCCTGTTTAGGTTATTTGATGCCGCACCGCTATTGCTCGCATTTAATTTTTCTAATTCAGCAACAAGTCTTTGCATATCGTTTTCAATAACCATCAAACGACGAATGGAAGGCTCAACCAAATTAAAGTCATTGCGCATATCCTGAACGGCGCGCTCCAAACGGTCTATACGTGCAGAGTCATTTTGCAAATCTTTCCCAAAAATATTTTTGGGGTTGTAGACCAACAAGTTGGGATTACTAACAGATGTTTCGGGGATGTTTGCGACATTGGAGACAATAGCTTGATTGGTTGCAGAGCCAATAGCCGTAGGGTCAATGGGCTCATTATTGACAGGGGTAATGGGAGCCGGATCCATCTGCTCAATCTGTTCACTTTGCACGTCAGAAACTGTTCTTGGTTCTTCTTTTTGCATGCGGGAGACATCATTAACAATGTAATCTGGGTCGTTGCGGGCAAGCTTTTCCCATGGGGTGAAGAAAGAGCTATCTACTTTATTTAAGTTTTTGCCATTGTCACAACCTGTTAAAAGAAGAACCATGGAAGACACGCCTAACAAAAATGCTTTGTTAGGATTAGAAAGTAGCAATGCTTTTAGCGATGATCTTTGATGAATCATTAAGTTGAAATAGTCGTTTGTCTCCACTCACAAGGCTAAAAGCTAGTGAGTCGTGGGGCAACAAGGCATTTGCTTTAATACAAAGTTTTCAACAGTTTGTTTATTTTTTATGCACAGAGTTATGCACTTTTTCAAATTTTTGTGTCAGGCGATTCGTTTTGTTATTGAAACAGCGGTTTTATATCATTTTGAAAAATCTCTTTATTCCACGTGGTTTGTGGACCGATATATTTTTTCACGATTTTCAAATTTTGGTCTAATAGGATTGTTTCAGGCAGTTTTTTTACATTAAAAAGCGTATTTGTAATATTTTTATCCTCATCGTGAATAAGGATTAAATTGTTGGGTATAGATGTCTTTAAATTTGAGATGAATTTGTCAATATCTGTACGTGCCTCATTACTAGAGATCGCCAGGATTGTTAAATTTTTGCTGCTCTGCTCTGCAAGCTTGATAATATCTGGAAATTCAACGAGGCAGGGTGCGCACCATGTCGCCCAAAAATGTAAAAGAACAACCTGCCCTTTATGGTTCTCTAAACTCCCTGTACGTCCTTGAATTGTCGTATATTGAAATGTCTCCGCAGAGACTAAATCTTCTATAAATGCATTTTTTTCAACGACTTTAGGGCTAAATGACGTGTACGCCCAACCCAGCCCAGCAGAAAATAAAACACATAGAATAATCAGATTTATTTTCACGCTGTACGTCTCTTTCTTATAAGGATATACAAAATTAATAATATGAATGTTTGCATAGCGCAGAAAATAAATAAGCCGCTCGCAACGCCGCTAATAAAGCCATAAGAATGAAGGCCAACATTGAGCAAATTCACGCCAAACCAGGCCAAAGCAACAATCACGGACAAATAAGCTGCGCTAATTACAAACCCTAAATCATTAAGGTGATCACTAATCTTGCTGTGAATAATCCAAATAAGCCAAAGCACGATTAAAAGCGCTCCATTTTCTTTCGGATCCCACCCCCAAAATCGCCCCCATGATTGATCGGCCCAAATGGCACCCAATATAGTCCCGATTGTGGTCAGAAGCAGGGAGAGGATGACAATAATTTTAAGGTTCTTTAAATTATGAATTTGCAACTGATAATTTTCTGGCTCACGCCATCGCATCACCAAATCATAATGCGCAACAAGCGAGGCAATGAGGCACGTGCCATACCCAAGAGTGATACATAGCACGTGCGTGCCCAGCCAGAAATTCGTATTTAAAACAGCAACCAAGCTGCTCATCGTATCAACGCCGATAAATCCTTTTGCTGTGGTTAAAAGAAGGGCGCCAATGACACTCCCCAAAATAATATAAATTGATTGTTTACGTCGCCATGCGGCAATAAAAAAACTTATGGCGCAGACAAGACACACAAAAAGGATGGATTCATATAACGTGCCAACAGGCGGGCGTTCCAAAATGTAAACCCGCGCAATCATCAGCAATGTAAGAATAAAACTTGCAGCCCCTAATGATATTAAGGCAGCTTTTTCGACAATAACTTTTAATTTTTCTTTTGGATAAAGCTTTGCAAATATCATCAATATTAAGCTTAGAGAGAATAAGAACAGACTCACTTTATATAAATGTAAATTGTTATATAAAACCTCAACTTTTAATTTTGAATTATCAAAATATTGCTTGGCAGATTGTAGATCTTCATTCCAATTTTCTTGATTTGTTGTGCGATAAGATAACGCCAAATCTTGCCAAATTTTTAAATAATTTTGTGTTGTTTCGTTTGGATTATTCTCCCGAATAATTTCCCATGGGGCATAAAATTTATTTGAACTTTTTGTATCTGGAATGATGCGAAATAAAACATTATTGGCTGCACTCTCATTCAAAATATTAAGTTGATAAGACAGAAAAGATATCTCTTTTTCTTCATCATTATATTGGTTTAAATCTGTTCCTTTTTGGCGAACAATTTCTTTAACTTTCTCATTTAAATCTTTTTGAATGTCGGCAAAGTCCAAAACGGTTTTTGGCCTGTCATCAATATTTAAAGGTAGAAGTGCCGTCAAAGATCTTAAAATCTGCGTATATAAAATATAATGTTCGTAAAGGGTGATAAGGCGCGCTTGCTCTGCTGTCCAATTGCTGGGGCGTATCTCTAATAAATCATTAATTGTATCTTGTTGCTCTGCAATAACGGTTGAAACGTCGATATAGCTGTAAAGACGATTTTTTGTTTCTGGCAGATTATAATTTTTATTATCTCTAATTTTAAAAACAGGAATTTCTGCCGCACTCGCTGGATCAAAAAGGCTTAGTGCGAGCCATTCATTGGCCGATAAATTATCTAAAGAACTTTGATTAGAAAACATTTTTAAATGAATTTTAGCGAAGCTATCAATGGGTTTAATCCGCCCATCATGCAAAACAGGAAGGCTGTTCCAGCTGTTTAAATTGATATGATTTTTATCACTCGCCAGTGAAGGAGAGTTTAAGCACAGTATAAATAAAAATAGGGCAATATTTTTCATGAAGTCCCCATTTTATTTGTACGCTTTTGAAGACGAATGATTAAATGCAGTAAAAGCCCAATGAAGATAATAAGCGTGGATATATAAGGAAAAATTCGCCCTACATTATGAACGACATTCAACACTGTGACTTCTTTGCCATCTGTTTGGTCAAACGAAGATTGATAAAAACTATACCCTTTATAACGCAACGGTTCGTTCATGCGGATGGTCACAGGCCATTCAACATCACCATCTTGAATAATAAGATCAGATTCAAATCCTTGTGCTTTTATTGTTCCAGGATAATCAATTTTCCTGAAATCTTTTAAGTACAACGAAAAGGGAAGGCGCGTGCTCTCACGTTCTAAATGAAAACTGATAATGGTGCCGTCTATGTTGATTTCGGGGCGTCTTGGGATGTCTTCCATTAAAATATGAGTTTTAAAAGTATCGTTATATTGTTTTTTAATTCCTAAAATCAAACCAGAAAAATTGGCTTCAATATTCTTTTCATCAGCAATGGGATAAAGCTCCATGTTGGCAGCCAAGCCTTCTAAATTTACAAAATTGCCGCTGGGGCTACGTACGCCGCAGTTATTGCATTTTTCAAGAATTTTTATATTCAGATTTTGATGTGTAAAAACATCACCTTTTTCGATATCGTCAAACAATATCTCTTTGGTGGTTTGGTCCTCTTGTTTGATCAAAAAAATACGATTTTTATAATCAGAGACAACTTGGCTTTTTGCGTTTTCAGGAATAATCATAAACCCTTCTTTATTGGCAATCGCGGTAATAATGCCGCCAATTAAAAGAAGCAGAACACCCAAATGGGTTAATATTGTTCCTGCTTTTTGCCAGCTCCAGGGACTGTAAAAGACAAATTTAACCAGCAGGCCTAAAAATATAATGCTAAGCGTTGTAAGCCCGCCTGGTGTGGGGATAGAGCCAATCCATAAAATCCATGAATTAATAAAAATTTGAACGGCGTTATAAAGGCCTAAATCTTTTTGGCTCACCGTGCCTAAAATCAATAAAACCATTAGCCATGGCAGCGCATAAAAAATAATATGCGGCTTTGCCAAATATTGGCTCCCATTTTTTATTTTTGTGAGTGCGTCGCGCAAAAAACCCATGCGCATTATCTAGCGGTCTTGGCACCAAATTTCAAGAATTATAGCAGCTATGATGATTTTTCGGCTAAGGCCGCGTTGGTACGGCGCAGGCGTTCCATCATCATTTTGATCAACGCACGTAGCATAGGATCACAAAGGCGGATTTTTACATCCAAAATATCGGGCGTAATCTTAACAACTGTGGTTTCTTCCATGGCCGTTACTGTCGCGCCATAGTCAGAGCCTTTAAAAAGCGCTGTTTCACCAAAAATTTGGTCTTCACCTAATTCAGCCAGCTCAATTGTCTTTCCCTCACGCTCCATAGTGACTTTGACTTTGCCGTTTTCAATCAGAAAAGCCTCCATTGCGGGCTCGCCTTGCTCAATAATTACACGGCCTTCAGGATAGATAAATGTTTCGTAATGTTCACTCATGGGCACAAGAATAGTACGAAGACTGATACGCGTCCAATCATTTTATAAATGACGCTCCTAACAAATCTTAATTGCCTAGGCAGGCGTATTCTTCGCACATAGTTTCAGGACAACAAATCCTAAAACTGCTGACATTAAAGAGGCAACCATCACGCCAAGGCGGACTTGTGCTAAAATCTCGTTATCACTATAGGCCAGTGTTCCGATGAACAAACTCATCGTAAAGCCGATCCCTGTTAAGAGGGCTAGTCCATAGAGGTGCCACCAATGAACAGTTGTCGGTTTTTGGCAAAGTCCTGTTTTAATGCCAAGCCAAATAAAGCTCATAACACCAAGTTGTTTACCGATGAACAGACCCGCAATAATGCCCAATGGTATGGAACCAAAAAGCGCATTAATTCCAATATTCTCAAAATTAATACCTGCATTGGCAAAAGCAAAAAGCGGCATGATACCAAACAGTACCCAAGGGTGCAGGGCGTGCTCAAGATCTTCTAGAGGACATTCATTTTTCTTACCTGTCATCGGAATACAAAAGGCCAGTAATACCCCTGCCAAGGTTGCATGTACGCCTGATTTCAAAACACAAACCCACATAAAAATTCCAATTAAAATATAAGGCGCAATACGTCTTACTTTCAGAATATTGAGTGATACGGCCCCAACAAGACCAACAGCACCAAGGGATAGCGCCATGACAGATAAATTTTCCGTATAGAAAAGGGCAATAATGGATATGGCCGCTATGTCATCAATAATTGCAATCGAAAGAAGCAGAATTTTAATCTCTTTTGGTAATCCTTTCCCAATCAAAGCCAAAACACCCAATGCAAAAGCAATATCCGTTGCCACAGGAACAGCCCATCCTTGTAAGGCCAAGTCATTTCCCTGATTAAGGCTTACATAGATGAGGGCAGGCATGATAATACCGCCAATTGCGCCAACGATAGGCAGGCTCGCGCGCTTCATATCGGATAGCTCGCCAGAAAGAACTTCTCGTTTTATTTCCAACCCAATCAGAAAGAAAAAGACCGCCATCAACCCGTCATTAATCCAAAGAATAAGCGGTTTATCCAAGATAAGTGCTCCAAACTGAATAACGACAGGCGTATTCAAAAACGTGCCATAAAAAGCTGATAATGGTGAGTTATTGATGGCCAAGGCAAGTAAGGCACCTGCAATAAGCAACAAACCACTTAATTTTTCGGGGCTAATAAACGGGTTTTTTGTTATTAAAGCGACCATCAAATTTTCCTTATTTTTTGACTAAATTATTTTATTTCCAATTAAAATACTATTGAGCAATCTGTAGAAACTTTCAATACATCCTTTTGATGTTGTCTCATAACTGGTGTGATATTCGGTTGTAGGGATTTGAACAGTTGTACCAGACCATCGACCTTCACCGCCAAGGACAAGGCGGCCTAACTCCGTGGAGCCTAAATCTTTCTGCTCTAACCCGAGGGAGAGGAAATATTCATCTTTGATTTGGTAATTAATACCAATCTCTCTACATCTCTCTGCAATTTTCTGGGTCAAGGCTGTATTAAATGCGGCGCTTTTGTCTTGATTGCGTAAAACGACCATATCATTGTCAACGGGCGTGGTTTCACGATACGGACTGGTGTCCAGAATGATTAAATCTTTTGTTTCAACTTGCTTTGTTTGCAACCAATTTTGAATATGGATCCAGCTTTTACCGATTTCTTCCTCAGCAGAGAGCAAAGCGGTGCCCTGAAACCCATTCTGAAACAAAACATAGATTATCCCTAAGGAAACAACATTATCAATCTGCCCTTTTAGATGCATACCGTCGGATTCGCTTAACCGTGCGTACGCAATCGGGATATTTTCTTCCATATCGCGCATGCCTTCAACGAAGAAAACCGCATCACCATTGGCAATGCACGGATCACAATCTTTAATCACACCCTCACCAAGCTTATCACCTGTTTCAGGGTCGTACGCGTACACAATTTCATCTTCAAAACGGTCACTAATGGCGTTTAAGTTTTTTTGTGATGGTACATTTTGTTCATCATATTTTTCTTCCTTCACATATTGCGCGGCATAGGCGTATTTACCGCCGCCAATACTAATAAGGCCGTGGCGGTCAATATGTGCGGATATAATCTGTGATTGCGGTTTTGCGCCGCTAATCTCTAAAATACCGTCATGTTGAATAGCGGTCAGGCCCAATTTTTCAAAATCATTCTTCAAATATTTAAAAAAATGGCCTTCATGCCCCACGACGGAGGGGACAGAGAGATATTCAACAGTTTTCAACGATACGGTTTCAAAAGGCATGGCTGTTATATTGCCTAATTTAATGATGGAGCACTATTCCTAAATTAAGATTGTCCAGATTTTTCACGCCTGCATCGTTCGGAGCAGTATTTTACATCATCCCAAACCTTTTCCCATTTTTTTCGCCACGTGAATGGGCGTTGGCAAATAGGACATATTTTGGTGGGCAGATCAGACTTTTTCTTCATTATTTAAGGCTTTAAAAAAACGTTGGCTGTCATCTTTAATGGCTTTTATTTTTTCGTCATTCATGCGCCCTAAGGTTGAATAAGGAATACGTAACCGCGCATTATTAGACAGTTTTTCTTCGTTACGGATGAAGAAATCCCAATATAGATAATTAAAAGGGCAGGCTTCTGGCCCGTTCTTTTTAGTGACCTTGTATTTACAATTTTTACAATAATCAGACATTTTGTTAATGTATGATCCGCTCGCCGCATAGGGTTTAGAGCCAAAAACGCCTGCATCGGCAAATAAAACCATGCCAGTCACATTCGGCATTTCGACCCATTCGTACGCGTCGGCATAGACAATGAGATACCATTCATTTACTTCTTTGGGGGATAGCCCTGCGATCAACGAAAAATTACCCAAGACCATGAGGCGTTGTATGTGGTGGGCGTACGCGTTTTCTTTTGTTTCTTTGACGCATTGTTTCAAACAATTCATTTGCGTATCACCGCCCCAAAAGAGATCGGGGAGTTTGCGTTGTGCCTGAAGGTAATTTTTGTCCGCATAATCAGGCATGTGCATCCAATAAATACCGCGAATAAATTCGCGCCAGCCCAGAATTTGACGGATAAATCCCTCAACAGCGTTTAAGGGGGCATCTCCGTTTTTATAAGCTTTCTCTGCTTTTTCAATGATTTCCATTGGCAAAAGCAGGCCACAATTTAAATAAAAACTAATATGGCTGTGATACATCCAAGGCTCACCTTCGATCATCGCGTCTTGATAATCACCAAATTTCTTTAAGCGCTCATCAATGAATTTATCGAGGGCGTACAACGCTTGATCTCTGGTCACGGCAAAGAAAAAAGGCTCCAAATCTCCAAAATGATCATCGAATTCTTTTTCAACCAGATCTATTACCTCTTGGGTGATGTCATCTATTTTACCGCTGTACGTTTTGGGAATATCCATTCCATCTTTGGGTGGTTTACGATTTTCACTGTCGTAATTCCATTCGCCGCCTTCAGGCTTATCGCCATCCATCAAAACATCATATTCTTTACGCATTTCGCGGTAAAAATATTCCATGCGCAATTGTTTGCGTCCTTCCGCCCATTTTTCGAATTGATCGTGACGGCATAAAAAGCGGTCATCGTTACGGATATCAACGGGTAGGTCAAACTTATCTGACCAGCTTTCAAGCTCTTGCTGTACGCGATATTCGCCTGCTTCGGTGGCAATGATCTCGTCTGGATTATATTTTTCAATCGCGCGTTCAACTTCACTTGTGAAAGAGCCTGCATTGTCCGCATCAGCATATTTTGTATATAAAACACGGATATTTTTCTCTTTTAATTCTTCTGCAAAATGGCGCATGGCAGAAAAAAGAAAGGCAATCTTCTTCTTATGATGCTTAACGTATGTTGCTTCCTCACGCACTTCACACATTAAAACATAGTCATTGTCAGGATCTATGTCCTGCAAACTAGAAAGAGAGTGGGAAAGTTGATCTCCTAAAATTACGCGAAGTTTCGTCATATTTTTTAAATTTCTTTTTTGAACTATATTCAAACCCAAATGTATTTATAACTTAATAATTATATATGACAGAAGGTTCCCCCTAGGGTAAGTATTAAAATATGAGAGTTGCAATTATCGGGGCGGGAATTTCAGGCATGGGCGCGGCATATGCCCTGCATCAGGCCGGTCATGACATCACCCTTTATGAAAAAAATGATTACCTTGGTGGTCACAGCCGTACAATTAATGTTGAAACGGCGTGCGGTAAAATAGCTGTTGATACGGGATTTATTGTCTTTAATTATCGCAACTACCCGCACTTAAAGGCGCTTTTTGATCATTTAGGGGTTGAGGTTGAAAAAAGTGATATGTCTTTTGGGGTCGATATCAACAAAGGCTGGCTTCAATATTCATCAAATAATATTTTTCGTCGTTTCATTAATCTAACACGCCCAGCTTACTGGAAAATGCTTTTGGATATCGTCAAGTTTAATAAATTAGCACCGCGCTACCTCGATAAGCCAACCTCTATTACAATTGCGCAATGTCTTGACGAATTAAAAATGGGCAAGTGGTTTCGTGATTATTATTTACAAGCCATGGGCGCTGCGATTTGGAGCTCGCCGCTTGCTAAAATTGAAAGCTTTCCTGCCAAAACTTTTATTCGCTTTTTTCAAAACCACGGTTTGCTTACCGTCAATGATCAACCACAATGGTACACGGTGATGGGGGGAAGCCGTGAGTATGTAAAGAAACTTACCCAAAGTTTTGAAGATCGCATTAGATTATCATGTGGTGTCATGCGCGTTAAGTGCGAAAAGGACAGCGTTGAGATAAAAGATGAGCAAGGCAAAAAAGAAAAATATGATCATGTAATTTTTGCTTGTCACGCAGACCAAGCATTGGCTTTGCTAAGTGAGCCAGATCAACATGAAAAAAAACTATTAGAATCTTTTACCTATCAGGATAATAAAATTGTTGTTCATACAGACTTAAATTTTATGCCAGAAGATCAATCTTGTTGGGCGAGCTGGGTGTACCTTTCAGAAGATTTAGAAGATAAATCAGATAATGTTTCTTTAAGTTATTGGATGAATAATTTGCAAAATTTAAAGACAAAAACGCCTGTTATTATCACGCTTAACCCACATGTAATGCCAGATAAAGATAAGGTTTTAGACGTTCATCAGTTTAGCCATCCTGTCTTTGATGAAGGCGCGATTGATGCACAAGATAATATTGAAATGATGCAAGGGCACAATCAATGTTGGTATGTAGGTGCCTATCAACGTTATGGATTTCATGAAGATGGACTGTTAAGTGCCGTACGTGTTTTACAAAAAATGGGGGTCGATATTCCGTGGAAATGACTCCGCAATTTCTTTTTGGAAATGTCATGCATAAGCGGTTTTTTCCGCGCATAAACCAATTTACCTATAAAATTTATTATCTTGTGCTTCCCTTATCTAAAATCGATAAACAATTAGAAGTGTCAGGGATTAAATTTAATCGCTTTGGCCTACTTAGTTTTTATAATAAGGATCATGGGCATCGTGATGGAAAAGATTTAAAAATATGGGCAGATAAAACTTTAAAAAGCCAAGGGGTTCACGATGCGGATGGTGAAATTGTCCTTGTCGCTATGCCGCGCGTTTTTGGATATGTTTTTAATCCTGTCAGCTTTTGGTATTGCTACGATAAGTTGCAAAATTTAAAAGCGGTGATCTGTGAAGTGAATAATACTTTTGGGGAAACACATACTTATGTTTGTCACGTTGATGATCAAATATTTGATAAAGAAACCATTACCCAAGCCAATAAGGTTTTTCATGTATCGCCGTTTTTAACGCGTGACGGGCATTATAAATTTCGGTTTGCAACAGATACGAAGAAAATGGGCGTTTGGATTGATTACTTTCATGATAACGGTAAAAAACAGCTCATTACTGCCCTGACAGGAACTTTTGCGCCGCTTAATCGTCTTAATTTTAACAAGGCTTTTTGGCGATACCCTTTAATAACATTTAGGGCCATATTTTTAATACATTGGCAGGCAGTAAAATTAATCATTAAGAAAATCAAATATGTTCCGAAACCTGAACAATTAAAGACAAGAGTAACAAAAGCAAAAAAGAACGAGGCTAGCTAATGTTTAACAAATTTATTTTCAATCAAATCTTAAAACGCTTAGATAATATAAAATTTGGCTCTCTTAAGATTGAAGACCCTGATGGTAAAATCCATGCGTTTAAAGGCGATTTAGAAGGCCCAAACGCAGATTTAAAATTTAAAGATTGGGACGTGGTTGGGAATCTAGCCCGTAAATCTGATATTGGTTTTGCCGAAGATTACAGCCGTAATTTATGGGATACGTCTGACCTCGTCGCACTCATTACAGTCAGTATGCAAAACCGTGCTGTGCTCGATCCTTTCTTTGAGGCAGACACACTTCGCAAATTTTTCTATCATCTTACATATTTTTTCCGTCAGAATTCTCTAAAGGGTAGTAAGAAAAACATCCATGCGCATTATGATTTAGGAAATGATTTTTATAAATTATGGCTGGATGAAACAATGACTTATTCCTCAGCCATATATGAGGGAGATAAAGACGATCTCGTCATGGCACAGACCCGTAAATATGACCGTATTATTGATAAATTAGATAGCGCTTCAGGCAATGTTTTAGAGATTGGTTGTGGCTGGGGTGGCTTCGCTGACCAAGCGTTACAACGCTCTAAGGATTATAAAATAAAAGGTATTACGCTGTCTAATGAACAGCATGAGTACGCGCAAAAGCGCCTTAACGGTGATGCCAACATTGTTATTGAAGATTATCGTCACCAAGAAGGTAAATATGATCATATCGTTTCTATTGAAATGTTTGAGGCAGTTGGTGAAAAATATTGGCCGAGTTATTTTTCAAAAATAAAAGAGCTGTTAAAACCAGAAGGCAAAGCCATTGTTCAAACGATCACAATTGAAGATAAAAGCTTCGAGCGTTATAAGCGCGGTTCTGACTTTATTCGTTCCCATATTTTTCCCGGTGGATTATTGCCCAGCCCCTCACGCTTTGATGAAGAAACTCATAAGGCTGGATTAACCTCAATGAAAGTTTTTGAGTTTGGTCAAGATTACGCGAAGACGTTGGAACAGTGGCTTCATAATTTTGATGATGTTTATGATAAAGTAAAAAATATGGGTTTTGATGATGGCTTTATCAGAATGTGGCGGTTTTACCTTGCGGGTTGCGCCGCCGCCTTTAGAACGGGTTTTACCAACGTAAGACAAGTTGAAATAGGGCACGCTTCATAATGCGCGAAAAGGCAAAAGGATTGATTGCGGGATTATTAGCGCTTGTTGTGACTGGCTGCACGCAAGTAGGTCTGGGCGTCGCAAACCTTCCGTCAAAATTTTCTGACGTCACCATAAAAAAAGATATTGCTTATGGCGATGAAGATTGGCAAAAGCTTGATCTTTATATTCCTATCGATGCCGCAGATCAAAAAAAGCCAATTATTGTTTTCTTTTATGGAGGACGATGGACAGACGGATCAAAAAATTTATACCCTTTTGTCGGTGATTTATACGCCAAAAATGGATACATTGTTGCTATTGCTGATTACAGTAAATATCCCAATGTTAAATTTCCATCATTTGTTGAAGATGGTGCAAAGGCAACGGCTTGGGTTTACAAAAATGCGGATCAATATGGTGGAGATGCAAACAACCTATTTATAATGGGACATTCATCAGGCGCGCACATAGGTGCCTTGGTGACAGCAGATGAAACTTACTTAAAAGCAGAAGGGCTGAATAATCAAATTATTACGGCTTTCGCAGGTCTGGCTGGGCCATATGATTTCATCCCTCAAGCTGATGATCTAAAAGATATGTTTGGGCCTCCGTCACAATATCCGCAAATGACAGTAACCACTTTTATCGAAGGAAACGAGCCGCCCAAACTTCTTATATGGGGCGACGAAGATCAGGCTGTTTGGCGGCGTAATATTGATTTATTATCTGAAAAAATTAATGAGAAAAATGGACGCGTTGAAACAAAAATATACGAAGGCGTTGATCACGTTGGAACTATTGCCAGTCTGACTTGGTTTTTGAGGTCAAAAGCGCCAGTTTTTAAAGATACGATAGAATTTTTTAACCAATATAAGAATGAAACAAAATAACGGGAGATCATCATGAAATTTTTAGTCGCTTACCTTATTACTGCCGCCATATTTTTAATCATAGATTACATTTGGCTTGGTTTTATTATGAAAGATTATTTCCAAACGGCTTTGGGACATCTGATGGCAGATGAGGTAAACCTTTCTATTGCCGCGGTTTTCTATTTATTTTATGCCGCTGGAATTGTTCTTCTATGCATACATCCTGCAATGACAGATGGTGGTTGGGTCAAGGCCGCTTATCTTGGTGCCGCCTTGGGCTTTTTGGCATATGGCACATATGACATTACAAATCTTGCGACTTTAAGGGATTGGCCTGTACAGATGGCTGTGATTGATGTGGCGTGGGGCACGGCTTTAACATCCTTATCCGCTGGACTTGGGTATTATTTCACGACGTTAATTTATTCATCGTAAAGAGCTACAATGATCTTATCTGAATTTTCAAATGATATTAACGTTGCCGTTATTGGCGCTTCTGGTGGAATTGGTAATGCTTTTGTAGACCATCTTTTAAGCGAAGAAAAAGTCTCAAAAATTTATGCCTTCTCACGAAGCGCGATAGGCGCAAGTGATAAAAAAATTCAGCATATTAAAATGGATATTACAGATCAAAATTCTATGATAAGGGCGGCTCAGGAGCTGGATGAAAATCTTAAATTTAATCTTATTATAACAGCTACTGGTATTTTACATGATCAAGAAGGGCTGATGCCTGAAAAAAGCCTACGTGATATTGATCAGAAAAATTTTGAAAAAATCTTTGCAGTAAATACTTTAGGTCCTGCTTACATCATGCAAAATTTTGTACCTTTGTTGGATAGGCAAAATAAATCAGTTATGGCGTTTCTTTCCGCAAGGGTAGGTAGTATATCAGATAATCAATTGGGTGGTTGGTATGCTTATCGGGCATCAAAGGCCGCCTTAAATATGTTAATCCGTACAAGTGCGATTGAAGTCGCGCGTAAATATAAGCAAGCCTCTATTATCGGGCTTCATCCTGGTACAGTGGAAACAAAGTTATCAGACCCATTTCAAGGCAATGTGTCGCCAGAAAAATTATTCTCTCCTCAATATTCAACAGAATCGATGTTGAAAGTCGTTAATCAGATTAAGCCTGACGATACGGGTAAAGTCTTTGATTTTGCTGGAAAAGAGATTCCGGCTTGATTTATCCAAAAGATATGCTAATATTGCATAGCAAATAAGTAAAAATTACATAATAAATTTACTAAAATCCTTATTTGCGCGGTGATGGAGCCAATTGCGCTCTCGCTGAAAGAATAGATACATGTGTGAAATCGCCTCCTGCCGTTTACGGTCATGAGGGCTCTTAAAAGCGGAGCGCCTACTCGAAAGAGAAGGAGGCTTATTATGGCTTACTTAATTGGCTTTATCTTTTTATTGCCTTTAATGGCGCTGGTTGAAGCATGGCACAATAAGAAATTAGAACGCCGCCGTGGTCTTAACTGGAACAGCTAAAATTCCCAATCTGTTAAAGGCAGGGAGATAAAGTAATAACTTGAAATTGATACAAAAACGCCTTAGAACGTGAGGCGGAAGATCGGCGCGGGCGAAATCTCGTTGGACTTGGTCAGGTCTGAAAAGAAGCAGCCACAGATGAATTTTTTCGGGTCGCTGTCCGGTCTTCCACTTTAACTTAAGATAGTGGCCAATTAAATATCCTTAATTTTATAGTTTATTTTACTTCTCACAGATAGTGGATAAATCTGAGAACAGTCTTGGTGATATTTTATGAATCAGTCAGACTTAAACTTAAGAAAAAACAAAATCAATATTTTTGATGCCTCGCGATATTATATCTTCTTCAATAGACTTATATTATCCAACCATTGTAATTTCAGATTTACATTTGGGTAAACGTAAAGTAGTTGAAGCAGGCCTACTCCTTGAATTTCTTGAAAATATAGATTGTGATACGCTCATTTTAAATGGCGATATTATTGATGGATGGTATCTAGAAAAGCATCGCTATTTTCAGTTTCCTGAAATGCACAAACGTGTTTTAGATGCCTTGAATAAAAAGGCCGCGCAGGGCACACGGGTTATTTTTATTCCTGGAAATCATGATGAGCGCTTACGCTACCCTTCGCGGCGTATTTCAATAAGGGATCGTTTAAAGCGGGAAAAACCAAACTTCGCTAAGAAAATAATATTTAAGGATAAACGCACTGCGTTATTTAGTGAGATTGAATTTCTTTCTGACATGGTGTTGAAGGATAATGCTGGGCGCAATATGCGCATACTTCATGGCGATATATTTGATCCTCCCTGGGTTGCGGGTCGCTTATCTGTTATTGGGGATCAATTTTATGATGCTCTTGTGTTGGCAAATACTGTTTTTTCCAAGCTATTTAAGAAGTTCAATGGTGGCGTACGTTTTTCACTTGTAAAACTTATTAAGAAAAATACCAAAGATGCCGTGGGTATTATCAAAAATTATGAACAGGCCGCCTGTGATTTGCCAGACCATATTAATGGTATGATTTGCGGGCATATACATCATGCAGAGGTTACTGATAATAACGGCAAGCTATACGTTAATTCTGGCGATTGGATTGAAAGTTGTACTGCCGCCGCTCAGGATGAGCAAGGGCAGTGGCAAATCCTGCATTGGGAAGAAATCCGAAAAGAATTAGGCTTGGTAAGGTTAATAAGCTTGCGGGTTCTTAATCCTAATAGTCAATATCGCAATATTACGCGCCAGCAAATTCGGCTCATTCATTATTTCTGGCCAGCCCGTAATCGTATGAAGGCATTAGATAAAGGCAAGTTGCCATCAGTAAAGGTAAATCTTGTAGCACAAGAACTTCAACGAAAAGAAAATCCTAATCAAGACATGATTACGGCATAGGGTCGTCGCGCAGGCTTGCGTGAGCCGTGGAATCTCTTTAAGAATAGGGTATGACAAGTAATGTAGCCACTGCTCCTAACGAAAAATCTGATAAAAAAGAAGAATATCGCGTTTTGGCGCGAAAATACCGCCCGCAAAATTTCGATGATCTCATTGGTCAAGACGCGCTGGTGCGTACGCTTAAAAACGCGATCGACTCTGGTCGTATTGCCCATGCCTTTATGCTGACAGGTATTCGCGGTGTAGGAAAAACCACTACGGCACGTATTATTGCCAAGGCGTTGAATTACACTGGCGCTGATGGCACAGCAGGACCAACCACGGGTGATACTTCTGATTGTTCTATCTGCCAAGCCATCTCCGAAGACCGCCATCCTGATGTCATGGAAATGGACGCGGCGAGCCGTACAGGGATTGATGATATCCGCGAAATTCTTGATGGCGTGCGCTACGCCCCAACCTCCGCCCGTTATAAAGTATACATCATTGACGAGGTGCACATGCTTTCCAAGGCAGCGTTTAACGCGTTGCTGAAAACTTTGGAAGAGCCGCCAGAGCATGTAAAATTTATTTTCGCGACCACAGAAATTCGTAAAGTGCCTATTACGGTGCTATCGCGCTGTCAACGCTTTGATTTGCGCCGTATTGATCCGGATGTATTGCAAGACTATTACGGTAAAATTGCAGGATGGGAAGAAACCAAAGCTGAAGAAGATGCGTTGGCGCTTATCGCTCGCGCCGCGGATGGCTCAGTGCGCGATGGCTTAAGTTTGCTTGATCAATCTATTGCTTTAGGTAACGGCGCCGTGACGGCAGAGTTAGTTAAAGATATGCTGGGTCTAGCCGACCGCGCGCTTATTCTTGATTTGCTCGAAAAGGCCCTAAAAGGACAATCTGCTGAGGCCTTAGGGATCATGGAAGACCTGTATAAAAAAGGGGCTGATCCTGTTGTGGTTATCCAAGATATGCTCGACCTCGCGCATCAACTCACCAAACATCGCGCCTTGCCGCAATCTCCCAATGACGCCGCGCTACCAAAGGGCGAGCAAGAGCGTTTAGGGAATTTGGCTGACGCACTCTCCATGCCTACCTTGGGACGCACATGGCAAATTTTGCTAAAAGGCTTAGGCGAAGTCAACATGGCGCCCAATCCACAACAGGCGGCAGAGATGATTGTTATTCGTCTTCTTTATGCCGCTGACTTACCTGATCCCGCAGATTTGGTGAAAAAACTAAAAGATCAACCACCTTCAACGGCTCCTGCCGCCACAATGCAAGCATCGCCGAATAACAGTGGTGGCAGTGCGACTGTTCAAGCAGATCAAACGCCACAACCGATGGTGATGGAGAATGCCGCTACTGCCGCGCAACCCAAAGCTCTCGATAATGAAAGCAACGCACCAACAAGCATCCGCACGATGCAAGACGTGGTGAATACGCTCGAACAAGCCGGTGAAATGGTGATCGCCACGCACATGGTCATGTATGCTCACCCCGTTAAAATCGAAGAAGGCTTGATTGAATTTAGCGTTGCCGAAAATGCCCCGCAACGCCTGTCCCAAGATTTATCACAAAAACTAAAAGCCATCACAGGCGAACGCTGGATCGTCACAATCTCTAGCCAAATGGGCGGTGAAACTCTAGCACAACAACGCGACAAAGCCGAAGCAGAATTGTGCGCAAAAATATTAGAACAACCGCTGGTAAAAAATATTTTAGAACTCTTTCCTGATGCCACCTTAAAAGAAATAACAAAGAAATAAATTTTATGATTTTTAATTCCCTTTTAGATCGACCTCTTGCCCAAACTTTATGGGATTATCAACTTTTAAAACATCCTCTAAGGCCAGCTGATTTCTTATTGTTAATTTGTTCGTATAACTTAGAAGTTGCAGATTATGTTGATGTTTTATTTATGCAGAAAATGGCAAAAATTATTGTTGTTTCTGGCGGCTCAACCGACCGTCAGGGAATGGCTAGGTTGCCTTGGGATGAGCCTGAACATGAAGTCTTTACAAATCGTTTGATGGAATTAGGTGGTAAAAAAGAAAATATCATTATTGAAAATAAAGCAATGACCATACATGAATCGATCGTTAATACCCGTGAAAAATTAACGGCTATTCCTGATTCTGAGTATCATAATGGGTTGATTGTTCTGCCGCCACATTCAGAACGCCGTGCGTATGCCACGGCAAAAAAAGATTGGCCAGAAATTCAATGGCAAGTGAGCTCGCCTAACGTTACATACGATAATTATATCAAAGAATATGACGAAGAAAGCCTCATTCACTTACTTGTCGGTGAAGTACAACGCACCATCGAATTTGGCGATAAGAACTTTATTGAAAAACAAGAAATTCCAGAAGACGTGATGGAAGCTTATAAAAAATTACTAGATAAAGGCTACGTCAAACGGTTACTTATATAATATTAATTAGACTAAAGAAGGATAAAAGAAAATGGATATTCAACAAATGATGAAGCAGGCCAAGGTCATGCAAGACAAGATGCAAGAAATGCAAGAAAGACTTGGTGATGTGGAAGTCGAAGGCACTGCAGGTGGTGGCTTGGTGAAAGTTGTTTCGACCTGTAAAGGCGAAGTGCGCGGCATTTCAATTGATGATTCAATGATGGATTTTAACGAAAAAGAAGTCCTGGAAGATCTCATTAAAGCCGCCCTCAATGATGCCAAAGGCAAAGCCGATCAAAAATTGGCCGAAGAAACTAAAAAAATGATGAGCGAACTCGGCCTTCCCGCCGGTGCGGCTGGCGGATTACCTTTTTAAGGAACTTTAATCTTTGGTATGAGTTTTTATTAAAATAAAAAATATAACTTGGAGGACATCAACATGAAAATCAAAGATAGGCCAGAATATAGAGCGAAAAATAAACCTGTCGCTATGCGTAAGAACGACAAAGTCGTTGATGCTGTTAGCATAATGTCAAAAAACAATTATGGTTCTATTATTGTGACCAACGACAACAACGAGGTTGAAGGAATTGTGACAGAACGGGACCTTATGATCCGTCTTTTGCATGAGAAAAAAGATCCAAATACCACTACGATGGCAGATATTATGACCCGCGAAGTTAAGGTCGCACGTGAGGATGATGATATCATCGATTGGTTGCGTATTATGTCGAACGAACGCTTTAGACACCTTCCCATCGTTGACCAAGATAATAAATTAGTGAGTATGATGTCACAGGGTGATTTTGTCTCGTATACATGGCCTAGCCTCATCTCTACCCTGACAGATAAGGCAAAAGAGAGCATCTCATTGGGATATCAAATCCCACTGATCATCCTTGCCTTGGCAGCATATGCTTGGATAGTCAGCTTTTTTAGTTAATGAAAATAGTGACTTGGAATATTAATTCGGTAAGGCTTCGCGCCCCTATGGTCGTAAAGCTTATGCGTGAAGAACAGCCAGATATTATCTGCCTTCAAGAAACAAAAACGCTGGATGAATTTTTCCCTAAGACAATTTTTGAAGCCGAAGGATACACACATATTCATGTAACAGGCATGAAAAGCTATAACGGTGTTTGTATTCTCTCGCGCGTGCCGTTCAAATCCACTGACATTCATCATCGTGTCGGCAAGGAAGATTGCCGCCATATCGTGGCGCGCTTTGACCATCAAGGTATGAAGTTTGATCTTCACAATCTCTATATACCAGCAGGTGGGGACGAGCCTGATCGAGAGATAAACCCGAAATTTGGCCATAAGCTAGATTTTGTTGACGAAATGACCACATTTTTTAAAACACATTACTCAGAAAAAAGCCCTGTGGTGACTTTGGGAGATTTTAATATCGCCCCGCGTGAGCATGATGTTTGGTCTTCTAAGCAACTGCAAAAAGTCGTATCACACACGCCCATTGAATTGGAGTATTTGTCAAAAATGTATGATTCTATTGGCTGGCAGGATGCAATCCGTCATTTTGTGCCTGATGATGAAAAATGCTACAGCTGGTGGAGCTATCGCAGTAAGGATTATAAAAAGTCTAATCGTGGGCGCAGGCTTGATCATATCTGGGTGACAAAACCACTTCTCAAAATGTTAAAAGGGCATAAAATCCTGACCCATTTTCGAGATTTGGAAAAACCATCAGATCATGTCCCCGTAATGATTGAGCTTAATAAATAACACCCTGTCCCTTAATTATTTATTTTCCCTGCTGCAGTGATGGGGCCTGTTATGCCATTTTTTTGCGCTAAAACAACAAAACCTTTTGCGTTATTTATGTTAGAAACATCATAAGTAATTTTCTTGCCTGTTCCATCCCAAGTGCCTAGGGAGATGATATTTTGTACTGGGTTTGTATATTGAACAGTCCGCCCTCTGTTTTCGCCACTTGGTATGGCTTGTGTATGTTTTGCATCATGAGGTATAAGTAAAAGAGCATAACTATCATTGCCAAGTGTTTCAGGAAGTTTTATCTCTAAATTATCGCCAGATAATGAAAGTAGTATGGGTTTAATAGCTTTATTCAGGCTTTCTTTATTAATGGTGTTCTTGATAGCCCCTTCACGCGATCCAACCATTTCATGTTGCCCGTTAATGACAATTTGCGGCGTGTAAACACGTTTTGAATTAAACGAGTGCGCGTAAGATCTTTGGCGTTCAGTGCAAAATTGCTTAGATAAGGTATCCTCCCAGTGAAGGTGGTTCCAATAAGTAACGTTACAGCTCAAAGCGATAATATTAGAATTATCATTAGCTAATTTATTTAAAATTTTATCGGCAGGGGGGCAGGATGAGCAACTTTGCGAGGTGAATAATTCTAAAACGACAGGGGACTGGTTTTGAGCCTGCGCGTTCGTTGCACTCAATAAACTTAAAAAAATAAGTCCTAAGAATTTCTTCATAGAACTTATTCGAATTAAAAATTTAAAACGTTACACTTTAGCCCTTAGACTGGCGCGATGCGCTTTTACGGTCTGTTTCCTTAAGGTGAACTTTACGCAAGCGTAGTGATTGCGGCGTGACTTCCAACAACTCGTCATCATTTACATAGGCAATCATTTCTTCTAAGCTCATTTTCTTTGGTGGCACCAATGTGGTCGCTTCATCGGTTCCAGAGGCACGCATATTGGTTAATTGCTTACCTTTAAGAACGTTGATTTCCAAATCATTTTCACGGTTATGCTCACCCACAATCATGCCTTCATAGACTTTATCTTGGTGTCCAATAAACATGAGGCCACGATCTTGAAGTTTGAAAATCGCATAAGCCGCAGCAGAGCCAGTATCATTAGAAATCAGCGCACCATTACGACGTCCGCCAATGTCACCTTTGTAAGGGCCATAGGAATCAAAAATTCGGTTCATCAAACCCGTTCCGCGCGTATCAGTCAAAAACTGTGATTGATATCCAATCAAACTTCTTGAAGGGGCTTTAAACAAAATACGCGTACGGCCAACACCTGAGGGGCGCATATCTGTCATTTCGGCTTTACGTTGTGTCATTTTATCGACAACGGCGCCTGTGAATTCATCATCAACATCAATTGTGATTTCTTCATAAGGTTCCGTGGTTTGACCATTTTCATCTTTTTTCAACAAAACGCGCGGGCGAGAAACGGTCATTTCAAAACCTTCACGGCGCATCGTTTCAATCAAAACACCTAATTGCAATTCACCACGACCAGCCAATTCAAAAGCATCTTTACTGTCTGCAATATTCACGCGGATCGCCACGTTGGTCTCAGCCTCGCTCAATAAACGATCACGGATCATGGTTGAGGTTAATTTAGTACCTTCTTGGCCCGCATAAGGGGATGTGTTCACCGTAATTGTGACCGCCATCGTTGGCGGATCAACTGGGTCGGAAGGGATAGCTTGTGTCACGGCAGGATCACAAATTGTGTCTGCCACAGAAGTTTTTACCATCCCTGCGATACAAACAATATCACCAGCAACGGCTTCGGTAACGGGTACACGATCAACACCGTTAAAAGAGAATAATTTTGTCAGACGGAAGGTTTCAACCGTCTTTCCATCAAGGGAGATTGCTTTGACGGGCATATTGACCTTAGCAACACCAGAATAAATCTTCCCAGTAAGCGTACGTCCCAAATATGAATCGGCGCCCAAAAGCGTTGAGAGCATGGTAAAGGGAGCCGTTGTATCCACTTTTGGTGCTGGCACATGGTCAAGAACCAATTCTAATAACGGGTGCAAGTTTTCGCGTGGGCCATCCAGTGCAAGATCACACCAACCATCACGGCCTGAGGCATAAAGCACAGGGAAATCAAGCTGTTCATCGGTTGCATCTAAAGACGCGAACAAATCAAACACTTCGTTCAACACTTCATCAGGACGCGCATCGGCGCGGTCAATTTTGTTAATCATCACAACAGGGCGCATACCTAGCTTCAACGCTTTACCAAGCACGAACTTTGTTTGTGGCAAAGGGCCTTCGGCCGCATCATTCAACAGGATAACGCCGTCACACATGCTCAAAACGCGCTCAACCTCACCCCCAAAATCGGCGTGGCCTGGTGTATCAATAATATTAATACGGGTACCTTCCCAATTAATGGACGTGCATTTTGCAAGGATAGTGATTCCACGCTCTTTCTCCATATCATTGGAGTCCATCACGCGCTCTTCGACTTGTTCATTCTCGCGGAAAGAGCCACTTTGCTTCAAAATATTATCAATGAGCGTTGTTTTACCGTGGTCAACGTGGGCAATAATCGCGATATTGCGGATTTTTTGTGGGTCTTGCATAATTTTAGCGCCTTATATAAGTGTCTATTCTTTGTTATGCGCCGTGTTTATAGGGTTTTAGGTAGAAAAGCTAGCTAAAAATCAGTACATCTGCCGCCTTTTTCCCAGTCGCCGTAACGGGTAGGGTCGGGACCTTCTTGGCCGCCATGCTCTTTGGCCTCTTTATTGAGCTGATTGGCTTCTTCTTTGTGCTTTTTGATGTCCACTTCGCGATGAAGAGGTTCTTTTTTAGCTAGGTCGTTTTTAGTTGGCTTTTTTGTACTCATAGGTAGTATCTCGCTTATGACTGATGAATTTGATCCTATCTTAAAACCTTATCGTGCAAAAATCGACTCTCTTGATGAACAAATTGTTGCGCTGCTTGTCGCACGTGAACAGATCATTAACGAAGTCGCTGCCTTAAAATCACTTAAAAATATCCCGCCTGTTCTGCAAGACCGTGTCGATGAGGTGCGTGAAAATGCTGTTGCGATGGCCGTTCAAAAAGGCGGTGATGAAAATTACATGCGTGAGATTTACCGTAAAATTATTGAATTATCCTGCGCTATAGAAGAAAATTATAAACCATGAATACCACACCTGATAATGGCTTAAACACACGCCTAACCGCATTCCATATATTACAAGATGTTTTGGAACGTAAAACGCCGTTGGATCAAGTCTTAAGTCGGCACGAAGAATATAATGCGCTTGAAGGACGTGATAAATCTTTTGTGCGTATGCTTGTCGCAACATCGCTTCGCCGTAAGGGGCAACTGGATGATATGATTGGTCGCGTGGCGGAAAAAGAACTCCACCCCCACAGTCTTCGCCTTGTTTTATATGTTGGCATGACCCAAATATTATTTATGAATGTGCCCCACCATGCCGCTGTGAATACAACAGTAGAATTGGCAGAGGCTGAAAATATGTCTGGCCAAAAAGGCTTTATTAATGCGGTTTTACGTCGCATGACAACCGAAGGGCAAGAATGGCGCAAACATCAAGACCCTGTTCAAATGAACATCCCGCAATGGTTGCTAAAACATTGGATTGAAGATTACACATTGCGCGGCGCGGCCGAAATTGCCCAAGCCTCTTTAACCGAAGCGCAAACTGATATCACCGTTAAAAATCCATCTGAACAAAAATATTGGGCAGATGAATTAGACGGCGCATTATTGCCAACAGGCTCTATCCGTTTAACGGGGGCGGGTAACATTACCGACTTATCTGGTTTTGAAGAGGGGCACTGGTGGGTACAAGATGCCTCCGCCGCACTGCCTGCAAAAGTGCTTGGTGATATTAAAGATAAAACCGTGATTGATTTATGTGCAGCGCCGGGGGGAAAAACCGCGCAATAGCCGGCGGCAGGCGCAAAAGTCATCGACGTTCATCGTTCGGCGAAAAGACTAAACCGCTGAAAAGAAAATATGCAAGGCAGTCAT
>CAYGPG010000002.1:0-120679 GCA_964351905.1 uncultured Micavibrio sp.
AACCGTGATTGATTTATGTGCCGCGCCGGGGGGTAAAACCGCGCAATTGGCGGCGGCAGGCGCAAAAGTCATCGCCGTTGATCGTTCGGCGAAAAGACTAAAACGCTTAAAAGAAAATATGGAACGCCTTGATTTCGTGGATCAGGTTGAGGTCGTGGCCAGTGATGGCGCGGTCTGGCAACCCAAAGACCCTGTTGATGCCGTGTTGCTCGATGCCCCGTGCAGTGCCACGGGCACCATCCGCCGCCATCCTGATGTGATGCATTTAAAAGGCAACAAAGATATTAACCAATTGATGGCACTTCAATCGCGCTTGCTCGATAACGCCGCGGCGATGGTTAAATCTGGTGGTAGCATCATTTATTGCACCTGCTCGCTCCAAAAATCAGAAGGGGAGCTTCAAGTTGATGTCTTCCTCGCCAATAACCCTGATTTTAAACGCGCCCCCATCACGGCGGCAGAAGTTGGCGGTGTTGATGCTCTCATCTCAAAAGAAGGCGACCTCCGTGTCCTCCCCTATCACCTCGCCCCCCACGGCGGCATGGATGGTTTTTATGTGGCAAGGTTGGTTAAGGGCTAGAAATAACCACTCCCGTCATCCCCGCGATTGGCGCAGCCAATTTAAACAGCGGGGATCCATGATGTGAACAGCAAAGCTGTTCTCTTTTAGATCCCGTTTGAGCCAAATAATTTTCTTGGTCACTACGTTCACACCAACGGGATGATGAAAGAGGCTCTGTGGATAAAATTTGCACTGAAAAACAAATCTCTATACTATTGAAACTGTAAGGATTCTCTTACACAACTCAGTTTTAATTCTTTTATCCGAAGGGAGTCACTTATGACCCGCCCCATACGCATTGCACCCTCCATTCTTTCCGCTGATTTTGGCCATTTGGCCGATGAAATTGCCGCCGTTGATAAGGCTGGCGCGGATTATATCCATATTGACGTGATGGACGGTCATTTTGTTCCTAATATTTCCTTCGGCGCACCCGTTTTCAAATGCGTGCGCGGCGCGACAAAGAAAATTTTTGATGTTCACCTCATGATTTCACCAACCGACGCCTACCTGAAAGACTTCGCCGATGCGGGCGCGGATATTATCACCGTCCATGCCGAGGCGGGGCCCCATCTTCACCGCTCCATCCAGACCATCAAAAGTTTGGGCAAAAAGGCAGGGGTGGCGATCAACTTGACCACGCCGAACGAAGTGATTGAATCTGTCATGGACATGGTGGATTTGGTTTTAATCATGACAATTAATCCAGGCTTTGGCGGCCAAAAATTTGTTCCCGCCAGCTTGCCAAAAATCGCCGATATGCGGGCACGGATTGACGCAAGCGGTCGTGATATTGATCTCGAAGTCGATGGCGGCGTGACAGAAGAAACCGCGAAGCTTTGTATCGAAGCCGGTGCAAATGTGCTGGTCGCGGGTACATCAGTCTTCAAAGACGGGCCAGACGGCTACACCAAAAATATTAAAATCCTACGAGGGTAAAAGTGGAATTTAATCATTCTCATATCGTAAAAAACGTCATTGCATGGTTTATCCATGCAATCCATAGCGATATAGATTACACGGACAAGCCGTGTAATGACGCTTCAGGTGTAGGGAGAAATTTTTAAAGTTATGTCTCTGTTGAGCCACACAGTGCAGAAAATTCAAAGCCGCATGGTGCATGCCGTGCGCTCCCGCGCGTCGCGCCTAACTTATAATTCACCATTATATAATTGGAGTCTTGGTGGCGCGGTTCCTGAAAAATTACTGTTCAGTCCCTGTGATCTTTGGCAAGGGGATGCAGACAACGCCCGCTGGCTCCTACATTCTGGCGCGTTTTCAATCGGAGGGGATCGCCTAGAACTCCACAACGCCGATTGGCACCCTAAGGATGTAAGCGATAATTGGTTAGAGCATATTCACGGTTTTGATTGGCTGCGTGATCTTCGTGCCCTTGGGGGGCAAAGCGCACGTTTAGGCGCACGGTATATGATTACAGATTGGATCAATCAACATCAAAAATGGGATGCGCTGTCTTGGCGGTCTGATATTCTCGGTCGTCGCTTAGGAAATTTGTTGGCAGGCTATGACTTTTTTGGCGAAAGTGCCGACCAAGAATTTCAAGAATTTTTCTTAGAATCTATTCTTCGCCAAGTAAGACATCTCAGCCGCTCTCTACCCAGCACGCTACACGGCTTGTCCCTCCTTTATGCCATCAAGGGGCTTGCTTATGCGGGCATGACCTTAGAAGGGCGGGAAAATTATCTTGAACAAGCACTCCATCTTTTAGATGAGCAAATTGATAAACAAATTTTAAGCGACGGTGGGCATATCTCCCGCAATCCTCAGGCTTTATTAGAAACCGTGCGAATTTTAATTGATATTCGCACTGGATTGCGCCAAGCAGGCTATCCGGGCATTGAAAAAATTCAACATGGCCTTGATCGCGCCGTGCCTGCCTTGCGGTTTTTCCGCCATGGCGATGGCGCGTTTGCGCTGTTCAATGGGACGCAAACTAACAATGCCGATGCGCTTAAAAACACCGTGATGCAGGCAGGAAGCCGCGCCCGCACCCTTAATTCGTTGCCCCATAGCGGGTATGAACGGATCAGCATGGGGCGCTCACTTCTCCTTGCTGATGTTGGTAAGCCTCCCGCTTGGCCGCATGATCGGGGCGCGCATATTGCGCCGCTCTCTTTTGAATTTTCACATGGGCGCGAACGTATTTTTGTCAATTGCGGCACGCACCCAACCTGTGAAAAATGGCAAGATGCTCTGCGTTCCACACCCGCGCACAACACCTTGATCATCGATGATCGTAATATGTGTGACGTGAATAAAGATGGCTCACCATCCTATAGACCCAAGAAAATTGTTGTCGATCGTGATGATAAAAAGAACAATAATAAAGAAGATATGGTGTTGATTGATGCCTGTCATGATGGCTATATGCCCGTTAATGGAATCACCCATCGCCGCCGTTTTTATCTTACGGATAAGGGGCATGATTTTCGCGGCGAAGATAATTTAACCTGCGCCACAGGGCTCGCCGCGCCGCATGATATCGCACTCCGCTTTCACCTGCACCCTAAGGTCACCGTGTCTTTGGTGAAGGGCGGAACCGAAGCCCTTTTACGCCTGAATA
The DNA here is from genome assembly GCA_964351905.1 of uncultured Micavibrio sp. Classification (GTDB taxonomy): domain Bacteria; phylum Pseudomonadota; class Alphaproteobacteria; order Micavibrionales; family Micavibrionaceae. The sequence goes on from CAYGPG010000002.1 coordinate 3,147, forward strand.
ACGGTACAGGCTGGCGTTTTACGATAGTGGGTGGAGAATTAGAGCTCGAAAACAGCGTCTATCTCGGCACAGGAATCCGTCCCCGCAAAACCAAACAACTCGTCATCCGCGGCCAAATGACCACCGACCACGCCCAATTCAAATGGGCATTACAGTTGGAGAATTGAATTAACCTCTACCACCATTATTTTTGGGAGCATCATTTTTCACATTTGCGGATGAAGGCATTTGCACAGTATTTGGAATGTTATCCCCGATGACATAACCTTCTTCAATTAAATAAGCTTTATAAAGACCTAATTGTCTATCTGCACCTGGATCTAAACTATCTAAATGCCTAATTGCTAAAACCATTAACTGACCTAATTTTTTTCGTTCTTCAAAAGTAACTTCGCGCTCTTCATCAAAAACGGCTTTATTAATAGTTTCCGTTTCTTTGCTCTAGAAGAGTTTCAGAAAATAAATCCGCGGCAGAAATCTCTGCAGAAATATCAATTTTTTGTGAACCATCAAAATCAGTCATAACATACACTTTTAAATTTATTATTTATGTCATACTTATAATAAAAAATATAAATTATGTCAATAAAAAATAAATACACAAAAGTTCTTGCTATGTTCTTAAATTTGTACTATCTTTGTTCTCATGATAATATATCTTATTTGCAGTTCTGTTATGACATTCTTTTTGGTTCGCGCCGTATAGGGAAGGGGATTCATTTATGCTCTTTTTAAACCGCAAATCACAAAATAATGCCTTTTCGCCCGATTTACTCGATCGCTTGTTTGACCATAATGGTCAAAGGCAAGAATCTTTATTTTTCAGTGAGATAGTCGAAAACCAAAACCCGCCACGCAACGAACGGACTGAAGGAATCCACTTTTCACCAATAGAAAAAAGAATAAATCATGGCTAAATCATCGAAACAATATACCTGTCAGTCCTGTGGTACGGTCTCCAATAAATGGGCTGGCAAGTGCGAGGGCTGTAACGAGTGGAACACCATCGTTGAAGAAGTTATCGAAGCGTCTGCTCCCAAAGGCTTAGGCAATAAACGCCGCGGCAACGCTATTCAATTGGTTCCTTTAAAGGGTGCTATGAGTGAAAAAAAGCCGCGCCATATTACAGGCATTGCAGAATTTGACCGCGTGACAGGCGGTGGATTGGTGACAGGATCGGCCCTGTTGATCGGCGGTGACCCAGGAATCGGTAAATCAACGCTGCTTCTACAAGTTGTTTGTAAATTGGCGCTCAGTGGCAAAAAATGCGTTTATGTCTCGGGTGAAGAAGCGGTTGATCAGGTGCGCCTTCGGGCGCAACGTTTGGGGCTTGATAATGCACCTGTTGATTTGGCTTCTGCCACATCGGTGCGGGATATTATTGCATCTATGGAAGATGCTCAAAATGCGCCAGACCTTCTCGTCATTGATTCTATCCAAACCATGTATGTTGATACGGTCGAAAGCGCGCCAGGCACTGTTACTCAAGTACGCACCTCTGCCCAAGAATTGATCCGTGTTGCCAAACGTCGCGGTATTTGCATTTTATTTGTGGGGCACGTCACCAAAGATGGGCAAATTGCAGGCCCTCGTGTTCTCGAACATTTGGTCGATGCTGTTCTTTATTTTGAAGGGGATCGCGGCCATCAATTTAGAATCCTCCGCACCGTCAAAAACCGTTTTGGTCCCACCGATGAGATCGGTGTTTTTGAAATGGCACAAGAAGGCTTGGTCGAGGTCGCTAACCCTTCCGAATTATTTTTGGCACAACGCCAAGAACATGTCGCGGGAAGCGCGGTGCTCGCTGGGCTTGAGGGCACACGCCCCGTTTTGGTCGAAGTCCAAGCCTTAGTCGCCCCATCCCCCCACGGAAATCCCCGCCGCGCCGTTATTGGCTGGGATTCAAACCGTTTGGCCATGGTGCTCGCTGTTCTAGAATCGCGTTGCGGTGTAACCTTGTCTGATAGTGACATTTTCCTCAACATTGCAGGCGGCATTCGTATTTCCGAACCTGCCGCTGATTTGGCTGTGGCTGCCGCCCTAATAAGTTCTCAAACCAATATCCCCGTTCAGGGCAATACCGTATTCTTTGGTGAAGTTGGTTTATCAGGTGAAATTCGAACCGTGTCGCAACCTGATTTGCGTATTAAAGAGGCGGCCAAATTGGGTTTTGATTCAGCCTTCATTCCCGCGCCGCCAAAAAAATCGAAGAAGGGCGGTAATCCTCCTTTACGCACGCAACAGATTGATCATTTGGATGATTTAGTAACGTTTTTTGCCCAACAAAAAAATAACCAGAAAACAACCCCAAGGAAGGTCGCCTAAATAACACGAAATACTTGATATTTGGCGCATTATTCCTTATCTATAGCGCATGATTATAGACATTGTAGTTGCCGTTATCGTTATCATCTCCGCGATCATCTCATTCCTACGCGGCCTCATCCGTGAAACGCTTACGATCGCAGGCGTCATCGGTGGCTTTTTCGCCGCCGTCTTCTTCGGACCAAAACTCGCGCCAACCTTCAATAACTGGCTCGGCGTCGCCGAAAATCAGGAAGAGGTTAAAAAGCTCTTTGACATCATTCCCATGAATATCGTCGCAGATGTTTGCGCTTATGCAGTTGTTTTCATCGTCGTTGTCATCATCATTTCCGTTATCAGCCACTTCACCGCAGGCGCGGCAAAAGCCATGGGTTTAGGCCCCATTGACCGCACGCTTGGCGTCATTTTTGGCATTGCCCGCGCGATCGTACTCCTTGGTTTACTCTACCTCCCATTCCACCTTCTGATGGACGCCCCATCAAAGGACAAGTATTTCTTAGATAGCAAAACGCATCGTATTATCGAAGGCACATCCGAATTCCTATCAGGCTTCCTGCCGTCATCCAGTGAAGTCGAAGGCAAGGTTCAAGATATCACCGAAGGTGAAATCAAGAAGAAGCTGTTCGAAAATGACATTCTCTACAATAAGGACGCAAAGCCTAAACCAGTAGAAGAGAAACCAGAAACTGGATATCAGATTGATGAACGTAATCAGCTCGAAGATTTGATTGAGCAAGAACCTACGACCTATAACGAATAAGGATTAACCATGTGCGGTATTGTTGGCATTTTCAATCATTCTCCTGTTAATCAGGATTTGTACGATGCCTTAACGGTACTTCAACACCGTGGTCAAGATGCCGCAGGTATAGCGACAGAAGAAAACGGTAAGTTCTTTGTTCGCAAAAGTAATGGCTTAGTCCGCGATGTATTCCATACGCGCCATATGACGCACTTAAAAGGCAATGTTGGAATCGGCCATGTGCGTTACCCAACCGCAGGAAGCTCAAGCGCTCTTGAATCGCAGCCCTTATACGTCAATTCTCCCTATGGTATCACGTTGGCGCATAATGGTAATCTCACCAATAGTAAGCAATTGGCAGAAGAGCTGTTTTTATCAGATCATCGCCATCTAAATACCAGCTCGGATTCCGAAGTTCTTTTGAATATTTTTGCGCATGAATTACAGCGTCAAAACAAACCAGAGCTATCCAAAGAGGATATTTTTACAGCCGTTGATCATTTACACCTTCGTTGTAAAGGCGCTTACGCCGTTGTTGCAAATATTTCTGGGCACGGAATTTTAGGTGTACGTGATCCGCACGGCATACGCCCCTTGATCTATGGGGAAAGAACCAACAAAGATGGTAAAACAGAATATATGATGGCATCAGAAAGCGTTGCTCTTGACGCGCTGGGTTTTGAAACGGTTCGTGACTTCAAACCTGGTGAAGCCATCTATATCGATAAAGATGGCACATTGCATTCGCACGTTTCTGATACGAATAAATTAGAGTCACCATGCATTTTTGAGCATGTTTATTTTGCCCGCCCTGACTCAATCATTGACGGAAGCTCGGTTTACAAAGCACGGGTGCGTATGGGCGAATATTTAGCGAATAAAATTTTAAAAGAACATCCGAACCATGATATTGATGTGGTTATCCCAATCCCTGAATCTAGCCGTCCAAGCGCGATGGAGCTTGCAGTGCGTCTTGGCGTGAAGTTCCGCGAGGGGTTTGTAAAAAACCGCTATATTGGCCGTACTTTTATTATGCCGGGCCAAGAAGAGCGCCAAAAATCAGTGAAACAAAAACTAAATCCATTGCCTTTAGAATTTCAAGATAAAAATGTTTTGTTGGTTGATGACTCTATTGTGCGTGGTACGACGTGTGAGCAAATCATTGAAATGGCTCGCCAAGCGGGGGCGAGGAAAGTTTATTTTGCCTCGGCGGCGCCACCTGTGAGATATCCTAATGTTTATGGAATCGATATGCCTGTAAAATCAGAACTCATCGCGCATGGCAAAACAGATAAGGAAATTGAAAAAGCGATCGGTGCAGATTGGTTAATCTACCAAGATCTTGATGATCTTATTCGGTCTGTCGTGCCGAGTGATGAAAAAATAGAAGATCATCATTTTGATTGTTCTGTTTTTGATGGGCAGTATGTCACGGATGATATTGATGAAGCTTATCTTGATCATTTAAAAGAATGCCGTAATGATAGCGCGAAAAACAAAATCAATGTTTTAGAAGAAACAGAATTTGTTGATTCTCACGAAGGCTTTTAACTCTTACTCCTATGCTTAAAATAGATTTAACAAACCGTATTGCCCTTGTGACAGGCGCTTCGCAAGGAATTGGAGCCGCTGTGGCGAAAGCTTATGCCAAAGCAGGCGCGCATGTTATTTTGGTCGCGCGTAATCAAAAAAAATTAGAAAAAATTGACGATGAAATAACGCAAATGGGTGGACAGGCAACATTGCTTCCGCTCGATTTGATGGATTTTGACGAAGTTGATAAGCTCGGCCCGAGTATTTACGAGCGTTTCGGCAAACTCGATATTTTTGTTGGGAATGCAGGACTTCTTGGGACGTTAAGCCCACTCACGCAAATTTCAAATAGTGAATATCAACGTGTTTTAGATGTAAATTTATCGGCTAATTTTAGATTGATAAAAACATTAGATCCGCTTTTACAGGCCTCTAATGCCGGTCGCGCTATGTTTGTGACGACTGGCGCAGGTGTTGTGAAAGGTCGCGCTTATTGGGGCACATACTCAATATCAAAGGCCGCTCTGGAAAGTATGGTGCGTGTTTATGCCGATGAAAACAGACAAACTAATCTTAAGATTAACATGATCGACCCAGGCGCCGTCCGCACAGATATGCGCGCCTCTGCCAAACCTGGGGAAGATCCGATGAGCCTTCCGCATCCTGATGATATTGTAGATGTGTTTTTAGATTTGGCTTCGCCTTCCTGCACAAAACATGGTGAGGTCGTAAGTGTCTAAAATGCCAGCCATAGTCCCTGAATTTGAAGTATCAGATCTAAACGTGAGTAGAAAAATCTATACCGAAGTGTTTGGATTTGATGTTGATTATGAAAGACCCGAAGATCGTTTCGTTTATCTTGCAAAAGGTGACGCACATTTGATGTTGGAAGAGCTAACAGGCCCCGGCAGAAGGTTTACCCATGCACCTTTAGAAAAGCCTTTTGGGAGAGGAATTAATTTTCAAATTGAAATAAATGATGTTGATGATGTTTATAGGCGTGTTGAGTTATCAAATTTAAAAATTCATATTCCGTTGGAAGAGCGTTGGTATCGAAAAGACAAAATAGAGCTAGGAAACAGGCAATTTTGTGTGTTTGATTCTGATGGGTACTTACTCAGGTTTTTTACAGACATTGGTGAGCGACCTGCATAAAAAAGACCCCGCAACAAGTGCGGGGTTTCTTATTTTGTATTCTTATATCTTTAAGTTACGCGGTAGCGGCTTTCTTTGGGGCTTCGGCTACTTCTTCAACTTCGCCTTCGTCATCGAAAACGGGGCCAGAATCTTGACCTTTTGCACTTTCGTCGCGGTCAACAAATTCAATCACTGCCATAGGGGCGTTATCACCATAACGGAAACCTGCTTTCATGATACGGATGTAACCACCTTCGCGCTCTTTGTAACGCTCAGCCAATGTGTCAAAAAGCTTTTTGACTTGATCTTGGTCGCGCATACGGCTCATCGCCAAACGACGGTTAGCCAAGCCACCTTTTTTACCCAAAGTCACAAGCTTTTCAACGAAAGGACGTAATTCTTTTGCTTTTGGCAAAGTCGTTACAATCTGCTCGTGCTTAACCAACGCAGCTGCCATGTTTGCAAACATAGCCAAGCGGTGTTGTGACGTTCTGTTTAGTTTTCTTTGTTTAATGCCGTGTTTCATGGCTTTAGTTCCTTATTTTTTTATTCAATTACGCGCTAAACGGGTCGTCCAGTTTTTTCGCTAATTCTTCAATGTTTTCTGGTGGCCACCCTTCAACCTGCATACCCAAATGGATATCCATGTTTGTTAGGACTTCCTTGATCTCGTTCAATGACTTACGACCAAAGTTTGGCGTACGAAGCATATCGCTCTCGCTCTTTTGAACAAGGTCACCAATATAAACAATGTTATCGTTTTTCAAGCAATTTGCTGAACGTACTGAAAGCTCAAGCTCTTCAACTTTACGAAGAAGGTTACGGTTAAATGGTAATTCATCCGCTTCATCTTTTTCGGTTTTGGCTTCAGGCTCATCAAAGTTAACAAACACTTGAAGTTGGTCTTGAAGGATACGAGCCGCAAAAGCAACAGCATCTTCAGGGCTTACAACGCCATTTGTTTCAACTTGAATGGTCAACTTGTCATAGTCTGTGATTTGACCCACACGTGTGTCTTCAACTTCGTAAGAAACCTTACGAACAGGTGAGAACACGCTGTCTACAGGGATAAGACCAGCAGGGCATTCTTCAGGACGGTTTTGTGCCGCAGGACGGTAACCTTTGCCTGTGTTCACTGTCATTTCCATGTTGAGTTTTGCACCTTTATCCAAAGTACAAATAACCAAGTCAGGGTTCATGATTTCAATGTCTGCACCCGCTTCGATCATACCAGCAGTCACTTCACAAGGACCTTCAGCAGAAAGACGCATTTTCTTAGGACCTTCAACATGCATACGCACGGCAATTGCTTTTACGTTAAGAACGATGTCAGTCACGTCTTCACGTACACCTTCAATAGATGAGAATTCGTGTAGAACACCATCAATTTGAATAGCTGTTACAGCCGCACCTTGCAAAGAAGAAAGAAGAATACGACGAAGCGCATTTCCTAGGGTTAGACCAAAACCACGCTCTAATGGTTCTGCAACGATTTTACCATTTGTAAGCTCGTTAGATCCGCGTCCAATTTCTACTTTTGAAGGTTTAATTAATTCTTGCCAATTTTTATAAATCACTTTGTTTCCTCTCAATATATCCTGTTCGGGGTATGCTAAATTCTAATACTCTTAAACACGTCTACGCTTACGTGGGCGGGCACCATTATGTGGAATAGGTGTTACATCTTTAATAGATTTGATTGTAAAACCAATAGTGCTTAGGGCACGAAGGGCTGACTCACGTCCAGATCCTGGGCCTTTTACTTTCACGTCTAATTCTTTCATACCATGCTCTTGCGCTTTACGACCTGCATCTTCTGCTGCCATCTGCGCCGCGTAAGGTGTTGCCTTACGGGAGCCTTTAAAGCCCATTGTTCCCGCAGAAGACCAAGAAACGGCGTTTCCTTGTGCATCTGTGATCATGATAAGTGTGTTGTTAAAAGTTGAATTCACAACAACCATACCGGTTGTAATATTCTTTTTTACTTTTTTCTTTGTGGTTTTTGCTGCTGCTTTAGCCATTTTTATATTCCTTTTTATCTAGCCGTCACGCGAATAAAATCGGCGACGCGTATATCCCGTTAACCTTATTTACCGACTGGTTTCTTACCAGCGATTGCTTTCGCAGGACCCTTACGGGTACGGGCATTTGTACGGGTGTTTTGACCACGAACTGGAAGGTGGCGACGGTGGCGCAAACCACGGTAGCAAGCCATATCCATCAAACGTTTGATGTTCATGGATACTTCACGACGAAGGTCCCCTTCAATTGTGTATTTGTCACTATCGATTTCTGAACGGATTTGGTTAAGCTCATCTTCGCTTAATTCCATCATACGCTTTGATTTGTCGATGCCTGTGGCTTCGCAAATGTCGCGTGCAAATTTTCTACCAATTCCGTGAATATATGTTAACGCGATTGTTACGCGCTTACGATCAGGGACGTTAACTCCTGCAATACGGGCCATTTTAGCTCCTCTTTCTTAATGTGCCTCAGACGGGTAAACCCGTTGCGGCGGTTTTAGTCATTTCTGGCAGATCCGTAACACCGGATCCTTAACCACTAAAAACCTATGTATTTTGCGCTTTTTAAGCGAAGTTAAATGAGCCATAGACCTCTAGATTGGGCGCATTATAGGGATAATGCGCGATACGTCAAGGGGTAAATGCTGGTAATTTGCGCTAAAATTAAGCCGCGACGTCTTCGTCTAAAATGGCTTCGATTTGCATGGTGACTTCGTCGATGGGGCGCATGCCGTCAATTGGATGAACGATATGCTGAATTTGGTAGTAGGGAAGCACGATGGCTGCATATTGGGCATATTGTTCTAAACGTACTTTCATCGCATCAACGGTATCATCAGAGCGGCCTTCTTCCTTAGCACGTTTTTCAATACGCTCCAATAAAGCGCTTTGATCCACCTGTAGCTCCAAAACCATATCAATCTTCTCACCACGGCTTTTAAGCATCATATCAAGCTCTTGCGCTTGGGCGTTGGTGCGGGGAAAGCCATCGAAGATAAAACCTTTGGCTTTTGGTGCTTTATCCATTGAATCGGCAATCATACCAATGACAATTTCGTCAGATACAAGCTTGCCTTCATCCATGATGGCTTTGGCTTTTTTGCCTAGTTCTGTACCTGCCGACACTTGCGCGCGGAGCATATCACCCGTAGAGAGTTGTTTTAGGCCGTGTTTTTCTTCAATGATTTTGGCTTGAGTGCCTTTACCTGCGGCAGGGGGACCAAAGAAAATTAGGTTAAACATTTTAAATACTCCGTATTTATGCCGTCATGCCCGCAAGCGGGAGGACGCTTGATAAAACTAACTATTTTAACGGCGGCGGTTTCTACCTTTTGATCCGCCTAATTTTGACTTCTTAATCAAGCCTTCATATTGATGCGCGATCAAATGTGAATGGACTTGCGCCACCGTATCCATGGTTACGGTCACCACAATCAAAAGCGATGTTCCACCAAAGTAAAACGGCATGCTGTATTGTGAAATCATAAATTCAGGTAACAAACAGATAAAGACCAAATAAAGAGCACCAACCGTCGTAATACGGGTTAGAACATAATCTAAATAATCCGCGGTACTCTTACCTGGACGCATCCCAGGGATAAATCCACCGTGACGTTGCAACATATCTGCGTTTTCTTCGGGATTGAAAACAATCGCCGTGTAGAAGAACGCGAAGAACATGATTAACGCCCCATATAAAAGCATATAGATAGGCTGTCCATGTTGTAGATAACGTGCGATAGTCGATGTAAATTCGCCGCCTTCTGCCCCTGCAAATCCAACGATTGTAAGCGGTAGTAACAGCAATGAAGAGGCGAAAATAGGCGGAATAACACCCGCTGTATTCATTTTAAGCGGCAAGTGGTTTTGTTGTCCCTGTTGCATGGTGCCATTGGCCTGTTGACGTTTGGGATATTGCACCAAAACGCGGCGCTGTGCGCGCTCCATAAAGACGATTAAAACAATTACACCCACAATCATGGCAACAAGCGCCATAAGCTCTAACGGATTGAACGTTCCCTGACGACCAAGCTCTAATGTGGAGCCAATTGCTCGTGGCAATTCTGCAACAATACCTGCAAAGATGATAAGAGAAATACCGTTACCAATACCGCGCTGTGTGATTTGCTCACCGAGCCACATCAAGAAAACAGTACCACCAACGATTGTAATCACTGTTGAAATACGGAAGAACATGCCCGGATCAATCACGGCGCTGCCCGCCGCGCTCTGCATACCTTCAAGACCAACGGCCAAGCCATAAGCCTGCACGGTCGCCAATAATACGGTCAAATAACGCGTATATTGGTTAATTTTCATACGCCCATGCTCGCCTTCTTTCTTGATTTTCTCAAGTTTTGGTGACATCGCCGCGGCGAGTTGCATGATAATAGACGCTGAAATATACGGCATAATGTTCAACGCAAAAATGGTCATACGTGATAACGCACCGCCCGAAAACATATTCAGCATATCTAAAATACCGCCGCCTTTTTGGGAATAGATTTCCTTCCAAACGATAGGATCAATGCCCGGTACAGGGATATATGTTCCTAAACGGTAAACAAGCAAAGCCCCAAGCACGAACATAATCCGTGTTTTAAGCTCTTTGGCTTTTGAAAAGGCACCCCAATTTGCGTTTTTGGCAAGTTGTTCAACGGCTGATGACATAAAATTTCCTCAAAATAATAGATTGTCCAAAATGTATAGTTAATTCGAGGCGCAGTGACAAGATACAATCATAAAAAACTCTTGCTGCCACGTTGAGTGAATAGATAAAGCCTCTCACCCAGCTTCGGCTAAGCTTATTCTTCGCTAAGCCTCCGACAACCCTCTCCCTCAGGGATAGGGATACGCAGATTTAATGCTTTAGCATTTAATCGAAGTTGGGTGAGGGGTTATCATGATGCTTTTTTCAAAGGCTGTGGCTTATTGTCTTTATACGTGTGTTCCTTGGCAGGAAAATCGCGTTTTTTGACCTCTGCGGCGTAATTTTCAATCGCGTTTTCGATATTTTGATGAAGATTGGCATATTGCTTCACAAATTTGGGCACATGACCTGAAGTCAGCCCTAACATATCCTCACTCACCAAAATCTGCCCATCACAGGCGGCGGATGCGCCAATACCAATGGTGGGAATATCTAAGATTTCTGTAATATCGGCGGCGAGCGTTTCAGGGATTGCTTCTAACACAACCGCAAACGCGCCTGCTTTTTGCACCATTAATGCATCACGGCGTAATTGTTGTGCGCTCTCATTCTCGCGACCTTGTACTTTATAACCTGTCACATCATTGACGGATTGGGGGAGGAGGCCAATATGTCCCATCACAGGAATATCATTCTCAACGAGGAATTGAATGGTGCCCGCTTGCGCTTTGCCGCCCTCAAGCTTCACCGCATCACAACCTGTTTCATCCATAATGCGTTGGGCATTTTGAAGGGCTTCTAATTTATCATTTTCGTAGGAGCCATAGGGCATATCAACGACCACAATGGCTTGTGTGGCATTGTTACTGACGGCACGACCATGACGGATCATCATCTCTATATTCGCTTTTTGGGTGGTATCTTCGCCGTAAAGCACCATGGACACGCTATCGCCGACCAAAAGCAGGTCGCAATATTTATCAGCCGCCATCGCCATTGGCGCGGTGTAGGCCGTTAAACAAACAATGGGTGTCGTCTGATTTTGAATATCGGTAATCGTTTTCTTCATACTATCCTACTGCCGTCATTCCGACGAAGGTCGGAATCTATTTGTTGCATCATAAAGATCCCGTTCGTCAACGGGATGACAGAGATATATCATTATATATTGGCATTTTAAACAGCATTGTTTACTCTCAAAACCATGACAAATTCCTTGTTCCAAGCCGCGAATTTACAGAGCGATGCCCCGCGCCCGCTGGCGGATCGCTTGCGTCCACGCACCTTGGAAGAGATAGCAGGCCAAGATCACCTGGTCGGTGAAGACGGGCTGATCACCCGCATGGCTAAGGCAGAACGTTTAAGCTCTATGATTTTATGGGGCACGCCTGGATGCGGAAAAACCACGCTGGCGCGGATATTGGCAGATCATACAGATCATCATTTTGAACAAATCTCCGCCATTTTCTCTGGCGTCGCCGATTTAAAGAAAGTTTTTGAAGCCGCCCGTGCGCGCCGAGAACAAGGACGCGGCACATTGTTATTTGTCGATGAAATCCATTGTTTTAATAAATCACAACAAGATGCGTTTTTGCCCGTCATGGAAGATGGCACCATCACGTTGATTGGTGCGACAACTGAAAACCCCTCTTTTGAATTGAACGCCGCTTTACTGTCACGATGCCAAGTATTTGTTTTAAAACGTCTTGATGATGAAGCGTTAGAAAAACTCCTGAAACGTGCTGAAGAAGATGCAAATAAAGAATTGCCTTTAACGCCTGATGCGCGCGAAACCTTAAAAGCACTTGCTGATGGTGATGGGCGCTATCTCCTCACCATGACCGAACAGATCATGGGGCAGGAAACCAAGTTGGATATAGAAGCCCTCACCATCCTCGTTCAAAAACGCGCGCCTGTTTATGATAAAAGCGATGATAGTCATTATAATCTAATTAGCGCACTCCATAAATCTGTCCGTGGATCAGACGTTGATGCCGCGCTTTACTGGTTTGCGCGTATGCTGGCGGGCGGTGAAGATCCAAAATATTTGGCACGCCGTATGACCCGTATGGCGGTTGAAGATATTGGTATGGCGGATCCAAATGCACTTGTTCAATGTGAAAATGCATGGAAAACCTATGAGCGTTTAGGCAGTCCAGAAGGTGAACTGGCCTTATCACAAGCCTTGGTGTACCTTGCCACTGCACCCAAATCCAATGCGGGATATGTGGCATATAAAAAAGCAGTTAGTGCGGCAAAACAAACAGGCTCTCTCATGCCGCCCGCCCATATTTTAAATGCGCCAACAAATATGATGAAAGATTTGGGGTATGGCGCAGGCTATGCCTACGACCCCGATACCAAAGACGGTTTTTCAGGTCAAAATTATTTTCCTGATGATATGGAACGAACAGAATTTTATAAGCCTGTTGAACGTGGTTTTGAACGCGACATTAAAAAGCGTTTAGATTATTGGGCGAAGTTACGCGCCGCCAAAAATGAAGCATGAAAAACTTTGACCAATTTGTAGGCATTGATTGGAGCGGCGCAAAATCCCCCATTAACACAAAATCAATAGCAGTTGCGCGAGGTGAACAAGGCCAAGGTGCGCCTATTTTACATCCTGAAATACGCTCTCGTACAGCTGTCGCTGAATGGATAGAAGGCCTCGCAAAAATAGACAAAAGAATCCTTATTGGTATTGACTGTAATTTTGGCTATGCGCATTCCGTTGTACGAAAAAAACTGGGAGCAAAGGCAATCGCTCATGATCTTTGGGCGGAAGTAGACAAGGTCAATCAATCTCAACCTAACTTTTTCGCAGGAAATTTTTGGACACACCAAAATTATAAATCTGACTTTTGGACAGAAGGTAAAATGCCTGACGGGTTTCAAATGCCCAAGCGCCAGACAGAAATAATGTGTGCGGATAATGGCTATGGCCGCCCAGAAAGTCCGTTTAAGCTTATCGGTGCAAAACAAGTAGGCAAAGGTGGATTGGCAGGAATGCGGATGGCGCATTATCTGAAATCAAAATTAGGTCAAGATATCGCCATCTGGCCGTTTGATGAGCACATCGATAATGCCAAAATTGTAATGAGCGAAATTTATCCGCGTCAATTTCTCATGCGTGTGGGGCACGGCATTACCAAGGTGCGCGATACTGAAACACTCAATAATATTTTGCCGTTTTTTCAATCCAACAAAATTAAAGAAACAAAGCAAATTACGGATCATGATACAGATGCGCTGGTCTCCGCCACAGGATTGAGGTATCTTTGCGGGATGAATAAAATTATTCCCCCTCAAATTTTAAACCCTGAAACTATGACGGCAGAGGCCAAACAATGCGAAGGCTGGATTTTTGGGGTAGGAGATAAACCATGAATATGCTTTTAGCCATCGCAGGCGGCGGCGCCATCGGCGCGGTTTTAAGGTATTTGGTCGGATTGGCTAGCCTTAAGTTCTTAGGCTCTAGCTTTCCTTACGGAACATTAAGTGTAAATGTCATTGGCTCGTTTGTAATGGGCGCATCAGTTGCTTATTTTGCCCATCATTGGAACCCACCACAGGAAGTCAAAGCCTTCTTAATTGTCGGCTTGCTGGGTGCGTTTACAACATTTTCTAATTTTTCTTACGACATTATAAATCTATGGGATCGCGGTGAAATCATGCTTCCTGTGTTTTATATGTTGGCATCTGTGTTCCTATCCATTATGGCTTTGACAGCAGGATTATTATTGATAAGGCAGATTTACGCATGAGTGGTGTTTATTATTTAGAAGTGAGCGAAGATGAGGATGGACAACGCCTTGATCGTTTTTTGCAAAAGCACTTAAAAGGCGTGCCATTCGGCTTGCTCCAAAAACTAATGCGTAAAGGCCAAATTCGTGTGGATAGCGGCCGTGTGAAGGCTGCCACGCGCCTTGTGGCTGGACAATCTGTACGTATTCCCCCCATGGAAGACCGTGCGCCAGAAGAAAAGAAGAAAATTGGCGAACGTGACGCGCAAATGATGCGCGATATGGTCATTTATGATGATGGCTATATCATTGCGCTTAATAAACCACCAGGTTTGGCGACGCAGGGCGGCACAAATGTTGCCAAGCATATTGATGGTTTGCTTGATGTATTAACCAAAGAAGGCAAAGTGCGTCCGCGCCTTGTTCACCGTTTGGATAAAGATACCTCTGGGCTTTTGCTGCTTGCGCGTTCTGCCAAGGTTGCCAAAGAAATGGGGAAAGTTTTTCAAAGCCGTGAAATTCAAAAAATTTATTGGGCGCTCACAATTCCTGCACCTGAAATGAATGAAGGTGAAATTCGTGCACCCATTATAAAGGCAGGCGGTGAAGGATTTGAAAAAATGATCGTCGATGCCGAAAATGGGCAGAGCGCGATCACGCTTTTTGATATTATTGAACGCGCGCACAAACAAGTCGCCTTTGTTGCGTTTTGGCCACGCACGGGGCGCACTCACCAAATCCGTGTTCACGCCGCGCATATGGGTTGCCCCATCATGGGCGATGGCAAATATGGCGGTCAGGAAGCCTTCGCGGATGGAATGCAACATTCCCGTCGTGTTCACCTACACGCCCGTTCTATAAAGTTTCAACATCCTATTACGAAAAAGCAGGTTGAATTATCCGCGCCTTTGGCCGATGATTTGGTGAAGAGTTGGAAGAACTTTGGCTTTGACCCATACAGTGAAGCCATTCCGTTTCAGGATATTAAAAAATATTAAAACGATGAAAATTAATAAGAAAAAATTCGCAAAACTTCTATTTATAAAAATTCCAATTTTGTTTTTGGTTTTATTCATCATGATGATCGCAACGCTGAAACTGGTAGAACGCTACCCTGATCCTTTGCGTCAGGGATTTGAGGAATATCTCTCAGGGTTATATGATGCGAACGCGACGATTGGTCGTTTGGAAAAAGTTTCTTTCTTTCCGCAAATAAATATTCATGCAGAAGAAATCACAATTCACAATAAATCGAACGCAGCGCTTATAAAAATTGATATTCAGTCTTTTAAAGTGAGCGCCCCGTTTTTAAGTATTTTTTTGAATACAGGTTTTTTAAATAACTTGTCTATCCAAGGATTAAATGCAGTTGAAGGGGCAATATTACCGCGTTCTTTTGAAATTAAAGAGGTTAATATTGTTAAAAAAGAAGGGCCTGAACAATATGGGGCCTTTATTATTGGTGGTGGAACTTATGATAAAGAGCCAATGACTTTTGAAGCTCAATTAAAAGAAAAGAAAAACGGATATAGGCTTGAAGATCAGATTCCGTTTTCTTTAAAGTTAGGAAATGCAAAACTAAATGCACAAATTCAAAGTAAAGGTGGCAATATTAAAATGTTGAATAGCACTCTTGTTTTGGATAACACATCTTCAAACTCTAAAGATTATATAATTTTTGAAAATAATAAATTTAATGAAGAAAATCCTCTTTACTGCCTCTTATCAAAAGAGAGCCAATTAGAGTGTGAAAAATATTTAACGGAGTAAGGTTTAAGAATAATGATGAAACGCTTTTATAAAATGGCTTCGATAAAAAAGACGGATGAGGGTCACGCCGTTCAGCTAGATGGAAAGTCTGTAAAGACGCCGTTGGGTCAGGATTTGGTGGCGCCGACAAAGGCCTTGGCTGAGGCAATCGTTTTGGAATGGGCGGCGCAGGAAGAAAAAGTAAAGCCTGAAACAATGCCGTTAACGCAGCTTTTAATAACAGCAATTGATAAAATGCGTGATCGTGTGGCGATTACAGAATCTGCAATGCGCTATCTTGATACAGATCTCGTCTGTTATTGGGCAAAAGAGCCTGAGGATTTAGCCAAACGCCAAAAAGAAATTTATGGGCGTTGGGTGAAATGGTTTGATGAGCATTTCGAAGTGCCGCTTTATACCACAAAGAAAATTGATGCGATCAAACAAGACCCCGAAGCACACAAACGCGCATGGAATTATATCGAAGCGCTTGACGATTATTACTTCACCGTCCTTCATGTGATGACATCTTTAAGCGGCTCGCTTATTTTGGCGCTCGCTTTTTGTGAAGGTGATATTTCAGAAGAAGAAATCTTTGAAGCTAGTCATTTGGAAGAACTTTATCGCGGTGAAATTTATAACGAAGAACTGCACGGAGCCGCACCCGGTGAGGAAGCGGAGCGGGAGTTGTTTAAGTCTGATGCAAAAGCAGCCCAAGAATTCTTGGCGTTGGCTAACGAATATTAATGTCTAATCATGCAGAGGGCTTAATCAAAGGCGTTGACGGTAAAACCCGCTGTTGGTGGCCTGCTGAAGATGCTGAATATATCCGTTATCACGACGAAGAATGGGGCTATCCTGTCCATGATGACCGCAATCTTTTTGAAAAAATATGCCTGGAAGGATTCCAAGCGGGCTTAAGTTGGCTCACAATTTTACGCAAACGTGATAATTTTCGCGCCGCCTTTGATAATTTTGATTATCAAAAAATTGCAAAATATAATGAAGATAAAATCGAAGAGCTTTTACAAGACGCAGGCATTATTCGTCATCGTGGTAAAATAGAAGCCACAATCAATAATGCCAAATTAGCACAACCTCTCATTGAAGAATTTGGCTCGCTCTCCAATTACTTCTGGCAGTATGAACCGTCAAGTCAATCGCGTCCTATAAAAATCGATTATCAAACAATGTCACAAATCGCAATTACGGATGAATCAAAGGCCATGTCTAAAGATTTAAAAAAGCGCGGTTGGAAATTTGTGGGGCCAACAACCTGTTATGCTTTCATGCAATCCATGGGCATTGTGAATGATCATTTGGAAGGGTGCTATTGTCGGGATAAAGGCACAAAAGAATGAAAGAAGCCGAATATTGATTCAGTAGGGATTAGCCACACTACCTAATCGTGGGGAATGCTATCCGATTTTCCTTCATTCTCTTGTATTTTCAAATTGTTTTCACAATTTTTATTGTCAAATATTGTGACGCTCTCCAATTGATCTAAAATTACTTCTAAGTAACTGGAAATATTAAGATTTAGTGTTTTATTATTATTTGACATCATACAAATATACAATATTTATTGTATAAAAACAAGATAAATTGTCATGAAAATACAAGTTTTTCTGTCTAAGCTTTTTTTATGATTTATAAAAAAATGCCTAAATTGTCAGAGCGCCTCAAATATCTAAGATCTGAATTTGACTTGTCACAAGTAGAGTTAGCCGCGAAAGCAGGAACGACCCAACAAGCCATCCAACAAGCGGAGAAGGGTAAAGCGCGCCAACCTCGTTACTTGTATAAATTGTCACAAGAATTAGACATTGATGTGGATTGGCTCATTTTTGGTGAGGTTTCTCAGGCGCAAAAAGCTGTATCTACTCATAAAAATTCAGGATTGAACGATAAATCATCTGATGTTTTGGATAGTTTCTTTTCGATGCCTAAGAAAGATCAAGATTTAATCTATGAGCTTATGCAATCGCGTAAAGAACAAAATAAAGACTAAATTTCTATATCACCTTTTAAGATTTTTTGAATGGTTTCAATATAAAATTCGGGTTCGATATGTTTGACCTTATTTTCAATATCATCAACACTGTCTGTTGGTAAAACAGAAACCTCTTTTTGCGCTAATATTTTACCCTCATCATATTCGTCACTGACAAGATGAATGGTGGCACCTGTCTCTTGATCTCCATTATCTTTAACGGCCTGATGTACATGACGACCAAACATACCTTTGCCGCCATATTTAGGAAGGAGAGCAGGGTGAATATTGATTATCTTTCCATTAACGGCGTCAAGCGTATCGTCACCTATCAACTTCATATAACCAGAACAAATAACTAAATTAATTTTATGTTCTTTTAATTTTTTGGCAATTTTATTGTCCAGCTCTAATGGATCTGGGTGCTTCACACTATTTAAAACAGCGGTTTTTAAACCCTTATTTTCTGCCCATTCTAACGCCTTGGCGTCTTTATTATTGGTAATGAGGAGCACGGGGGAGGCGGTAATATCGCCTTCAAAACAAGCATCTGTGATGGCTTGTGCTGATGACCCGTTATAAGAAGCTAAAAACGCGATATTCATGAATTACATCCAGCTCTTTAGATCAGGAATTATATATCCTTTTCTGGCATGAAGAATACCTTTTGATAGGCGATAAAGTAAATAAATCAAACATGGTGTGAGCGTTAAAATAAAAACAAATAAATTTGCCTTCATATAATCCATGATTAAGCCATGAATTTGCTCTTGTGTGAGGTACGTTCCGCTCATAATTGTATTATATGTTTGATGAATAATTGTATGGTCCGCCAATAGATAGGAAGCTATCATACCAACCAAAAGGATAAGCGAAGAGACCCAAATAGATTTTATAATAAATCTCATATGGTTGTGAATAAGGCTGTCTTCTGGCGCTTTGCTTTTATACACATAAGTCGCGATAAAAATAACGATAAATAAAAGGCTACCAAAGCTACTGATGATGGAAACGGGCACTGTGTTTAGAATGATTGATATCATATAAACTATATAAATATTGAATAATGTTTTTTGGTCTTTATTCATTTGGCTATCTTCTTCCAAAAAGCTTTTCGATATCTTTTAAGTCTAACGTAATAATGGTTGGTCTGCCATGGTTACAATGACCCGAATTATCAGTTTCTTCCATCTGTCTTAACAGAGCATTCATTTCATCGACATTTAAACGTCGACCAGAACGGATAGAGCCGTGGCATGCCGCACTGGATAACACTTCGTAGAGCGATTTTTTCAACTTTTCTGTGGTTTTATGTTCAGTTATTTCATCCAAAATATCCAAAATCATCTTCTTGATGCTGACTTTGTTCCCTAAAAGAGCAGGAATGGATTGCACAGAAATGGAGTTATTGCCAAAACGTTCAAGATAGAGGCCAAATTTTTGAAGTGTTTCTTCATGCTCATTTAAAAGGGCGATCTTGGTCTCATCCATATCTATAATTTCTGGCACCAGTAAGCCTTGGCTTTTGACTCCACTCTCATCCATTTGGTTCTTTAATTTCTCATAAATAAGGCGTTCATGCGCGGCATGTTGGTCGACAATTACTAAACCTTGCTCGCTCTGCGCGATGATATAATTTTCATGAATTTGCGCACGGGCGGCGCCTAATGGATATGACTGCAAAACCTCATTATCCTGTTCTTCAAAAGCTTCAACGCGCGTAGAGGGTGGGATGCCCTGATCTTGCGGCGTGTAATAGTTTTGTATTTTTTCTTGCATCCCTTGATTGTTATTCTGGACATAGCTGTAAGGAACAGCAGGAGAAGCACCACGACTGTAAGGAAGAGGGTTTTGATTCATCTCTCGTGGGCGCATCTTATCAAGGGTTTGGGTGGAAAGCGTGGACGAAGTCGTTTGACCACCTGCTAACAAAGCATGCTTAAGGGCCGTGATAATTAACCCACGCACATGACCTGCATCACGAAAGCGTACCTCGGCTTTTGCAGGATGCACATTGACATCCACAAGCTCTGGTGCGAGGTCGATAAATAACGCGCATAAAGGGTGACGTCCAGAATGAAGGACATCCATATAGGCCGCACGAACACACCCCAAAAGCACACGGTCTTTGACGGGGCGTCCGTTAATGAACAAATATTGATATTGCGTTGTGGCGCGGTTAAGTGTGGGGAGGGAGCTATACCCACTCACTTTAATCTCTTCGCGTTCAGCCAAAATAGGCAGAGAATTTTCACCAAAATCTTTCCCCAAAATTGCAGAAAGACGCTCGCGTCTTTGGTCTAACAAATCACCTTGCTCAATCGCTAAATTCATTTTTACTGCACCGTCATGGCTTAATTTAAAACCAATATGCGGAAACGCCATGGCGGTACGCATAATGGTATCTTTTACGGCATTATATTCGCTCCGTTCGGTTTTTAAAAATTTGAGGCGGGCAGGCGTGGCATAAAATAAATCACGGACTTCGATTGTTGTGCCTTGTCCATGTGCAGTTGGTGAAGCATCTTTGCGTTGTCCGCCCGCCATTGAAATTTCCCAGGCTTCATCTTGGTTAGCGGCTTTGGACTTTATATTAAGACGACTGACAGAACCAATAGAGGGAAGGGCTTCCCCCCGAAAGCCAAGGTGATTAATATTGACCAAATCATCATTAGGGAGCTTTGATGTCGCGTGACGATGAATGGAAGCTTCTAGTTCTTCGGCGCTCATGCCAAAGCCATTATCACGAATAACAATCAGGCTTTTGCCCCCATCACGAATATCAATATCAATCTGGGTTGACCCCGCATCAATGGCGTTCTCAACCAATTCTTTGACCGCCGCAGCAGGGCGTTCAATCACTTCGCCAGCAGCGATCTGGTTCACCAGATAATCAGGTAGATGTCGGATTCGCATAATGCTTAGAGTAGCCGTTGAAACAGGCTAAAATCAATCCATAATTGCGCCTTCAAGGCGCGCTTCTGAAAAATCTGCGTTTGTAAGGATGGCACCTGTTAGGTCAGCTTTACGGAGGTCGCATCCTGCTAATTTTGATCCTGTTAAATCACTGCCCATGAGGATCGCATCGCGTAGGTCTGAATTGCGAAGGTCAGCGTAGCGAAATTTGGATTGGCTTAAGTTTGCGCGTTGCAGGCGGACACCGCTCCCATCAGGGCTATCGAAGCGAAGCGCGCCAAGTTTTGCCCCCGATAAGTTTGCACGGTTAAAAACAGCATTTTTAATGGATGATCCACGCATATCTGCTTCTTCTAAACGGCAATCTCTAAAGCTTGATTCATCTAAAGTTGCGCTTTGCAGACTGATTTTACGCAGATCCATATCAACAAAATTCGCCGCAACGGCACGAATGGCTGTTAAAGGATAAAGTTTCAAATCTTTGACTTTACGAAGATCAAGGCCCGTTAAATTCATCATTGCGCCTTTTTTGCCTGCACTTGTGATAAAGAGCTGATGTTCAGCGAGAAGCTCTTCAATATTCTCACCGCGATCTTCAAGTGTTTCGCCGCCCTCATCGCTGTTCATAATGCCGTCCATCTTGGCATTTTGAAGTTCAACAGATTTCAGAACAGTACCTTTCATAACGGTATCCATTAAATTTGCATCTGTGAGGTCCGACCCTGTTAAATCGGCATTTGTAAGATTTGCGCCCTCAAACGTCACGCCAGACAGATTGGCTTCATTTAAGGTAACGCCTGTCATATCCGCATCAGAGAAGTCGGCTGCAATGGCTTTCACGCCTGACAAATTTGTTTCCGTAAGCTGTGCACCAGTAAAAATAGCGCTCCACGCGTTACCTTCTCTTGTTTCTACATTATCGCGATCACGGTTCTTCATGGTGCCATCTTCATTACGCTCCATTATTTTGCCTTCGCGTAAATCAGCGGAATCAAGATCAGCCCCTGCTAAATTTGCTCCTGCGACGTAAGCTCCCCTAAAATCTGCACGGCGGAAATTTGCCTTCCCAAGGTTAGCATTGCGTAAATCGCAAGCAAAAAAGCAGGAGGACATAAACTTACCACCGGACATATCAACATTTGTTAGATTTGATCCGGTAAAGTCAGCCTGTGACATATCCGCATCTTTTAGTGACAATCCAGAAATATCGTAAAATTTTAAGGTTGCACGCATACCGCCGCGTTGACTCATCATAAATTTTTTATGGAGCGATACGATATGATCTAACTCTTCTTGTGTCAGGCGTTTTAGGTTGGTTGCGCTAGGATTTTTTGTATTCATTAATTCTTTTTATTTGTTCTTACTATAAATACGCGAATATAAACCCTTTGTCGACGAATCTAGCGCTGAAAAATCTTCATTAAGGATGTTATTGGCCATTTTCTTACCAAGCTCGACACCAAATTGGTCAAAACTATTAATATTCCAGATATGCCCTTGGACTAAAACTTTGTGCTCATATAGTGCAATGAGCATACCCAAATGATAGGCATCTAGTTTTTCAATCAAAAGGGTTAAGCTTGGTCTATTGCCTTCAAAATAACCATGGCGGTCTTCGCTGTCTGACTTACCTTGCATCATCGCTTGTCCTTGAGCGAGCATATGAGCGGTTAGAATCTCACTATGGTCATCATGTTCATGCGTTGAGTTTATGGCGCCTATAAAATCACAGGGAATAATATCGCTACCCTGATGAAGGAGTTGGTAAAAGCTATGTTGTCCATTTGTGCCTGCTTCACCAAACAAAGTAGGCCCTGTTTTATAGTCAGTAATATTTTTACCCTCTAAATCTGTTTGCTTCCCATTAGATTCCATTTCTAATTGCTGTAAATAGGCAGTGTAGAGAGATAATTTTTCTGCATAGGGTAAAACAGCATGACACGAAAAATCTAAAAAATTACGGTTCCACACACCGATTAAGGCCATTAGGACGGGTATATTTTTATCAAAAGGTGCTGTTTTAAAATGTTCATCAATTTCATATGCACCATCCAGAAGGCTTCTAAAATTTTCAAAGCCAAGCCCAATTGCAAGGGGAAGACCAACAGCAGACCAAAGGCTGAAACGCCCATTCACCCATTCCCACATGGGGTAGATATTATCCTCGGCAATACCGAATTCAACAGCCTTATCGACATTGGCAGAAACACAAATAAAATGTTTTGATATGTCACCTGTGATTTCTTGCCCTACCCAGTGGCGTGCGCTTAATGCATTTTGAAGTGTTTCTTGCGTGCTAAAGCTTTTTGAAATAACGATGAATAAAGTTGTTTCTGGATTACAAATTTGAAGGGTAGAAAGCAAATCATCTGCATCAATATTAGAAACAAAATGTGTTTTAATAGGCTGATTATGATCGTTTAACGCTTCATAAACCATACGCGGCCCAAGGTCAGAACCACCAATGCCAATAGACACCACATCAGTAATATTTTTATGGGTCGCTCCCTTATAATCACCATTTCTTATTTGGTTTGACAGCTTTTCAATACGGTCCAGTGTTGTATGTATTTCTGGAATAATGTTCTTGCCATTTACTTCAACAGTGGCAGATTTGGGTGCTCGTAGAGCTGTGTGTAATACAGCACGCCCTTCTGTGATATTAATTTTTTCACCTTCAAACATTGCATCACGCTTGGCTTGAAAATTATTTTTATCTAGAAGTGAGATAAGCTCAGAAATGGCATCCTTGGTAATACGCTGTTTGGAATAATCGAAGAAAAGACCATCAATCTCTACGCTAAACTCTTTCGCACGGTCAGGGTTTTGGTCAAAAAGATCATTTAAAACCAGATTATTCTGCGCAAACTTTTTTAAATTATTCCACTCATCAAAATTTGTTGGATTATTCGACATTATTTAATTTTTCCACGCTTTTAAAATTTTCAATATTCTCAGGCTGCCCCACCATTATTGTCAAAGCGCCTTCAGGTTTTAAAACACGGTTCGCAATATTTTGAATATCTACCTCGGTCACTTTATTAATATTGTTCGCATAATTATCAAGGTAATCAATAGAACGATCGTTAAGCTGCAGGCTTAATAAAATATTTGCTATTTTGTCTGTAGAAGTTAACGCGAGGGGTAGGGAGCCTGTCAGATAAGACTTCGCATCTGTTAGCTCCTGCTCACTGACTTTTTCGTTTTTTATTTTCTCAATCTCATCAAACACAATCTGCTTCATTTCTTTTGCAGACGCATTTTTGGTTGAGGTGCTTATATTCAGTAGATCAATATAATCTTGATCTGTAACGCTTGAGTATATGCCATAGGTAAGGCCGCGTTTTTCCCGTGCCTCTTCCATTAATCTTGATCCAAAACCACTGGAACCAAAAATATAATTCATGACCTGTAAGGCGTAATAATTAGGATCAAGGTGATCAATGCCGGGCATAGCCACGGTGAGCATGGTTTGCGGGATGTCTTTAGAATAAACAAAAGTTCCCCCTTGGTTTTGCAAATCTAATTTCTCTGTTTTGCTTTCTTTGCCAGTATCAGGCAGGTCAGAAAAAATTTGATCTAAAATAATTTTTAATTCTTCCTTCGTAATATTACCCATGACACCAATTTTTAAACGATCTTTGGTCAGGAAATTTTTGATATGGGCGCGAAGATCATCGGCCGTAATATTATTTAATGTGGTCAGCGTGCCGCCACTATTCAACGCATATTCATGCCCTTCAAAAGCTTTGTCATTAAAAATACGCGCAGAAATCCAATCAGGCTCGCCCATGGAAGAACGTATACGCGCCAAGTTTGAATCACGCATACGGTTTAAAGGTTCTTCATCAAAACGCGGCTGTGTCAGTGCTAATTTCAACAAGTCAAAAGCTGTGTCTTTATGGCGGCTTAACGTCTTTAATTGTCCTCCAAAATTATCTCGCCCTGAATTAAAGCGTAGGGTAATGGAATGATCACTTAATGTTTTTTGAAATTCTTGGGAGGTGAGGTCCCCTGCACCTTCATCTAGTGTATTTGATAAAAGCCTTGCGCGCCCTTGCTTATCTTGACCATCTTGAATAGCGCCGGCACCTTCAAACGCAAATTTGATGGAGATAATGGGCAGGGCATGGTCTTCAACGAGCCAAGCCGTAATGCCGCCCTCACTTTTTACTTCTTGGATATCCAAGAATTTTTCCTTTGCCTCAACAGGAAGGCAAGCGGTTATAAAGATAAAGAGGGCTAAAACAGAATATTTCATTGGGCGGCCTCCTCAGCTTTTTCTTCCTTATCCAAGGGAAGTAAATGCCCCGTAATAGGCTGACGTTTCCATGGTAATTCAGGGTTTAAATATTTTTTTGCAACACGTTGCACATCGGTTGGCGTAACCTTTGCGATATTCTCTGGCCAAAATTCAACATCATCTATGGAACTGCCGGTTGTCAATTCTTGTCCCATAATCATGGCAGGGCCGCTCACGCTATCGCGTGCAAAAATGGCGGCATCTTGAAGGCGTTGAATGGCTTCTCTTACTTCAACATCACTCACGCTATTTTGAATAACATCATTAATTTCGCGTTCTATTAAACTTTCGATTTCGTCTAAAGAAACACCATCCGCAGGTGTCGCCGATAGCCAAAGCGTTGATTCATTTAGCGCGCTTGAACTGTAAGACAGGCTGGCAGAGATCGCCTTCTTTTGGTCGACAACTAAATTCTTATAAAGGCGTGTTGTCGCGCCGCCGCTCATCACTTCTTGCAGAACCTGAAGGGCTAAGGAGTCTGGCTTATTTTGCGAAGAACTTGGTGCCAAACGCATATTCACAAAACTAGGTTGATTAATTGTTTTATGTTTCAAAACCATCGTTGTTTCACCAATGGCAGGGGGCACAGATGTACGCCTGCGTGATGGTATTTCTTTTGGTTTCAAATCACCAAACGCCTTTTGCACAATCGGTTTTACTTCTTTTGCGGTCACATTTCCGCTGATAATCAAAATCGCGTTATTGGGTGCGTAATAAGTGTCATAGAATGTTTTTACATCCTCCCACTCATATCCTTTAATTTCATCCATCCATCCAATGACAGGTGTGCCGTAAGGGTGATTGATAAAAAGCGCGCTACGCATTTGTTCGAAAAATAATCCTTTGGGGTCATTTTCAGTGCGCTGACGACGTTCTTCCAAAACAACTTTTTTCTCTGACGCAAAATGCTCCACAGGGGGTATTAAATTCACCATACGGTCGGCTTCCATTTCTAAAATGCGCGGTAAGTGCTCTTTTGAAATGCTTTGGAAATAGGCGGTGTAATCTTGCCCCGTAAAGGCATTGCCATTCCCGCCTAGTTTTTTGACCACTCTAGAAAACTCACCAGGCTCTAATTTCTCAGTTCCTTTAAACATCAAATGTTCAAAATAATGCGCCATTCCTGATAGGCCTTGTGGCTCATCCGCCGCGCCGACCTTGTACCAAACCATGCTAGTGATGGCAGGCGCAGATTTCTTCGGAATGACAACAACTTCCAAACCATTCTCAAGCGTAAAGCTTTCGGCATTAAAAACCTTTGCTAGCGCAGGATTTAAAGGAAGAGATAAGAGTAAAAAGCAAAAGAGTAGAGTGCTAAGCTTACTCTTTAATCGTAGGAGTTTTTCCATCGGTAACAGGCTTTCCGGCTTCTTTATTTTGAATAATACGCTCAGATTCCTTAATAGGATCTACAACCGTTGCAGGGGCATCAATTTTCTTACCCGCTTTACCTAATAATTTATCAACCGTTGAGGTATTCTCTTTTACCAATTGCGCGGTTTCTGAATCGACAACATCGCGGATGTTATTGTTCGCTTGCACGGCACCTGTTTTTTGCAAAAGAATGGCTTCCCCTTGGGTAACATCGCGGGGGGCCGTTTGTTGTTCTGTTTCATTGACACCAAAAACAACTTGTTTGGCTTCATCAATCGCCGTGTCTTCTTGGGGGCGTTGGACGCCTGGGCGCGGTGGGCGTAATGTATAATTTGGTGGCATTTCTAACGGCGCACGTGTTACAACAGCGAACTCATCAGGTGCTTTTTTAGAAAAATCAAATTGCTCTTTTGTCGCTTCACAGGCAGCAATACTAAAAGACAAACCAGTCAGTAAAATAGCGGTTAGGAATTTATTCATTTTCATTACTCTTCTTGTTATTCGTATCAAAGAATAAACTATTCACGACCAACATGACAATCCCTACTGAAATAAAGCTATCGGCTAAATTAAAGGCGGGGTAGTGCCATCCCATAATATGAAAATCAAGAAAATCAGCAACGGCGCCAAAATGAAGCCTATCTATCACGTTTCCTAACGCTCCGCCGATAACCATGGAGAGCGAAATTGCTTCAAACCAGCTTTTGGAGCGGTAGAGCCAAAATCCAAAAATTGTAGAAATAATCAAGGCGACGATAATTAAAGGCCAGGGATTTCCATTTTGGAACAACCCAAAGCTAATGCCCTGATTCCACACCATAGTGAGGTTGAAAAAAGAGGTCTGCTCCAAAGAAATAAAAGGCAGTCTTAAAGTCGAGGTAATCCAATCAAAAAAACCCAAAGGTGCGACATTTAATTCAGGCTTAAAAATTTTCTCAAGCACAAACCATTTGCTGATTTGATCTAAAATAATGAAATCAATAATAAGGCTAAAGCCAATTATAGGTTTAAGATATTTTTTTATTGGCGCAGGCATTAAACACCCCCTCCCATTCCCTCCCCCTCAAGGGGGAGGGTTGTGTAGTGTTGGTGTGGTTGAAAACCACGCCTTACACGAAGCTGGGTGGGGGTGTTTAATATTATCATTTTGCCTATGCCGCTTTCTTTTGGTTCACGACATCATCACAGCGGTTACAAATATGATCCGCATGGTTGGAAACTTCGGGTAAGACTTTCCAACAACGCACACATTTCTCACCGTCTGCTTTACTTGATTCAACGTAAACTCCAGATATATTTCTTAATGTGAAGTTCTTTTCTTGAATCTCATTTTCAAAAGTAATGTTACAAGACGAAATTACGCATATTTCATCCCAGTTCATATTTTTTAAAATTGGTACGTAAGTATCGTATAACTCTTCACTAATTGCCAAACCTTCTATACTTCCCTTTAGAATCTCTTTTTTAGCAAGTGTGATATTAGAATGAATCTCCAAAGAAGATCCAATTTCCTTGTTGCTCCTTAATGGTTCAATAGAACCTAAAACCACTTTTCTTATAGCTTGAACATAATCCCAACCATTAGCTAAATTTTCATTTTCCCAATTTTTTGGCACATCAGGGAACGTCCGTAAATGAACGCTGTCTGCATCTTCCAATAAACCAACTGGGCGATGTTTCCATGCTTCTTCCGCCGTGAAAGACAAAATAGGCGCCAACCATGATACTAAGCAGTTATAGATGTTTAACAATATTGTGATGGTCGCACGGCGATCGGCAGAATTAATGTCATCACAATAAAGACGGTCTTTACGGATATCGAAAAAGAAGGCCGAAAGATTCTGATTACAAAATTCATGAATTTCTTTGGCTAATTTGCCGTACTCATGGGCTTGGATATGACCACGTACTTTTTGATCCATTTCATAAAGTTGGTGCAACACAAGCTGTTCTAATTCAGGCAAATCAGTCGGCTTAGAAATATCAACGAGATCCGTTTTCTTTACACCATCTAAAGATCCCAATAGGAAACGGAGCGTATTGCGAATACGACGATAAAGATCGCCCGTGTTTTTTAACGTATCTTGGCCAATACGAATATCATCCGCGTAATCCGATGTCATTGTCCAAAGGCGCAAGATATCCGCGCCACTTTGTTTCATTATTTTCAAAGGATCGACCACATTGCCCAAAGATTTGGACATTTTATAGCCTTTTTCATCAAGCACAAAACCATGCGTCAACACATTTTTATAAGGCGCAAAGCCCCGTGTACCGCTCGATTCAAGTAAAGAAGAATGGAACCAGCCACGATGTTGGTCTGATCCTTCCAAATACATATCGGCCTGACGATTTTCGCTATTGCCCAAATCTTCACGGGCATTCACAACAAAACTGTGGGTGGATCCTGACTCAAACCAGACATCAACAATGTCAAAGACTTGTTCATAATCATCGGCCTTGTATTTATCACCTAAGAAGTCTTGCGCCTCCATTGACCACCATGCATCTGATCCATGTTCCTCAAAGGCTTCAGTAATACGGTTTAGAACGGCTTCGTCTTTTAAGACCTCACCTGATTTTTTATCTACGAATAATGCAATCGGCACACCCCACGCACGCTGACGTGAAATACACCAATCTGGCCGCCCAGCAATCATCGCAGTGATCCGTGCTTCGCCTTTGGCGGGCACCCAATTTGTATCTTTGATCGCTTTTAACGCTGTTTCACGCAACTTCAATTCATTGTCCATCGCAATAAACCATTGCGGCGTTGTGCGGAAAATAAGCGGCGCCTTAGATCGCCAACTATGTGGGTATTCGTGACGAACGGAGCCTTTAGCCAATAACTTGCCTGCGTCTTCCATCGCCTTAATCGGCGTGAAGTTACCCGCATCCATCTTGCCGTTTTCGTCATAGATTTTTAAACCCGCAAATAACGGCACATGATCTTTAAAGCTACCATCATCATCCAAATTATCGGTTATCTCTAACCCATATTTCTGTCCCAAAACAAAGTCATCAGGGCCGTGGCTAGGCGCCACATGAACAAAACCTGTTCCGTCTTCATCGGTCACATAATCCGCCTGATTGGCAGGAACGTCATGCTCATACCCTTGACCACGCAAAGGATGCGCGCAGATTGTGCCAGCCACATCTTTGCCGACAAAATTACCAAGCTTTTTCATGCTCGTAATTTTGGCTTGTTCTTGCACTTTTTCGGCTAAGGCTTCGGCAATGGCGATTTTTGCGCCTACTTCAACTTTGGAATCATCGCTCACGCTCTCTACTTCATAGGTCGCGTAATTAATATCTTCATTAAAGAAAATTCCGCGGTTGGATGGAATGGTCCATGGTGTTGTTGTCCAGATCACGATGTCCGCATCTTTCAACAATTCAACATTTGTTGTGACCACGGGAAAGCGTGCCCAAATGGTCACGGATTTATGCTCTTTATATTCCACTTCGGCTTCAGCCAAAGCTGTTTGCTCCACCGTTGACCAAAGAACAGATTTCACACCGCGATAAAGACCGCCATTATTCAAAAACTTATGAATCTCACGCGCAATCTGCGCTTCGGCAGGCTTCGTCATGGTAAGGTAAGGATTTTTCCAATTGCCCAAAACGCCTAAACGCTTAAATTGCGCGGCCTGAATATCTACCCATTCTTGGGCAAATTCACGACATTCTGCGCGAAAATCAATCGGGTCAACATCGTCTTTATCTTTGCCTGCGGCGCGGTATTTTTCTTCAATCTTCCATTCAATCGGCAGGCCGTGGCAATCCCAACCAGGCACGTAAGGCGCGTCATAGCCCATCATCTGCCAGCTTTTATTAATCACATCTTTCAAGATTTTATTGAGGGCGTGACCCATATGGATATTGCCATTCGCGTAAGGGGGGCCATCATGCAAAATCCATTTTGGCTTGCCTTTGGAAGCCGCGCGGATTTTACCGTGCAAATCCATCTCTTCCCACGCCTCAATCATTTTAGGCTCGTTCTCTGGCAGATTGCCGCGCATCGGGAAATCAGTCTTAGGGAGGAAGACGGTATCGCGAAACTTATCTTTGTTCTGATCTTTATTATCTTGTGTCATTTGTAAATCCTTGATTAAGAGGGGAATATGCGGCAAATGCGCACCAAAATCAAGAGATGAACTGATAGAGAATGACAGCGGCGGGCACGGTGAAAAGCGCAAAAATCGTGCTGATAAGGACTGCCGCCGCCGCCCGTTCAGGGTGAAGATTAAGTGTCGCGGCATAGGCCACCAAATTTCCCGCCAACGGTACGGAGGTCATCACCGCCAACATCATATGAACTTCTGGCTCGAAGGCTTGGAAATAGGCTTGATCCAAAAGAATAATACTAAATCCAAAAAGTGGCCAGAGAATGAATTTAGGGGCAAACATACTCGCAAGGAGCTTTAAATCAACTTCCAAACGGTTCTGTTTAGCAAGCGCAACACCAATAATCATCATGCCAATAATTACCCATGCACCGATGGAGTAATCCCAATAGCGCGTGAATGATTGCGGAAGATCAAGGCCAGAGAGATTATAGGCTAGACCTAGCCATACACCATGGATGATAGGGAGTTTAGCAACTTTAATAAGAGCTTCTTTTACGTTCGCATTACCGCGTGCCCCATAATAATACCCAAGCGTAATTTCACTAATCATTGTGCCAAGCGCAATAAACACATAAACGCCAATCCATTCTGGTCCCAATAAAGCCAAAATAACAGGCATACCAAAATATAAGGTATTACCTGTAACACTGCCCATACCGATAAGGTTGGCCGTACTATTCTTCCAAATTTTTTGAGAAATTTTATATGCGATAAAGCTAATAATTATTGATCCCGCAAGAAAAATTGGAGGTAGAAGCATATATTCAGGCGTAAATTTCATCTGCGCCATCGCACCAAAATTTACAATAGGGGCGAGAATATAAATGGCAATGGTAGCCATTGACGGTAAATTCACATCCATCCACCGCCCCGCAATAAATCCAAGGGCAATCAGGATATAAAGAGGAATAATATTAGCAACAAGAAGCGAGACGATATCAAACATATCAATGATGATAAGCGATTATCGTTTCACTGTGCAGTTTTATTTTAGTGTTCTGGCTGTTAGTCCAATGGCTAATTGTCTTTTTTGAGCAAGAATTTGTCTATCACGGATTGCGGCAGCTTCTTCAGGTGTTTGGTTTTGAAGCACGCCTTGTCGCTGTTGCGTTATTTCTGTTTGCTGAGGTAATAAGAATATTCTTTGTAATTGTAATGGCGGGAGATCTTTAGAATGTTCCCCAATCATAGACTTTTGTTTAGGTGGTTCTGTAGTTTTAACAGTAGAGGGTTGAAATGGCGCACCAGTTAAATCAACGACTTCGCCCGTTGTTGTACAGATTTGACCTGTTTGTGCTGCGGCTTCTTTTAATGCTTCTGCTGCTAGTGGTGCCATCTAACTAATCCTCTATTTTCTCAAAAAGTCGCGCAATATCTCATAGGGATGAGAATATGTCAAAACTTTTATCGAGTTTTGTGAATAAAATTAAATTTTACAATCATAACAATAGGTTAAGAGAGTATTTCTTCGGCTGTTTGGCAGTCTTTTTCCATTTGGATGATTAAATCATCGAGGGAATTGAATTTGGCTTCGCCGCGTAAGCGCTCCACGGGTTTAACGCGTAAAATGCGGTCATAAATATCACGATCAGGGAAATTGAGGATATGGGCTTCGATCTGTCCTTCTTTAACCTCAAACATGGGGCGAATACCAATATTGGTCGCGGCCGCCAGCCATTCTTCTTCACCTTCAATTTGCACTAAACAGGCATAAATGCCGTAAGCAGGATGGAGCGTATCACCGAGCAGAATATTGGCGGTCGGATAGCCAAGCTCATGCCCGCGACGATCCCCCCGAAAAATCGTGCCTTGTACTTCCCACTCCCATCCCAATAAATTGTTGGCTTCATCAATTAGCCCTTTACGGATTTTCTCACGAATACGGCTGGAGGATATGATGTCATCCTTTTCATCATTCACAGGATCAACAATCGTCACATCAATGCCTGCGTCACGTATCGTATCGGCGGATCCTTTACGCAGTTGCCCAAAGCAAAAATCTTGACCTACAATAATATGTGCAGCGTTAAGGCCCTCTTTTAGAATTTTTTGAACAAAATCATCCGCACTTTGGCTTGCAAAATCCCAGTTAAAATCAAGCGAGAATAAAAAATCAATGCCTGTGGCTTCTAAACGTTTGGCTTTTAAAGGTGCCGATGTAATACGACCTGGTGGTTGGTCTGGTTGAAATAAACGGCGCGGATGTGGCTCAAATGTCAGGACGCCAAATTTCTTGCCCTGATCTTTGGCAATTTTCTCGGCCTGTTTAATAAGTGCCTGATGTCCACGATGTATGCCGTCAAAATTACCAATGGCAATAACGGCGTCTTTGGCATGATCAGCAATATTTTCGATGTCATTATAAATTTCCATTATGCGGTTCTATCATCGCAAGAATGGAGTCTGCAAGCTTTTCAAAATGCGCGTCGTTAAAATCAGGAATATTATTCTCAATTTTGGCTGTCATCTGCATTTGCGGCGGCAAATCGGCATCGTGAAGCGGCGCGAACTGCTGAGTATAATCATTCGGCAAACGAAAATCCCACCATTCATTGGGCAAAGGCAGTAAAGGTAAATTTAAGGCTTTGGCGCTCTGCACAAAAGCACTCTCTAATTCTTGACGGTTTTGTAAAATTTGATCTGAAAAGTCTTTAAAATCTCTTGAAGATTCATCTCTCATATCATCAAACGGCGTTCCCATATCAATATGATTTCCATCCTTATCAATTGGATGAACATCAACGGCCATGGCGCGGGGATGAGCTCCTGTTCCTGGTGCTGATAATAAGGGGGGATCCATCATCCATTGTGGATTATCCCTCACGATTTGTGTTTCGGCCATGGCAACTTGCGCATCATAGGTGCGTAGACAATCTTTAATTTCTAAAATCCATCCAAATTTTTTGTTTAAAATACGTGCGGTTAAAATCGTAATCGCTGCCAAATCTTTGTGCGCCCATAAGCGTGCTTTATCGTGATAAATGGCTTCCTTAAACATATTGCGTGGATGATCAGGTTTGGCATAGACCAAATCTATTTTGATGGGTTCTTGTCCTTCAAAAATATCTAACGGGATTAATTCGGCAGGGCTAATATTTTTCATACCGCGTCACTATCTTTGACTTTAGGTTTTTTCTTAATAAATCTCTTATCGCTTTGGTCTAAACATTCGCTCAACCATACATCTTGATCCTTATCGGCCTCAAATTTTAGAGAGCGAAAATTAGGTGCCTTTTCTTTGTGTGCCCCATCACAAAGCGGCATTTTTGAAGAATGCCCACAGGTGCAAAAGCTATAACGCTCCCCTTTTTTAACGCTAAATTTGATGGGTTTTTCGGTGCTGACTTTAAAATTATTCATGGCATATCCCCATGAAAGAAAAATTGGTGGCGGTACAGAGATTTGAACTCCGGACACAAGGATTATGATTCCTCTGCTCTAACCACTGAGCTATACCGCCACTTATTTTATGCGCCATTCCCGCAAGCAGGAGGATTGTTAAAAAGGCCGTCATGTAAATAAATTGAAAGACGTTCTTTAGATCGCCGCCTTTATCGCGCAAAATAACTATTTTTGTCAAGAATGAATTACGCTGCAATTTTTATCTCACTATTTTCACTGCTTATAATCCAGCCGCCGCCTAGAACGCGATCCCCATTGTAACAAACAGCCGCCTGTCCAGGGGAAATTCCGTATTGTGCGGTTTCTAAATGTATCTCATATTTTCCGTCGTCGCGTTTAAATAATTTTGCGGGCGATGTTGGGCTGACGGAGCGAAGTTTGACATTAATGCTCAATCCTTCAGTGGGAATTTCTTCCAGCCAGTTGCAATCATTAATGAAGATGATATCACGCGCTAAAGCTTCTTTAGGTCCTACAATCACTTCGTTTGCGGTCGGGTCAACACGCACAACATAGAAAGGGGAATTGTCCTCATTTTGTCCGCCGCCAATGCCGAGGCCGCGTCGCTGACCAATGGTGTAATGAATAACGCCTTCATGCTCGCCCATAATACGCCCGTCCATGTGAACGATGTTGCCGTGTTTTTCGGCATCAGGGCGAATTTTTTTGACCACTCTGGCGTAATCCCCATTAGGCACAAAACAAATATCTTGGCTGTCGGGTTTATTGCAAACGAGTAAGCCTAAACGCTCTGCGTGTTCACGGGTGACATCCTTTGTCCATGCACCTAAAGGGAAGCGGAGGAAGTCGAGTTGCTCTTGCGTGGTGGCAAAGAGGAAATAGCTCTGATCCTTACCCATATCAATGGCACGATGCAATTCAGCCTTGCCACTCACGGGGTTTACGATACGTTTTATATAGTGACCTGTCGCCATGCAATCTGCGCCCAAATCTTGGGCAACTTTAAACAGATCACGGAATTTTACGGTTTGGTTACAACGCACGCAGGGAATGGGCGTTTCGCCATTCATGTAGCTTTCAACAAAGTCTGTCATGACACTGTCTTTGAAATTATCTTCGTAATTGAGAACGTAATGCGGGAAGCCTTTTTCTTCGGAGACCTTTTTGGCGTCATAAATATCCTGACCCGCACAACACGCGCCTTTACGCTCCACGGCCTTGCCGTAATCATAGAGTTGTAGCGTCACACCAACAACGTCATAGCCTTCCTCATGGAGGAGCGCGGCAGTTACGCTGGAATCCACGCCGCCCGACATGGCCACGACGACGCGTGTGTCTTTCGGTGCTTTCGCAATGCCCATACTGTTTAACTGTGTTGTCATGCGGGTGTTATACGGCAAATAGGAGCGAAAAAGCAAGGACTCTAAGATGTCGCCATAAAGTTTAAGGAGGCCGTAAGCGGCAGGGCGAGGCGATAAACTGTTAATTTTAAATGAAAAAATCAATTCCTTCAGTCCGTTCGTTGCGTCACGGCTTTTTTTACACTCCTCTTTTCTATCAGTTTGTTGGTGTATTTTTTGCGGCCAAAATGCGTTGTCTTTGATTTTATTGACTAATTTTATGAGTTCGTTGGGCTTTTTAATTGTCGCCATACGCGTAAACGCGAGGGCGAAACGGCATAATAACGCTTGGGGCGTCATTACATGCCTCGCAATGACGGGTGGGTTTCTTGTTGTGCTTAACTCTAAAAAATTCATAACCTAAAGTAGCATAATAATCTACAAAAATAAAGGAATTTAATCCTATAAATGAATGGTATTAGATTTGAATGTACCAGCATCCATAATTTAAATAAAAATTTGCAATTTACTCAGAAAATTAAGTATAATTTGTTATGACAAAATTAAAGTTAAAAGTATTATGTTTGACCAGTGATAGCAGAAAAGAAGACCTTTTTACTTATCTAAACTCTGCTTCTAATAAGAATTCATCAGCAATATTATATCAATCTGCTAATCAAAGTGAGGCAGACGTTATTGTTGTTGATGAAAACTACGGAAAGGATCCATTTGAAGAACTTGCGCTTATTAAGCGTTTAAATCCTGATAAACCTATAATTTTACTTTCAAAGAAAATACCCGATCTAAAATCAGGCGTACCAAAACAATATAACCATTACTTTCAAAGGTTTAAAAGATTTGGAGTAGACAATTTACTTCCATGGACTAGAGATAAAGATGGTAAAAACATAGCAAAACTAGCGAGTGTGATTAGTGCTCCATTACTGAAAGAAAAGAAGAAAAAAGAAGCGGCATTAAAGGCTAAAGGAGAACAATTTGAACTAAGACAAAGAGAACTAGCGGCCAAGGCTGACGATCTTTTCCCATTAGAAAAAGAAGAATGTTATGTAGCTTTTATGGGGAGTTACGCAAGAAAACAAATGCTTTTCACACACCTAGGCTTTAGTCAGGCAGCAAGCAATTTGGATATTTCCTTTATAGAGGCAAAACATGGTGCGCCCCATGTTTTAGTCATTGATGAAAATGAATTACCTAAAGGAAACCCTTTGTCTAAAATAAGACAAATAAGAGCTGCTTTACCTTCATCTACATCTATAGTGCTTTTATCTAGAAAGTATAATGCAGATGAAATGGAGATAAGGACTCAAGATGAAATAGCTATAGCAAGTTATATGGAAGCTGGTGTTGATAAAGTGATGCCATGGAAATTGGCTAAAAGTGGAAAAAATTTACCTGCTATTTCACAAGCAATAGCACAGCAGTTTCTGACAGGTAAAAGGCTCAAAAATCTAAGCGGTGCTGCACAGGAAGAAGAAAAATATTATATTAGCGGCATGGAAATTGTTCCAGAAAGGCATGAGGTTCGATTTGGACCTTTAATCGTAAATGGATTAGGAAGACGCACGATGAGTCTTTTGGTTCACTTTGCAACTAGTAATAGAACACATCATTCTCGAGATACGTTAAAAGAAGTAATGCCATCTGCCGTTGCTAGTGAGAGAATTTCAGGAAGAAGGGAAATATCCAGAATGAATCAGGAGTTAGATCAGCACGGTTTGCCGAGGGTGATTGAAGGTGGGCATGAAAATCGTGGGCTTGGCGTTTATGAGTTAAGAAAATAAATAGAGATATTTATAATACTAAAATTTTTTCTATTATATTAGTCACCATTCCACATCCACATCCGCCCCAGGCAGCGCCACAGTGAGGCCTTCGGATTTTTCGTCTATTATGATTTGACAGCAGAGGCGGGAGGTGTCGCGGACATCAAAAGCGAGGTCGAGCATGTCTTCTTCATCTTCGCTGATTTCGCCGTCTTCGGGCAGGGTTTGGTCTTTAAAATCTGGATGGACGTAAAGGTGACAGGTGGCGCAGGCTAAGCCACCGCCGCACGCGCCTTCAATTTCTTCAATACCTTCTTTGATGGCGACTTCCATGAGGGAGAGGCCGAGTGGGGCGTCGACTTGTTTTTTTGATCCGTCTTTGAAAATGAATGTTATGTTTGGCATGGTTGTATCCTATTAATCGTCATCCCGTTGGTACTAGCGAAGCTAGTTTACACAAACGGGATCCAGTGAAGACAGTCGCGTTGCGACTGGCATATGGATCCCCGCTGTTAATATTTACCTGCGGTAAATCGCGGGGATGACGGGTAAATTTTTTTTAATCTATCCGTTCAATTATCTTTTTATAGCTTTCTAAGAAAGCATTAATATCGGATTGTTTTGTATTCCACCCTAGGGAAATACGCAAGGCGCTTTTGGCTTCCTCATCACTTGCGCCCATGGCGGTGAGGACGTGGGAGGGTTTGAACGCGCCGCTGGAGCAGGCAGAACCGCTGGAGACCGCAATGCCATCAAGATCGAGCGCCATCATTTGGGTTTGGGCGGGCATATTGGGCAGACCAACATTGGTGGTGTTGCCGACACGCGGGGCTGATTCCCCATAGATAATGGTTTTATTAGTGAGTTGGCGGATTTGGTTTTCCATCTCATCGCGCATTGTTGTGAGGTCTGCGTAATGCTTCATATTTTCTTTGGCAAGCTTTGCGGCCAAGCCCATGCCTGCGATGCCGGCGGTATTGTGTGTGCCGGCACGACAATTTTTTTCTTGACCACCGCCGAGCATGAATTTGGGCGTATCCAAGCCATCACGCTTGATGAGTGCGCCGACCCCTTGGGGGCCTGCAAATTTATGGGCGGAGAGGCTCATATAATCAACGCCGAGCTTTTTCATGGAGATATCAATACGCCCTGCGCCCTGTACGGCATCGGTGTGAAAGAGGGCGCCTGCGTCATGTGCCATTTTGGCCATTTCTGGCACGGGTTGGATCACGCCCGTTTCACTGTTGACCAGCATGACGGATACGAGGGCGGGTTTGTGCTCCTCAAGCAAGGATTTATAGGCGTCCATATCAACAACGCCGTCTGACGTGACGGGAATTTTTATGGCGTGTGGTGCGGCGGCGAGAACGGCGGGGTGCTCAATCGCCGAGATCAAAACGGGTTTATCGCGATAACCGCTGAGGACTGTATTAATGGATTCTGTTGCGCCGCTGGTGAAGATGACTTGGTCGCTGTCAACTTGGCAGAGGTCGGCGACTTGGTCGCGGGCGGTTTCGACAATTTTACGCGCTTCACGACCAAAATGATGAACGGAAGACGCATTGCCGACCTCACCCATGGTTTTGGTCACGCGGTCGAGGACTTCGGGGCGGATGGGCGTTGTTGCGTTATGATCGAGGTAAATTTTTTTCATCATCTTGTCATTCTGAGTATAGCGAAGAATCTTTTCGTTGTGTCTGAGATCCTTCACTACGTTCAGGATGACAGAGTCGTTTTTTCTTATTTTATCCCAATATTAACAATAAAATCAATAGCTTATCAGATTTATTTGGACATTTGTCCTTTGGTTCTATATAAAACATATATCACGTCAAAAAGATATTACGAAAATACACGAAGACGTAGATTAAAGTTTTACTATGAAACAATATTGGAGATTTTATGCCTGAGATTATGTTCACTGGACCCGAAGGACGCCTTGAAGGTCGTTATTCACACTCGAAAACACCAAATGCGCCGTTGGCTTTGATTTTACATCCCAACCCCGAACATGGTGGGACGATGAACAATAAAATCTCTTACATGATGTTCCAAGCGATGGTCCAGCGTGGATTTTCGACGTTGCGCTTTAATTTTCGCGGTGTTGGGAAATCCCAAGGGGTGCATGATCAAGGTGAGGGGGAGCTGAGTGATGCGGCCTCTGCGCTGGATTGGATGCAGGATTTAAACCCGAATGCGCCATATGTGTGGATTGCTGGTTTTAACTTTGGGGCGTGGATTGGCATGCAGCTTTTGATGCGCCGTCCTGAGATTGAAGGTTTTATCTCTGTCGCGCCGCCGGCCAATATGTATGATTTTAGCTTTTTGGCACCTTGCCCGTCATCGGGTTTGATTATTCAGGGTGAGAATGATGACATTGTGACGTTGGATTCAGTGACGAAGCTTTGTGAGAAGTTATACGCGCAAAAAGGGATTGAAATTGATCACCGTATTGTGGGGGGGGCTAATCACTTCTTCCATGAAAAGACTAATCATTTGCTGGCGCATATGCATGACCATATGAATAAAGCGGGGAATTCAGGTCGTGAAGTTCCTGTGGCGATTGGGAATGGTGCGAAGAAGAAATCAGCTTAGCTTTTTAATGTCGCCATGCGCGCAGGCGCGAGGGCGAGACGGTAAAATAAAATTAAGCGGCCTCAGATAGGCCGTTTTTTATTGTTTCCATCACGTCTTCGACATGGTCTTTGACTTTTACTTTGCGCCAGATTTGCGCGATTTTGCCGTTTTCATCAATGAGGAAGGTGGAGCGATCAATGCCCATATATTTACGGCCATACATAGATTTTTCAACCCATGTCCCGTAAGCCTCGCACACTTCGCCTGCTTCATCGGACGCTAAGGGAAAGTTTAAATCATATTTTGTCTTGAACTTATCATGTTTTTTAACGGAGCATTTTGAAATTCCGATAACTTTGGTTTTTAGTTTGTGCAACGTGCTGAGGTTTTCGTTAAAAGAGCAACTCTCCTTCGTGCAACCCGGCGTATCGTCTTTGGGATAGAAATATAAAATAACCTTTTCGCCTTTTAAGTTTGAAAGTGTTATTTCGCCGTCATTATCCGTTGGAAGGGTAAAGTTGGGGGCCATATCCCCAATTTTTAAGTCTTTTGCCATCATGTCCTCATATTTAATTGTTATGTTTTAAGATAATTATCCGAAAGAGACTTTCGTACAAGAGTAATGTCACTATAATCATGCTTAACTTTATTGATACCAGAAAGCCAAAAACTTTGAAA
Organism: uncultured Micavibrio sp.; assembly: GCA_964351905.1. Lineage (GTDB taxonomy): Bacteria > Pseudomonadota > Alphaproteobacteria > Micavibrionales > Micavibrionaceae. Next base: position 43,508 of record CAYGPG010000002.1, read on the forward strand.
TTATTTCATGCAACTATGCGCCATACAGGATTTCACCTGAATTGGATAACCAAAGTCCTTTTGGTTTTGATCATTTTGGTGATGTTGGCTGTGGGCGGTTTTGCGATGCGGATGGCGCAAGGGCCATTAGATCTAGAATTTATTAAACCCAAAATAGAAGATGCATTAAGTGATCAAATTGAAGGATATGATGTTCAAATTCAAAAGTTAGCGCTTTCATGGCCTGCGTGGAATGAACCTATCTTATTAGATTTAAATCAGATTCAAATAAAACAACCCGGTGAGGCAGCACAAGGAAGCACGATTGAAAAAGTTTCAATTGGTGTTGCGACGCGATATTTGTTGTTAGGTAAAATTTTGCCTTCAATTGTTGTGATTGAAGATCCTGTTTTTCAATTGGTTGAACAAGATGGTGAGTTGAACTTTATGTGGGAAGAGCTATCCGCTGAACCAACTGGCGCAGATATGGACACCCAAGACATTAAACGTGATGCAAAAGACATTTTAGATGAAATATTTGCGGGTGATGAAAATAAAAACCATATTTTGAGCGCAATTAAACGCGTGGAGTTAAAACGTGCCGTTCTTAAATCCATTAATATGCACGCGGATGAAGAATCATATCTTGCGCTTATTGATCTGAGTTTAAATAAAACATATGAAGGACTTTCTGGTGATTTGGTGATGAATCTTCCCACAGCAGAAGGCCGTGAAGCGCGTTTAAGGTCGGATGTTATGTATCGTCGTAAGCAAAAGGATATAACCTTTACCGCGCAGGTTACGGATATTAATCCCGCTTACCTCACAAATTTTTTTCCTGAAGTAGGAATTCTAAAAAAACAAAATTTATTTATTGGCGGAGATATTAAAGCGGCCTTTGATCATAAGCTTAACTTACAAAATGCATTGGTAGATTTTAAAATCCCTGAAGGAAATATTGTTGTTCCTGATTATTTTGATGAAGGATTGGCGTTAAAGAATATTTCTTTAAAGGCAGATTATGATCATTTGAAGAATGCTCTTAATATTAATTCATTTGATGCCAATATTGGGAATATACCAGTTTCTATTCAATCGAATATTTTAATTACAGACGAAAAAATTTCTGCACCATTTGAAATTAATATTGCAGAGTTCCAAACAAATGATGTGCATGCGCTTGTTCCTCCGTCAAGGAAAGAGACTGTCATTGGAAAATGGGCGTCTCATAAATTAAGTGAAGGTCGTATTTTTGATACAAATATTACGGGTGATCTTTCGCTTACCCCCAATCAGAACTTACAAACCGCAGATGAGCAAGCAACAGTAGCGGCCTATAAGACTGAAGTCAGTGACGTAAAGGCGAATTTTAAGGCAGAAGGTTTAACGATAAAATATTCTGAAACTTTAAAGCCCGTAACCAACGCGAGTGCAGAGGGAACGTATGAAAATGATACGTTGACGATTACCAGCAATCAAGGTGCCATCGGTGATATTGAGGGCCGTGATGTTGTTGTTAAATTAACGAACATAAGTGTTAAAGGTGGTGGAATGGGTTATGTCACTTTAAAGGGTAAAGGGCCTTTGAAAACAGCCCTTCTTTATGCCATGGATGAGCCTATTGCGATTGGTGATAAATTTGCCTTTGATGTGAATGATGTTAGAGGTGATTTAGAATTTGATTTAGATTTAGAGTTTCCTACAATACAAGATCTGCCAAAAGAGCGTGTTATTGTAAAAATTGATGGCATGGTTCGCGATATTCTATTACCCAATATTGTTCAAGGCTTACCGTTAACGGGCGGTCCTTATAACTTAAATTTTGAAGAAGGAAAAATTTCTTTCAAGGGTAAGGGGCAACTAGCCAATCGTAATATTGACGTATCATGGGAAGAATATCTTTCAACAGAAGGGCGAGATTATCATTCAAAAATAACAGCTAAGCTAGAGGCTGATGAGGCTTTACGTAAGGCTTTTAATATTGGTTTAGAAGATTATATCTCTGGCTCTATTGGCTTAGATGTTGTTTACACAGACCGCGGTATTCCCGCGACGATAGATATAAAAGGTGATTTAACAAACGCCGTTTTACGGGTTGATCCGTTCGGATATAAAAAACCAAGCGGCGTTGCAGGTTCCCTTTCTTTGACAGCTATTATGAAGAACGATGATTTACAAGAAGTTGATAAATTGAACGTAAAAGCAGAAGGGTTTTCTTTAAAAGACGGACGGTTTATTTTTAAGAAATTAAAAGATGGTAGCGATGATATTTCGCAAGGCAGTATTGCACAGGCCGTTATTGGTAAAAGTAATTTAAAAGTCGATTTTGAAATTACACCAAGCAATGTTTTAAAGATTATTGCCGCAGGTCCTGTGTTTGATGCAAAGCCATTTTTAGAAAAAGAAGTTGTAGCATCAACAGAAGGTGAGAATGCAAAATGGGATAATCCTAAAGACGTTAATGAAACAGAACAACCGATGCAGATTTCTTTAAAGGCACAGAAAATTTTAACGGATAAGGATACAATTTTAGAAAGCGCAAAAGTTTATTTGGAAACCGACAAGCAGGGAGATGTAACAAGAGCAGAGTTAGATTCAACCCTTGGACAAGGTGATTTATTTGTCCGTTTTAGACCCGATAATGGAACAGGAAAACGTATCTTTAGGGTAGAATCGAGTGATGCTGGTGAAACCTTAAGGGCTTTTGGCCTTTATGATAAAATTCGAGGCGGGAATTTGATTGTTTATGGCGAGCCAAAAGGAGATGATTTAACGGGCAATATTTTTGGACAAGCGGAAATTAGTGATTTTAATGTGGTGAAAGCCCCTGTCTTAGCTAACCTTTTAAGTGCGATGAGTTTGAATGGTGTTCAGGATGTTTTGCAACAAAATGGCTTAGCTTTTACAAAATTAGAATCAGACTTCGAATGGCGTTTTAGAAAAGGCGGCAACCTTTTAGTCATGAAAAATGGAAGAACATCGGGATCGACTTTGGGTCTGACGTTTGAAGGATTATATGATCAACAGGCGTCTAAAGTTGATATTTCGGGAACGGTGATACCGCTTTCTGGTGTGAACAAAGCTATTGGTGAAATACCTGTTTTGGGTCAAATTTTGACGGGCGGTAAAGCGTTTTTGGCGGCAACGTATAAAATTTCAGGACCGTCTTCTGATCCAAAGGTGAGCATAAACCCATTGTCAGTTTTAGCCCCTGGCTTTATTCGTAATATTTTGTTTGAAGAAAGCGTTGAAAGTAAAATTAAGAAAGCACAATAGCTTGTTCTTATGCTTTTGCGACATCGCCATAGATTACACGGACAGGCCGTATAATGACGATTTTACTTTTGTTTTACCTTCACGAGAGCGTGGCGTTTTTTGCCTGATGATAGTTTGATGTAACCCTCATCTGTTAAATCATTGTTGGTTAAAACCAAATCAATGTTTGTAACGCTGTTATCATTGACCTTTGCACCGCCGCCTTTGACAAGGCGTTTGACTTCGCCTTTGGATTCGCTCAAGCCTGATTGAACAAAAAGATCAACGAAGGATTGGCCTGCTTCTAGGGCAGATTTTTCAATTTCGATAAAGGGCAGATCGTCGCCAACAGAGCCGTGCTCGAATACTTTTTGAGCTGTGTTTTCTGCGTCTTTTGCGGCGGCTTCGCCGTGGCACATTTTAGTAGCTTCGAAGGCGAGAATTTTTTTAGCTTCGTTTATTTCTGCGCCTTGCAAGGATTCGAGCTTTAAGACTTCATCCATCGGCAGCATGGTGAAACGTCTAAGCAGTGTGCCCACCATGACATCATCCGCGTTACGCCAGAATTGGTAATAGTCGTATGGTGAGAGCATTTCTGCATTCAACCAAACCGCACCACTGACAGTTTTACCCATTTTCTTACCATCGGGTGTGGTGAGCAACGGCGCAGTAAGCGCAAAGAGCTTCATTTGATGGGCTTTATGCCCCAGATCAACGCCATTGATAATATTGCCCCATTGGTCAGAACCACCCATTTGCAGAATGGTGTCGTGGCGTTTGTTTAATTCTACAAAGTCATAGCCTTGCATAACCATGTAATTAAATTCGAGAAGGGAAAGAAAGCTTTCGCGTTCTAATCGTGTTTTCACGCTATCGAATGAGATCATGCGGTTCACGGAAAAATAACGACCATAGTCCCGCAAGAAAGATAGGTAATTCAAACCATCAAGCCAGTCATTGTTGTTGACCATAAGGGCATCTGTATCGCCATCGCCATACTTTAAAAATTGGCGAAAACAGGTGTCTTGAATATTTTGGATGTTGGTATTGATGGTGTTGTCATCCAAAAGCACGCGTTGTTCATCTTTGAACGACGGATCGCCAATCTTGGATGTGCCGCCGCCCATAAGTGTAATAGGTTTATGACCACATTCTTGGAACCAACGCAGCATCATGATGCCTGTGAGGTTGCCGACATGGAGGGATTTAGCCGTCGCATCAAAACCGATATAGGCGCTTTGGGGGCCTTCCATCAATTTGGCATCAAGCGCGTCAAAATCACTGCACTGGTGAATAAAGCCGCGTTCGGTTAGAATATTGAGGAAATCTGATTTGTAAGTCGTGTTTGTCATAGGAAATTTATAATCATGAAAGAAAATAAAGTCTATACCGCATTGGGTTTGATGTCTGGCACGTCTTTGGATGGCATTGATGTGGCGTTGGTGGAGACCGATGGCATGGATTACACCAAAACCTTAAATTTTAAGACCTATCCTTATGATAAAGCCGAGCGTGAGACGATTAAAGCCGCCTTTGGACAGCGGTTTTCTAATCATATCACGGATAAGGCAGAAGAGGTTTTAACAACCGCGCATATCCGCGTTGTGCAGAATTTTCTTCAAAATCAAAGCCAAAAACCTGAAATTATAGGATTCCATGGTCAAACCATCCTGCATGACCCCAGCCAAAAATTTACGTGGCAAATTGGTGATAGTGCCAAATTAGCCAGCGCAATAGGCATCGATGTGATTGGCGATATGCGAATGGCAGATGTGAAGGCAGGTGGGCAAGGGGCGCCTTTATTGCCCCTATGCCATCGTGCATTTGCGAGCAATATTGAAAAACCAATCGCGATTTTGAATATGGGCGGCGTGGGAAATATTACGTGGTTGGGGCGGATGCGTACCGATATTATAGCGTTTGATACAGGCCCAGCCAATGCGTTGATTGATGATGTGGTGAGCCGCCAGACGGATCAGTCTTATGATGTCGATGGGGCGTTGGCACGGTCAGGCAAGGCCAATGAAAAGATTTTAAAAAAATGGTTGAGCCATGATTATTTTTTAAAAACGCCGCCTAAATCATTGGATCGTGATGAATGGGATGTGTCTGATATTAAAAAACTGAGTTTAAAAGATGCTGTCGCTACGTTAAGCGAATTTACGGTGCGTAGCATTTTACTCGCTTTAAACGCCTTACCTGATACCCCGCGCATGCTTTATATGGCAGGTGGGGGGCGTCACAATAAATATATGATGGATCGCTTACGCGAAGAGTTAAATATGACGATAGAGCCTGTTGATAGTTTGGGGTGGAATGGTGATGCGTTGGAAGCAGAAGGCTTTGCTTATTTAGCGGTGCGATCATTGTTGGGTTTGGCGATTACTTTGCCGTCAACGACGGGTATTCCAGAGCCAAGCACAGGGGGAACACTATATATAGGTTCTTCTAGTGCCGCTTTACGCCCTGCATAAGCGAGGTAAATATTACAAAGTGTGATGATGCCTCCTCCAACGAACAGCCATGTGTTTATTGTTGCTTCCTCTGCAAGCCATAGCCAAACCACCGCTAAAACAGGTACAAAATAATATAATATATGAATAGTAGGGCGTTCAGATATCATTAATGAATATGTATAAAGGGCCCCGCCGACCACAAATACAATAAAACCAACATAGAAAGTTGAAGCCCAGTGAATGGAGCTAAAATCAAACTGATCACCAACAAATATAAATGCGACTGTCATAAGGATCATACTGATAAGCCTACTGTAAATTTCACTGATGAGAACGGCACCTGTATTATCATCTAATTCTGAAAAATATTCAGCAAAAACACCCTTAGTGACTACTAATATGGCGCACATATATCCCCCTGCAAAAGCAAGTATATAGCCCCCAAGGCTTACTATATTCAACCCGCTATTTTGTAAATCATTTTGATTGCGAGTTATTTGAATAGATTCATCAGACAAAATAATAATGGCCACGCCAGCCAATGCAACGAGACTAATTATAAATTCTTGTAAGTTGACTTCTTTCCATCTTTTACGCATAAGAAATGGTGTTGCGACGACGGCAATAACAGGCCAGGATTCATATAAAAGAGATACCCCCCCTTTATTTGCCATTGTTAATGAAACAATAAAAAAGCCATGACAAAGGACACCTGCAATACCGGAAATAATGATGCTGACATAGGCCTGCTTCGTTAGATTTTTGTGAGAATCTTTTACTTTTTCAATAAGCTTGTTTTGCCATAGGTAATGCCCTCCCAAAAGCAAGGCGCCAAAACCGGAAAAGAAATAGACAACTAGTATCATTTCCAAAGAGCCCATTGTTTGTAGGCCTATGGTTGCCGCTAGAGGATATAGACTCCAGATAAGCACTGCCAGGCTCATGGAAATTAATGCATTCATATTTTAAGAGTCCTTAGACATAAAAGAGTAGAAAATAATAACTTCAGAAGATCATACCTTAAATTATTTTTATTGGAAAGGTCAGTGAATTTGTTGTGCTTCGGCGTAAAGCGCGTTAAAAGATTTTATGCCTCGCATTGTAATTGCCAATGATCAATCCATAAAAGAAGCCGCCAATATTATAAAAAGTGGTGAGGTGGTCGTGTTGCCAACAGAAACGGTTTATGGGCTTGGCGCAAATGCCCTGAATGACGCGGCGGTAGCGAAGATTTTTAAGGCGAAAAATCGGCCCAATCATAATCCATTGATTGTTCATGTGAGCGACATTGAAAAGGCTAGTGCTTTGGTGGAAATGGATGCGCGTGCGCTCAAAATAGCGAATGCGTTTTGGCCAGGGGCTTTGACTCTTATACTGCCCGCACGCAAAGGTAATAGTGTGAGTAAATTGGTGAGTGCGGGTTTAGATACTTTAGCGGTACGCGTGCCTGCGCATAAAGTGATGCGTCAAGTAATGGCGGCGGCGGCTGTGCCGATTGCGGCGCCAAGTGCCAATGCCTCGGGCGAGCCGAGTGCGACCACGCCTAAACATGCGGCGCAAAGTCTAGGTGATGCGGTTGATTATATTTTGGGCGCGGGGGCGTGCGATGTGGGGCTTGAATCTACCGTATTGGATTTAAGCACAGACGTGGCGATGATTTTACGGGCAGGGGCGATTACAGCCGAAGATTTAGAGCCTTATTTGGGCGCGTTGCAAACCGAAACCAAAACGAGCGCAAAGCCAAAATCACCGGGGCTTTTATTAAAGCATTATGCGCCTTCTATCCCCCTACGTTTAAAGGCAGTGGATGTGAAACAAGGTGAGGCTTTATTGGCGTTTGGATCCGTGAAATTTATGGGTGTTGTTGGTGGTGGTAATGCCAAAGATTTACCAGATCATGCGTTTCGCAATTTGAGCGAAGACGGTGATTTGGAAGAAGCCGCCAAGAATTTATTTATGATGTTGCGCGATTTGGATCATGCTCAAAACAAGGCCATTGCGGTGATGGATATTCCTGAGAGGGGTATTGGCGTTGCGATCAATGACCGTCTGCGCCGCGCAGCAGAAGCTTAATTTACTTTAGAATATCTAACAGCGAAGACGTTGGACTTTTTAGGCTGCCGTAGATTGAGGCGGCTAAGTTTCTCTCTCTTAAACTTGTTGGGGTTGAGAAGAAGGCATCAAGTTGATTTTGAATTTGATAAAGGGAATTCATACTCGCATTATACTGCGCTTGGTGTTGAACCTGTCTTATTTCAATCGGGTTTTTTAGAGAGAACGGAATATGCTGATAGCCGCCTTCGGGACGGTTTTTAGGTTTATGGGCTTTGGTTGCAGGGGCTTCGGCAATTTGTGTATCATCAGAAAATTTCTTATCGAAGAAATCATAAACTTGTTGCATCGTGCGGGGTGCGCCCGTTGCGCGATCGTAAAATACGCCTTTATTGGCGCGCGCTTCTTTAGGAAAGATATCGGCGGCAATATTAAGGGGATTTTTCTTGAGTTGAGATAGAAAAGCGTTTGACCCACCTGCACCCATGAAATGGGCAAAATAGAGTTCAGTATTGCCTATTTCACCACCAACATTTTGCTCAAGATATGATTTGTTGTCTTCGGCAAATTCGGCGGCCATGAAGCTGGCGATTTCAGGGTCCTTGCGTAGGTTTAAAAGCTCGCTTTTGGACGCGTTTTTATCAATGCCGTATTTTGCGCCATGCTTATCAACCATGTCCATCCATGTGCTTTCGATGAATTGAAACAGGCCCGTCGCGCTGCTGGTTTTGGCTTTAATGGTGGGGTTGAAATTGCTTTCAGCGGCGGCCTTTTCCATGAGATAGGAAAAACTTACCCCTGTTTTAGCGCTTGCGGTCTTAATGGCATTGACGATATGACTCGGCGCGCGGTTGGTCAGCGCGGCTAAGGCATTGTTTTCTAATGATTTTAAGGCATTATTCATAGTGTTGCGTTATATTTAGTTATTTATACTAATTATAATATTGCGAACACTGTGCCAGTTTGCTCAGGCGTCATTGCGAGAGAGCGGAGCGAACGCGGCAATCCAGAGCTTAATGGAAGCATTCTGGATTGCTTCGTCATTTCATTCCTCGCAATGACAGTATATAATTTTCGAATAATTTTTAAAAAAAAACCTAAGGAATTTCAATGTCAGATTATAATGCCCCTTTAGATGATATGCGTTTTGTTTTGGATCATGTTGTGGGATTGAACCAATTGCCCGAGCATGAAGAGTTGGGCACGTTGGATATTGAGATGGTGGAGAGTGTTTTGACCCCCGCCGCAAAATTGGCGAGTGAAGTTTTGGCACCCTTAAATTGGTCAGGGGATCAAGACGGCACGCAGTTAAAAGACGGTGTTGTGACAACGGCAAAAGGGTTTAAAGAAGCCTACGCGCAATATCGCGATGGCGGATGGAATGCGGTACCGTTTGATAGTGGATATGGCGGACAAAATTTACCGTGGTTGGTCGCGTTTCCTATCCAAGAAATGTGGCAAGGGGCAAATATGTCTTTTGGGCTTTGCCCACTCTTAAACCAAGGTGCGGTTGAAGCGATTCATCATCATGGATCACAAGAACAGAAAGATTATTATCTTGAAAAATTGATTTCAGGGGAATGGACAGGAACAATGAATTTGACTGAACCGCAGGCAGGGTCAGACTTAGCGGCGATACGCTCCAAAGCAGAACCAAGTGGTGAGCACTACAAAATTTCTGGTCAGAAGATTTATATTACCTATGGTGAGCATGATTTGGCGGAGAATATTATTCATCTGGTTTTGGCGCGTTTGCCAAATGCGCCAGAAGGGGTGAAAGGCATTTCGCTTTTTATCGTGCCTAAAATTTTAGAAGATGGCACGCGTAATGATGTGAAATGCACGGGGATTGAACATAAGCTGGGTATTCATGCCTCCCCTACTTGTACGATGCAATTTGGAGATGATGGCGGCGCGATTGGGTATTTGGTTGGCGAAGAAAATCAGGGGCTGAAATATATGTTTACCATGATGAACAACGCGCGTTTATCTGTTGGCCTTCAGGGTGTGGCGATTGCGGAAGCGTCTTATCAGCACGCGTTGGCGTATGCAAAAGATCGCGAGCAGGGATATGATATTTCCGCTAAAAGTAAAAACCGTGTGAGCATTGATAAGCATGCAGATGTGAAGAGGATGTTGCTTTCTATGAAGGCGCAAATTGAAGCGTATCGTGCGTTAAGTTACGAAGCCGCACTGAATTTAGACCTTGCCGCCAAGGGTGATAAAATGGCGCAGGCGCGTGTAGATATTTTAACGCCACTGGTCAAGGCAGGTGGAACGGATATGTCATTGGATGTGACATCCACGGGTATACAAGTGCATGGTGGTATGGGTTTTGTGGAAGAAACAGGCGCGGCACAATTTTATCGCGATGCGCGCATTTTGACGATTTATGAAGGCACGAATGGTATTCAGGCAGCGGATTTATTGTTCCGCAAAACATTGCGTGATGGCGGTGAGATGACCAAGGCCTATATCAATGAAATTAAAAACAACGTTCAAAATATTCAAAGCCAGAATGATAAAGTTTTGTTCATGAAGGAAGCGTTAGAAGGATCATTAGAAGCGTTAGAAGATGCGATTGCTGAAATTTTGGTGCAGGCGGGTGAAAATTTGGATAAGGCCGCGGCATCGTCCGTTCCTTATTTGAAATGTTATGCGACTATTGCGGCGGCGGGCATGATGGTGTGTAGCGCGTCCGTGGCAGAAAAATTATTAAATGATGGGGCGAAAAATAAAACGTTTTTAGAGCAGAAAATAAATACGGCTTATTTCTTTATCGCGCATATTTTACCGCAAGCGGATGCGGCGTCTATCGTTGTTCAACAAGGCGCAGACAGTGTTTTAGAAGCTCAGTTTTAAAGATTATTAATTGGGTGGTGACGTGTAAGTTCTAGCGCAACTAACCATTGCGTTGCTACGAATTTTTTCGATATTTTTTAATCGTAAATCTGGTTTCGCCCTAAAATCTCTGGCGGCGCGATTTGCACTACATTCGCAGTAATCAACATTGTTATTGGCACGCGATCTAAAAGTTTGTGAGTATTCCATACAGTCTTTAAAAGTATCACCTGCGATAGAGGTTGTATTGATACACTCAGGTCTTGGGTTGTCGGTAATTTCTGAATAAATTTCACCTTGTGGTATTAAAAGTTCGGATTCACGTTGGTTACGAAAATCACCTGCAATACAGGCGCAGTCAAAATAAATTTTTTGAAAATTATTATTTTCACAGACTTGGTATATATATTGAGCCTCTTCATCTTTTTCTTCATCAGAAAAAATTCCGTCATCTTTCATAAAATAAAAGCTGTCTTTTATTTCGGCTTGTGCGATCTGCGGGAGGCTAAAGGCCAAAAATGTTAGTATTAAAATTTGTTTTATCATTGTTTTATAATAGCATAATGGTAGCCAAAAAGAAAAAAGACAGGGTTTAAGCCCTGTCCTTTAATTTATATTTATCAAATGTTTAGTATGACTTAGGCGGCTTTATCGCCTTTAATCTTTTTCCAAAGACCTTGGAAGTTTAAGCCTGCATTTTCAGTTTCTTTCGCTTTTTCTTCTGTTAGGCGGCGTTCTGCAGAGCCGTTTTGTTTGTTTTGGTTTTGTGCTTTTTGCTGTTCGATTTTTTTCATGCGCTCTGCCATTATTTGCTCGCGACGTTTACGTGCTTTCTCTTCACGGCTTTTTAATTCTGCCTTGTAATCTTCAGCTTGTTTTTGACTATATTGGCTAGTGATCAGAACTTGTTGGGCTTGTTTTTGCCATTGATCACGTTGCGCTTTGAGGTCTTCAACCGTGCCTTGTGATGTTTCTAATTGATCTTCGAGCATTTTGATTTTCATCTTCATGCGTTCCATTTCAATCATGTCTGTGGCTTTTTTCAATTCTGCTTCGACAGAAGAAGGCGCGTTATCTTTAGCTGGTGATTTTAATCCAAACACACGTTCTATTTCAGACACGTCGATAATGCGGCGGTCATTGGAGTCCATTTCATAGGACAACTTGCCGCTGTTCATCGCGCGTTGGATGGTTGATTTTGATTTGCCTGCTAATTCTGCTGCACGTTGTGCGCCTACTTTTGCCATAACTTTACCTCTTTAAAATCAGATATTGGCTTATTTTTTCAAATAATTCAAATAATATTTTACTTAATCACCAGTTTTTACTTTTCTGTCTCTAGAATGTTATTTAGCAGACGTGTAAGGCGTTGCCATTGCGCGCCAGAAAACAGATGTGCGTACAAGAAAGGAAGATATCCTTTTGCACGCCATTCTAAGAAGGTTTTATCGTCTAATTCAGCTAATTTCTTCTCATCAATTATGCGGAAACCTGCAAAATTGATCTTTTTACCATTACCAATGTTAATTTCCGCTTGGCGTTCAACCAATAGACCAGAAGCTTCTAAAGCCTGTCCAAATTGAACAGTCTGCTGGGCGGCGGCATGGTATGATTTACAAAATTCTAAAGCATTTTTAGAAAGTTCAGATGGTTTTCCATCTTCATTGAAGAAAGGCTGTGAGCCCTTTGATTCAATGACGTCTTTATCAAGGTCAACACAAAGTGAGAGTTGATCGTTATTTGGCATTTCGCTGAAGATAAAGGGATAGCGACGGATGTAAGCTGGGATATAGGTGTCTTCTAACCATTGGTTTTTACCGTTTAAGAACAGGTTTTCATTGTCACGCAGGCCGATAATGGCGACAGGTGTGGCGGATTTATCAGGGGCAAAGCCGATGGGGTAGAAATGACAGATTTGCGGCATTTCAATCATATTAATCGGTACGGCATTCACGTTTTTTGTGAATTTAAGCCCAAAGTTAGGCTTTAATCCTAAATCTTTGTGCTCTTTTGCATCAAGAGGTATAGGGCTGTCGTAAAAAAGTGGCATTGGCGGCTTACTTGCCCCATTTGCTTTTGAGTCCTTCTTTTGGGATTCTGCTTTTTTCGCTGTTTTGTTTTCTTTTTGAGCCATTGGCTAGCCTTCCTTGATGATTACTGTAATGCATAAATTAAAAATTCTTAGCTACTTAAGCAAAAATGGAGGTTAAAGGCAATTCCTCATCATTGGATAGTTGTAATTATAACCATTAAAACACTTGTTTTTTGACGGTTAAATCGCTTTATTAAGGCCAAATATCATCAATTTTTGTAAAAGAAGCATAATATTATGAAATTAGCAGTTATTGGCACTGGTTACGTTGGTTTGGTTTCAGGGGCGTGTTTTTCTCAAATAGGGCATGATGTTGTCTGTGTTGATAATAATGAAGTTAAAATAAAGACTATCAACAAAGGTCAAATGCCAATTTTTGAACTAGGTTTGGAAGAATTGGTCACGCAACAAGTTAATGCAGGGCGTTTAAGTTTTACAACAAATCTGGTTGAAGCGGTAAAGGGTGCAGATGCTGTTTTTATTGGGGTGGGAACGCCGCCGCGCGTGGAAGATGGTCATGCGGATTTAACCTATGTTTATCAAGCAGCAAAAGAAATCTCGCAAGCGGTTGAGGGCTATACGGTTTTGGTGACAAAATCGACGGTGCCGGTTGGAACAGCGCGTGAGATTGAAAAGATTGTGGCGGAGCATAAGCAGGCGAGCGCGATAATTGATGTGGCATCGAACCCAGAATTTTTACGTGAGGGTGTGGCGATTGATGATTTTCTCAACCCAGATCGTGTTGTTTATGGGGCGAGTGCAGAGCGTGCGTTGGATGTATTACGAGCGATTTACAAACCTTTAGCGGATAACAATGTACCTATGGTGGAGGCTACGCCGGAGACATCTGAAATAATAAAATATGCAGGAAATGCGTTTTTGGCGACGAAGATTACATTTATCAATGAAATTGCGAATTTGTGCGAAGCCGCAGGGGGTAATGTTGAAGATGTTGCCCGCGGTATCGGGCTTGATGATCGTATTGGTAAAAAATTCTTACGTGCAGGGCCTGGTTATGGTGGATCATGCTTTCCAAAAGACACTCTGGCATTGGTACAAACAGGGCATTTGAAAAATGCGCGGCAATATCTGGTAGAAGCCGTTGTTGAATCGAACGATAACCGTCAAAAACAAATGGCGCAGCGCATTATACAAGCCTGTGGTGGGTCAGTTCAGGGCAAGAAAATTGGAATTCTTGGTGTGGCGTTCAAGGCGAATACAGATGATGTGCGTGGTGCGCCCGCGTTGACCATTATACAGGCTTTGATTGAGGCGGGAGCAGAGGTACATGCGCATGACCCTCAAGCACAGAAAGAAGCGCAAGAATTGATACAGGACGTATCGTGGTGCGATAATCCTTTGCAGGTGGCTCAAAATGCAGATGCACTCGCGATTATTACAGAATGGGATGAGTATAAAGAGCTGGACATGCAAGTCGTTTACGATTCCATGGCAAATAAAAATCTGATTGATATGCGCAATATTTATGATCCCGCAAAAATGCAAAATTTAGGATTCAATTATATTTCTATTGGGCGTCTAGCCGAAAATCAGGCTGACCATAAATTAAAAGCGGTGTCTTGATATGAAGAAGATGCTTCTTGTTTCTACGTTTGAAGGATTTGAGTCAAAATTAGATGCTTTTTTAAAAGAAGAGTTACTCAGTAAAAAAATTGTTTGTATTCCGACGGCAGCCTATGTCGAAAAAGGTTATGAAGATTGGTTGCCTGCGGAAATGTTACCATTGCAAAAACGTATGGTTGATTTTCAGATATTAGATATTAAGGGCAAATCATTTGAAGAAGTTGATACAGCCACAAAGGATGCTGATATCATTTATGTGACGGGGGGCAATACGTATCATTTATTAGAGCAAGCACAGGCCTGTAATCTAAAAAAATGTATTGAGAAATGTTTTGAACGCGGCGGTCTATATTTTGGGAGTAGTGCGGGGGGCGTTGTACCCAGCCCAAGGATTGATTTTGTTGAAGATATAGATGTGAATATCAACAATATCAATGATTTTGAAGGATTGAATTTAATTGATTTTCTTTTTCTACCCCATTTAGACCATAAGCATTATGGCCCTATTGTTTCTAAAATGGCAGAAAAGCTTAAGCTTGAAAAAGAAAATGTTGTAGGTTTAAACGATGACCAAGGCCTCTATATTGAAGGCTCTTATATAAGGATTATTTAACATGTCAGATCAACATTCACCTTACCTTGATGAGCTTGAGGCGCGTTCTATTTATATTATTCGTGAGGCTTATGCGCGGATTGATAATATGGCGATGCTTTGGTCAATTGGTAAAGATTCAACCGCGATGCTTTGGTTGGTGCGTAAGGCATTTTTTGGCCGTGTGCCATTTCCGCTTGTATTGTTGGACACAGAACAAGAAATGGATGAAGTTTATGCATTCCGCGACAACTTGACCAAAGAGTGGGATTTACCTGTCATTAGCCATCTTTGCCCGCCAGAAGAAGAGATGGATCAAACCTTGCCGCCCGCAACCCGTGCGGCGATGCGTAAGACAGAAGGACTTAAAAGCCTTTTGAAAGAACATCAATATAAAGGTGTGATTTGTGGTATTCGCCGTGATGAGCAAGGTTTGCGCGCGAAAGAGCGTGTGTTCTCTCCGCGTTCGCTTGATGGCTCATGGGATTTTAAAGATCAACCGGCTGAATTTTGGGATCAATATAAAACGGAGACTCCAGAAAATTGCCACATGCGTATCCACCCGATTTTGCATTGGACGGAGTTGGATATTTGGCGTTATACGCGCCGTGAGAATATTCCACTATGTGATTTATATTATGCACGTGATGGCATGCGTTATCGCTCGCTGGGGGAGAAAAATATCACCAAGCCTGTGCCGAGTGATGCGGATACGATTGATAAAATTATCGAAGAATTAGAAACGACCAATACGTCAGAACGCGAAGGCCGTGCGATGGACAAAGAAACAGAAGATAGTTTTGAGAAGTTGAGAACGCAGGGGTATATGTGACAGAAATCTTGGTGTTCACATCTTTGAATACCTTAGATGATGTCATTCTTGCGAAAGCGGAGATCTATTTATTTTAACTGCAAGGACGCAGAGTTTTTAAGAGTAAAACGAATTGAACTAAGCCGTCATACTGAGTGTGACTGAGGATACAGAAAAAGAACAAAATGAAAAAATATACAATATTAATGGTAGCTGTATTTTTGTTAATGTCTGGGTGTAAAAAGCAAACTTGGGATGGTTATGTTTATCCCAATCGTCATGATCTAAGTAAATCAGATTTTGTTGGAACGTTTAATTCAGAAGATGAATGTTATGGATATGCTGAAGATTACTTAGCAAGAAAGTACTTTGATGGTCACGTTAATGAAGCCGTTTATCATGGTGATATGGAATGTGTGAAGAGGTAGTATTATTGCTGTATCCTCGCATATGCAGAGATAACAAGTTATATTTATTAATGGTTAAAGAAAAAATAAAATGAAACAGATCAATAAATCATCAAATCTATCTTTGAGCGTGGTAATTGTAGGACACGTGGATCATGGGAAGTCGAGCCTGATAGGTCGGTTGCTTCATGATACGGATAGCTTGCCCGCGGGGAAACGTGAAGAATTAGAAGCAATTTGTGAAAAGCGTGGCGTGCCGTTTGAATGGTCGTTCTTGCTTGATGCGTTTCAGGCGGAGCGTGATCAGGCGGTAACGATTGATACAACGCAGATTTTCTTTTCAACGGCGGCGCGTAACTATGTGATTATTGATGCGCCAGGCCATCGTGAGTTTTTGAAAAATATGATTTCAGGTGCGGCGCAGGCTGATGCAGCGGTCTTGGTGGTGGATGCGTCTGAAGGGGTGCGTGAACAAACAAAACGTCATGCTTATATGCTTTATTTGCTTGGCATGCGCCAAATTTGTGTTGTTGTCAATAAAATGGACAAGATGAATTATGATGCAGAAGTTTTTAATGACGTATCGAAACAGACGACTGATTATTTAGAATCTTTAGGCTTGCAAGCGTCTTATATTATACCGATTTCCGCGCGTGAAGGGGACATGATGGCGACCCGTGGCGGGGCAATGTCATGGTATAAAGGTAAAACCTTGATTGAGGTTTTGGATGCGTTTGATGTCTCTAGCCCGCCAGTGGCGCAGCCGTTGCGTTTCCCTGTTCAGGACGTTTATCGTTATGAAGAAGAACGTATTTTGGTCGGACGGATTGAAACGGGTATTTTACGCACAGGGGATACATTATTTTTCTCCCCCACCAATGAAAAAGCGGTGATTACATCGATTAAAAGCTGGCCAGAAGATGAAGGGTTGGTGCAGGCCAATGCAGGAGATTCAGTCGGGATTACGTTGGATGATCGTATCTTTGTGGAGCGCGGTCATGTGGGTAGCCATGAGAAAAACTTGCCGATGTTATCGAACGTGTTTCAGGCCAATATTTTCTGGTTGTCTCATACGCCGTTGAAGGTGGGTAACACGTACAAGGTACGTTTTGGCACAACAGAAGCCACGGTGAGTGTACAATCTATTGACACACTGATTGATACAGGCGATCTTCAAAAGCAAGATAATCCAAGTGAAGTCGGGCGTAATGCCGTCGCAGAAGTGACGTTCCGCGCGCGTGAAATGTTGCCGATTGATCCGCATGAAGATAACGCCAAGATGGGGCGTGTTGTTCTTTATGAAGGATATGATGTTGCGGGTGGTGGTTTGATGAATATGGATGGTTATGCCGACCAACGTCAGTCTGCGGAGCCGAAATCTAAGAATATTTATAAAGTGTCACATTCTGTGACGCCAGAAATGCGGGCAGAACGTTTTGGTCATTTTGGCGGCGTGTTTTGGTTTACGGGATTGTCGGGATCAGGGAAATCAACCTTGGCCGTGGCGGTGGAGCAGGAAATTTTTGAACGTGGTATGAATGCTTATGTGCTTGATGGGGATAATGTACGTTATGGATTGAATTCAGACCTTGGGTTTTCACCAGAAGATCGCACGGAAAATATCCGTCGCGTAGGCGAGGTGGCGGCATTGCAAGCGACCGCAGGTGCGGTAACGTTATCGGCATTTATTTCACCTTATCAGGCTGACCGCGAAAAAGCGCGTGCCGCTGCGCCGCATATTTTCCATGAAATTTATGTGAAGGCAGATTTGGCCACCTGCGAAAGCCGTGATCCGAAGGGGCTTTATAAGAAAGCGCGTCAGGGGGAAATTAAAGAATTTACAGGAATTGATAGCCCGTATGAGCCACCGACCAACCCAGATTTGGTGGTCGACACACAAGGCAATGACATTGAAACCTGCGTGAAGCAGATTGTGAATTATATCGAAGCCGCCGTTAAAGCCGAGCAGAAAAATAGTAAAGAAAAAGTTGTGGCGATTAAATGAGTAAAATTTTACAGCATCTTCCTGCGTTGTTGAACCAAGTGCGTCGTGTGGCGGTTGAGGCGGGGAATCTCACGCTCGATTATTTTGACGAGAGTGGTTTTGAAGGGGCGGATGCGAAGTCTGATGGATCGCCCGTGACGGTTGCAGATCAAAAAGCAGAAGAATTAATTGAAAAAGCCTTAAAAGAAATTACGCCTGATGTCTTGATTGTAGGAGAAGAGGCGGCGAGCGAAGGGTATCGTCCTGATCTGACAAAACATGAATATTTTTGGCTGGTTGATCCGTTGGATGGCACGAAAGAATTTATTTCTGGCAGTGGTGATTATACGGTCAATATTGCGCTTATTCAGCGTCCCCCCCTTACATCTCCCCCGCCTGCGGGGGGGAGTTTGAGGGGGGGTAAACCTGTCCTTGGTGTTGTCTATGCCCCCGTGCATGGCGAGCTTTATGCAGCATGTGGCGAGGGCACAGCAATCCGTTGGATGGAAGATACGGATAAAGAGCGCGCGATTTCTGTGCGTCCTGTGCCAAATGAGGGGCTGACGATTGTATCGAGTAAGTCGCATGGTAAGGGCGATAAGTTGGATGCGTTTTTAGAAAATTATAAAATCAAAAAACAAATTCAACGCGGAAGCTCTTTAAAAATGTGTTCCATTGCGGCGGGTAAGGCCGATATGTATCCGCGTTTTGGATTAACATGTGAATGGGATACAGCCGCCGCGCATGCGGTTTTAAATGCGGCGGGCGGTGTGATAACAGATATTCATGGCAATGAATTGACCTATGGTGGGGCTGATCCGAAATTTCTTAATCCAGAATTTATTGCGCGCAGTGCGGAGATTGATTTGCCTGAGAGCGTAGCGGCATAGGCACTGATGAAAAATAATCTTAAAATTGCTGTCACAGGTGGATCAGGTTTTATCGGTACGCGTCTGATCAAAACGCTCAACGATGAAGGGCATGAAACCAATATCATTGATATCGCCGATAAGGCGCCGATTGATATTTTAGATCAGGACGCGCTGGATCAAGCAGTGTCTGGCAAGGATGTTATTTACCATTTAGCGGCGGAGCATCGGGATGATGTTTTTCCGCGCGCGCGTTATTATGATGTGAATGGTGAAGGTACGCAAAATGTTGTCAACGCGGCGGAGAAAGCGGGTGTGAATAAAATTATCTTTACCAGTTCGGTTGCCGTTTATGCGTTGGGTCAGGGCGCAAAATCAGAAGACAGCCCCGTTGCGCCGTTTAATGATTACGGCAAAAGTAAATTAGAGGCCGAAGAAATTTTAATAAAATGGGCAAGAGCAGATAAAGAGCGTTCGCTTATTATTATTCGCCCTGCGGTTGTGTTTGGTGAAAATAATCGTGGTAATGTCTATAATTTAATCAATCAAATTGCCAAAGGGCGGTTCTTGATGATTGGGCGCGGGCAAAATAAAAAATCCATGGGTTATGTTGGCAATGTGGCGGCCTTTTTAAAATATAGTGTTAGTTTAAATGAGAATGTTGGCATTTATAATTATGCGGATAAGCCTGATTTAACCACCCAAGAATTGATTGGCACGATTTATCAGAGCTTTAATAAAACAAAGCCTAAATTTCATATTCCCTACATTATTGGCATTGTCGCCGGGATGACGTTTGATGTGCTGGCGAAGATAACCGGTAAGACATTCCCGATTAGTGCGATCCGCGTTAAAAAGTTTTGCTCCGATACGGTTGTCGATGCCGATAAGGTCATGAAAAGTGGCTTTACGCCCCTATATACTATGCGTGAAGGTGTGGAGCGTATGATCAAACATGACTTTAAGAATTAATATAGCAATTTACCTTCAAATTCGTTAAAACGCACCCATGAGCACCGTTATTTCAAAAGAAGCAGATTATCAAACCCGTCGCACGTTCGCGATTATTTCGCATCCTGATGCGGGTAAAACGACGCTGACGGAAAAGCTGTTGCTGTTTGGGGGTGCGATCCATTTAGCAGGAGATGTGAAGGCGAAGGGAAATCGCCGCCGTGCCCATTCTGACTGGATGAAAATTGAGCAAGCCCGTGGAATTTCGGTGACGACGTCTGTGATGACATTCGAATATGATGACGTCACGTTTAATTTGCTTGATACGCCAGGGCACGAAGATTTTTCTGATGATACTTATAGAACGCTGACCGCGGTGGATAGTGCGGTGATGGTGATTGATGCCGCCAAGGGGATTGAGGCACAAACGCGTAAACTTTTTGAGGTATGTCGTATGCGCGATGTGCCAATTATTACGTTTATCAATAAAATGGATCGTGAAACGCGTGACCCGTTTGAACTCCTCGATGAAATTGGTGAGATGTTGGCGTTGGATACGGTGCCGATGACATGGCCTGTGGATCAGGGAAAGCAGTTCCAAGGATGTTACGATATTCAAAAAGATCAGATGATTTTATTTGGTGATGGTAAGAAAGGTGCGCTACCTGATATTATGCCGTGTAAAGGGGTCGATGATCAAAAACTGCAAGATCATTTGAGCGCGGAGCAACATCAAAAATTAAAAGAGGATGTTGAAATGGTCAAAGGGCTTTGTCCTGAATTTGACCATGAAAGCTATGCCCAAGGGCATTTAAGCCCTGTCTATTTCGGCTCTGCGTTAAAAGATTTTGGTGTGAAGGATTTGTTAGAGGGCATTAAAAATTTTGCACCGCCGCCGCGCTCCCAAACCACAGAAACGCGTGAAGTGACCCCAGACGAAAATAAGGTCACGGGTTTTGTGTTTAAGGTGCAGGCCAATATGGATCCCAACCACCGTGACCGCATTGCCTTTATGCGGGTGTGTTCGGGCACGTTTAAACGCGGTATGAAATTATTGAATACAGCGTCTAAAAAGACATTCAGTGTTTCTAACCCTATCTTCTTTTTCTCCCAGGGGCGTGAATTGGCAGAAAGCTGTGTGGCGGGAGATATCATTGGTATTCCCAATCATGGGACATTACGGGTCGGGGATAGTTTAAGCGAAGGTGAGAATATTATCTTTACGGGTATTCCTGATTTTGCGCCCGAAATATTGCGTCGTGTGCGCCTTGGTGATCCGATGAAGGCAAAGCATTTGGAGCGTGCTCTACATTCATTAGCCGAAGAAGGCGTGACACAAGTGTTCCGCCCAATGATGGGGGCAGACTGGATTGTGGGTGTTGTTGGAACATTGCAATTGGATGTTTTGAAAGACCGTTTAGAAGCCGAATATAATTTAGAAGTTAATTTTGAAGCCACCCAATATGTGACGGCGCGTTGGGTTTCAGGCGCAAATGACGATATGAAAAAATTTGTGGATGGCAACCGTATGTCATTGGGCGAAGACCGCGATAAAACCCCTGTTTATTTAGCGCGTAACGCATGGGATTTAGACCGCGCGCAGCAGGACTGGAAAGATTTGAAGTTTAGCAAAGTCAGAGAAAGAGGCAGATAATCTCTTTTGTCATTGCGAGGAATGTAATGACGAAGCAATCCAGAATGTATCCTTTAAGCTCTGGATTGCCGCGTCGGCTTTGCCTCCTCGCAATGACGGTATTAAATATCAATAATGTGGTGGTTTGTTTAGGGCGGCTTCTTCTGTTGCGCTTAAGGGTTCGCTGTTTCCTAATTCGCCGATGTTATTTTCAAGTTCTTGCAGTTTTGATTTTTGGGCTTGGACGTATTTCTTGAGAGCATCAATTTCTTTACCTTGCACGATGACAACATCGTTCAATTCTTGAATTTGTTTATCTTGATGCGCCATCATTGTTTCTAATTTTGAAAAATCTGTCATGGTTTATTACTCTCTTCCATTTCTTTTAAGATGGCGTGCCCTTCTTCCGTGATGGTCATGCTGATAGGGGTGGGGCGCAGGGGCATATGCGCGTGATCGCCTTGATCTTTCATTGGTACGGCTTCGCGTTTTTGTGTTCTATAAATACCATACCCAAATAGCGCCAAGAACACCACGCCGATAAGCGGGAAGTAAACCTGTGTGCCAAAAATTGACATCAGAACGGAAATGACTAAAGGCCCAATGGCCGCACCAACGCCGTTAACGAGAATAGCTGATGCGCTTGCTCCGACATATTGGCGTGGTGTGAGGTGGTCATTAATGTGCGCCATAGAAAGGCCATAGACAGGGAGGCTTAAAGCCCCCAGGAGGAAGATCACAAGGTTCAGCAAATAAGGTTGCCCTGACACAAAGAAGCACAGTATTGAAATTATTGCCGTTATAAGAGCAACGGCCAAAATAACGATACGGCGATCATAACGATCAGAAAGCCAACCAATAGGAATTTGAGAGGCAACGCCACCCGCAATATAGAGTGCCATGAATGTTGAAATTTGAGGCACAGTCATGCCAATTTCGCTGGCGTAAACTGCGCCTAATCCAAATATTGCAGCAGTTCCAACCCCTGTCATAAAACATCCTGCAAGTCCTAAGGGGGAGATCACAAAGAGGCGTTTTAAGGATAATGTATCTGGTTCATCAAAGGAAGGTGCAGGGCGCGAACTTAGGGCAATAGGGAGTAGTGCAATAGATACTAAAATTGAGGACATCACAAAGAGGTCAATTTCACCAGGGTCGGCAATGTTCAGGGCAAATTGCCCTAACATCATCCCGCCATAGCTGACGATTTGGTAAAGACCAAACATTTTGCCACGGGTTTTATTGGTGGAGGCGTTGTTAATCCAACTTTCCACGACAATGTAAAGTCCTGCGTAGGCAAAACCCGTAAAGCCGCGAATGATGGCCCAAAGCCAAGGCTCAGGATAGAGGCCATGAAGCAGAACAGTTGAAGAGGCAAGCGATGCAAGGGCGGTAAAAACGCGGATGTGACCTACTTTTGATATGAGTTTTGGAACGTAATAAGAGCCACCCAAAAACCCAAAATAATAAAGCGACATAATGATACCGATGGTTGCGGTATCAAACCCTTCGATAGAGGCACGAATTCCTAGTAACGTCCCTTGTAGGCCGTTGCCCAACATGATAAGGCCTAGGCCAAAGAACAGAGGCCATGAATTGGTGAGGGCGCGGTACATCAGGAGGGCTTTCTTATGCGTGTTAAATTTATATAAAACCTAGCGAGGTATCTCAATTTAAGGTAGCATGGTTTAGGCTGTTTCGGCCATCAAAAGCAAGTTATTTTTTACCAAAATCTCTAGAAAAAAATAAGGAAAATAAGATGGATAAAGATCTGAACGTTCTATTGGCTGGATCGGCTTGGGGGCAGAATTTTTCTGGTGTTGAAAAAGGCCCTAAAGCTATTTGGGATAAAAGTGACTTAGCAGAAAAGATTGAAAATTTAGGGTGGAACCTTCAAGACGTAAAGCGTCATCAAGTGCCGTTTAAGCCTCATAAAAAAATAAAGCCTGTCAAAGGTGTTATTAATAATAGTGAAGAGGTTGCACAGGCTTTGCACCAGATAAATCAAAGCGCTCAAGCTTTAAGTGCAGAGAATTCTTTTCTACTGACATTAGGGGGCGATCATTCTATTGCGTTTGCGACAATTGTGGCGGCCTTGATTGAAACCAAGGGAGAGCTTTGTGTGTTTTGGGTTGATGCCCATGAAGATTTTAATACGCCTGAAACTTCTCGCACGGGAAAGTTTCACGGCATGCCGTTGGCGGCGTTGACGCATGAATTTGATATTCGTGATCATGCGGGGTTTGAAAATTTTCCTGAATTTCCACCGCTTAAATCTGAAAATTTAGCTCTCATTGGCATTCGTGATCTTGATGGTGGTGCGCAGAATAAAATTCATGAGAGTAAGGCTAAAATCTATACAATGGCCGAAATTGACCAGTATGGAATAGGGCAGGTTATGGAGCACGCATTTCAGGCCGTGAACCCCAATGGAAAGCTTCCCCTTCATCTTTCTTATGATATCGATGCTCTTGACCCATCCGTTGCGCCCGCAACCGGAACCCGTGTTAAAGGGGGATTGACGTATCGAGAAGCCAATTTTATTGCGCAATATTTGGCGGAAACAGGGAAGATAAAATCTATGGATATGGTTGAGGTGAATCCAGATCTGCTGGGTGCTGATATAACTATTGAGGCCGCCAATAAGATTATTTTGTTATCTTTAGGACAGCGAATTGCGCCTAAATGGTTGAAAATCTAATTCTTATTTTAAGTCACGACATTATATTGTGTACCGCGAACGGCATCAAAAGGATTTGGTGGGCGTTCAGTTGGTGATGGCGGTAATCCAAAAAGCTGTGATGAATTTTGGCTATTTACATTAAATTTAATATTGGTCGATGTCTCGCCCGCTTCATCAGTAAAGCGTTGTGTTTGACGGAAAGTGCCATCGCCTTGGCGGTCTAAAATATTTTCTAAAATTGTTGTATTGCCACTGTCATTTTGTTGAATGACGAGACGTTTAGATCTGTCCGCCGTATTGGTTTGTTCTTCAATGCGGGTAAAGGTGGAGCCATTGGCTGTTTCAAAAGTTTGTGTGCGGCGGAAACCATTTTCTAACTTTTCAATTTCCTCATTCACAAGTTTTGAGGCTTTGCTATTGAGTGAGGTGTTAATATTTTCTGGTACGCGGACAACATCACGCGTTTCAGAAGTTTGTGGCGGTGGCGGCGCGGGGCGCGTATTGTTGCCTTGCGCGCCAGCGTTATTCGCACGGGCAAGTAAGCTCTCAATAAGGCTTAAGTTATTTTTAATATCCATGATGATCTTAAATTCGTCTGTTTAAATTTTTTGTTACAATAACAACCAGAAATACGCCACAACATACCAATAGAACCAATATGAATATTGATTTTACACTATCGGTTACTTGGCATTCCTTGCTTTGTAACACGGGAAAAAACTAGACTTAAGATTGAATTTATAGAGTTATCGCGATATTTTCAAGTTTGAGGGATTAAAATTTTAATATTTATCCCAATGACATAATTTTATGAAAGCATTCTGCGAGTGACTAAAAAAGCTCTTATTACAGGGATTACAGGCCAAGATGGCGCTATTTTAGCTGAAATTTTGCTCAATAAAGAGTATGACGTGCATGGTATGCGGGAATATTCCGCCGTGCCTGATGAGGAACGCTTAAGCCATTTAGAGGATTTAAATCTGCATTATGGTGATATGACGGATTCCTCAAGTTTGTTGCGATTGATTGATAAAACACAGCCTGATGAAATTTATAATTTAGCAGCGTTGAGTCATGTTCATGCCAGTTTTGATTTACCTGAAGTGACCGCCAATACGAATGCGTTAGGGCCGTTAAGGATTTTGGAAGTGCTACGCAATATGAGCGCGACAAAAGAAATTAAATTTTATCAGGCCTCCAGTTCTGAAATGTTTGGGCGTACGCCTACACCGCAAAATGAGGACAGTGTTTTTGAACCGTGCAGTCCATATGGCACGGCGAAACTTTATGCGTATTGGATGGTTAAAAATTATCGCGACACTTATGGATTGTTTGCCTGTAATGGCATTTTATTTAATCATGAAAGCGCGACACGCGGTGAGAATTTTGTAACGCGTAAAATCACCAAAGCAGTGTGTGAAATTGAAGCAGGAATGCGTGACAATATCACGTTGGGAAATTTAGAATCCCAAAGAGATTGGGGGCATGCCAAAGATTATATGGAAGGCGCGTGGAAAATGCTGCAACGCGAAACGCCCGGTGACTATGTGTTGGCAACAGGAAAATCTTATAGCGTTAGGGATTTTGTCAATAGTGCCTTTAAGCATATCGGTCGTGAAATTATGTGGGATGGGCAGGGTTTAGAAGAGGTTGGGCGCGATAAAATTTCTGGCCAAATACTTGTTAAAATAGATCCTGATCTTTTTCGTCCTAAGGAAGTTCATCATTTATTGGGCGATGCCTCAAAAGCGCAAAAAGAATTAGGGTGGAGCCCTAAAATTTCTTTTGAGCAGATGATTTCAGAAATGATTGACGCAGATCGTTTAGTCTCAAAAAAATATAATGCCGCTTAAAGATTTAAAAAACAAACGCGTTTGGGTCGCAGGCGAAACAGGCTTGGTTGGGCGCGCTGTTACATCTCGTTTAAAATCAGAGAATTGTGAAATTATTTCTGCAGCGCATGATGTTTTAGATTTAACAGATCAACGACAAACTTATGATTGGATGGCGAAACATAAGCCCGATGTAATCATCATGGCGGCGGGTAAGGTTGGCGGTATTGGCGCGAACAGTCAAAATCAGGCTGAGTTTTTGTTCCAAAACCTCTCAATGGCGCAAAATGTTATCCATGGGGCATTTCAGGCAGGTGTTGAGAATTTATTATATTTAGGATCGTCGTGCATTTACCCCAAAATGGCGGAGCAACCTATCAAAGAAGACGCGTTATTGACGAGGGAGTTAGAGCCGACCAATGAAGGATATGCGTTGGCAAAAATTATGGGATTAAAATTGTGTCAGTATTATAAAGCGCAATATAGTGTGAATTATATATCCGCTATGCCAACAAACTTATACGGGCCGTTTGACCGTTTTGACGAAGAAATATCACACGTTATTGCTTCGCTCATTTTAAAAATCCATAAAGCGAAAATTGAAAATAAAGAAAACGTGACGTTGTGGGGAACAGGTGCGCCGTTACGAGAATTTTTATATAATTATGATTTGGCGGAAGGGTTAATTCATCTTTTGAAAAATTATGATGGTGATACGCCTGTCAATATTGGAAGTGGGAAAGAGATTTCGATTCAAGAGCTGGCGCAGAAAATATCATCTATTGTTGGTTATGAAGGACGCATTGAATTTGATACGTCAAAACCTGATGGAACGCCGCGTAAATTATTGGACTCATCAAAAATTAATCAGATAGGTTGGCGAGCGAAAACGCCTTTGGATATAGGTCTGCAAAGAACGTATGATTGGTTTTTGGAAAACGTAAAGTTTTAATTTCACAACACATCCCAGCGAAAGCTGGGATCTAGATTCCTGCCTACGCAGGAATGTGGCAATTTTGTTAAGATATTTTACGCATGGTCAGTAACGTAACATCGTTATCATATTCAACCTGACCAGACATTTGAAGTTTATCGCCTTTACGCGCTAATTTAAGAATGGCTTTGTAGGTGACAGGTTCCCGCGTCGGAGACCCATCAGGTTTTGTTAGGGAGAAATCACCATCGGCATCAGATGGATCAGCGACAGAAATCATTTCCACTTCGGCTTCATTTAAAATCGTAAAGGTGCTTGTCCAAAGACAGTTTGCACCATCGCGGCGCTTTGTTTGACCGTTTTTAATTTCTGTTACACCATCACTTTTTTTGGCCAAAGGGCCATTGTAGCTTGTTGTGCTACTGACTTGATATGTGCCGTCTAATTCATGAGTCATTTTAGGCCGCCTTTAATAAACCTTCACGGCGTAAGAGCGCATCAGGGTCTGCATCACGACCGCGGAAGCGTTTATAAAGCACTTCGGGTGGCTCACTACCGCCGCGTGAGAGGATGTTATCAATATAATTTTGTGCGGTTTCTTTATCATATAGGCCGCGTTCTTCGAAGAGTTCGAAGGTGTCGGCATCTAAAACTTCTGCCCATTTGTAAGAGTAATAGCCCGCGGCATAGCCGCCTGCAAAAATGTGGCTGAAAGAGGTGGACATAGGCCCTGCATAACGCGGGAACAGGCGTGTGTCTTCCGTTGCTTCGTCTTCAAATTCAGCAACATCTTTAATGGATGATGGATCAGCCGTGTGCCAGCGCATATCCATCAAACCAAAGCTGGCTTGGCGAAGGCCGCCCATGCCGATCATAAAGTTTTTGGCTTTGTTTACTTTTTCAATGAGTTCTTCAGGAATTTTTTCGCCTGTTTCATAATGTGCTGCAAAGAGATCGAGCGTTTCTTTTTTATATGCCCAATTTTCTTGTGCCTGAGAGGGGAGTTCTACAAAGTCCCAAAGCACGGAGGTTCCCGCGTGTGACGAATATGTAACGTTGGATAAAAGTGCGTGAGTCGCGTGTCCCATTTCATGGAATAGGGTTGTGACTTCGCCAAAACTTAAAAGTGAGGGCGCGTCTTTGGTTGGTTTTGTAAAGTTGCAAACGATGGCAACGATGGGTTGTTTAATTTCTCCACCTTGCAAGCCTTGATCACGATAACTGGTTTTCCAGGCTCCTGATTTTTTACCTGTACGCGGGTAAAAATCAGCATAGAGCAAGCCAATGAAATCATTGGTATCACGGTGGCGAACCTCATACGCTGTGACGTCTTTGTGCCATGTTGGCACGTTGGCGGCGGGGGTGAATTTCAGGGCGAACAGGCGACTGAAATGTTCAAACACACCATCTAAAACATTTTCGAGGGGGAAGTAAGGGCGCAGTTCTTCGCTTGAATAATCAAACAGTTTTTGCTTCATCTTCTCGCTATAATATCCAACATCCCACGGCTTCAGGTCGCCGTTAAAACCATTTTCATTAGCAAATTCTTGAAGGTCTTTAAGTTCTTGTTCTGCGGCGGGTTTATAAGCATCGCGTAATTGTTCAAGAAAGCTTATGACATTGGTAGGTAATTTTGCCATGCGGCGCTCGAGTACAAAATCCGCGTGTGTGTTATATCCAAGTAATTTTGCCTTTTCATTACGTAGTGCCACAATTTTTTTGATGTTGTCACAGTTATCAAAGTCATCTTCATAGGCACGGTTTGAAAAGGCGCGCCAAACATGTTCGCGCAATTTACGATTGTCAGCGTACGTTACAAAAGGCCCAAAGCTTGGGTAATCAAGGGTGATAAGCCATTTTCCATCATACCCTTTTTCTTCTGCGGCGGCCTTTGCGCCCGCAATAGCAGTGTCAGGTAAACCTGCCAAATCATCTTCATCCTCAATAATTAGTTCAAACTGTTCAGCAGATTTTGTCGCATTGTTCATGAAGGTTGGACCCATCGTGGACATTTCTTTTGAAATTTCACGTAAACGCTCTTTTTTCTTTTCATCAAGCAATGCACCGCTGCGGACAAAGCCGATATAGGTGTCTTCGAGTAGCGTTGTTTCTTCGACGTTTAAATCAAGATCATCTTTTTGGTCGTAAACGGCTTTAATTTTTTTAAAGAGGTCTGCGTCCAAAGACACATCGCTTGAGAAATTAGCACTCAAGGGACCAATTTCTTGGGCAAGGTCTTCGAGCTTATCATTACCTGCGGCAGAAAGTTGGTTATAGAAGATTGATGTGATGGTGCCTAAGCACTCTGATGCGCTTTCTAAGGAAACGATAGTATTTTCAAAAGTTGGCGCGTCTGTGTTGGCTTTGATGGCGTCAATATTGGCGCGGGCTTCTTTGATCGCGGATTCCACGGCGGGGAAGTAATTTTCTTCCTTAATTTTGTCAAAAGGCGGTGCCTGATAAGGGGTGGTAAATTCTTCTAGTAAAATATTGGTCATTGTTGCTTTGCATCTTTGTTGTTTGAAAATCTTATAAAGGTGATTATAACCATTTTTATGAAAGGTGCACCCCGTTCCGACCAATTTGATGATATTTATTTTTCGACCAACGATGGTTTGGCGGAAACAAAGCACGTGTTTTTGGATGGGAATGACTTGCCCGCTGCGTGGCAGGGACGTGATAGCTTTGTTATTGCCGAGACAGGCTTTGGCACGGGGTTGAATTTTTTGAGTGCTTGGAAGTTGTTTGAGCAAAATTCTAAGCCGCATCAGACGCTAGATTTTATCTCCGTTGAAAAATATCCTTTAACGCCTGACTTTATACATGACGCATTGCAGCCTTGGGCGGATTATTTTGACGGACGTTTAGACATTTTAGTAAAAAAATATCCCTTGCGCATTGCTGGATTTCATCGCGTGAAGATTAATTCTCAAATTACGTTGACGCTTCTTTTTGATGATGTGGAAGATGCTTTAACTGAATTAGACGCATCAGTTGATTGTTGGTTTTTGGATGGTTTTACACCCACCAAAAATCCACAAATGTGGAGCAATCAAGTTTTTGAGCAAATGGCACGATTGTCGAAAAAGGATGCAAGCGTAGCGACATTTACGGCGGCAGGTGATGTGCGTCGTGGATTGGAAACTGTTGGCTTTGATGTTCAAAAAATAAAAGGCTTTGGGCAAAAGCGTGAAATGATTGTTGGGCGTTTTTCTAAGGATACGGTCACGCCAGAGAAGAAGAAAGTTAAAACGGTTGCGATTATTGGGGGTGGTTTGTCGGGGACGGCCTGTGCCTATACATTGAAACAATATGGATTTGAACCAGTTATCTATGAAGCGGCAGATCATTTGGCAGCGGGGGCGTCAGGCAATTCGACTGGCTTTTACAATCCGCGTTTTACGGCGCAACGTGATCCTATTTCGAATTTCTTTGCCCCTGCTTATGCGCAGTTTGCGAGGTTAGCGGAAGAAGTTGGCGAGAAAATTCAACATCATGGTTGTGGTGCTTTGCATTTGATCAATACGCCAGAAAAAGAAAAACGGTTTAAAGGTTTAATTGAAAAATGGGGGTGGCATGAAGATTATGCCAAAATTTTGATACCTGAAGAGACGAGTGAGATTGCAGGTATAGAGATTGAAACGAGTGCCTTATATTTGCAAAATTCTGGTGGTGTTAATCCACAACAAGTATGTGAATTTTATGCGAAAGATATTGAGGTTCGTTATAACGCAAAAATTGAAAGCCTTGATGATTTAAAAGAAGATGCGGTTATTATTTGTAACGCGGCGGCGGCAAAAGAATTTGATGTTTTAGATTGGCTACCGCTAGAAACAGTGCGGGGGCAGGTGAGTATTTTAGGCTCAACGGCAAAAACCGAAAACTTAAAATGTAATATTCATTATGGCGGTTATTTATCAGCGAACCAAAATGGTGAGCATATGTGTGGTGCGACATTTCAAAAATGGCATGACCATACGGATGTGATTGAAGACGATCATGCGCGTAATATTGAGGTTTTAAAATCAAATCTGCCTTTGTTAAAAGAGAGCGATTTAAACGCTCATTCGGGGTGGGCGGGTTTACGAACGGCATCACAAGATCGCTTTCCGGCTATTGGTCCTGTGCCTGACACGGATAATACCTATGTTGCGACGGCTTTTGGCTCGCATGGACTAGTGGGGTCAATCATGGGGGCGCATTATTTGGCAGATTGCCTGCGCGGCGGCCCAAAATGCCTACCCATAATGAGTGTTAACGCATTGAAACCACAACGTTTTTTGGATCGGGCGCGCAAGAAAGAGCAAAAGAAAGGTCAAATTCGTACAAAAACTGCGTCATCAGAATAAAAACTCGTGATATAATCAAAAGAAACGGGTTCTTTTCATGAAAATAAAACACTTCTTAAAATCAGAAAATGGCGCAACAGCCATAGAATATGCGCTAATTGCCACTGGGATATCCCTTGCCATTGTTCTTGTTGTTTTTGCGTTCGGTGAACAGATTGCTGATCTGTATGACGGTCTTGCAACTTTGCTTGCGGGCTAATAGATTTAATTCATGATGGAATCACAATTCTTAGCGATCTTTCTGGTCGGCTTTATCATTTCTCTATTTCTTATGCCTGTGGGTATTTGGTTGGGTCATAAGTTTGGCTTGGTGGATACGCCAGGGGGGAGAAAAAAGCATAAGGGACCTGTTCCGTTGGTCGGCGGATTAATCATTATCCCCATCTTTTCTTTGCTTGTTTATTTTTCAGGTCTTTATCAGATAATGCCACTTTTCCCTTTATTAGGAGGGATATTCTTTCTTCTTATGATGGGGGCCGTGGATGATAAATACCATATTCCACCATGGGGACGGTTTGTTACGCAAATTTGGCTGGCTTGTTACATCGTTATTTTTTCAGGGGCAGAGATTGAAAATTTAGGTAATCTTTTTGGTTTTGGTGATGTGCATTTAGGATGGTTTGCCAAAGCCTTTTCTGTCACCTGTTTAGTGCTACTCATGAACGCTCTCAACATGATGGATGGCCTTGATGGGCTAGCCAGTGGATTTTCTTGTGTCGCCTTAGGATGGTTGATGGTTGCGGCTTTACAATCGGGGTTAATGCCTTCCTTTTGGGCGATGGCTTTTTTGATAGCGCCGTTATTTGGCTTTCTTGCCTATAATATTCGCCATCCTTTGAGGCAAAAAGCGAGCATTTTTTTAGGTGATGCAGGATCGTTATCTTTGGCGTTATTGTTAGGATGGTTTGCTATTCACATGGCGCAAGATACAGATCAACCTGCGGCGATTCCTGCGGTAGTGATTATCTGGATTATGACGGTGCCGATCATGGATACGTTTGCGATTTTCTTTACCCGCATGCGACAAGGGCGAAGCCCGTTTGAAGCAGATCGTTTGCACCTTCATCACAAATTAATTGACCGTGGTATTGAAACAAAATATGCAACGCCTTTAATTCTAGCAGCTGCTGCTGTGACAGGTGGTATTGGATATTTGGGGATACAAATTGGTATTCCAGAATATGTTTTGCTTTATAGCTGGTCAGCTATTTTAGCGGTTTATACGGCGTATCGTTTGAAATATGCAAAACAAAATATACCGCAAAATTGATTATTCTTTATAAAAACAAAATTTCTTCACTTTTAGGTGAACATTCTGACATGGTTGGTTGTTATAGTGTTGTAGAGTAAGAAATTAACATTAACGAAAAAGGAAATACTATGAAGAAATTATTATTATTAGCTGCGTTTGGTGTTGCTGTATCTACTGCGCCTGCAATTGCGGGTCACCATGAAGGTATGGGCGATAAAAAACATAAAATGTTTGAGAAACATGACACAAACGGTGATGGCATGATTTCCATGGATGAATATATGGCCAAAGCAAAAGCAAAATTTGCTGAAAAAGATGTAAATGGCGATGGCATGATTTCTCAAGAAGAAGCCAAGGAAGCTAAATCTGAAAAGCGTGAGAAGTGGAAAGAAAAGCGCGAAAAAATGAAGGAAATGAAAACGGAAATGAAAGATTCTGAATAATCTTTTTTTAATATTATAATTTATAAAAAGCCTGACAATGTTCAGGCTTTTTTATTGGTCTCCAGGAATGGTTTCGCCCGCTTGTTTCATTTGTTCGTGACGC
This sequence comes from uncultured Micavibrio sp., assembly GCA_964351905.1. GTDB lineage: Bacteria > Pseudomonadota > Alphaproteobacteria > Micavibrionales > Micavibrionaceae. Next base: position 76,610 of record CAYGPG010000002.1, read on the forward strand.
ATACGAAAAGATCTTGCACGTTCTGGTGTTAGCTTGTCGATACAATGGGGGCAAGACACACCTTTTTCGTAAGAGGAGGCTTCCGCGTCTTCTTGCGTTAAAGGAAAGCGGCAACCATAGCAAATTTGATAGGGGGCTTCTTTTAAATCTTGCCCGACGGCGACGCGGCGGTCGAAGACAAAACAATCCCCATCCCATTGGCTTTGCTCTGCAGGGACTTCTTCTAAATATTTTAAAATACCACCTTGTAGGTGATAAACTTCTTCAAATCCATGGGCGAGCATATAGCTTGAGGCTTTTTCACAGCGGATACCGCCTGTGCAAAACATAGCGACTTTCTTTTGCTTTTTAGGATCCATGTTTTTGTGAACATAATCTTTAAATTCAGTGAAGGTTTCAATTTTAGGATCAATCGCGCCTTTAAAAATGCCGACAGCTGTTTCGTATGTGTTACGGGTATCAATGAGAGTGACTTCTGGATCAGCGATAAGATCGTTCCAGTCTTCGGGCGTAACATAATCGCCTACAAGCTCCGTTGGGTTCGCCTCTGGTGCCTTCATCGTGATGATTTCTTTTTTCAAACGTACTTTGATACGACGAAAAGGGCGTTCGGACGCGTGAGAATATTTCAATTCACCTTTTGAAATACCCGCAATCTCATCGAGAAGTTTTATGAGTTTAGGAATGGCTTCCCCTTGCCCTGCAACGGTGCCGTTAATGCCCTCAGTAGCAATAAGGAGTGTGCCGCAAATGTCATTCTCATCACAGAGAGCTTTAATACGTTTTTGTAATTTGGGTAAGTCTTCAAGTGCCACAAAGCGGTAGAGTGCTGCAACAGTCCATTCTTCTTCCAATGCGGCATTTAATTCCTTATTTTCCATGTGCCTTTATATACGGTGAATTCCTGCCAAATTCAATAAAAACTGTTTGAGGCACTATTTTGCAAAAAATAAACGATTAAGGTATTGATTTAATTTAGTTTTATTATGAATATGCTTATTCGTTAATATGTTAATATTTTCCTCATGAATAATTAATAAAATCGTTGTATAATAGGGTTTGGAGCAACATATTGTAATATTATTACACTGCCAGATTTTAATATGAAGGAACTATCTTAAAACTGGTATGAATATTGCAAATTTTACCTATCATTGCGGGAAGGCATAAATGGTAAGAGAAGTAGTCGTAGGCGCAGCAATCAAGAGTACGTTGACAAGCATTCAACGTAGTCGTGAACGCTTGGACGCGACATCAGAGCGTCTTGCCACAGGTTTGAAGGTAAATCGCCCTATCGATCAACCTCAAAACTTTTTTCAAGCGTCTTACCTTCAAAATACAGCGACTGATTATACCAAGCTTTTGGATAAGATGGCGTTGGGTGTGCGTACCATTCAAAACGCAATCACGGGTGTTGAAACAATTGAAAGTATTTTAAGGCTTGCTGAGAATAAGGCTCTCGAAGCGAAAAGAGAATTAGAGCAAACAAGCTCTGCATTGCCGGATGCGATTTTAGCAAACGAGCCAGTTGGTTATTTCCGCCTGAATGATGCCAATGAGGCCGAGGCTGTAAATTTAGGAACTCTAGGCGCAGGAGGTAATGGTGTTTACACGAATGGTGTGACACAAGGTGATGAAATTTTATTTTATGGGGCAGGGGGATTGCCTGCAAAATTTGATGGTAACGGACAATATATTGCAGTACCCAATGATGACTCTATCAATACAAACGGACCATTTCCTGAGAGAACTGTTGAGCTTATATTCAATGCTGAAACTGTTGGTGGACGTCAAGTTTTGTGGGAAGAAGGCGGGACAGTTAACAGCTTAAATATTTATATCGATAACGGGCAACTCCGCGTGAACGGTCGTACAACGAATGGTGGTGGATATGGGCCTTTTGACATTGCTGTTCCTATTCAAGCGGGTGTTTCTTACCATGTAGCTTTCACGCAAGATGGGCCTAGCGTCGCTAATGGTTTTAATGGAACTTTTAAGGGGTTCATTAATGGCGAACAATTTGGCGATACGCAAACAATCAATACGATTATAGGGAACCATCCAAATGAAAACGGAATTGGCGCTGTAAATAATAATGTTTATTTCCATGATGATGGTCCAGGCAATGCTCCGAGTCGTGGAGATGGGACATTCTCTTTTCATGGGCAAATATCTGATGTTGCAATTTATAATTCAATCTTAACGAATGATGAAATTGAATTGCGCTATACAGCAACGTCCTTACCTATTTCAGAAGCGTTTCGTTTAGATACTGTTGAGTTTTTAGAACAGATAGATAGCTTGGTTGAAGATACACAGTTTCGCGGTATCAATTTACTAGAGAATGAAGAACTGATTGTTGATTTCAATCGTGATAACCGTAACAAATTGAAAGTTCAAGGATCTTCTTTCTCTGTTGAATCTTTGGGGTTAGACGATATTAATTACCAAAAGCCATCACAAGTTGAAGCGGCGATTCGTAATATTCAAAAAGCAATTAATCAGGTGCGAGAATTTGGGAGTTCTTTGGCGAATGATTTAAACATTATCCAAACACGTCAAGATTTTACACGGAATACGATTAATATTGCACAGTCTGGCGCGGATGATTTAATCGTTGCCGATCAAAATGAAGAGGGTGCAAATCTACTTGCAGAACAAACACGTCTGTCCCTTGCGACAACATCGTTAAGCCTTGCTAGCCAAAGCCAGCAGGCTGTTTTAACGATTTTTAATGCACCGGGGTTTGGTGGGTTTTAAGACGCTTTTTTAACGGCGCGCTTTGCAGCATTCTTCTTTGCTTTTCCACCAGCATAAGGTTTTTTACCTTTTTGTGGTGCGCCTTTAGGTTTGCCGCGTTGTGGTTTAAAAGCAGAACCTGTTTTCTTTTCGCCAAATTTAGGTTTGGATTTTCCTGCAGGCTTGCCTGATTTTGAAAATGGCTTATCTGAAGATTTTCCCTCTGGTTTTTTGCCCTCAAATTTCTTAAAGGGTTTCTTTCCACGGCTTAAAGGTTGCTCACCAGAAGCATCTTTTTTCTTGGTAAAATCTGTTCTTGGCTTGCTGGTTTTAAAGGGGCTTTTCTTATTGGTGTCTTTTTCTTCACGATATCCACGATCTTCACGTTGTGGATTTTGTGCAGAAAATTCGCCCTCTTGTTTTGGTGTACCATCCCATTTGTGGTTACGGTTTGGGTTGCCTTGTTTTGGCTTATTATCATTATTGTATGATTTTTTCTTATCACCAAATGGCTTCTTTTTTTCACCGTAAGCAGGTTTATCGCCAAAGGTTTTCTTTTTACCCGCATAAGCAGGCTTATCACCAAAAGATTTTTTCTTTTCGCCGTAGGCTGGCTTATCACCATAATCTGGTTTATCACCAAATTTACCTTTATTTGCGCCGCCTGAACGAGGCTTGCCTTTAAAGTGTGCGGCGCCGCCACGGCTTGATTTACCACCGCCCATGCGCTTACCTTTACCCTTCTTCTCAGGCGCAAAGCGGGGCTTCATATCTGGGTTCATGAGCAATTCAATCGCGTGCCATTTGCGTTCTTCTGTTGGTGTCACAAGCGATAACGCTTGGCCTTTTGCGCCTGCACGGGCGGTACGGCCAATACGGTGAATGAAGTCTTCTGGCACTTGTGGAAGATCATAGTTAATTACGTGTTCAATGTGTGGAATATCCAAACCACGCGCCACAACATCCGTTGCGACAAGGATTTTAAATTTCATGTCACGGAATGTTTGGATAACGCGGGCACGACGGCTTTGTTTCATATCACCATTGATGGCTTGGGCTTCATGTCCTGCTTTTTGTAGACGTTTGGCCATGCGCTCCGTTCCGTGTTTTGTTTTCACAAAGATAATGATGGAACCCATACGCTTATCAAGCTCTTCCAAAAGCACATCGCCTTTTTCACCATCGGTGATACGCAAAATTTGCTGATCGATGTTATCAGAAGGATTAATTGTTGATCCCACGGCAATACGCTCTGGATTTTCAAGATACGCTTGTGACATACGCAAAATTTCTTTGGGTAGGGTGGCTGAGAACATCAATGTCTGACGCGTCTCTGGCAAGTAGGCGAAAATACGATCAAGCTGAACGCTGAATCCCATATCCAACATACGGTCTGTTTCGTCCAAAACAAGGAAGTCAGTTTGTCTTAGTTTTAATGTGCCGCGATCAAGGTGGTCATTAATACGACCAGGCGTCCCAACGACAAGGCGCGGACGTTTTTTAATTTGGTTGAGTTGTTTTTGCATGGAATCGCCACCAATAAGGAAGGCTGTATTGATCTCTCCGCCTTTGCCCAAAAGTTGGTGCATGATGTCCATGATCTGTTTACCCAATTCACGCGTTGGCGTTAGAACAAGGGCACAGGCTTCTGGGTTGTTCATTAAGTGTTGAACAAGCGGAATGGCAAACGCGGCAGTCTTACCAGTTCCTGTTTGGGCTGTTCCCATAATGTCACGACCATCAAGGGCGAAGGGGATCGCTTGGGCTTGGATTGGTGTAGGCGTGTCATATTTCATGATCTCAAGTGATTTATTTAAGATCGGGTGTAGATTTAATTCGTTAAAGCTTTTCATAGTCATATCTTTCCATCCGCCCGTTTCAAGGGAGCAGATTGTAAATACGGATCACAATTTTTTGAGATGTGTTCCGAAAGGTTCATTTGGTTAAGCCACATGGCTTAATACTTCGATTGCATAATGATTTTCGAATAATGAACTTTTCAGGAAAGAGAGTCTAAAAACTCGTTTAATTTCCAAAGACTTCGTTTGTAGCAGGTAAGTCTTAAAAGCTCTATATAATGAGCATCATGTCAAACTAAGGCGGGTTATACAGGGGGCTGTGGATAAATGTCAAGGTAAATAAGTAAAATAGTCATTATACGTCATTGAAGCAGTACGAATATTTACATTTCTTCTGTACGCTACTAGTTGTCAACCTGAACTTGTTTCAGGGTCTATGGTTGAGGTGAAAAGATCCTGAAATAAATTCAGGATGACAGAATTGAGCCTCTTAAACCTCATCAAACGTCATTGCAAGGTTTATCCATGCAATCCAAATACCATAGATTACACGGACAAGCCGTGTAATGACGGTTTAATGATTTTGCTTCATCTCTTCTAGCTCTAACCAACGGTTTTCGTAGCGTTCTAGTTTGGATTGTGCTTCTTTTAGGTTTTTGACGGTGTCGTGGAAACCTTCGGGGTCGCGGTTGTAATAATCGCCATCTGATAGCTTCTCGTTCAATTCTACAATGACTGTTTCCACGCTTTTTATTTTATCAGGAAGCTGTCTTAATTCGCGTTCGAATTTATAGGATAATTTAACGGCGGGTTTCGATTCCGCTTTCGGTTCTTCTGTTGTCTTCGATGGTTCTTTTTTCTTTGTTGGCCCAGACGAAGGTTTTGGATTTTCTAATGATTTTTTCTTTTCTAAATAATCACTATAGCCGCCAACGCAACTGACAATTTTTCCATTGCCTTCAAAGGCGAGGGTTTTGGTGACGGTTTGGTCAAGGAAGTCACGGTCATGCGACACCACAAGTAAGGTGCCTTTATATTGCATCAAAATTTCTTCGAGCATGTCGAGCGTGTCCATATCCAAATCATTTGTTGGCTCATCAAGGATAAGACAGGTTTTTGGATTGGCCAAAATTTTAGCAAGCATTAGGCGGTTTTTTTGTCCTCCAGAAAGCATAGACACCTTGTCATAGGCGCGGGAGGGATCAAACATGAAATCTTTAAGATAGCCGCAGACGTGGCGCTCTTTACCCATCACATCAATGTAATCCCCACCACCGGGGGAGAGGATTTTGCGTAAAGTATGTTCGGGGTCAAGGTCACTTCGTTTTTGATCGAAGTAGGAAAATTCTAATTCTTTACGGGTTTTGACGCGCCCTTGGTCGGGCTCAATTTCACCGAGGAGCATTTTAAGAAAGGTTGTTTTGCCTGAGCCATTTTTGCCCAATATGCCGATACGATCACCGCGTTGAATACGATAAGAAAATTTATCGAGGACAGTGAGGGTCTTATCGCCATTTTCAAATTTCTTAGAGGTATTATAAAATTCGGCGACGATCTTGGATGATTTATCCATGTCGCCAATAGGCTCCATTTTAATTTTACGCGTAGCTTTACGATAGGCACTTTCATCGGCTTTCAGTTGGTCGCGCATTTCACGCACCAAGGCCAAACGTCTGACGTTACGTTTACGGCGTGCTTTGACACCGCGGCTGGCCCATTCCACTTCTTGGCCAACAATTTGTTTGCGGTTGTGAAGTTCGCGCTCTTCTTGTTCCAAAAGCTCTGTTGACCAATCTTCAAAATAACGAAAGCCCTTAGGACTGACGCGGATTTTACCACGATCGAGCCAGAAGACTTTATCTGTGACGTTGGCGAGGAAGGTTCTATCGTGGCTAATCACCATTAATGTGCCGCGATAGTTTTTAAGATAAACTTCAAGCCATTCTATGGCTTCTAAATCCAAATGGTTGGTAGGCTCGTCAAGGAGCAAGATGTCAGGTTCTTCAACCAATGCACGTGCCAACCCTGCGCGGCGGAGTTGCCCCCCAGACAATTTGGTCATTAACGCATCGCGGTCTAACTGTAAAGCTTCGGTGACGATATCGACCTTATACATGTGCAGGTCTTTTTCATCGTCTTTGATTTCTTGGAAGATATAGTCAAAAACGGTTTCGCCTTCTTTGGGCTTAATATCTTGTTTGAGGTAGCCGATGGTGGTGCCAAATTCTTCCCAACGCTCACCATCATCTAAATCTTGGGTGCCTGTGATGATATTCATAAGTGTGGTTTTACCCGCGCCATTCTTCCCGACGAGCGCGATACGGCTGCCTTGATGGATGTTAAAAGACAGTCCTTCGAACACGGGAACTTCCGTGTAGCGAACAAGAGCGTCTTTAACTGATAAGAGGAGAGGTGGTGGCATGGGGCATCTTATAACGCGAAGTTTAATGAAGCACAATTCTTTAAATATCTTATCAAACGTCATTCGCCCTCTCTTTCCCTCTCCCTCAGGGAGAGGGGGAAGATAGAGGGGGATTTTGTGAGGTTGGGGCTAAAAAATAACCACACTGCGAATAGATGTGCCCGCGTGCATCATGTCAAAGGCGGTGTTGATATCCTCAAGAGGCATGGTGTGGGTGATGAGGTCATCAATATTGATTTTACCTTCCATATACCAATCAACAATTTTAGGGACATCGGTGCGTCCGCGTGCGCCGCCAAAGGCAGAACCACTCCATTTTCTTCCTGTGACCAATTGGAAAGGACGTGTAGAGATTTCTTTGCCTGCACCCGCCACGCCAATAATAACGCTCTCCCCCCATCCTTTATGCGTGCATTCTAAGGCTTGGCGCATCACATCGACATTGCCGATACATTCGAAAGAATAATCAACGCCGCCATTGGTGAGGTCACAAATAGCCTCAACAACATTATCGGTTTCTTTAGGATTGATAAAATCTGTCATGCCAAATTTCTTGGCCAGTTCAACTTTGGAAGGGTTGATATCAATGCCGATAATACGACTGGCGCCTACCATTTTTGCGCCTTGGATAACGTTTAAGCCAATACCGCCCAAACCAAAAACGGCAACGGTGGAACCTGCTTCAACTTTCGCATCGAATACAACCGCGCCGATGCCCGTGGTGACGCCGCAACCGATGTAGCAAATTTTATCAAATGGGGCATCTTTACGCACTTTGGCGACAGAAATTTCAGGCATGACAGTAAAGTTAGAAAAGGTTGAGCAGCCCATATAATGAAGCACCTCTTTGCCATTATGTTTAAAACGGCTGGTGCCATCAGGCATAAGACCTTTGCCTTGCGTGCCACGAATCTTTTGACACAGGTTGGTTTTGGGGTTGAGGCAAAAGTCACATTCGCGACATTCTGGTGTATAAAGGGGGATGACGTGATCGTCAACTTTCACCGATGTTACACCTTCGCCAATTTCGCGCACGATCCCTGCGCCTTCATGTCCCAAAATCGCAGGAAATGCGCCTTCTGGATCATCGCCAGACAGGGTGAAGGCATCTGTATGGCAGACGCCCGTTGCCATGTTTTCAACAAGGACTTCGCCTGCTTTTGGCCCTTCTAAATCAACGGTATCAATGATAAGCGGGCTTCCAGCTTTTATGGCGATGGCGGCGCGTGTTTTCATGTTTATGTCCTGTTACTTTGTTGATTTAATTGCCTTTAGACCATAATCGTGGGAGCGAATATTTCAAGGGATTTTGATAAAAAAGCGCCGAATGCATTGATATGTGGGAAAAATGAGATTTTCCTTGGTTTTTATGACTCGTTTGCGCTATGTTATGGTTATTCAAAAGTACTAATGGGGAATTTATCTATGAAATCCAAGCGCGTTCCTGATCGTGTCCATGTTGTTCGCACGCCAGAGCAAGATTCAGGCATGACCACACAAAGTCAAAGTATTGAGATTGTCCGTATGCTGGCGCAAATAAGCGACAAGCTTAAACGTAGTGAAGCGGAACGTTATGAGCTTTTGAATGAGCTACGCGAATATCGTAAATCTTTGCGCGATTTAGAAGATAAATCAGAGACTTCTGAAAAGGCATATCTTGCTCTTGAAAATAAAGTAAAAACCAAAGGCAATATTGATACTGAAAGCCTGCAACGTCAGGCTAAGTTAGAAAAAACGCTTAAAGAAGCTGAAGAACAAATTCTAAAAACTGTCGCAGGGCAGGCGATGATGGATAAACGTCTGTCAGATACCGAAAGTAAACAAGTTGCCATTGACCAACGTCTTGATGCATCCGTAGCCGAACAAGCACGCCTTGATCGTCAATTAGAATTAACCGCACAAGATAAATCACGTCTTTTAAGAAAAGTGGAACGTTTAGAAGATGTAGTCACTGAAACGCAAGAAACGTTGCGATCAAAAGCGATGGTTTTATTAACGGATCAAAGTGCAGCAAAGGGCGCAAGCCTTGCTGCTCCTGCATGGAGTGAGAATTCAGCAAAGCCACAATCTATTGAAAGTTCAGAGCAAGGCTCCTTATGGGCACGTGCTACATCGCTGCAAACATTAAGCATTAGTGCGCTTATTATTGCCGCGCTGTTGGGCGGATATGCCATTAATCAAATTCAACAACCTAAAATGCCAAGTTTGACGATGTCTGATAGTTTGAGAAGTTCAGACTCAACGATGGCGCCATCTTCTATTGGAGATGTCAATAATATTGAACAGCAAAAAATTGAAAACCGTTTAAACGATACATTTGGAAATACTACGCCTGCGTCTTCAGCAACAGAAACGCTGCCAGACAATGTCTTGGATTATAGTGATGATCAATTGATTGAGGCGTTGAACAATGATCCTGAAGCGTTGGCGTCACAGTTAAATAATATTGAGCCGTCGGCGGCGAACGCGTTGGTGGATTCAACACCGCCAGAAGATATGTCACAAGACCAAGCAGGGGCGGCAGCGAGCCCGTTGGAAAATCCACAAATTACACAGCCGATGAAAAACTTTGAGGCGTTGGCTTTTAAACAAGATCCGTCAGTTGCAAAAGCGATTGCGAATGAAAAGTCTGATGCGCCGTTGAGTGAGCGTGGACAGCCAGATGCGAGCCTTCCTGCGGCGGTTCAGAACATTGAAAAGCAAGCTTTTGCGGGTAATGCTGAAGCGCAACATGATTTGGCTGCAATCTATACGGCAGGTCAGGGCGGCGTTGCCCAAAATTTTGAAAAAGCGGCTTTTTGGTTTAAAGAAGCATCAGCGCAAAATATTGGTAATGCGCGTTATAATTTAGGGGTGCTAAACCATCAAGGGTTGGGCACAGAACGTGATTTGGACAAGGCTTTATATTGGTATAGAGAGGCTGCAAAATTAGGTCATGCCGAAGCACAATATAATTTAGGTATCGCGCATATTGAAGGCATTGGCACAGATTATGATCCAAAATTGGCAGCGGCCTTTTTTGAACGTGCAGCCAATAACGGAATCATGGAAGCGGCCTATAACCTTGGTCTTATATATGAGAACGGTTTATTAGGTGAACCTAAGGCGGATGAAGCGTTACTTTGGTATAGCATTGCGGCCAAACAGGGCAGTAGTGATGCGCAATCTGCGATGGAGCAATTGGCAAAAACCCTACAAATTGGCATGGATGATATTGATAATTTGGTTGAGCGTATGCAACAGATTAATCAATCTGTTAAAGGTCGTCGTGCAGGACCGCAAGGAGAGGAAAATTCTGCCTCTGTTTCTGTCAATTCCAATCAGGCGATGGTCGCGCAAATTCAAGAATATTTGATGCTTACGGGCAGTTACTCAGGCCCAGCAGACGGCATTAACGGCCCACAAACTGAACAAGCAATCAAAGAATTTCAGGCGGCGAATAATTTACCTGTAACGGGTAAGCCGACATCGGCTTTGCTTAATCAAATGGTCAGCAATTAAATTTAATTTTTACCGTTTGTTACCCATTGCTATTACCGATTTTACCCAGCAACTAGGATTTACATTTTGGATATGATGCGCGGCTTCATCTGCATCGTGCTTTGAAGGATATAAACCAAAGCAGCATGAACCGCTTCCTGTCATTCTGGTGACCATAGAATTTTTAGTGTTTGTTAAAGCGTCTAAAACATCTTTTATGGTTGGTGTTTTTTCAATTGCTGCGTCTGTTAAATCATTTCTTCCTTCTAAAATATATTTCAAAATATCGAAATTTTCTTCTATGATAGGAGTATGAAATTGAGAGATTTTTAAATTTTTAAAAACCTCAATTGTTGATGTTGATATGTTTGGGTGAACCAAAACCAAATACAGGTTCGGTGCGTTTTCTAAGGGTTCGATAATCTCACCTATGCCAGAGAAGAGGCAAGGTTGCGCGTGATAGCAGACGGGTATGTCCGCGCCTAATTCTAGTAGAAGGGCGTTTAATTCATTTTGGTTGGGCTGGATATTCCAAAATTTTAGTAGTGCTTTTGCTGTTGCCGCGGCGTCGCTAGAGCCGCCTCCTAAGCCTGCGCCAGAGGGAATACGCTTATTTAAATGAATATGGCAGTTCAAAGATTGATTATAGTGAGAGGCTAATTTTTGCGCCATTTGCACAACTAAATTCTGATTATCTGTGGGGATATTTTTAAATTCACTTTCAAGCGTGAACTTAAATTTGGGATGAGGGGTAAGAGTGATTTCGTCTCCAAAATCTGAAAAATATGTAAGGGAGTGTAAGAGGTGATAACCATCTTCCCTTTTTCCTGTCACATTTAATGTCAGATTTATTTTAGCAGGAGCTTTAATTTTTATATGACTACTGCTAGACGCCATTTTCTTTTATATAAACTTCGCTTAACGTGTTTTTGGGGGCAGGTTCTAGGTTTTCGATACCATTTGCCAATTTGTCTTGTGCTTTTTCTTTTAATTCCGCTTCGTTTTCTTCGCTATTATTAACAGTTCGCTCCCATTGGAATCTTGCTTCGTTTTGACGTCCTACTTGCCAATACGCATCGCCTAAATGATCGTTAATTGTTGCGTCATAAGGTTCTAACTCTACGGCGCGCTCCAAATGGGGTATAGCGGATTCAAAGTCATTCATTTTATAAAAAACCCATCCAAGTGAATCAGCAATATAGCCATCATCTGGTTGTAATTGCGTGGCCAGTATCAACATGGATAATGATTTTTCTAAATTGATTCCTTGGTCCGCCCAGCTATAGGCAAGGTAATTTAAAACATAAGGATTATTGGGTTGAAATTTTAAAGCAACCAGCAAGTCAGATTCAGACTTTTTGAATTCTTTTAGGCGTTCGTACGACATGCCGCGCGAATAATAAACATGCCAGTAGCTTTCAGGGACTTCATCCCATTTGCTTAATACTTCAGAGTAAACTTTTACTGCTTCTTTATACTCCTCTTTATATCGGTAAATATCACCAATTTGTATAAGGGAGTCGATGTCGCCGTTGTCGTATAGTTTTGAAAGGATATCTATGGCGAGCTCATAAGACTCATTTTCTGCATGAATGTCTGCAATATTGCGCTGAGCCAAAATGTAATGTTCTGAATCACTTGGAACTTCACTCAAAATATCAATTGCCTGATCGTCTTGATCATGTGCAGATAAAGAGGCACCAATTATTAAATGGTTTCTGTATAGATCTGGGTTGAGAGCAAGGGCCATGCGCGCGAATATAATTGCGCTATCATCGCTTTTTTCACGAATAAGAATGCTTGCCATGTCTTCAAAAACAATAGCGGCTCCTTCGGTGGCATTATTGATATTTGGAAGGTTTATAAGAGATAAAATATCACCGTTATTTTCTATTGTCTTTATTTTTTCTTTGGTTTCCTGATTGGCAAACCCACCAGCTTCGATTGCTTTATAAAAATTTAAAGCCATATTTTTGTTGTTGGATACGACGAGTAAATCAGCAAATTTTACAACATCACGTAAATCAATATCATCTGTTTGATAAGATTTAAGAGCATATTGTAGTAGAGCAGGTGAGGGCTCTAAGTAATGATGAACGAGCAAAGCATGATGCGCGTAAAATGAGCTTGGTGGAAGATCAATGGAATTAAGTTCACCGATACCAGCAGAAGCCCATAGTTTTAAAACAGGGACCAGAAAAGTTGCAGGGCCTTGTTGTTTTAAATTATCTAATGTCTTGGTTGCTTCTTGATAATCACCTTTTTTAAAATTATTGATAGCAATAAAGAGATGCGCCAATAGGTTCTCACCATCTAGCTCCGCAACTTCATGTGCAAGCTTCGTTGCTTGCTTTAGGTCACCTTGCCCCATTGCTAACACCATAAGGTGGCGCTTTAAATCGAGGTTATCATTACTTTTTTTGCTTACTTTTTTGATGTTTTTATAGGCTGTATTCCAGTCTTTTTGACGTTGCGCAAATTGACCTACAAGGTAGCTGCCTGACTCTGTTTCCCTATGGTAATTGGGTTGCGCACCTAAGGCTTCAAGCAGATCAAATGTCATGATTTGTGCCTGTTCTGGTGGCATAACTTTTTCAAGAGTCATGTTTGCAGTGATATACCCAATTAAAAACCCAATTAAGATAATAGGAACAAGTAAAAGCTTTTTTCTTTTCAATTTCATAAGAAATATATTCTTTCAAATTTAGATTTTGTTACATATTGCCGTAATTTGGCCCACCGCCACCTTCGGGCACAGTCCAAACAATATTTTGTGATGGGTCTTTAATGTCGCAAGTTTTACAATGTACGCAATTTTGGGCATTGATTTGAAATTTCTTTTCGCCTTTTTCTTCAACAATTTCATAGACACCAGCAGGGCAATAACGTTGCGCTGGTTCTGCATATTTAGGCAAGTTTATACCAATAGGAACTGTGGGATCTCTTAATTTTAAATGAGAGGGCTGCTCTTCTGCATGATTTGTATTTGAGAGCTGGACGCTTGTCAGAAGATCAAATGTTAGAGTGCCATCCGCTTTTGGATACTTAATTTCTTTACATTTATCAGCTTCTTTTAATTGCTCATGATCTGCGTGGTTTTTGAGTGTGTATGGCAGAAGATATCCACCCATTGTTTGAAAGGCCGCATGAATCATGCCTGCCCATAACCCCCAGTGAAAGCCGGGGCGAATATTGCGCACCTTATGAAGTTCTTTATAAAGCCATGAACTTTCAAAATTACTTTTATAGCGCGAGCATTCCCATCCTTGATGAGGGGTGTCTTCCAAATGAAGACAGGTAAAGACAGATTCTGCTACAATCATTCCTGACTTAATAGCGGTGTGATTTCCTTTAATCTTGGGCACGTTTAAAAACCCTGCGCTATCCCCTGCCAAGCAACCGCCCGGAAAGGTTAGTTTTGGTATAGATTGTAGCCCGCCTTCAACCAAGCTCCGTGCGCCATAACTTATGCGGCGTCCACCTTCCAATAATTTTGCGATCTGCGGATGCGTTTTAAAACGTTGCATTTCCTTATAGGGATTGAGGTATGGGTTTTGATAGTCGAGACCAATGACAAAGCCAATAGAGATCATATTATTTTCGTAATGATACAGCCATGATCCGCCATAGGTCTTACTGTCCATTGGCCAGCCAACAGAGTGAATGATGGAGCCTTCTTCGTGTTTGGCAGAATCAATTTCCCAAATTTCTTTAATACCAAGGCCATATGTTTGAGGATCAGATTCTTCACGTAAATTAAAGTTGGCGATGAGTTCTTTCGTAAGAGAGCCATGACATCCTTCGGTAAAAATTGTTTGGCGGGCATGAAGTTCAACACCGGGTTCAAACATTTCTGTTTTTTCGCCTTCTTTGTTGATCCCCATATCACCAGTTGCAACGCCAATGACTTCACCATTGTTGTTATAGAGAACCTCTGCAGCAGCAAAGCCTGCGAAAATTTCAACGCCTAATTCCTCTGCCTGACTTGCAAGCCAACTGCCCAGTTCTCCTAAACTAATTATATAGTTTCCGTGGTTCTTCATTTGCGGTGGAGTTGGAAGCTGAAAGGCTTTATTTTTTGTAAAAAATAAGAATTTATCTTTTTGGGCTTTGCAACGAAGGGGGGCTCCTTTTTCTTTCCAGTTTGGAATGAGTTCATTTAAGCTACGTGTTTCAAATACAGCGCCAGAGAGGAGGTGGGCACCAACTTCTGATCCTTTTTCTAATATACAAACGGATACTTCTTTGTTTGTTTCTTGCGCCAATTGTTTTAGACGAATGGCGGCGGAAAGACCCGCAGGGCCCGCTCCTACAATAACAACGTCATATTCCATAGTTTCGCGATCAGAACGAACAGAATTGGTCATAATACAAAGGCTTTCATTTTTAAACGTTCAATTTTTCCAAAATTTCACAAGATGTTGTTGAAATAACGCATTGGAAAGGAAATAGTACCCAATAATTATTAAAGAATACTATATATTATAGCGATCATGTCAGAAAATATTTCAGATAATGCGCATTATCTTGCTGCGCTTGAGTGGCACCTTATGCATGGTGCTGATGCGTTATTGGGTGAAGACCCTCAAGATCGTACCATTATTCCTGAAATTCCAAAGCCATCAAGTGAACTTGTTGCAACGCCAATAAGTTCTAAACCTTCAGTGAGTAATGGTTTAGAGGCCGAAAACCGTAAAGTTATTAATTTTCAAGATAACGTGACACAAGAAAGTTTAATGGGTGCCGCGCAAGCTATTGAAGAGGCAAAAAAGCTAGCTGCTGAATGTGAAACTCTTGAAAGCCTAAAAAATAAAATTATGGAATTTAATGGGCTTGGCTTAAAGAAAACAGCTTCTCATATCGTTTTTTCAGAAGGCAATGAAAAAGCTAAAATTATGCTCATTGGTGAAGCGCCGGGAGCAGATGAGGATTTACAAGGAAAACCTTTTGTTGGTGTGAGTGGCCAGCTGTTGGATAAGATTTTATCTTGCATTGGTTTGGATCGACATTCTCAATCTTTAGATAAAGCGGTTTATATCACCAATATTTTAAATTGGCGCCCACCAGGGAATAGAACACCAACAAGTTCAGAAATGAATATTTCTATACCCTTCATTCAACGGCATATTGAATTGGTTAATCCTAATATTCTCATTATTTGCGGTGGCACGGCGGCAAAGTCTTTATTGAAATCCAATGAATCAATTTCAAAATTGCGCGGTAAGTTTCATGATTATCAAATAAAAGAAGATAGAGTTATTCCAACAATTGTTACCTATCATCCTGACTACCTATTGAAAACACCGGCGCAGAAAAAAGCGACTTGGCAAGATATGTTGATGCTGCAAGAAAAATTAAAAAATTTGTAATTACTTAAAAATAATTTCTGATGATTAAAAATATAACACTTGCTGCTGCTCTTCAAAAATTTATTATAATTTTTGGTCTTGTCTTATGTGTTAACTTTCAAAATCTAGCGTTAGCAAGCCCTGATGAGATATATCCCATTCCCTCGATAAAACCTGAGGTAGCTCAAAAGGAGGATAAAGTTGATGTTAACGGCCTTCCTACACCTGCCTTCAAGCCCGTCTATGATACTCCTAAGGCTACAGATACAAACACAGATTTGACTGTTAATACTCAGCCTAAAGATGATGGCTTTGTAGTTATAAGCAGTGCGAAGGCTTTGAAATTAAAAATATTTCATTCAGATCGACAGGCGCGTCTGACTCGGGAAATTTTTGATCTACAGTTCCAGGGGAAGATTGATCAAGCCGATAAAAAAATAAATCTACTGAATAATAAAATACTTTTGGGACATATCCTCGCCGAAAGATATCTGTATTCAACTGGATATGAGCCAACGTACCAAGAGTTAGTATCGTGGATACAAAAATATTCTGATCATCCGCAAGCTTATAAAATATATAAAAAGGCCTTAAGCAGGGCTGATAAAAAACAAAAAATAAGTTTAGAAAAGCCGAAGAAAAATCAAAAAATTCGCGGTAATCTTGCTGCGCTTTCTCAAAAAGGAAAGTTGTATAACACGACAATTAAACGAAATTCGGAGCAACAAAATCGTGTTCAAAAATTAAAACGTAACTTAGCAAAAAATATTAAATCGCAACGTTTAACGCTCGCTTTAAATATGTTGAGCAATGATTATGCGACGCAATTTATGGACAACGTGGAATATGATCATCAACGCTCGCTCATCGCGGCGGGTTTTATGTATGCAGGAAAATTAGACGAAGCAAAAAGGCTCTCTCGACAGTCTTTGGAACGTTCTGGTTCTAACGTTCCAATGGCGGGGTGGATCAAAGGCTTGGTTGAATGGCGCGAAGGAAATTATGATAATGCGGCAATTGCTTTTCAGTCCTCCGCTTCCTCGCAATATGCCTCAGGATGGTTGATATCGGCGTCTGCATATTGGGCATCGCGTGCGCACATGCGAAGCGGCAATGCGGAATTGGTCAGCAAATGGCTGGATTTAGCCGCCTCTTATCCTCGAACATTTTATGGTTTGATCGCCATCCGTGCTTTAGGGCATCAGAATATTTTCAATTGGTCTCTTCCTGAACTTACACGTGAGGGCTTAAAAATAATTGAAAATACAGCGCAAGGTAAAAGAGCATCCGCATTAATTAAAGTGGGCGAATTATCACTCGCAGAAGAGGAATTAAAAAACTTAAATTTTAATGATGATGTATATAAGAAGCGCGCTTTGCTGGCTTATGCCAATAAATATAATCTTGCTTCTTTAATGATAGCGCTTGGAAATTCTTTTTCTGGACCCAAGGGGCAATTTTATGATGCTGCGCTTTACCCTGTTATTAATTATAAAGATACGATTATTGATAAATCTTTAGTGCATGGTTTTATTCGGCAAGAATCGCGTTTTAACCAAGCTGTTTATAATGCAAGTGGTGCTGTTGGCTTGATGCAGCTGATGCCGGCTACAGCAAATTATGTTGCGGGAAAGACTATATATGATGGTTCTAAAGGCCGTTATTTACTGAGCGACGCTGACACGAATATTACATTAGGTCAGAGATATATAAAGCAACTACTTGAGAGTGATGTCGTTGGCAATGATCTGATAGCTTTGGCTATTGCCTATAACGCAGGCCCAGGAAATCTTCGAAAATGGAAGTCTGAAAGAATGGATATAAAAGATCCATTGTTATTCATTGAAACCATTCCTTATCCAGAAACGCGGGCGTTTGTTGAGCGTGTTTTGGCTAATTATTGGATTTATAAGATGCGCTTTAACGAGGAAATACCATCGTTAGACGCCGTTACCGAAGGGAAGTGGGCCGTCCAGCTTGCTGCTACGAATTAAGAATTTTTAATACTTCATCTTTAAGCGCAATATCCCCTAGAGCCAAAACACGCCCATCGGATTTGGTGGTAAGCGGATTTCCATCCCAATCACACATATGACCACCTGCGCCTTCAATAATGGGGGGAAGGGCTGCAAAGTCGTAAGCACTCAAAAGTGATTCAATCGCCACGTCCATAAAGCCAGAAGCAAGCAAGCCGAATGAATAACAATCACCGCCCCAAATATAAAAATCAGAAGCGTGATCTATTTCTTTCCAGTTATCGACCATGATGGGGTGGGTGCTAATAAGACGTGCTTCTTTTAAACTTTTACAGGATCGGGTTTGAACAGGTTTGCCATTAAACAAGGTTGGTTGATCTTTTGCGCCTATCCAACGCTCCTTCAAAATAGGTTGATCAATAATCCCTAAGATAGGAACGCCATTTTCACAAAGGGCGATGAGCGTGCCAAAGGTTGGGCGACCTGCAATAAAAGATTTTGTGCCATCAATCGGGTCTAACACCCACTCATACTGGTTTTTGCCTGTTTTAATGCCAAATTCTTCGCCGATAATACCGTCTTCGAGCCGTTTGGCCTCAATAATTTCACGAAGGCGTTGCTCGACCGTATGATCAGCTATTGTCACAGGGCTTTCATCACTTTTGTGATCCACATCAACGCTGCTTCTGAAATAAGGGCGGATGATCTCGCCGGCTTCGTTGGCTAAATGATGGGCTAATTCAATAAAATCTTGCATATTTTCAATAGTTTCGCATTATGGGAGTTAAATTTAACCGTAGCGGGTTTACCCGCCTGAGGACAATAAAAAAACATGAAAACAGTAAAAGACATTCGAAGTGAATTTTTAGGTTATTTTGAAAAGAAGGGACATACGCAAGTCGCGTCTTCGCCGCTTGTGCCGCAAAATGATCCAACGTTGATGTTTGTGAATTCGGGCATGGTGCAATTTAAGAATGTTTTTACAGGTACGGAAAGCCGTGATTATACTCGTGCCACAACCTCGCAAAAATGTGTACGGGCAGGGGGCAAGCATAATGACCTTGATAATGTGGGCTATACCGCGCGCCATCATACATTTTTTGAAATGCTGGGGAATTTTTCTTTTGGTGATTATTTTAAGGAAGAAGCCATTTCTTATGCATGGGAATTGGTGTCTAAAAATTTCCAAATGCCTAAAGATAAATTGCTAATTACCGTTCATTCGACTGATGAGGAAGCAGCAGGGCTTTGGAAGAAAATCGCTGGATTTTCTGATGATCGCATTATCCGTATCCCGACAGACGATAATTTCTGGCAAATGGGGGATACAGGCCCGTGTGGCCCTTGCTCCGAAATTTTCTATGATCAGGGTGATCAATTGCAAGGCGGCCCGCCAGGGTCACCAGATGAAGATGGTGACCGTTTCTTAGAATTCTGGAACCTCGTTTTCATGCAGTACGAGCAAGAGCCAGGTGAAGATGGTCAGCCTGTGCGCCGTCCATTGCCGAAGCCTTCTATTGATACAGGAATGGGTTTGGAGCGTATTGCGGCATTAATGCAAGGCAAGACGACAAATTATGATATTGATCTGCTCCATACAATTATTGAGAACTGCGCCGGTTTAACAGGTGTGGCCTATGAAGGCGAAAATGCGCCAAGTCACCGCGTGATTGCCGATCATTTACGTTGTGCGTCATTCTTGCTTGCAGATGGCGTGATGCCATCTAATGAAGGGCGGGGTTATGTGCTACGCCGAATTATGCGTCGCGGGATGCGTCATGCGCATTTATTGGGCGCGAAAGAGCCATTGATGTATAAATTATTGCCTAATTTGGTGTCCATGATGGGCGAAGCCTTCCCTGAATTAAAACGTGCGGAATCTATGATTTCTGAAACATTAAAGAACGAAGAAACGCGCTTTAAAACAACATTGGATCGCGGTTTGAAGATGCTTGATGAGGAAGCAGAGAATGTGCGTGATAATAAGTTGGCAGGCGATGTGGCATTTAAGCTTTACGATACGTATGGTTTCCCTGTTGATCTCACGCAAGATGCGCTTCGTACCAAGGGCATTGAAGTGGATATGGATGGGTTTGAAGCCTGCATGAATGAACAAAAAGCCAAAGCGCGTGCGGCTTGGTCAGGATCTGGTGATGCAGGCACAGAAAAGCTTTGGTTTGAAATTTTAGAGAGTGTTGAGCCAACAGAATTCTTAGGCTACGAAACCGAAAAAGCGGAAGGCAAAGTTTTGGTTCTTGTGAAAAAAACTCCCCCCCTTACCCCCCCGCAGGCGGGGGGGAAGCGACTGGAAGGAGTAGGGGGGGAGCAGGCTACCCTGAAAATAGTAGATCGTTTAGAAAAAGGCGATGAGGGGCAGATTATCGTCAACCAAACACCTTTTTATGGTGAGAGTGGGGGGCAGGTTGGTGATAATGGCGTCGTGAAAGGGGAAACGGGTTCTGCCTTGGTCACGGACGTGAAGAAGCAGTTGGGCAAACTATTTGTGCATCATGTCACGGTGACGGAAGGGCATATTAATAAAAATGACGCGTTGCAAATGAGCGTTGATCATAAGCGTCGTGGTGCGATCCGCTCTAATCACTCCGCAACGCATTTATTGCATGAGGCGTTGCGCGAAACATTGGGTGATCATGTCGCGCAAAAAGGATCGCTACAGGATGCGGAACGCACACGTTTTGATATTTCTCAACCCTCTGCCGTGACTCCCGAGCAATTAAAGGCCGTCGAAGCGCAAGTGAATGCGGAAATTCGTTCTAATACAAAAGTTGTGACACGCGTCATGCCGATTGACGAGGCCATGGAGAGCGGCGCGATGGCGTTGTTTGGCGAGAAATATGACGACGAAGTGCGTGTGGTGTCTATGGGCTCCACGGCTGAAGGCGCGAACAAGCCCTATTCAGTTGAACTTTGTGGGGGGACGCATGTGGCGCGCACGGGTGATATTGGTCTATTCAAAATCGTCAGCGAAAGCGCGATTGCCGCAGGGGTGCGCCGTATTGAAGCTTTAACGGGAGCCAATGCTTTGGCTTATTTAGAAGAACAAGAAGAGAAACTGAATGAGACGGCACAGATCTTGAAAGCCGCCCCCAGTGATGTTGCAGAACGTGTAAAATCGCTTCAGAATGAAAAGAAAAAGCTGGAAAAAGAAGTGGCGAACTTACGTAAGCAGATAGCCATGGGCGGAGCAGGCGCCAATGATGATCCGAAAGAAATTAATGGTATTAAATTCATCGGTAAGGTTTTAGAAGATTTTCCCGTCAAAGAATTGCGCGGTATGGCGGAAGATTTGAAGAAGAAAATTGGCTCTGGCATTATCGCGTTGGTGGCGACAGACACAGAAAATGACAAAGTGTCGATTATTGTGGCTGTGACGTCAGATTTAACGGATAGCCATAGCGCTGTTGACCTCGTCAAACTCGGCGCAGAAGCTCTCGGTGGCTCAGGCGGCGGCGGCCGCCCAGAAATGGCTCAAGCCGGCGGTGCCAATCCTGCTGCGGCCAATGACGCGGTGAGTGTGATTGAGAAAAAGTTGGGTTAAGCAATTCTTAAATTAGGGCCATTAGCTTTTGTAGAGCTTTGTCTTGTCAGGCTAATCCTATCCATTAATGCTTTAAATTCACTTTTTGATAATAGTCTGGCAAGACCATTTGCTATTATACCACCATCATACATGGCTTTATTTGCTTCTTGGAAACATACAATAGAGTCACTCTCCTCAGCCGTTAATTCTCTGTCTTCTGCTTTGGCTAAATCTGTAACAGGTCTAATATATGTATCGTAGTTATAACGCGTGTCAGCGTCAATTTTATCCATAGCCTCATGCGTAAATTGAATTTCGCAGGTATGCCAACGACCTTTGCCTAAATTAATTTCCACTGAGAGCGCTACATTTACGCAGCCAGATTTTTTTCTATCTAAAAAAGCATCGTCAATTTCAGTGATTCTTATCCCCCTGTTTTCCCATTCTTGTAGAAACTCATTTGTATTCTTACCTGGGCCTGTGATGCTTCTTAGCATAAAAATAGTTTCAGGGGCTTTAAAAGAAATCCTATTTCTAACCAAGTCAGGAACTTCTGAAAACTTTCCGTTATATTTTGCTGCTTTAGCCAAAAAACGTTCTTTTAACTTTAGGGGACCTTTAATAACTTGAGTATCAGGGTTAAGCTCTAAGTATTCTGCTAATGCTCTTGTGAAAAGCATTAGGGGCCCTTGAGCCATTTCAGCATGGTGCATTAAAGTTCCAGGGTTGTTACTCGAGTGCCTTGATTTACCTGCAGATTTAAATGGTGTTACAGCATTCATAATTTATGAACCTCTTTTATTTTAATAAATGTAACTTTATTTCCTATTTTTTAACAAGTTAATAATATCATTATCAAGAGAAAAATAACATAAAATTATGTAAATTACAATAATTTATTCTTTTATTTCACTCTTGCCCTTTTTGATCAGCCTGTTATAAACGCCTCGAAATTAATTTTTATAGTGAAAAGAGGCACATAATGGCTACACAACAAACATTTTCGATACTTAAACCTGATGCGACGCGTCGTAATTTGACGGGGGCGATTAACCAGAAATTTGAAGAGAATGGTCTTCGCAATGTGGCGCAAAAGCGTATTCATATGACACGTGAGCAAGCGGAGAAATTCTACGCCGTTCATGCAGAGCGTCCATTTTTTGGTGAGTTGGTTGATTTCATGATTTCTGAGCCTGTTGTGGTTCAGGTTTTGGAAGGCGAAAACGCCGTTGCAAAGAATCGTGAGATCATGGGCGCAACAAACCCAGAAGACGCCGATGCAGGTACTATTCGTAAAGAATTTGCACTCAGCATTGGTGAAAATTCAGTTCACGGATCTGACAGCGATGAAAATGCAGCGATTGAAATTGCGCATTTCTTTAGCAAAGATGAGATTGTTGGGTAATCAGTAATTTGTCATTGCGAGCGAAGCGCGGCAATCTATAGTTTAACGGAAATATTCTGGATTGCTTCGTCACTTCGTTCCTCGCAATGACGGTTTGAAAGACTTAATCCTTATTCTTTTCTATCCACGCATCGAGAGCCTTTTTGGCTCTCTTTTGCATTTCGGGTAAGGGCTCGACCAATGCGGTTAAAACGATAATGGCTTCGTCGCCTTTGGCTTTGACTTCAATTTTGGCGGCTTGCTCGCTCAGTTCCATGAGACCAAAGTTACCAGCCATGCCTTTCATTTCATGAGCACGAGCGGCCAAGTCATTCATTTTATTGTCTTTTACGGCTACGTTGATAGATGTAATAATTTCATCGTTCTTTTTTGTGACATCATCAAGCATTTCTTGAATATCTTTAATTTTTAAATGTGTTTTTAAGGTATCCAATGTTTCGCTTTTTAAGGTGTTCTCGAGATTTTCTTCTTCAGAATCTTTAATTTCTTCTGCAGGTTTTTGCTTTACCGAAACTTCAGAACCTTCAAATGTAGGTTTTTTCTTGTTTGTTTCTTTCTCTTGATCTTTTGCATTCTGTACATTTTGTATAATAGCTGTGTCCAGTAAATTATCAAAGATTCCTTCTCCTGCTTTATTGATTTTACTTTTGAGGATATCGATATCAATAGGTTTTGAGATAATGCCGTTCATGCCACATTCATAATAATGCTTAATATCCTTAGGCATTGTGTTTCCTGTTAGTGCGATAATAGGGATATCTTTAATTTTAGCATCATCTGATTGTCTAATAAGTTTTGTTGCTTCATCTCCTTTAAGTGCAGGCATTTCAATGTCCATGAGGATGAGATCAAAGTTTTCTTTTTCCAAGCGGTTAATAGCTATTTGTGCGCTGTCGATCATTGTGACTTTATGTTGTGTTTTATTTAAAAATCCTTCGACAACCTTTTGGTTAATTTTATTGTCATCAACCACCATGATTTTAAGTGATTTTGATTTTTCAGGGCGTTTCTGGGCGATAAATTTATTACCGCTACTATCATTATCTGCTACAGGCATATTGAGAGTGAAAAAGAAGGTGCTCCCTTCCCCTTCTTTACTATTAATATTAATTGTGCTGCCCATGCCCTCAACAAGACCTTTACTTATTGCAAGTCCGAGGCCTGTGCCGCCAAATTTTCTAGAGATTGACGTATCAGCTTGTGAAAAAGGGCTGAATAAATTCTTTTGCGACTCTTTAGGTATACCAACACCACTATCACTTACTCCAAAATAGATTTCACATGTTCCGTCTTTTTTATCACGCATGAGTTCTGCGGTGATGGTCACGCCACCTTCATTCGTAAATTTGATGGCGTTACCCGCTAAGTTTAAAAGAACTTGGCGTAACCTTGTGGGATCTCCATAAACATATTTAGTAAGATTATCGCCAATTTTTGTATTGAGCCTAATATTCTTTTGCGCGGCATGTCCTTTCATTAATGTAGAAACACCATTAATGAGGCGGTGAAGATCAAAGCTGATATTTTCAAGAACCATTTTGCCTTGTTCAATTTTTTCAAAGTCCAAAATATCATTCAAGAGGGCGAGCATGGCATCGCTAGAATCTTGAACTGTTTGAGCGTATTCTTTTTGCTCTTTTGTAAGGTTGCTGTCTAACAACAGACGGATCATACCCATAATTCCTGTCATGGGTGTTCTGATTTCGTGACTAACCACAGCTAGAAATGCAGATTTCGCTTTGTTCGCTTGATCGGCGTCATCTTTGGCAATACGCATCTCTTCTGTGCGGCGAGCTTCACTTTTTCTAAGCTCTCCCAAGACTTTACGCTCCTGTTCAATCACTTTTAGTAAGCGGTCTTGCTCGGTATTTTCTTTTGTCTTTCTGAGGCGCGTAACATTTTCTGTTTCATCAATTTCTAATTTTTGTGAGAGCTTGACGTCCTCATAATCATTTTCAAATTTGATTTTAGAAGCCATAACGAAAAAGAACATTTGAGGTATGATTGAAAACCAAACAGAATTTATTGCTGTTGAAACAGTTGGAAGCATATTGCCTAAAGCCATGATGCTTATGATTGTACCCAAAATTAAAATGAGCCAACCAAAGATAAAAGTAGAGAGTTCACCTTCACCGCGCTGCATTTGCAATACTGAAATGAGGGGAATGAGTATGATTAAAAATAAACTAGGGCCGTAATAAAGTGCGTATTTTGCAGCAGCAATATCAATAGGTAAAAATAAGCCTAGTAAGTAAGAAAGAATACTTAGCCCTATCACGCCAATAAAAGCGCCGTTTATTAATTTTGATTTTGTATCCATCTCCCAAAAAATGCGAGAAAGTAAAAAACCAGAGATAGAGATGAGAAGGAAGTAAAAGGGAATAACGGCACTGCCCAGTAAAGAGATAGGGCTTATTGCGAAACTATTTTGCATTAAGAAAAGTAAGCTTAAAAGCACATAGTAAAGTGTAAAGTAAAAATAATAATATTGGCTTCGCATAAAGCCGATGGCTGTAAAAAAGAAGCCCATTCCTATGAGTAGAATACTCATTATATGGACATGAAGGCTTCCATCTGTTGAGAGGTGCTTATCATATCGAACAAGTTGTAAAGGAACTGCAGTCGGGAGGCCTTTTTTAAAATCAAGTTTTAAGATGATCTTGGTTTTTTTATTACGCTCAAAGTTAAAAAGCGTAGAACCATTAGCCTGCACTTCGAATTTTTGAAGCTTGTTCGTTGATAAATTGTAGCTGTAGGCTTCGATACTATCAAAAAAACCATATCGACCCATGAGGCTATTACCAAAATCAATTTTCCATTTCTCTTCTTTTGACCGGTTCATTACATCGAAGCTAAGCCAGTTTGTGTGACCATCTAGCCCTAACGTTACAATGCTTCCTGAACCACTATACATTTCTCCATTTAAAAAAAGTCCTGAGATAATATCTTTGGCTGTGATGTTACCGTCTTCATCTTCGTATTTTATAAGATAAGGCGATAGATAATGCTCTTTTGTCTTATCGTTTAAGATAAGAGTATGTTGTGATCCATTTGAAACAGGTTGGGCACTTGCTGTGCTTATTGCAACAGTTTGCATCAAAAGCCATAAGCAAATAATAGCTGTAAATAATATTTTTTGATTGGCTAAGCGCATGAAGGACATAAAATTAATATTATCAATGAAAAGAGCGATACTCGGTAAGAACAGCATAAAGTAGCATTATTATGCCATCATATTTCTTACGAAAATATGAATATATTGATAAAAAATGTCTTAATACTGCAAATCTCGCTATATGTAAAATTTATAGCGAAGTTATTTGAAGATAACGGCGTTTACAGGGTAATGAGCGCCAAAAGTATAACGCAAGCAATTGTGGCAATTGTCCCGTATTTTAAAAGCTTTGTAAAACCGATCCATAGGTTTTCTGCACGCTCAGTTTGTTCTTTTGAACATTCTGTTTTATTTGTGTGACCCATTTAGAAATTCCTTCTTAAACATTCCATGAAGATTGGGTGTTTTGTATTTCTACCTCACTCAACCCATCTGTTCGTTTAATATACCCAATCTCAAAAACAGTTTCACCATTTTCTTTTAAAGTTTTCGTTATTTTATACACCTCTTCAGGGGCACAAATGACAACCATACCGATACCGCAATTTAAGGTCACAGCCATATCTTCCGCACTTAGGCCGCCTGCTTGAGCAAGCCATTTGAACAAAGGTGGTAATTTCCATTTTGAAGCATCAATAGTTGCGCTCATATTCTCTGGCAATACACGGGGGATGTTCTCAATTAATCCGCCACCTGTAATATTGGCAATGCCTTTAATGGCCTGATGTCCTTCTGAATTGTTAAGCTTAAGCGCTGCTAGAATAGATTTCACGTAGAGCTTGGTTGGCGTGAGAAGCAAATCGCCTAAATTACCGCCGCCTGCAAAAGTGGCGTCGCTGTCATAATTATAACCTTGTGTACTGCCGACAATTTTACGCACCAATGAGAAGCCGTTTGAATGTAGGCCGCTCGCGGCTAACCCAAGAATGACGTCGCCCTCACAAATACGCTCACCCGTCACAATTTTGTCGCGCTCTACCGCGCCAACGGTAAAGCCAGCCAAGTCATAATCTTCTTGGGCATACATACCAGGCATTTCAGCAGTTTCACCACCGATTAAGGCGCAGCCTGATTCTTTACAACCTTTGGCAATGCCTTTGATGACGGCTTCGGCATGATCAATATTGAGTTTTCCGGTGGCAAAGTAATCTAAGAAAAATAGGGGTTCTGCGCCTTGCACGACCAAGTCATTTACGCACATGGCAACTAGATCAATCCCAACGGTTTCATGTTTGCCCGTATCAATAGCGACTTTTAATTTAGTGCCAACGCCATCTGTGGCAGAAACAAGGATAGGGTCATCATAGCCAGCGGCTTTTGGGTCAAATAAAGCACCAAAACCACCAATATTAGACATCATTCCGCTACGTTTTGTTGCTTTAACTGCGGGCTTTATACGCTCAACAAGAGCATTTCCTGCATCAATATCCACACCTGCATCTTTGTAAGCACTTTGTTTCATTGTTATTTGATCCATTTTTGCGTTATAAAATAGCCATCTTCTTTACACATATTATGTTTAGCTTAAATGCTGAACATTAATTAGGGACAATTAAGTATGGCCATTATTAAAAATATTTCTTTTTATAAGCCGAATAACGTAAGGCGTATAGCCCTTTATATCGTTTTTTCTTTTGTTTTTCTTGTTCCTTTTCTATCTCAAGCCCAAGAAATTGTTGTTAAGCCGTTAGCCGAGCAAGATATCGACCAATTCACTGTAAAAAATATTGAGGTTGATATTACCGCAGATAATGCAGTGCAAGCCCGAGAAGAAGCGTTTGAGGTTGCCCAAATCAAAGCGTATGAAGCATTGGCGCGCCGTTTATTGGACGGCCCTTCTTATAAGGAGTTTGAAACGCCAGACATTAATACCGTTTCATTATATGTTCAGAATTATGAAGTGCAGAATGAGAAATTATCCGCTGTTCGTTATAATGGAATCTATGAAATTCGCTTTAGCCCCCGTGTTGAAGGGCAGATTAAGCAAAGTGTGATGCAAGAAACAGGTGAGGGAAGCTTGCTTACCGTGAATCAGGCTGGTGATACTCTTATTTTGCCCTTTTATCAGAGAGCAGGACGCTCCTTCCTCTGGCAGGCTAATCCATTTATGCAGGCTTGGGTGAGGGCACGTGATAATGAGGCGGCGCGCAATGCGATTATACCCGTTGGTGATATAAACGACATTCGCCAAGTACGTGATGGCCAGGGACTAAACTATGATCCTGCACGTCTTAACGCGATGCGCCTTCGATATAATGCCAGACAAGTCATGTTACTCACTGTTGAACCGACGTTACAGACTAATGGTCGAAAAACAGTCATGCTCAAAATATACGAAGCAAAACCTTATGGCCCTGAACTTCTCTCTCAATCAGTTTTACCAGCCTATCCTGGTGAGATAGAGGATCAGCTTTACAATCGAATGGTCAGGGAATCATTAAACAAACTTTCTCAACCCAACCCAAATAATCCAACAGATGTTATAGAGGTGAAAGATATAAGAGAGGGGCAAGCGCAGAATATTCCTTCTAATTCTTATGCTGGTGTAGAGGCCAATATTACGACACAAGTTAATTTTTCATCTGTTCAAGAATGGGTTGAAACAAAGAAAACAATAGAAAATTTACCAAACGTATCTAATGTATTGGTTCAATCCATGAGCCCACGCGCAGCAATTTTAAACGTAAAATTTACAGGCGGAGAAGAGGCGTTACGTCAGGGGCTTTCACAACGTGGATTGGTTTTAAATAATGCGCCGCAAGGTCAAATTTATCAAATTATGCGTGGTCAACGCCAACCTGTATACCAACCAAAGCCAACGTGGCAGCAAGCACCACAGACCCAAAATAATATAAATAATAATTTTGAAGCAACTTTTTAAAAAACGTTTAGGGGGATTAAAAAAAAATGGAAATTTCACCAAGAGCACAGCTTATATTTTGGAGCGTTACGTCTGCGCTACTTATCAGTTTTGTCTGGATATTTAAAGCCGTTTTAACGCCGTTTGTGCTTGGGGTTGTCATTGCCTACCTTTTAAATCCTTTGGTGAAAAGATTTTCAACGAAGGGCATTAAGAGAACAACGAGCACGATTTTTATTCTATCTATTTTCTTTGTTGCGATAACGGCGGTTATCATCGTTGTTTCTCCCATCATTGCAAAAGAAAGCGCGGAGTTAATTAAAGCGCTCCCTGATTATCTGGATAAAATTATTGCCTATATTCAACCTTATATTATTTGGTTTCAGGAAATGACAGGTGCGGGCGGTATTGAAGATGCCAAAACGTTCTTAAAAGAAAATATTTCGAAAATCTTAAGTATAACTGGTGGCGTCGCTGGCGGTTTGGCCGCAGGTGGGCAGGCTGTTATTGGTATGATTTCTACAATCGTGATAACACCTTTGGTGGCCTTCTTTATGATGAAAGAATGGCCCGCAATAACGGATTGGGTTGAAGATCTTATTCCAAGGCACAGAGAGAAAATGATCAAAGATCTCATTGAAAAAATAGATATGAAGCTTTCTGGTTTTATTCGCGGTCAATTAACAGTCGCTTTTTTCTTAGGTCTTATTTATGCGATCGCGTTGACGATTGCAGGTTTAAATTATGGATTCCTTATCGGGCTTACAGCAGGATTTTTATCCATCATACCACTGGTTGGCTCAACTATTGGTCTGCTCGTCAGCGTCATTGTGGCGTGGTTTCAGGCAGGGGAAATTGATTATGTTTTGATTATTGCCGCCATCTTTGTCGTGGGACAAATTGTTGAAGGGAATATTTTATCCCCTAAATTATTAGGTGATAGTGTTGGCTTGCATCCTTTATGGATTTTGTTTGCTTTGATGGCTGGTGGAAGTCTTTTTGGTATTTTAGGAATGTTGATCGCTGTTCCTGTTGCTGCATCTATTGGCGTGCTTGTTGGTTTTGCCATTACGCAATATAAAGCAAGTTCAATTTATAAAAAAAAGAGCAGTAAAAAACCTGCTAAAAAATCAGTAAAGAAAAAAGCATAAATGAGCAACGCTTTAGAGCAAATACCGTTGGATTTGGGTCATCGTAATGCCTTGGGGCGCGATGATTTCATGGTGGCGCCGAACAATCAAGATGCGGTGGCATGGATTGATTTATGGCCTGAATGGCCTGCGCCGTGTCTTATTCTTTATGGTCCTGTCGCCAGTGGTAAAACACATATTGGTGCGGTGTGGTCCGAAAAATCGAGCGCGATTTGTATTAAGGCGTCGAACATTAACGAAAACGTTATTCGTGACATTGCAGAGATGAACCATCATGTGATTATCGAAGATGCGGATAATTTAATCGGTAATCTGGATGGTGAAAAAGGATTGTTTCACCTTTATAATATTTTCAAAGAAGATCAACGTTCTGTTCTGATTACGCTCCAAGAGCCTCCCGTACGCCGCAGTTTTGCGCTTCCTGATTTGGCGTCTCGTTTACGCGCCGCGCCGTCTGTGGCCATTCGAGAGCCTGATGAGCAATTGATTGCCGCCGTGTTGGTAAAATTATTTAATGACCGCCAAATCCGTATTGGGGCAGATGTTTTACATTATATTTTGCCTCGCCTAGAGCGTTCTTTTGAAGCGGCAAATAGGCTTGTTGAACAAGCAGACCGCAAAGCGATGATTGAGAAACGGAATATTTCAATTCCGCTGGTGCGTGAAATTTTAAATGCTTGTCATTCCGAAAGGGCATAGCGACGAGGAATCGCAAAGTTATATAAGATCTCTCACGTTCGTTCGAGATGACAGTTATGAATCAGGAATAATCAAATCAACCAATTTATTTTGATTGGGTTGAATGTCTTTCCAATCGTTTATCGGGCAATCTAAAATAATTAAGGTCGCAGGATTATAAAATAATCGTAATTTTTCACGCGATGGGTTATCACTTTCTTCGCAGAGCATATTAGCCAGAGCATGAATGCCTGGGTTATGGGCGATAATCAAAATCGTTTCTGACTGTGCGTTTTGTAGCGCGTTTAAAAGCACGCCAGCAGGAGCGTTATATAATTCTTCAAGGTATTTAATTTTACCAATCTGTGCGCCAGCTTCAATCACGGCTTCGCACGTCATTTTGGTACGAACGGCATCGGAGCATAAAACTGTATCGATAGTCTGAATTTTTGATCCAATATATTTTGCTTGGTTTATGCCAATATTACTAATAGGTCGATCTTTATCAATAACATCATAGGCCATCGGTGCATCCGCATGGCGCATTAAATAGAGTTTACGCATTTTTATTCTCATACTTATGCATATGACCGTCTTTTAAACCGAGGGTTATTTTGCCTTCTTTTAAGGCTATAGCGTCCGATCCAAAAACTTCAAAACGCCAGCCTTTCATAGCAAGGCAGTCAGGTTTGTCTTTGGTCGCAATTTCTTCCAAATCACTGACATTTGCAATGAGTTTGGGCGCAACATGTGCCTCAGAACTATTTATTTTTAAAAGCAATTTTAGCATTTCTAAAATTGGCACATTTTCGCGAGGAAACGGCTTTCCACGTTTAACCTCCGGCCATTGGGCTTTATCACTTTTTCGTGCTTTGGCGACTAATTTTATAAGCGTTTCACCAATATGATTTTTGGCCGCGTCTTTTGGCACATTTCGAATGCGGGTTAATCCCCCAATATCTTTAGGCATATACATCGCCACATCAGCCAAAGCTTCGTCCTTCATAATGCGATTACGCGGAATATCTTTTCTACGCGCCAATTCTTCGCGCCAAATGGCAAGTTCACGCAAGATCGTCATGACTTCAGGCTTATCACTGCGAATTTTAATGCGTTTCCACATATCTTCCACAGGCATCTCGTACGTATCAGGGCTGGTCAATATTTCCATTTCTTGTTCCACCCAATGATGACGCTTTTGTTTTTTTAGACGCTTTTCTAAACTTTCATAAACATCACGTAAATGCGTCACATCACCCAGCGCATAGGTGAGTTGTTTTTCTGTTAAAGGGCGACGTGACCAATCGGTAAATTGGGCATTTTTCTCAATCGTATTGCCCGTAATATCTTGCACCAATTTACTGTAGGCGATTGAATCACCATATCCACAAACCATGGCGGCGACTTGGGTGTCAAAAATAGGGTGAGGAATTTTATTATTCATTTGATAAAAAATTTCCAAATCCTGACGCGCGGCATGAAATACTTTTAAAACTTTTTCATTATGCATGAGGTCGTTAAACGGCGTAAGGTCTAGGTCAAATTCAATCGGGTCAATCGCCACAGGCTCCATATCCGGCGCGCAAAGTTGAACAAGGCACAAACACGAATAAAAGGTCTTATCCCTCAAAAATTCGGTATCAATCGTAATATAAGACTGTTTGGATAATTCAGCACAAATGTCATTGAGCTGTTCTTGGGTTTTAATAATCATTACAAAGTCATACACGCGCGCATGCCCAATTAAAAGAAAAATTAAAGCATTGACTTATGAAAATAATAAATTTAAATAACTAATATGTTGAATATATTTAAAACAGCTACACTACCTGCTTTGGTTGCTTTTACTGGGGCTTTGCCTGCTATGGCAGGAGATATTGAAGTTACTGGCCTTGATGGTTTTAAGTGGTCAGGTTTAACAACTATACCAGAATGTATAGAGGATGCTGTTGTTTCATTTTCAGTAGATTTGGATGGTCAAGAGCCACTTTTTTATGTTCCTTATGCACGAAGCGACGAAAAAGACGAAATAGGCTTTTACGATGCAATAGCAAATACACCAATAAGACTTAGTGTTTCAGTTAAATTTCAAAGTGCCGCAGTGGATAGAAACCCAAACTTAGTTGTTGTTCGATCAATAGAATTAAATTACATGGGTGAATATCAAGTGGACAATCAAAATATTTTAAACGATAAATGGCCTCGACATAAAGCAATTATTGCTTATGCTCCAACTGATTTTTTTATTACTGAAGAAGGGCAAAGGGCTGAAGTAACATTCATGAATGGTCAATTAGCAAGTGAAACTATAGACGGCGGCGTGGAATATAATGCAGAAAGCGCAGCCATGGTAATTAGAGATAAAATTGAAGACTGTTCACCAGCTTATGTAGGATAATAAAACCTTTTGAATAAACCATATAATCCGCTATAAATGCCTCTTAATTATTAGAATTTAAGGGATTATTAGATCATGCATGCTTATCGTACTCACACTTGTGCCGAACTTCGTCAGGAACATTCAGGTGAAACTGTTAGATTATCGGGCTGGATTCACCGTAAACGCGACCATGGCGGGGTTTTGTTCATTGATTTGCGCGATACGCATGGTTTGACTCAATGTGTGGTCGATGAGGGATCACCGCTTTTGGCGCAAATTGAGAAAATTCGCCCTGAAAGTGTGATTACAGTCACAGGTCAGGTTCGTGTTCGCCCAGGCGAGACACAAAACAAGAATATGCCAACGGGCGATATTGAGCTTTATATCAATGAAATTGAAGTTCAAGGTGCGGCAGATGTTATTCCGTTTCAAATTGCGGATGATGATCAGGCAGGCGAGGAAATTCGCCTTAAATATCGCTACCTCGATCTCCGTCGTGAAAAAATGCAGCGTAATATCCGCCTGCGTAATAACGTGATCACATCGTTGCGTGAGCGTATGCGCGCTGTGGATTTTCAAGAATTTCAAACACCGATTTTAACGGCGTCTAGCCCTGAAGGCGCGCGCGACTTTCTGGTGCCGTCCCGCTTAAACCCAGGTAAATTTTATGCCCTGCCGCAGGCACCGCAACAATTTAAACAGCTTTTGATGATGTCTGGTTTTGATAAATATTTCCAAATTGCGCCGTGTTTCCGCGACGAAGACAGCCGTGCGGATCGCTCCCCTGGTGAATTTTACCAGTTGGATATGGAGATGTCTTTTGTCACCCAAGAAGATGTGTTCAACGTGATTGAGCCTGTGATGCGTGGCGTATTTGAAGAATTTGGTGATTTTAACGGCGAAGCACGTTCTATCCCTGAAGGTAAATTCCCCCGTATTCCGTATTTAGAGTCCATGTTGAAGTACGGATCAGATAAGCCAGATTTGCGTAACCCTCTTGAAATTGTGGACGTAACCGATATTTTCGCACGTGACGATGTGGAGTTCAAAGCGTTTAAAGGTGTGATCGAAAAAGGCGGCGTTGTCCGTGCTATTCGTGCGCCGAATGTGTCCGATCAACCGCGTAGCTTCTTTGATAAATTAAATTCATGGGCACAAGGTGAAGGCGCACCAGGATTAGGTTACATCAAAATTGAGAATGGTGCAGGGGCGGGGCCAATCGCAAAATTCATCCCTGAAGCCGCGACAGCAGAATTAATGAAAGTCGCAGGCCTTGAAGAAGGTGATGCGATCTTCTTTATTTGTAACAAAGAACATGCGGCGGCCAAATTTGCAGGTCTTGCACGTGAAGCAATTTGTAATGCGTTGCCTGAAGATCATTCTCATGCGCGTGAAAAAGGCGAGTTTAAATTTTGCTGGATTGTGGATTTTCCGATGTTTGAATTGGATGAAGATACAGGCAAAATTGAATTTTCTCATAACCCGTTCTCTATGCCCCAAGGCGGCATGGACGCGTTGGAAAAACAAGACCCGCTCGATATTTTGGCATGGCAATATGATATTGTCTGTAATGGGGTGGAGCTGTCCTCTGGTGCCATTCGTAACCACAAACCTGAAATCATGGCAAAAGCCTTTGAAATGGCTGGGTATGATCAAAAAATTCTCGAAGATAAATTTGGCGGTATGTTAAACGCTATGAAATTCGGTGCGCCGCCGCATGGTGGGATTGCACCAGGCGTTGACCGTATTGTCATGCTGCTCGCCGATGAACCAAACATTCGTGAAGTGATCGTCTTCCCCATGAACGGAAACGCTGAAGACCTTATGATGAAAGCGCCGAGCACGGCAACAGATGAACAACTTAAAGAACTGCATATCAAGCTAGATCTACCTAAAGCAAAAGTAGCAAAGGATCAAGCGGCCTAAAATATGAAAGTAAAAATTAAAAAAATAATTTTTATTACTTTTATTTTATATGTTTCTATCGTTGGGGGGCTTTATTCTGCCCAACGCGATATGATTTATTTTACTAGAGACACCAAGCCCAATATTGCACCATATGAAGAGTTTGGTGTTTTACAAGTTGAAACTATTAATAGTGACAAGATCAAATTAACTGGTTGGTTTTTACCGCCTCAAAAGAACTTGCCAGTAATAATCTTTTTTCATGGTAATGCCTCTTCCATAGGTTACAGTATTTATAAGGCAATGCCATATGCGGAAAAAGGGTACGGATTTCTCTTAGCGAGTTACCGTGGTTACGATAGCAATGATGGGTCGCCGTCAGAGGACGGATTTTATTCAGATGCAAGGTCTTGGGTAAAGAAATTAAACTCTTTAAAAGTAAACTCTGATAATATTATTCTGTATGGTGAATCAATTGGGACGGGTGTTGCCGTACAAATGGCGACTGAATTTCCAAATATTAAAGCATTGGTTTTGGAATCGCCTTATACGAGCTTGCCTGATGTGGCGGCGCGGCGATATCCTTTTGTTCCTGTTAAATTATTAATGAAAGATAAGTTTGATAGCCTTTCAAAAATTAAAAATATTCAATCACCATTTTTTGTTATTCAAGGAGCAGAAGATCGATTAATTCCACCTGAGATAAGCCAAGAATTATTTGATGCGGCAAATAAACCTAAAGAGATTTTAAGATTGGAAGGTTATGGGCATAATAATATGCCCGAAGAACTTAAATACCTTAATGTAATTAAATTTTTAGAAGAGCTATAAGCTATTCGATCTCAATCAAAACTTCATTGCGACGCATCATGGGGAGCGTGAAGGGTGCGTTATAGCCTGCTGTCACGGGTTCGCTGATGGCTTTGTAATCGCTTTTTGTGAGCCATTCTTCTAAAATTTTACGGTGTTTCGAAACGTTTCCATCGCTCAATGTTCCATTAAAGCGTATCGTAGCGACTTTATAATTTTTAAGTTCGCTTAAGCTGACTTCTGGATTGGTTGGTTTCGGTGCGGTCTCAAGCGTGTATTCTTTTGGTAAAACAAAGGACATTACAGAGGTTCCATTGGTTTCGTCCATAAAAACAGGTGCTGTCATGGGGATTTCTGTCCCTTTTTTGTTGTTTTCATCCATTAATACGGGGGCGGTCATGGCAATATCTGTTTCGCCTTCATTCGCGCCAGAGATATATTTAAATAATTTACCAAAAGCGCCGTTTCGTCCTTCGCCCTTCATGGGGGCGGAAGCAAGAACGAGAGAGTTATAATTGCGGATTTCAATATTTTTATCCTGAACGCTTTCAATGACGGTGTAAGGTGCCGTTTCAACGCTTTCAGCGCCGAGTACAGAGCATCCAGCCATAAAAATAGAAGCAAAAACTGAGAGTATAGATTTCATCGTTATTCCTTATTTGTTAAGAGTAGGACGCTTGTGCAGCCATATAGTTCCGTCAGTAAGTTTAAAAAGGAACTATACGGATTGGTTATTTATTGTAGAGTGTCAATATAACAACAAATATTGGGGCATTATGCGTACTACACCATTGGTTTTTTTAATCGTAGCTTTCTTATCACTACCTGTTTTTGCACAGGAGGGAGGTAATAGTGAGCTTAAGGTTGATAAAGACAACGTGTCTGATTTGATAGGCACATTAGAAAATGAAGAACAGCGTGAAGAATTTGTAAATAATTTAAAAACCCTTGTTGAGGCTGATGAGGAAATTAATGAGGAGCCTAGTCTTCCCGCAGTAACCGAGACACTTGGTATTGAAAATATTTTTAGAGACCTTATTCGCTCTTATGAGAATTTCTTAGAAGAAAAAAATATGAATAGTACGGCAGTTGGTAAGTCTATTGTGACGACTGTTGCCTCGATAATTTTCTTAATAGCCTTTCTTACTATTAGAAAGCTTGGTGTTGTCTTGCGTGAGCGTGTTTTAAAATTAAGCAATGATTTAGGTCTTACGCATGGTCGTTTTAGAATTTATTCCCGTATTGTGCGTTACGTTTCTTATTTCATAGCGGTGATTTTATTTGTTTATACCCTTTCTGTGACATGGGAATTTATGAGCCTTGCCTTTATAAAAGGAGAGGTTATTGGGAATATTTTAAGTCTTTGCCTTGTGGTTATTGTTGCGATCACAATATGGGAGATTATTAATTCCTATTTAGAAAATATGATTCATACAGCAGATCGCCAAGAACGTAATCGTTTGCGTACTTTGTTACCAATTGTACGTAATGTGGCGTTTATGGTTTTTTCTGTGATGTTTACGCTCGTTGTGCTTTCTGAGCTAGGTATTGATATCCTGCCGTTATTGGCTGGTGCAGGGATATTAGGGATTGCTATTGGCTTTGGCGCACAAACGGTGGTAAAAGATTTTCTAACAGGTTTTACTATTATTTTAGAGGATTTAATTCAAGTCGGCGATGTTGCTTCGCTAGGTGGTAAGCTTGGCGTGATTGAGAAAATTACAATAAGGAAAGTTCAGTTACGTGATCTAAGTGGGATCGTTTATACTGTTCCTTTTAGTGATGTTGGGATCATAGAGAATTGGACAAAAGATTTCAGTTTTTATCCGTTAGATATTGGTGTTGCATATCGTGAAGACACAGATGAGGTTGTGAAGTTATTAAAAGAAGTTGATGAAGATTTAAGAAATGATGATTATTTCAAGAAATATATTTTGGAGCCTTTAGAAATTTTAGGTGTTGATGCGTTTGCAGATAGTGCTGTGATTATCAAAGCACGTATTAAGACTAAGCCCATTCGTCAATGGGAAGTGGGACGTGAATTTAACCGCCGTATGAAATATAAATTTGACGAACATGGTGTTGAAATCCCATTCCCACATCAGACAATTTATTTTGGTGAAGATAAAGAAGGTAAGGCCCCCTCTGCCGCCATTCGCCTTATGGATCAAAAGAATAAATAGATTTTTTGTTTTATATAAAGCGAACCCGGCGCCTTAGGGGAGGCGGCCGGGCTCTGTTATCACTTGCCTAGGGTTCACGGTTAGGGAGGGCGGCAAGCAATACATTCCTTTTATCTTTTGTTTTTATCTTCTGACGTTGTTACTTTGTTACTCGCGAAGTAATCTACGCTTCGCTCCTTGCACCTAGTCAGAAAATAAAAACATGCGATAAATAAAATATTTTATAAATTTAAATCATTCTTTTATTTCTTTTTCTTAATCCAAGATCCTTCACTTGCTTTTTGTTTTCATACATATTTTTATCGGCATCACTAAAAATTTTATGTGTTTTACAGCCTTTTTTATATTCACGTAGACCAAGCGAAGCGCGAACCTCGACTTCGCTGCCGTGCCAGATAAAAGAAAGATTATTAAGTTTTTTAATAATAAATTGAGCACGCTCTAATGCTTCTTTGCGGTTCGTATTTGCAAAAAGAATAACGAATTCATCACCACCCATGCGGGCGACTAAATCCATTTTCCGGATATCATTTGCCAAGGCGCTTGCGACAACTTTTAAGGCCATATCTCCTGCGCTGTGTCCGTAATTATCGTTGATCATTTTAAAATTATCGAGATCAATCATGATCAACAGACCGCCTTGAGATTTATCACGACTAACGCGATCAATTTCGCGGTCAAAGTTTCTTAAGAAACCACGACGGTTCATAATTCCTGTTAACTCGTCTGTTGTGCTGATACGTTCTAATTCTTGAATACGTTTTTCAGATTGCTGGATAATGTTTTGTGCTTGTTTGAGTAAAAGCGCGCTTGAAGGCGTCTTTCTCCATCCAGAGTTTTCTAAATTTGAATCATAATCATTGCTTAGTTCTGATAAAAACTGATCAGCTTGCTTTAACCAAACACCTAGAGCTGGCGCATTATTGTTCTGTATTTGATAATCTTCCCGCATAGTAACCCTTGTTTCTTTTCCCAATATAATCCTGAAAGAAACCTTGCGAAGAGCGTGCCATATAGAATAAGTTATTTTATTTCAAGGTCTTAGCATTGTCTTGTATGGCTTAAAATTTTCCCCTTTGATGAAATAAAAATGGAAAAATAGAACTTTTTTACCAAAATACGGAAAACTTTGCCTATGGCTAGGTTATTGATCACGAATGCAGTAAGGTAGAAGGCAACTTAACGACTATTGTGATTTTTAAATGCGCATTTCAAAAATTTTACTTTTTATCTTCATAACTCTTTTTACAGCCAATGTTCCATTTTCGAATGTTTCTGCCAAAAACATTTTGCCTGATATAAAAGAACAATCTGAAGAAATGGCTGATGTGTTGGCGGCACACAAGGCGCTTTATGACATTAAGCTTGTAGCGACACGAAGTGGTGCTCAGATCGTAAATGTGAGCGGTAAAATGTATTACGAGATTAAGCCTGACTGTGAAGCATGGATTACGGATCATCGGTTTAATTTGTTTTACGAATATGCAGATAGTCCGTCGACCAATGTAACTTCTGATTTTTCGACCTTTGAAAGATATGATGGTAAAAATTTTAGTTTTTCAGCGCGTCGAAAGCGTGACCAAACGCTCTATGAAGAGTTGAGAGGGCGCGCTAGTATTACCGAACAAGAAGAAGGCATTGCTGACTTTAATGTTCCCGATGATTTGGAATTCCAGCTTGCTCAAGGAACAATTTTTCCAATGTCGCATACCGTTGAGATGGTTCGACATGCCTTAGAAAATAAAAGCTTTTTTACATCTGTTGTTTTTGATGGCAGCGATGACCAAGGCCCAGTCGAAATCAATACTTTTATAGGGGAGGCGGTAAACCCATTGCAAGCTATTGAGCCTTCCACGGATTTAGATATGGGATTGTTAAATAATAAGGCTTGGAAAGTTCGAATGGCTGTTTTTCCAACAATAAGTGAAGAAGAGGCGTTATCAGATTATGAAATGGATGCCATTTTTCATGAAAATGGCGTTATTTCAAATATGCTGATTGATTATGATAACTTTTCGGTTCAACAGCAGCTTGTTGCGCTTGAGCGGATTCCTGCTTCTAAATGTGAGAAATAATTCGAAATCTTAGAAAATAATCAATAAAATTAATGTTTTAATGACATTTTAACTGCTATTATCGTACAGTTAATTTTGCTTTAAAGAATTTAATGAGTCATGACAGAGAATAAGAAAACGGTCTTAATTGTTGAAGATAATGAGCTTAATATGAAGCTCTTTCATGATCTTCTTGAAGCGCATGGAATTGGTACGATTGAAACACGTAACGGTAAAGATGTTATAGATATTGCACGTGATCAAAAACCAGATCTTATTTTGATGGATATTCAACTTCCTGAGATTTCAGGACTTGATGTTACCAAAATGATGAAAGAGGATGAAGATTTAAAATCAATACCAATTATTGCTGTTACTGCCTTTGCTATGAAAGGTGATGAAGAAAAAATTCGTGAAAGCGGCTGTGAAGATTATATTTCAAAACCAATATCTGTTGTTGATTTCATTGCAATTGTCCAAAAATATTTAAGTTAAGGAATTTTAAAATGTCTGCCCGTGTTTTAGTCGTTGATGATATTTTGCCCAATGTAAAGCTTTTAGAAGCCAAGCTCGCAAGTGAGTATTATGAGGTTTTAACCGCCACAAGTGGTGCGGAAGCTTTAGAAAAAGTTCGTACAGAAAGCCCGGATATTGTGCTTCTTGACGTGATGATGCCCGAAATGGATGGGTTTGAGGTGTGTGAACAAATCAAATCTGATGAAGCTTATGCCCATATACCTGTTGTTATGGTGACAGCGCTGACGGATGCGGCAGATCGTGTGCGCGGGTTAGAGGCGGGTGCCGATGATTTTTTAAGCAAACCACTTAATGATACAGCGTTGATGGCGCGGGTGCGCTCACTTGTGCGTTTAAAGATGACTGTCGATGAATGGCGTATTCGTGAGAATACGGCCTCACAACTTGGTGTGGTTGATAAAGGTGGGACGGTTATGGCCGAACCTGTTGAACGCGCACGTGTCCTTGTCGTAGAAGATCAATCATATGATGCAGATAAATTTGTTGAAAATTTAAAAGTTGATAATGATATTATAGAAGTTGTGGAAAGTGGTATTGAGGCCATGACCAAAATTACTGAAGTTGATTATGACCTTATGGTGATTAGTTTAAATTTAAAAAATGAAGATGGTCTTCGTTTATGTTCGCATTTACGATCAAGTGATCGGGCGCGCTCAATTCCTATTTTAATGGTAGCGGCAGATGAAGACATGTCACGTATTGCACATGGATTAGAAATTGGTGCCCATGATTATATCTTGCGCCCAGTTGATGGGAACGAACTTCTAGCGCGTGTACGTACACAAGTGCGACGTAAAAGATTTCAGGAAAGATTGCGTTCTACCTATGAAATAAGCCTTTCTATGGCGCTTACAGATACATTAACAGGGCTATATAATCGTCGTTATTTTGATGTTCACGTTCAAAAATTATTACAAAAAAATGAAAGCAGCCGTAAATCTCTTGGGATTTTGGCGCTAGATATTGATAATTTTAAAACAGTTAATGATACGTATGGTCATGCAGTAGGCGATGAAATTTTGAAAGAATTTGCAGAACGTCTTCAAGATAAGCTCCGTGGATTTGATATGGTCGCGCGAATGGGCGGTGAGGAGTTCGTCGCTTTATTGCCTGATGTTAAACAAAGCATGGCACATATTGTTGCCGAACGCCTGCGTTCCGCCATTGATGAAAAGCCTTTCAAATGTAATGTTCCAGAAGGGGAGCTTCACATCACTACATCTATTGGTGGTACAGTCGTTCAAAAAGGCACGAAAGCGGATGCAGAAGTTGTTATGAAACAAGCAGATGATGCGTTGTATGAAGCCAAGGAAAATGGCCGTAACGTGGTTTATTTCCATGAAAAGGGGCGTTTGAACCCAGAAGATCATAAGCCAGAACCACGAATGTTTCTAACAGAATAGATTAGTTCCTAAAGGTTATGAAATAACGTTGAGTATTTTCAGATTGTTCATTCTTGGTTGTCATGCCTAAGCGATTTACTAGTTTTACCGATGAAATATTTTCTGGCTCTATGTACGCTTCTATTCCATCGGCTTCATTATTATGAGCCCATTCTACACACTTTACTGCAGCTTCGTTCATTAAACCTTGCCCCCAAAATTTTGGCAGTAAGTGATAAGCCATTTCATGATATTTAGATAAAGAATTAAAACCTATTGTGCCCATAAATTGATGAGGGTTTTCTAAATTCATTATAGCCCATCTGAAGCCCCACCCATCTTTAGACGCTTTGATCCAAAAATCTATAATTTTATCACTTTCTTGATAAGTAGTTATGGGTGTTTGGATAAGATTGCCATCATAATCTTCTACGATACCTGAATGTTGACAAACATCAGGATTAGGCCATAAAGCAAACATTCCATCTGAATGATTATAAGATAGAGGTTCAAGTTTTAAACGATCCGTATTTAATCTAGGAATCTTCATTTTGATATCTTATCAATAAAAAAGGCGCTTTGATAAGCGCCTTAATTGTATGTCCGTTAAAAAGAATATTAGTTCTTTTTGTGAGGAGGCATTTTCTTTTCTTCGAAAAGAACGTGCATACCGCGTTTGCCTGTTTCTTTATTTACAGCCCACGGGTCATATTTCATCATCTTCAGCTTTTCAGTCTGAGTCTTTGGGTTTTTCTTTTTGTAGTAACGGAATCCAGTTCCTGCGGAACTTTCCATACGTACTTTTACTGCGTTTGCGTTCTTAGCCATTTTGCTAATCCTTTTTCTTAAATTATGGGCTGAAAATAGCCATTTTTACGGTTGTGTCAAGTATCCTAATGGCGAAAATCAATAATTAGTGTGTTTTAGCGCTTTCTTAGCCTTTTGGGGGCTTTCCTTTGAACTTTGTCTTACCGGGCGTCTTCTTACCTTTTTTATCAAATTTGCGCTTATGCTTATAATTCTTATTGGTTTCGGCTTTAGATTTACCGCCGTAACTCTTGGTTTTCTTGAACTTAATACCTGCAATATCCGCGCTTTTATCATTGGCGACTTCAAATAATGATGATCCCGTCAGTCCATCAGCTTCTTTCAACTTGATTTGGATGGGGGCGCCGAGACGATAAATTCGTTTATGCTTCCGTCCAATGAGCGCATGCTGTTTTTCATCATGAATGTAATAATCATCGGGGAGGGAGCGCATGGGTATAAGGCCATCCGCGCTATTTTCATCCAAAGTCACAAAAATACCAAAGCGTGTCACACCATTAATCACGCCGCTAAATTCTGCGCCAATACGCTCAGACATCCAGGCGGCGGTGAAACGGTCTACGGCGGAACGCTCGGCATCTGCGCTTGTGCGTTCGGTGGTAGAAATATGATCCGCTTTTTCGATCAAGGTAACTTCTTCTTCCTTAGACAGCCCGCCTTCACCAAGGCCATAGGCACGAATAAGGGAGCGATGAACTAGGAGGTCCGCATAACGGCGAATAGGGGAGGTGAAATGCGCATATTTGCGCAAAGCCAAACCAAAATGACCAATATTTTCCGTATGATAGACCGCTTGTGATTGTGTGCGTAGGATAACGGTTGAGATTAATTGCGAATATTCTGTTTTTGCCGCTTTACGCAAAAGCTCGTTAATTTGCGCAGGGCGCATGACTTGGCCTTTGGGAATGCTCAAACCAAAGGCTTCAACAAATTCACGGGCGGCATCAACTTTTTCATTGGATGGCTTGTCATGGATACGATACACGCAGGGCGCTTTTTTATCTTCTAGAGCACTGGCGGCGGCAACGTTCGCCAAAATCATAAATTCTTCAATAAGCTTATGCGCGTCTAAACGGCTACGTTTTGTAACGCCCGTCATCTTGCCATTTTCAATCGTGATTTGCCGCTCTGGCAGGTCAAGATCTAGGGCGCCACGCTTTTGACGTGCTTTATCCAAAACCGCATAGGCTTCATAGAGCGGGTTAATCACGTTGTTCATAAGATGTGTCGTGACATCATCTTTTACGCCATCTTTCGCCGCTTGCGCTTGCTCATAGGTTAGACGCGCGTAGGAGCGTATAAGCGCACGGAAAACGCGGTATTTTTTCAACTCACCATATTTATTAATATAAAGATGAAAGCCGATGGAGGCACGATCTTCATGGGGGCGAAGCGAGCATAAATCATTGGATAAAGCCTCGGGCAACATCGGTACAACGCGGTCAGGGAAATAGGTTGAATTTCCACGTTTATAGGC
>CAYGPG010000003.1:0-15826 GCA_964351905.1 uncultured Micavibrio sp.
GCTAATAACATACGCGCACG
This sequence comes from uncultured Micavibrio sp., assembly GCA_964351905.1. Classification (GTDB taxonomy): domain Bacteria; phylum Pseudomonadota; class Alphaproteobacteria; order Micavibrionales; family Micavibrionaceae. Next base: position 21 of record CAYGPG010000003.1, read on the forward strand.
TCCAACTTCGGTATCTTGAACCGTTACGCGTGATCCATCTTCTGAAACTTGATAGGCAATTTGTTGTTCTTCTAACTTGGCTGCTATCGCACTTGAATCGGTTGAAGAAAGGTCATTGTATAGTAAACTGTAATCAGGAGTGGAGACTCTTAAGGAAATAAAGATAAAAAAGGTTAAAAGGGCAAGAAGAATACCGCCCATAATTCCTAAACGTGTTGGCCCAAGCTGTTTTAAAGTATCAATAAAACTATTCACAAGAATAACCCTTTTTAAGTTATGCTAATTTCTTAGCGTATTAGTGAATACGTGAAGAGGCAGAAACTTACATATTCATGAAGCGCCCCATACGCAGGAATGGGTGATCGTACGATATCAAATCACCAACTCTTTATTATACCTTTTTTTGTATGAAAAGCCTACTACAGGATTAATTCTTTTTTCGTAAAAATCTATGATTTGTTATGGCGTGCTTGAGGTATCTCTATGCATGCTAAAAAAGGCAAATGTTTATAGAATAATATTAAATTTTTATTAACTATTACAGTAAGTTATTGTTATTTAATACGATTTTCCGCACCTTTTTTTCTCAATAGATAATAGCGAAAAAGCTTGACTTTTAATAAGTGATTCTGGTATTATGATAATAGGGTTTAATGTATGTAAAGTTTACACACATTGTTTTAGGGAAAAATTATGGTTGAGACTATTAGTACAGTTTTGTCGAATGTCCCTGTTAACCGTGCAGCGGTTGACACACAATCAACGACACGTTCACTAACTGCCAATCCTGAAAAAACACAGGAGGTAGCAAGAACCCCTTATGTCAGTCCCTATATTTCAATAGACCGTCAATCAAACAGAGCTATTTTGCAAATCAGAGATTCTGATACGGGGGACGTTGTTCGTCAATTTCCGACGGAAGGGCAATTAAAAGCTTATCGTTCGGCGCAAGAATTTTCTGAAAGACAAAAGGCTCAAGCTGACTCACAATTAAGACAGGCAAACACAGGTAATTCGACACCGTCACCATCTGTTGAATCTTCTGTTTCATCAGATATTGCTGTACCATCAGCGGGTGAGGTGAGTGCGCCACAAGTTACTTCAATAGAAACAGAAGCTTAAATCCTTACGCTGATGTTATTGTAGAACCACCTTCGGGTGGTTTTTTTGTGTCTTCTTTATTTTTATTGCCTTGACCAGACTGTTTTATCATTAACCCTGCGGCGATTTCACGATTGATGTTTATCAACACATTTAATTTTTCTTTAGTGGGTGCGCTCATAATTTCAACTTCGCGTTTAAACACAAAATTAGCTAAGTTAATAATGTTAGAGCGTAAATCATTAGGACGATCGCCTTCGGCATTTTCCAACGCGGTGTCATAAAACATCATCCAAATTTGACGATTATATTTTAATGTTTCTTCTATTATATCGGGCGTTGTATTCTCCCAATCATCTTGAAGAGTGGATAAGAATTTTGCAGATTTAAGAAGAACGTGCGCTTCAAGTTCACGTTGATCTGGTGTGTTCTTTTGCACATTGCTGCCGTATAAACTGGCCGCCGTGGCGTGATCTTGTGCGGAAGGGTATCTATTATCCTGTGACATTTTTTATCAGATCCCTTTCTAAATCAATTAACTCTCTTGCTTCTTTCATTGCCTTGTAAAAATTACCACCAATTAATTTTTCATTTATGCTCAAAAACATAAAAGAAAGTTTGGGGGCAGCATGTTGAATTTCTTTCACCGTTGCAAAATATTTTTCATTATAAAGGCTGGGCTTGCGCGCCATATACATACATTGAATCAAAAAATAAGCTTTCTTACACGGCGTGTCTGCCTCTTCTTCTTTCATAACATCTTTTTCGCGCAAGATCGGCGTGTCGCCAGAAATATGCAGACGCGTGCGTTGAGAGTCATTCGTGATAACAGCATCACCAATTAGAATTTTTTCACCTGGTTTGAGATCAATTACGAGTGCCATGGATTTCTTCCTTTATCTGGTTAGACATGATTCTTCATGCTTATATTTAATTATATTATAGTATTCTTGATAATAAGTTAATAGAAAATAAAAAAACCAGCGAAGAAATCGCTGGTTTCAATTGTTAGGCTTGCCGCCCTTTTGACTATTTACGACTTAACCGTAAAGTCATCTAATTTAAAATTAGAATAGTCTTAGGACTGCCTGTTGTGACTGTGCAGCCAAGGAGAGGGAAGTGGTTCCCAATGCCTGACGTGTCTGTAGAGCAAGAAGGTTCGCGCCTTCTTCGTTCTGGTCGGCTACAACCAGATCATCAGCACCAGACTGCAATGTGTTAATTGTCTGTTCCGTGAAATCACGACGGAATTGAACAACTGACAAGTCATTAGCAATAGACTGACCGAAGTTTCTAACATCACTAACTGCAGAACGGATCTGATCGATTGACTGCTGAACATTCGCGGCGTTTGTGAAGTCACCTTCAGTAATACCAAATCCAGTAGACGTGAAATCAACACCTTCTGTTTGAAGTGAGTTTGAACGGTCTTCATTGAAGAATGTTTCGAGGTTGTCACCAGATAGAAGGTTGATACCACGATAGTTTGAATCTTCAACCAACTGATCAATTTGATCACGGATGTTATTGAAGTCTTCTTCAAACTGATCCACATCTGGATTAACGCCATCAAAAGTGAAGAATTCACTTGCGATATCACCACCACCAAGGGCAACGTCTGAAGCGCCAGCACCAAAGCCGAAGTCAACAGTAGAGGCACCGTTACCAGTGAACTGAAGTTCAACCTGACCGATAGTTTCATCAAATTGAATTTCAATTTGACCTGTTTCAGTGTTAAAGCTTGCTTCAATATCAGTACGACCAGCATTGTTAACGGCGTCAATAACGGACTGAATTGTGTCAGTGTCTGTGAAGTCACCAAGGTCAACAGATTCACCATCAATGTTCAGTACGAGGTTAACGTCATCACCACCAGCATCAAGGAAACCAGCTTGGTTAGCGCCAGATCCTAAAAGTTGACTAGCTTCGAATTCACCAGATAATGCTTGGAATTCAGCGGCTTGTGAAACAAGTGTATTACCAGCAACTGCTGTACCACCTGGACGGAAACCACCTGCGCCATCATCTTCTGTACCAACAATTGTATCAAGACCAAGGGCAGCGAATGCGGCGGATGTTAATCCACCACCACCACCACCTGTACCATCAGATGTAATACGGATAGATGCATTTTCTTCCAATGAAGCAAATTCAAGTTGTCCAGCGCTTGTTACACGAGCACGGATGACTTCACCAATATCAGAGCCTGTACCAGCCCCATTCACTTCAACGTTAACAGCAGAAACAATATCGTCTACGTTTTCAGCTGCGCCAATCGTTACGGTTAATGTTGCTTGTGTGCCATCAGCTTGTGTGACCGTGATATCAAAGTTATCACCAGCAGTAATAACACCACCACCGCCAATTGTTGTAAGGTCAGCAACACCAGATATATCAACATTACCTCGTGCCCGGGCAAAGCCTTCAGAAGCACGAATTTCTGATTGTGCTTCCTGAGCGATAGAGTCCGCCTGATCAAGTAGTTGTGAAAGTGTTTCCACCCCAGTGTTTGCTTGTTCAATTGTACGGATAGACTGACCAATACCATCTAATAGTCTTGTTAAGTCACCGGCACGATCATTGAGCGCACGAGCTGTGAAAAAGTTTTGTGGATTATCCAATGCAGAATTGACTTTAAGGCCAGTTGCTAAACGCAGCTGAGCCGTATCAATATTTCTTTGTGTGTTCTGAAGGGATAATAGATTGTTCCGCAGAGCGGATGAAAGTACGATATCTCCTGACATCTTAGTTCTCCTTTACTAGGTTTATGTTTTGCATACTGCAATTCGCTTCAATACTTGTCACGAATACCTACTAGAATATAACAGGTTTATTAATAAATGTTTAACAAAAGTAAGTAATTGATAACAAAAAGAAACTCAAATGGGCGAAAAGCCCAAAGAATCGCCAGAAATGACGATTTAAAAAGTATATCGCATTTTTTATACATATATAAGTGATAAATTTGAAATTGCTGAAAAAACCGTTTGGTGAAGCCTGCTGTCGCCGTAAGGCTTTCTTATGAGTTTGCCTCCTACCGCTTGCGGCCATGAGGGCTTTCTTATGATTGAGCGTCCTCGCGTTTACGCATATGACGCCCCTTTTTAAATGTACGAACCCCACCAAACCGTTAGGAGAGGCGGGGGTCGCATTGTTACTGAGAGTGTCTAGGTACGATTTTCTATCGTAGTCTCAGCAAGTCTTCTGTCATCTGGTCAACGGTGTTAATCACCTTTGTATTGGCGGAATATGCCCGTTGGGTAATGATAAGCTTTGTAAACTCATCTGCCAGATCCACATTCGATTGTTCAATAGCTGCTGTTTCCAAGAAACCTGCCGCTGAAACGCCTGCTTCTTGAAGAAGAGGTGTGCCTGATTCGGCACTTTCAACGTAAGAAGTTGCTGAAATTTCCTGAAGATTCGTTGAACTAGGGAACGTCACGATTGGTAATTTGTACAATCTTGAAAGTGTTCCGTTTGAGAAACGCGCATTAACGTAACCTTCACGGTCAATTTCTAAGCCTGTCTTCAGACCAAGCTCGGCACCGTTTTGGCTCGCAACACTTACGTTATAAAGACCGGCAAATTGTGAAAAACCATCAATATTAATATTAATATCTTGTGTTTCAGAGCCATTACCCCAATCAACATCGCGAAGCTCAATATCGACGTTTCCATCAATATCAGGTTGTGCGTTTAGCGTGCCGTCAGCATTAAAGTTGACAAAACCTTGTGCCAATGGTGCGGCTAAGTTTGGCCCAACAACATTGACTTGCCACCATCCACGTGAGTTATATGCACTGGAAATAGGTAAGGTGTATGGATCATTTGATAAATCAGGGAAGACAGCATCTAATGGTCCTGCTGGCAAGTTGTCCGCAGGAAGCGCACCAATCGGTGTCACTGTACCGCCGACCATGGCAAGATCAACCAATAGAGGTGTACCACCATCTGTTAACGTCAGATCAAGTGTAGGATCGATTGCTTCAACAACCAACTGTCCATCTGGGTTTAGATAAGCATTCGCAAAAGGAAAACCACCACCGTCAACGGCTGCATTAATTTCACTAATGATGTCGTTAATTGTTGTTACATCATCAATAGAGCCACCAGCAGGAACAGTTACTGTGTCCCCGCCAACTGTAACGTCAAAAGTTGCACCAGCCGCAATAGAGAGAGGCGCATCACTTAAAAGCTGATCTTCTGTCAGATCGCTAACAGGGGATGTTTGAACAGCTTGAGGGCCATTAATTTTGATATACTCAAAAGTAATATCTTGTGCTGAACCTAATGAGTCATAAACACGAAGTGTTCTTGTGAAGTCTGTGTCTTGTGTTGGGAAATCAACCAAGCCCGTTGCATAGTTAATTTCACGTGATATTTCGTCTGCATCAAGGTTAAGACCTAAAGATCCTTCTGTTGTAATACGAGATTGACCTGCAGCCAAGCTGACATCAACAGGAACTAGCGCAGAAACATCAGGGTTATAAGTTGTTTGATCTGGTCCCATATTTGGATCAGCAAATTCAGGATCGACAGCCCATCCATAAAGATACATACCTGCAGAGTTTTGAAGAATACCTTCTTCGTCTTCATTAAACTGACCATTACGTGTGTATTTAAAGTCACCTTGAAGATCGAGTGAGTTTTCTGAACGTACTGTAAAGAAACCATCGCCTGCAATAGCGGCATCAATAGCTGAGCCTGTTTGTGCAATTTGGCCCTGTTGATCAACTTGTTGTAGACGATTCACCGTTACTGCGCCGGGTGAATATCTTGCTGATGCTGATTCAACAGTTACAAGGGCTGCGAAAGCTGCTTCAGAGCGTTTAAACCCTGTTGTGTTTACGTTCGCAATATTGTTCGAGATAATCGAGGTTGCTTGGGATTGCGCCCCAAGGCCTGACACCGCTGTATATAAAGATCCGAATAAGCTCATTGTTACCTCCTAAAAATAAATAAAATAGCTTTGTATAATTTTGTTTTGTTTCGTTGTTGTTTAAGTTGTTCTTATTAATGCAATGTTTCTTTGAAGACCGTCATGAAAGATGAGAGGTCTAAACCGTTGGTTCATCAGCGCCTCCTTCACTGTCATCGACAGTCTGTGGCGTGGTTTCAACCGCATTTAAAATTTCTGAAATTGGAACTGCACGCTCCCCAACAAGGGCGTAAACAATACCGTTTTGTTGTTCGATACCTTTCACGCGTGATTGAACAACAGTTGTTGTATTGACGACTTCTTCATTCACATCTGCGGCATCAACACGCACAATATATGTTCCGCTTGGCAGTTCGTTGTTCACAAGGTCGCGACCATTCCATTCAAATTCATGGGCGCCAACGCGCTGGTCTGCATCGCCAGAGAAAACCAACTGACCATCTTCGGAGAAAATGTTGATTTTTGAAATTTGTGCTGGTGCGTCTAAAGAATAACGAATAGTTGTTGACTCTCCTTGTTCTAAGGCCACTTCAGCACTCACATATTGAATATCCAAGCCGACATAACCAAGAGCAGCTGTTGTTGAATTGCCTAATTGTAAGCTGACCAAATCATCTAATTTTGTATTTGTATTAATAGATTGCTCAACTTGTGAGAATTGCACCAACTGATTGGTAAATTCGTTTGAGTCCATAGGGCTTAGTGGGTCCTGATTTTGAAGCTGTGTGGTCAAAAGTTGCAAGAACTGGGAAAAATCTTCCGCTAACGTTACAGATTGCTGTGCAGTTTGTGACGCTTGCTGTGCCTGTCCTGTTAATGTTATGTCTGAAACCATAATAAAATCCTTTTCCTAAATCTTAACTTTGCAATTGCTATGCCAGTTTTCGATATATTTTCCTTTACGCTAAAATATTGTAATGAACATGGCCTGTTTCAGGATCGACATCCCATGTCATTGTTGTTTCAATAAGCTCTAATTCCTCGTCACTCATTTCTCCATTCTCGCCGCTACCTGTGCCACCATTTTGGGAGTTGCCTTCACGGTTAGAATTAAAAGCATAATCTTCAGATGCCATTTCATATCCAATAGAGTCACCAGAAGTATCAAGGCCTGCATCTTGTAATGCTTTTTCCAAAGCGCCAGCATCACGTTGTAAAAGCAAAAGCGTTTCAGGCTTTTCGACAATCAAATTGGCTTTAACTGTTTTCTCTGTGCCAAATTCTAAGCGTATTTCAACGCGGCCTAACTCAGGCGGGTCGAGGTTAAGAGTAATGTTTTTCGCTTCACCACTCTGTGCTGCTTTAGAAACATGTGCGGCGACCATGCTCGACGCTGGGTGTGCCTGTCCGGCTTGTGTTGTAGCTGCTGTAACATGTGCTACAGCCTGCATGACATTGTTAAATGGTGTGCCAGATTGAATGTCAAAACCGGCCAATTCATTTAAAATATTACTGCTTGATAGGCTATCAATCCAGTTGGACGTAAGAGATATATCTCCTGTTTGCGGCAAAGTAGGCAAGTTAGAGATGTTTTTAATAACATCCATGTTGTTGCTTCCATTGAGTACACCAGCCACATTGCCTTGTGATGCTTTTCCATTATTAAAGAGTGCGTTGAACTGATCATTTGTCATGCGACCAGATGTGATTTCATTAATGACATTGCCTGTAGATGGCAAAACCCCACCTACTGTTTCTTGGCTGGTTGTTGGCTGTAATGCGCCTAAAGTGGCTCCATTAGAAGCTATTGTTTCTGGATTTGTTAAGTTTGCAACATCTGCCAGACCTTTATTAATTTTTCCAATTTTGTCCGCTGGTGTAATAAAATTAGGTTGAACAAAATCAACATAAGCCTGCCCATCAATAGAATCGGCAATATTACTTTCTTTGAGTGCCTCTTTTTCCGTTTCGTTATTTTGAAGAATTTCTTCTTCGCTCTTTTTAGTTAAAAGCGCAAGCGCATCCGCCGCTTCAAATTCAGCCTTATCTTCTTTTGTCACAGGGATGATATTTCCAACGCCTGCGATTAAATCTTCAATCGTTAATTCACGACCAAGCTTCGTTTCAACTTCTTCAATACGATTTGTAATATTCGTTAGTTGTGAGGGGTTCAGACCTGTAGCAATCAAAGCCTGAAATGGGGCACCATTTTCACCAAAATCACCACTTCTAAAAGCTTCAAGGCTAGATTCTAACTTTTCCAAACGCTGGTTAAGGCGCGTAACAAGCTCTTCAATAGAAATATTATTTTGTGATGCAACTTCAGGTAAGCCACTTGTAAGGTGATTTACTAGCTTAGTGAGCTGTTCAATACGATTTTCTGGATTGTTTGCAATTCTTTCAATGCGCAATTCTTTTAATTTTTCATCAATTGAAACATCGGGGTCTTGACCTAAAAGCGCAAGTTGCAAAAGGGCTAAATCTGTAGTTTCTTTTTTAACGTTATTTTGCGCTACTGCGGATTGATCATTTGCAGAATTTAAGGCTAGTTTTTGTCTTTCTTCTCCCTCAATTTCACCCAAGTTTCCTAAAATAGCATTCCAAAAATCTACGCCACCTAATGTTCCGCCAAGGCCGCCTGTGCCTCCTAAAAGGGCACTATTTCGACCCGATAGGGCTTGACCTTTTTGGGTGACTTGTGTGGCAAATAAACTTAAATCCATTTCTTAGTATCCTTATTATATAAAAATTCTTTTTATTCTTTTTTAAGCTGACTCATTCACGCCAATTGTTGCTTTGGAGCCAGACTGCATATGACCAGAAGAACCGTAAATGATTTGCTCTTCGCGCTTTGCTGTCTCACGTGCGGCTTCCATGATGCGCTCACCCAGTCTTTTCATACCGCTTTGCATGCGGTTAATGGCTGCATGATTTTCATGAGCAACCTCTGCAAATTCAATTCTTTTTTGCTCAAGTAAATCAATTAATTTTGGGTCTGCTTTTTTGATTTCATCTTTACGTGCCATTATTTGCGTAATGCCATCCATATAATCACGGGCAACATTAATTTTATTGTCTTGTAGCGCTATAAATTTTTTTGTGTCTGCTTCTTTTAATGCATTTGTTTCTTCAATAAGGGAGTCGCGTAGACGATCAATTGTCATCATCATCTCTGTCATTGCATCATTTGCGCGGCGCGGTAATGAGAACTTTGGACGGCCCTCTGGTACTTTTGGTAAATTACTTTGCGGTAACTCTGAAAATTGTTGCATTTTAATTTCTCCTATAAATTTCTATCGAACAGCGGGGCCGTAATCGGCCTCACCCTGCATTTTAATTAGTTCTGATTTAACGTTTTCGGCTATGCCAAGTTGTCCTGTTTCTGCCATAAGCTTCCCGTATTCTTGAAGCATGATACCGCGGAAAATTTCTTCGCCTTTTCCGCCGCCGAATTTGCTGTCAACTTTAATGCCTTCAAACATGGGCTTCATCATTTCGGCAACAAACATCGCTTCAAAATCTTTGGCGGCTGCCTCAAATTTTGCCATATCTTTGTCGCTCAATGCTTGCTTTGCAGTGGCCGCAACATTTGCTGTCTGGCTTTGTGTGGCCTGCATAAGTGCGAGTGATGTGTCGTTTGTTAAGTTCATATTCTTATAAAGTTTCTATGTCAGCTTGAAGCGCACCAGCTGCTTTGATGGCTTGCAAGATTGAAATAATGTCACGCGGCGCAACGCCAAGGCTGTTTAACCCTGTGACTAAATCTTGGAGTGTGACACCTGTTTCAACAACGGCGAGGCGCACATCATCACCTGTGTTAATGTCAATATTTGTGCGCGGTACAACTTCGGTCTGGCCTTGTGCAGCAAATGCATTTGGTTGTGATACTTGTGGGGTTTCTACAACTTTTACTGTTAAGTTTGCCTGGGCAATCGCAACAGTGCTGATTTTTACATCTGCGCCCATCACAACAACGCCAGAGCGTTCATCAATAACAACCCGTGCTATTTGGTCTGGAGTCACGGTTAATTGCTCAATATCTGTGATGAGGTCAACAATCGTGCCGTTGTAATCATTAGGACGGCGTAAAATAACGCTAGCAGAATTTTCGGCCTTAGCCGTTGATCCACCTGTGTTACCATTAATCGCGGCGGAAATACGGCGCGCTGTTGTAAAGTCAGGGTTGCGTAATGCCAACCTTACTTCTTGTAATTCTTCTAATTTGAAATCAATTTCACGTTCAACAATCGCACCAGCAGGAATACGGCCTGCGGTTGGAATATTTTGCGTGACTGTTCCGGCTTGGCCTTCAACGGTAAAGCCAGAGATAATAACAGGGCCTTGGGCAACAGCATAAACTTCACCATCTGCGGCCATCAATGGAGTAACCAAAAGTGTTCCACCACGCAAACTTTCTGAATCTCCTAATGCTGAAATGCTGACATCAATTTCTGCACCTTGGTTTGTGAAAGGGGGAAGGGTGGCTGTGACCATCACGGCGGCAACGTTACCTGTATTTAAATTTTGTCCTCTGGTGCTTACGCCCATACGCTCTAACATTGATACAAGGCTTTGCTCCGTAAAAGGGGAGTTATTGAGTGCATCGCCTGTGCCATTTAACCCAACAACTAAGCCGTAACCAATAAGTTGGTTGTCGCGAACACCTTCAAAATCAACAATGTCTTTAATACGGGTTGTTTTTGCATCAGCGATACCGCTTAAGGCTGATAAGATAATCAGGCTCATGATGAAAACATTTAATAAGGTGAAGATCAGCTCTTTAAAGTAAGCTTTATGATTCACGCCTGATTTATTAAAATCTTCTACCAATGTTGTCATGTCTGTTGTTGTCATGTTGTGCCTTTTTAAGACGGTTTAACTCTCTCTTACCTATGCGAAGCGCGTGCCAAGCATAAGCTTGATATAAAATTATTTAAAAACAATGGGTTATCTGTTTGTGTGTTGATGTCAGGCACAGGAAATGGGGGTAAAAAAAGCCTTTTATCTCAAAGGTCTAATAAAGAGGGGCATTTTTTGCCCGCTTGATTATTTTTGTGAAAACTATGTTATATTAAGAAGATAACGTTTTTTAGAATCAGAGAATTTGTAAAATGAAAGTTGAAGGCCCGTCAAAATCCGGTAAAGCGGATCAATCTAAGAAAGCAGGTAAAACCAGCAAAGGGGATAGTACCTTTGGTGATATGGTTGTTGGGGCTGCGAAAGAAGCCTCTTCAACACAAGCCACGCAAGCGATTTCAAAAGTTGATGCTTTGTTGGCTGTGCAAGGAGTGGAAACCGCCACTGACCGTAAAGCCAAACGCCGTATGCAAGAGCGGGGAGATAAGATCCTTCGTCAAATGGATCACATGCGCTTAGCAATACTGACGGGTAATCTAACGATTGGCCAAGTACTTGATATTGCTGACGTTGTGGCGTCTCATCGTGAGAATATAGACGATCCAGAGATGAGCGCTGTTCTTGATGAAATCGATTTACGTGCTCAAATTGAGATCGCTAAAATGCGTAAAGCAATGGAAAGTAGAATTTAAAACCTTTTTAAGAAGTTTTACCGTAAAATTGCTCTTGATACTAAAAGCACGTGAAACTATAGTCTCAATCTAATTTTTAACCATTTAGGATAAATAAAAATGGCAAAAGCTAAGAAAAGTACAAAGAAGTCAAAGGATCCGGTTTTAACGCCAGATTATGATCCTGCAAAAGATAAAAACGGATATATGAATCCAGTTATGTTGGAATATTTCCGTCAAAAGCTTAATGACTGGAAGCGCGATCTTATTAAAGAATCAAACGAAACAATTGCAAATACATTGCAAGAAACAGAGCTGCAAAAGCCAGACTTGGCAGATCGTGCCTCAGCTGAGACAGACCATGCGCTTGAGCTTCGTACGCGTGACCGTGAGCGCAAGCTAATCAATAAAATTAACTCGGCCATCCGTCGTATTGACGAAGATGAGTATGGATATTGTGAAGAAACAGGTGATGAGATTGGCATTGCGCGTTTAGAAGCGCGCCCGGTTGCCACCATGACATTGGAAGCACAAGAGCGTCATGAGAAGAACGAGAAAATCCACCGCGAAGAATAATTCTTTTACATTAATGTGAATATTGAAAAAGCCGCTCTATCCTAGAGCGGCTTTTCTTTTGTCTTATTGGCTTAAGCCTTTAAGACGATGTACAGATTGATCCTGAACCTGTTTCTTTTTTCGACCCAAGGGCTTAAGGGGGAAGAGAGGGATGGGTCGAAAATTACTCATATCGTCATTGCGAGAGAGCGAAGCGAGCGCGGCAATCCAGAGCTTCTTGGACACATTCTGGATTGCTTCGTCATTTTATTCCTCGCAATGACATTGGTTGTTATTAAAATGGAAACAGGATATCAAAGGCTTGTTGGCCATATCTTGGCTGTTGAACATCTGTGATTTGCCCTTGGCCGCCGTATGAAATGCGTGCTTCGGCAATTTTCTCAGATGATATCGAATTATCAACCGTGATGTCTTCAGGGCGAATAACGCCTGCCAATTCTAAAATGCGTTTTTCAAAATTAACGCGTACTTCCTGACGGCCTTGGATAAACATATTTCCGTTTGGTAAAATCTGCGTCACAGTTGCCGCTAAGGTAATGCGAACCTCTTCTTCACGCTCAATTGAACCTTCTCCTGTTGTGCTTGAATTAGAGTCTAATCCGATTAAATCAGGCCCTGTTACACCTTCGGGTAGAACTTTTGTTAATTGTGTTTCAATTCCTAATAGATTGTCTAAGCCTGCATCCTCTGTACTAGAGCGGCTACGTTCCGTCTCGTTTTCTAATTCGGCTTCGTCATCAATATCAATCATGACGGTTAAGATATCGCCAACATTATTGGCGCGTTGATCCTTAAAGAAAGTTTGACGATTACTTGCCCAAAGCGAGTTTTTCTCTTTAACGACTTCGTTTACAGCGGGCATTGGCATGGAGACGGAGCGATATTGCTGATCCTCTGCTGGATTTTCAATGGGGCTCATTTCTGGCGCCTTTCCGATCTGCGACAGTCTTTCAGACGCGCCGCAGGCACTCAAAAGTAAAAGGGCGCTTATTGGCATCACCAATTTAAATTTATTCAATGTCATCATAGTCATACTCCTCTCTTCCAATTCTAATTATTGCGCGGTCACTTGATGTGATCCTGTCACGAAGGCATCTACAGAACGGCTACTATTTACATTTGTAACGCGCACTAAATCCCCTTTTGATCCTGATTGAAGGGCTTTTCCTTTTGCTGTGAGGACAAGGGGGCCTTGCTTATAAGTGATGCTGACCTTATCGCCGCGCTTTACTAAAATAGGGTGATGTAGGCTACCGTCTAAGACATACTTCCCTGCATAAGCCATGCGGCGGGGCGTTAAGCCAATCATATCTTCTGCGTTCATAACGATATTATGCTGTATTGATTTTTGGGGAACTTCGATCATTTTGATATCATTTGCACCAATCACATCTCCATTGCTTAAGTTATTACGAAGAACAGGGATGGAAACAACACGCTCTACTAAGCCACTAATTTGTAATTTCTTCACTGGGTTATCTGCTGATGGCGCGGCCAATGTGGCTGTGAAATAATCTTTTTGAACATCAAAATCTATCGCTGAAATTTCAACGGTTTCAGGTAAATTATTGGGCAAAACAATTGTTGGTTTTTTCGTATTCATCATCAGCTTAAATTTTCCAACAACGCCCTTATCTTTCAGTGCGTTACGCAACGTTTCTTCGATCATATCTGATGGGATAACGGCGGCTTGCCTTCTGATCACAATTTGATCACTAGAACTTAATGGGCGCCAATTAACATCCAAGGCAGAGGCAATGCGATAAAGTGTGCGTGCGTTTAAGGTCATGTCTTGCCCTGGTTGAGGTGCGGCGCCAATGACGTAGGCTTTGTGACGCTCAACGCCATCGAAAATATCACCAAGTTTCAGCGTTTCGCCTTCAACAATACTGATTGGTTTTAATGTCGCGGCGAAGGCAACCTTTGTGCCGATTAAAATACCGGCGCAAACCATTATTAACGCCATCAAAATAACAATGGCTTTGTGTGCTAATAGTGTTTTATTCCAGTATCTTAATATCATTTATTTATACCTTTTGTTATCTAAGCTGTGTTGCTGTTTGAAGCATTTCATCACTGGTTGAGATGACGTTAGAATTCATTTCGTACGCACGCTGGGCGGCGATCAAATTTGTAATTTCTTCAACGATATTCACGTTTGAATTCTCAATTGCACCTTGACGGATTGTACCAAAAACATCTTCACCGGGATTACCTGTTTGCACGTCACCAGATGCTGTTGTTTCTAAAAAGAGAGTATCACCAATAGCCTCTAAACCGGCCGGATTCACAAAATTAGCAAGTTCGATTTGCCCAATATTATCGTATTCAACCTGATCCGGAAGTTTTACAAGCACTTCACCTGATTGGTTTACAATAATATCGAGAGCATCATCGGGAACGGTTAAGCCAGGCTCTAAACGAAAGCCTTGCGGTGTAACAATCTCACCATTTTCATTGAGTTGGTAAACACTCTGTCTCGTGTAGGCGGTTTCGCCATCAGGTAATTCAATCTGGAAATAACCTTCGCCTGTGATGGCCATATCAAGATTATTTTCTGTTAATTGAATTGTGCCTTGTTCATGAAGACGAACGATTGAGCCTAAACTCACACCCAAACCAAATTGCAGGCCAGATGGCATTGTTGTATCTGCATCGGTTGAGGCCGCCCCTGGACGTACTTTGTTTTGATAAATTAAATCATGAAAATCAGCGCGCTGGCGTTTAAAGCCAGAGGTAGTCATGTTTGCAATGTTGTTAGAAATAACATCAACATTTTGCTGTTGAGCGAGCATTCCTGTTGCGCCGATATCGAGTGATCTTGTTACCATTTTTAAAACTCCTTCTTAAATAAACTTTTTAATTCTTTGTTATGCTTGTGTTCTTGCTAATCTTTGGGTCGAGCTTCGAAGGCGTTCATGTTCTGATTGCATCATATTTTGAACGGCTTGATATTCTCGTAAGACGTCAATCATACGCGTCATTTCAACAACCGCTTGAACGTTTGACCCTTCTAAAAAACCTTGCTTAACGACTGTACCCTCAGCTTCTTGGGCAACCTCGTCTGTGGCATAAAGGCCATTACCTTGTGGGTCTAATGTCTGGTAATTGTTGAATTCAGCAATTTGTAACTGACCAACAATGCCTTGTTCTGTTGAGATCACACCTTTTTGATCTATGCGGATTTCTTGGGCGTTTTGTGGAATTGTTATTTCGCCGCCGCCTTGGCTCGCCACGGGAAGGCCGCGGGCATCACGCACAACACCTTCTGCATCCATTGTTAAATTACCTGCGCGTGTGTATTGAACGCCTTGGGGGGTCTGAATACCCAAAAAGCCATTTCCAACAAGCGCAACATCTAACGGCGCGCCTGTTTGTTTTAAACTACCAGGATCAGTCACTTGATATTGGCCGTAATCTAAAACAAGCGACATGTCTTCTTCCATGCGGCGCGGATCAGAAATATATTCGCTGAAGACCATATTTTGCCCACGATAGCCTGGCGTGTTCACATTTGCCACGTTCTGGGCAATAATATCCATGTTTTCACGAAGAACGACTTGTTTTGATAAGCCAATATAAAGTGAATTTTCCATCTATTCATACTTTCGTTTCTTAAAATTTCTTTTTTTGAGCTTTTGAGGAGGAAATACAAAAAACCAAAAAACTTTTACTCGGGTTTTACAATGCAGGTGCTGTGCCAAATAAAAAAACTATTTAAA
>CAYGPG010000003.1:15836-57648 GCA_964351905.1 uncultured Micavibrio sp.
GATGAATTGAATAAATTGAATATGAAGCTGAAAACATTTATTCAATAAAAAAAAAACGCAATAAAAAAATTATTTAAATTCAATGGTTTGTGGATTTTTAAGGAGAGGCGACCCATCAAATTTTAGCGATAGTGGTGCCAAATTTGACCAAAGAAGGTAAATTTTTCCAGCCTTGATAGGGCTTTAGTTGGTTTGAAGGGCTTGGAAACTGTGGGTCGTTACATAAAGCTTCTATTCAATAACCTTAAATTTTATTTATAATTAATCAGATTCTTAACCGTGCTATGCTATTATAATGATTAAATTTTTAAGGATATCTTCCCATGTCAAATGCAGAAAATGCCCCAGTTAATGCCTCTTTAGATGATGATAAAGATTTTGAAGAAGAAGAAAAAGGCGGCTTAGGCGCCAAAAAGCTTCTTTTATTTGTCGTTTTACCTTTGTTAATAATTGGCGGTGGTGTTGGTGCTTACTTCACAGGAATGTTTGATACAGCTCCTGCGACAGAGGGTGAGAAAGAAGTACAAAAGGAAGCTTCAGAGACGCCAAATGCGGCCTTTGTCAAAATCCCTGATATGATTGTGAATTTAAGCAGTGATGATGGTCAGCCCCGTTATTTACGCTTAAGCGTTCAATTAGAACTACAAAATGAAAGTGATGTGGCGGCTGTTGAACAAGTCATGCCGCGTGTGATTGACCAGTTCCAAACTTATTTAAGGGAACTGCGTGTTCAAGATTTACGCGGATCAGCCGGAATTTATCGTCTGCAGATGGAATTGCTATCGCGTGTGAATGCGGCAGCTTATCCCGTAGAGGTTCAAGATGTATTGTTTCAGGAAATCCTGATACAATAAATATTGTCCTGATTTGCCAAAACGGCACGAAAATTGCGATAAAAATAGCAAATGTAGCGAGATAGTCATCTCTAAAAATAATATAAGATAACGAATGAGCGATACGGAAACAGAAGAATTAGAGGAAAAAGCAGTTGAAGCGCCTGAAGAAATGCAGGAAAGCCAAGACTCTGATGCGCCTGACCAAGATGGTGAAGGCGATGATTCCCGTATTCTCAATCAAGATGAAATTGACTCTCTCTTGGGCTTTGATGATGAGATTGATGGTCTAGGCCAAAGCTCTGGTGTCATGGCGCTTATCAATTCGGCTATGGTCAATTACGAGCGTTTACCAATGCTCGATATTGTCTTTGATCGCCTTGTACGTTTGATGTCGACATCCCTTAGAAACCTGACATCTGATAATGTCGAAGTGTCTCTGGATCAGGTTTCAACAGTTCGCTTTGGCGATTACATGAATTCTATTCCGCTTCCGGCCATGTTGTCAGTCTTTAAAGCCGAGGAGTGGGATAACCACGGCCTAATGGTCACGGACAGTGCGCTGATTTACTCTATCGTTGATGTATTACTTGGTGGGCGGAAAGGAACGCCGGCAATCCGAATTGAAGGCCGTCCTTATACAACAATTGAAACAAAGCTTGTTGAACGTATGGTGCAGGTCACGTTGAGCGATTTGTCATCCGCCTTTGATCCATTATCACCTGTTAGCTTTACACTAGATCGTATGGAAACCAATCCACGCTTTGCAACGATTACGCAAGGTGGAAACGCCTGTGTCCTCGCGCGTCTTCGTGTGGATATGGGGGATCGCGGGGGACGTGTTGAAGTGATTATTCCTTACGCTACGTTGGAGCCTATCCGTGAACTTCTTCTTCAAATGTTTATGGGGGAGAAATTTGGACGTGACTCTATTTGGGAAAACCACTTAACCCAAGAGCTTTATCAAACAGAAGTATCCTTGCAAGCCATTCTTGGTGAGAAAGTATTACCGTTGCATGATCTTCTTGACTGGAAAATCGGCACGCAAATTATGTTCAACACCTTTATGAGTGATGAATTAGAATTGCGCTGTGGAAACGTTCCAATGTTCAAAGGACCTGTTGGTCAAAAAACAGGCAGTATCGCCGTTCAAATTGATAAATATGTTCAAGACCAAGATGAGGAGGATTGAAGCTAGATGAGTTATGATATCAGCTTTCTTTTGGATGGCCTCATTCTTGTATTTTTGAGTGTTACTATTTTTTATGCCGCGCGTTTGTCCCTTTTCTTGAAGAGCTTTCGGGAAGGTAAAGACGGCATGCAACTTCTAATCCGTGATCTTTCTACGACCGTTGATAAGGCAGAGGAGTCTATCAAAATCATGAAAGGCTATTCAATGGAAACGGAGGAAGAACTTCGCGCCGTTATCCAAGAAGCAAAATTTTTATCCGATGAACTTCGCTTCATGAATGAAACGGGAGATGGGCTGGCAGATCGTTTAGAAAAACTGGCTAATCGCAATCGCGAACTTGTTGATCTGTTAGAAAATTCAGGTGGTATCGGTGTGCAGAGCAACTCAATGCCTAAACCTGATAAAGAAACAAAAGATCCTTGGGCTGTGGCTTCACAAGTCAAAGAGGCGATGAAAAATAAAATCAAGAACGAAAAAAACAATCACGATGATGGATTTGAAATAAGTGATTTTGACATCGATGAAGATGATGAATACGACTTCAAGGCTTTAGACGATGGGGCGTACCGTGAAGAGGATATTCATAAATCACGTGTGAATACAGAGGCAAAAAGCAAAGTGCGAAGCTTTGCTATTTTTGATCGTGATCTTGCAGAAGGCCAAGAAAATATAATCAAAGATGATTTGGCAACAGATGATTATTATGATGATTTTAAAGATGAAGAATTGTTGATTGAAAAACAAAAATTTCACTCACAAGCCGAACAAGACTTATACGAAGCTCTTCAGCGACGTAAAAATAACAAAGTGAGTAAAGCATCATGAATTGGATGGCGCGTTATAAAATAATGCCGCTTCTTGTGGTGGTGGCGGCACTCGCCTTCGGTGTTCGCTTTAGTGAATTTGTGACGGGTATGTCTTCTGCGCCTAAACAGGCTATGGCACAGCAGGTTGAAGAAATGGTAGGCGAGTCTAATGATTTAGAAAGTTTAGGCGCACCTCCTGTTCCTGCCGCTCCGGTTATTGATCAAAATCCAACAGGGGACATTGATAAACCCAGTGTTGAAGGCGGGGAGTCAATTGATTGGCGTGATGCAGGGGATACAGAGTTTGAATTTTCTGAAGTCCGTCAGGAATTATTTGAAGACCTTACCGAGCGCCGTAAAAAATTAGATGAGCGTGAACGTGAACTATCTGTCCGTGAAGCATTGTTAAAAGCAGCTGAGCAAGAGCTTAATCAAAAATTTAATGAGCTTGTTTCTCTTCGCACTGAGATTAAAGACTTACTTGTTGTTCAAACAGAAGAAGAAAAGAAACGCACGGCGAGTTTGGTGAAGATATACGAAGGTATGAAGCCAAAAGATGCAGCGCGGATTTTCAATACATTAGATCTTGATGTCTTGCTTAGTGTTTTATCAGATATGTCAGAACGAAAATCTGCACCAATTCTTGCTTCTATGGATCCGGAGCGTGCCAGAACGGTGACAATCATGCTGATGGAGCAAAAATCTCTACCGACTCTTTCGGATGATTTACTGAATTAAATTTAACAACTAAAAATAAAAATGAGATTTTTTAGACGCCGCCGAAGAATTGAACAAAGCTCTGGCAGTAACAATACTGGTCAGATGATGAACTTGTCTTTGTTCATTATGTTGTTGGCATTTTTTATTGTGCTCAATAGTCTTTCTTCATACGAGGAATTAAAAACGGAAAAAGTAAAGCGCAGTATTGAGCTTGCTTTTTCAAAAGATCCCAACGTAGAAATTATGAAGTCTTCAACAACGCCTGATCCTGCGGAGGCTATGCGTCAGGGACATACATTTGACCGTTTGGATGCTTTATTTAATGCTCAAATTTCATCTTTTGAAGCCGTTCAGAGTAAAAGTCAAGGCGTCATGATGATTCAATTGCCTTATGAGGAATTTGAACAAGCTATCATGGCTGTCGGCCAGAAAGATTTGCTGCAGTACCCTTCAAGAAAAGCCATCCGCGGCAACTTTTTCTTGCCAACGCTTTCTTCTATTATTAGACGTAATATTGATGGCGCACCTACGCGCATGGAAATTTTACTCAACGCGCCAACCAACCCTGCGGAATTAAATAATTTAAAGCCCAATGAAATGAACAAATTAATTTCTAAGGTGGCCACATTTTCTGAGCGTCTTGAAAAACAAGGCGTTCCTGAAAAACTATTGAATATTGGTGTTCAAAAAGGAAATCCTGAATTTGTGAATTTAGTTTTTCGAAAATATGTTCCTTTTTCGCCTGTTGATCAAGCTGAGGAGTTGAATATTCAATGAGTAGCGAGGCAGACAATAATAAAGAAGAGAAAAAAGTAATTCAGCTGCCTCGTCGCTTTAACCGCCGTATGGGCGATAATGGTGGTGAAGGAAGCAGCAGTATGTGGCTTATTTCCTTCACGGATGTGATGGCGCTTATGCTCACTTTTTTTGTCCTCTTATTTGCGATGTCCAATCCAAAACAAGAGGAATGGCAGGATTTTACACAGCAAATTCAGGAAAATTTTAATCGTTTCGAAGGCGCTCCTGATAATAGAGGGGCAGAAGACGCCATTAACATTGAGAAAATCAATTTTTCTAAAGCCCTGAATCTCAGCTATTTACGTATATTGATTGAAAATTTAATTGAGAAAGAGCCCGCTCTTCGTAATGCTAAAATTATTGAAGCTGATAAGAGTTTGATTATCTCTTTACCGCAAAACATTCTTTTTGAAGCGGGGAGTGCCAATGTTAAGTCAGAAGCAAATAGAGCTATCTACACGCTTGCTACTACATTGAAGCGTATAAAAAACCGGATAGAGATTGTTGGGCATACAGACCCAAGACCAATGGTTGATGGAACGAATAATTCAAATTGGAAATTATCTCTGGCACGGGCGGCAAATGTAGGGGCTGTTTTAAATAATGTTGGATATGAGCGTGCCATAACAGTGCGTGGTCAGGCCAGTGGTCGATTTGATGATATTCCTGATACAGTTCCTGAGCGCGAGCGTTTGGATCTATCGCGCCGTGTGGATGTTGTTGTTATGGAAGATGATGGTAGAAGTGCAAAGCTATTTGACATTGGATTACCTAAACTTCCTTAATCTTACTTCAAAAGTGTATATTTCCGTGTGAAACTTTAACGAATTTTATCCTCTATCTTGTTCTTTTCTGGCCCTTATGGCAGTTTTTAAATTATGAAATTTTTTCGCTATTTCAGCGTTTTATTAGCATTTTTTCTTCTGACATTTTTAATAAATCTGTCGGCTTCATTTGCACAACTAAATGTTAATTTAAGAACAGGGGCGCATGATGAATACACACGTCTTGTTTTTGATTGGCCTGAAGCGACAACCTATAGCGTTTTAAAATCTACAGATATACTGACTATCTCTTTTGACCGCGAAGCGAATATCGATCTTGGCGTTGTAAATAACGCTTCTTTAGAAAATATTGGTAACGCGCGTCTCATTTCATCGGCAGGTGAAGCTTTGAATTTATCAATTCAAATTAACCCACAAAGCAGAGTGCGAGATTTTAAAATCGGTAATCGTGTTGTTATTGATGTTTATAATGCACCGGGTGAGGTTCAAAAAACCAATACTTCAAATATCGTTCAGCAAGAGCCTGAAACAAAAACACCACAACCTGCTCAAGAGTTACCTTCATCTGATAAATCGCCCTCATCGGATACAAATGAAGTTGAAGTTGAAAATCTAAGTGGTCTTGAGCCGCATATTATCACGATGACATCTACGAACGCTGTGGGTATGGCGGCTTTTGAAAGAGAGGGCTTTCTATGGATTGTCTTTGATAATCCTGCTTTGAGAAATGCTCCTGTTTTGGCAGGCCCGCAAAAAGACAAGCTCCCCAAAATTGAAAAAATAGAGATTGAAAATGGCATTGCTTATCGCATGCCGATCATTCCTGGCTTTAAATTTTACGGTGAAGGGGGCGGGTTGCTCTGGCGTATTGTCATGACGCAAAACCCAAGGCGAACAAACCCAGTTTCACCGCTTGTTGAGAATATTGATGATACGGCGATTAAGGGCGGTACGTTGGTTTGGCCTTTCAAAACGACAGGTAAAATCTTAAAGCTACAAGACCCCCTTATTGGGGACGACATGACGATTGTTACCGTTGGGGGATCAGAAGATTTTTCTGGTGTGAAACGTTCATATGTTGATTTAGAAACATTTCATGCGCCTATTGGACTTGCTTATGCGGCCAAGAGCGATAACGTCACAGCCAGTAAATCACCTAAAGGGTTGGAGATATCCAGCCCCATGGGTTTGGCATTATCTTCTGCAAAAGACAGCGCACTTGCTGTTCTTAAAGATGATATCGAAAAAGAAGACAATTTCTTTGATGACCTTGAAAGAACAGAACGTTTAAATCTGATTTATGATTTTGATCGTTGGGAAATGGGCGGCTTGCGTGCCTTAGACAACAATCGCCAAATTTTGATGCGCGGCATTGGAGCCAAAAAAGGATCAGGCAAAGTTGAAGATATTATTACATTGGCCAAACTTAATTTAGCAAATGACAGAGGCCCTGAGGCGCTTGGATTGCTGCGCGTTGCAGCGCAAGAATTGCCAGGTATTGATGAAGATCCAGAATATATTGCACTGCGTGGTGCTGCGGAAATTCTGTCTGATCAATATGCTGAAGGTTTGAGAGATTTATCTGATCCGTCTTTAACGCAATATACAGAACGTAATTATTGGCGTGCAGTGGCTTTGGCTGGGTTAGAGGATTGGCAACAAGCTGATCAAGTGATGCCGACAGATTTTGAAGTTTTAGAATCCTACCCATTACCAATAAGAAAACCGCTCACCTTATATTTGGCAGAAATTTCACTGCGAGCAGGAAAGTCACGGCAGGCTGAAGAGTTGCTGGCATCCATAGAATCCGAATTTCCGATGATGAGCTTATCCGAACAATCAGCATGGAAATATTTGAACGGAGAATTAGAACGCCAAATCGGTAATCCAGAAACAGCTATTGAAAACTGGAAAACGCTTGTTACTGGAAAAGACGATTATTATCGCGCAAAGGCAGGACTTTCCCTTACCAAATTGCAATTGGAACGCAAAAAAATTACACCGGCGAAGGCAATCGATCGTTTAGAAGGCCTCCGTTACGCATGGCGTGGTGATGAATTAGAAAGCCTCATAAACTTACGTTTGGGCGAGGTTTATATCCAAAACGGGGATTACTTAAAAGGCCTTTCGGTCTTAAGAAATGCTATTTCTTTATCCCCTGATGCCCCTGTTACCGCAGAAGTGACAGAGTATATGACAGAAACTTTCAAGAAAATTTTTACTGATGGTACGCTTGATAAAATGTCGCCGATTGATGCAATTAGTGTCTACGAAGAATTTAAAGAACTGACACCCATGGGAGAAGAGGGCGATATCTTCGTTCAAAATTTGGCAGAACGTTTGGTTGAGATTGATTTATTGGCGCGCGCGAGCGAATTACTCAAAGACCAGCTTGATAATCGCCTAAAAGGTCAAAAAGCAATTGAAGTTGGTATTCGCCTTGCCGCGATAGAATTAATAGATGGCAAACCCGAAGAAGCATTGCAAACAATTGATACCACTCAGCAAAAAATTAATGTCTACCAAGGCGCAGATAAAAGTAAGATGCAACGTGAGCTTTCCCTTCTAAAAGTGCGCGCACTTTCAAAAGTGAACAGGTCATCTGAAGCTTTAACGTTGCTAAATAGCTTGTCGGCAGGCGAAGATAGAAGCCGTTTACGCGCTGATATTGCTTGGACAGCAGGGCAGTGGGATCAGGCCGCATCTGCTTTTCAAGACCTCATTTCACGCGCAAATATTTCACTGACACGCCCCGCAGAGGATTATGAGATAAATCTTGTTATTAACCGCGCCATTGCTCTGAACTTAGCGGGACAGCGTGGTGATTTGGAAACATTGAGAAACACCTATCAAGATTTAATGACGCAAACAGATAAATCCAAAATATTTGATTTGGTCACTCGTCCAAGGCAACTTGGTGTTCTTGAAAACCAAGACACAATCAATTCTCTCATTTCTGAGGTCGATTTATTTGGTGAGTTTTTAGAAAATTATAAAGATTCTAACTAACGTTTTTATCCAACGCCGGATACTGGCGCGACTTGGCTAAAGCTTTGGATGAGGGAGCCTGATATGAGGTACCATCCATCAACTAGCACGAAGAAAATGATTTTAAACGGCAGGGAAATCATGACGGGCGGTAACATCATCATACCCATCGACATCAGGATAGAGGCCGTCACCATATCAATAATGAGGAAGGGTAGGAATAACATAAATCCAATTTCAAAAGCACGACGCAACTCTGAAATCATGAAAGAGGGGATTAAAACCTGAAGCGGAATATCATCCGCACTATCGTAGGGTCCACTCTCACTTAGACCAGTAAAAAGCTGTAGGTCTGTTTCACGGACATGCACAAGCATAAAGTCACGAAACGGTTGCATGCCATTTTCAAAAGCAGTGACCTCGTCTATTTCTTCATTAATAAGCGGTTGTAATCCCTCTTCATAGGCACGCGTAAAGGTTGGTGCCATGATGAAAAACGTCAGAAACAATGCGAGTGAAACCATGACCGTGTTTGGTGGTGTTTGTTGAATCCCAATCGCGGTTCTTAAAAATGACAACACCACGATAATACGCGTAAAAGATGTCATCATAATAAGGATAGAGGGCGCGAGGGAGAGAATGGATAAGATCGCAACCAATTGAATAACACGACCTGTTACCGTTCCACTTTCGCCTGTTCCTAAATCTAATGAAATGGCCTGTGCCACAGCAGGTGAAGTCGTTAGTGCAAATAAAAGGGCGCCACATAAACCTGAGATAGCCAGATTGATAAGAACAAAACGCTTCATGCTCTTATCAAAAAAAGGAGGACGTTTTTCTTTAATTTTTTGTTTCATTGGTTGGCTCTTTTGGTGCTTTAATATTTGTCTCTATAACAGTTTCACCTGCTGTGCTTAAAAGCACAAGGTGTTGTGTTGCATCACGTTGTATTAAAACGGCCTTCCTCTTCGCATCAACTGGCAGAATTTCAACAATTTTTAGTCGTTTTTTAGATTTTGATCCAATTGGGGATATCCCGTTATGGCCCCACCCAAGACGTTTGAGTGCTATGGAAAGCCCTCCCATGAGTGCCAAAACAAAGACAAGCGCAAAGAAAAATTTTAGGTAATCGACATAATCCATTTTTATATATTATTCTGCTCTTTAAGGTTGCTTTGAAAATCTTTTAAGGCCACGCCCAACTCTTCTAACTTCGTAATCATGTTACCCATGATCGGCTGTACCTCTATGGCATCACTGGGCGGGAGTTGCAAAGTTTGTTGGCAGAGTGCTTCGACCTCACCATCAAGATGTGAAAGATTGATTACTTCACCTTCTTGCAATTTTTTCTGTGCTTCTTCAATAAATAGAATAATTTGTTCTAATTTTTGTTTTATGTCGTTTGCTTTACTCATTTTAAATCATCTTTATCTTTTTCGTCTTCTTGCATAGCATCTTTTAAGACGGCATCAAAAGGGTTTGGTTCTCCATTGGCGCGATAGACATAAGAAAGAACTTCTGCGACAGCCATAAAGGCTTCGGAGGGGATAGGGCTTTCCAGTTCAATTTTGGCCAAAATTTCCGCTAAATCCGCGTCGGTTCTGACTTTTATGCCTTGTTCATGGGCCAGTTGAAGAATTTGCTCGGCAATTTTTCCCCGTCCAGCGGCCGTAATGACAGGAATTTCCCCTTTTTTCGCTCCATCTTTAAGCGCAACAGCAGTTTGACGTACCGGTTTTTCTTTTAAATTCAATGGTTTGAGGGCGTTATCGCCTTTTTTTTCAAAACCATCGTCAAATTCATTTGTCATGACAATATTTTGGCACAGTTTCTGCAACGTAAATAGAGAGATTTAATAAAAAGAGAAAGTCTCCTCGCCTTTAGGCGCATGAGGACTTTTCCGAAGGAAAAACAATATGGACATCAAAAATATAGCTTTATTCCAAGCCATGGGTGCAAAAATGAATTATTTGAGCACACGCCAAGGGGTGTTGGCTCAAAATATCGCGAATGCAGATACACCGGAATATCGTCCGCGTGATCTAACAGAAGTTGATTTTGGTGCTGTTCTCAAAGATGTCACCGGCTCACAAAAAATTCGTATGGAAAAAACAACAGCTGGCCACATGACGCCAGGCGGCGATATCAATACTCCTGATAACCGCAAGGTACGTATGACATATGAAGTCGCACCAGCCGATAACGCCGTGATTATTGAAGAGCAAATGGTTCAGGCCTCACAAACCACAATGGATTACAACCTGATCACAAACCTAATGCGTAAGAATGTTGGCATGATACAGACTGCATTGGGCAACGGACAATCAGGAAGATAAATTAAGGAGTAAATCACTATGACGGATATGTTTGATGCAATGTCGATTTCTGCCTCTGGCATGCGTGCCCAGGGGGAGAGAACGCGTATTATTTCAGAAAATATTGCGAATGCGAGCACGGGCGCGCTCAACCCCGAAGCAGACCCCTACACAAGAAAAGTGATTACATTTAAAAATGAAGTGGATCGTGCAGATGGGATTCGTAAAGTTAAAGTTGAAGATGTCACGCAAGATCGTCGCCAAGAATTTCCTTTGAAATATATGCCAGATCATCCTGGCGCAGATGCAAATGGTTATGTGAAGATGCCAAATGTTAGCATGTTGATTGAAATGAACGATATGCGTGAAGCCCAAAGAAGTTACGAAGCCAACCTTGGTATGATTGAAAATTCACGTACAATGATGTTTAGAACAATTGATTTATTAAGATAAATTAGAAAACTATGATATAATAAAGTCATAGAAGGAGTTATGGATTATGGACAAACTAATTGACCCAGCAATGGCTGCAAACGCTTATTCTGTAACATCTAAAGGAACAGATGTAACAAAAACTTTGGCCACGCCTCAAAAAGAATCCTTTGGCGATGTCATGAAAAATGCAGCCATGAAAACAATTCAAACTTTACGCGCTGGTGAAGCCGCTTCTGCAAAAGCAGTCACAGGGGAGGCAAGCCTTCCTGAAGTTGTTCAAGCGATTACGGCCTCAGAAGTAACACTCCAAACCGTTATGGCTGTGCGTGACCGTCTTGTCGGAGCTTATCAAGAAATCATGCGTATGCCTGTTTAGTCATTTGCATTTACTTTCTGGCGTCGTTGCTACGCTCCTCAAATAGGTATCCTATTCTTCGTCACTTGCGCCTAGCCATAAAATAAAGCCAAACAACTAAATACGTAAGAGCTGTATAAGGTTTTTGCAGTCTCTTGTCAGTCATACATAACAGCGATAAACTAATCCTATGAACGAAAATGAAATCATCGATATTACCCGTGAAGCGATCATGCTGGTTATTCAAATTGGATTGCCGGTCATGGGGATTGGCTTGTTGGTAGGGGTTGCGATCGCATTGGTTCAGGCTTTGACACAAATTCAAGAAATCACACTTGTTTTCGTTCCTAAAATTATTTCTATCTTTTTATCGATCTTTGTTTTTCTTCCGGGCTTCGCTGCCATCATGATTAGTTTTATGGATAAAATCGCTGATCGTATCATTGGTATTGGGTGAAGTGAGGTCTCTTAAAATATGGAAGACCTCCCTTTAAGTATTGAAGAATTTTTAGTCAGCGGCGTTTTTGCCTTTATGCTTGTTTTTACACGGCTGGGGACGGCTTTTATCATTATGCCTGGTATTGGTGATTCTTTTGTTCCTAGAAATATTCGTCTGACAATGGCTTTGGCAATTTCTTTTGTCCTCACGCCTATTATCCAACCGTTTATTCCTGATCCTATTCCAGCCTTTCCAATTTTATTGGCTCTTTTATTTATGGAGTTTGTGATAGGTCTCTTTATCGGCACAATCGCCCGTGTTTTTATGACGGCATTGGATGTGGCAGGGATGATTATTTCAACAACTTCTGGCTTGGCGAACGCCCAAGTTTTTAATCCTTCGCTGGCATCTCAAGGGTCTATTACGGGGGCGTTACTGTCTATGGTTGGTGTGGTTTTACTTTTTGCAACTAATCTTCACCATCTTCTTATTTATGGTTTGGTCGAAAGCTACAGCCTTTTCCCTGTCGGCGGTGTTCCTGATGCGGGAAGTATGGCGCAATTAATGACACAGGCTTTTTCATCCAGTTTTCTTATTGGGTTTCAAATTGCAGTGCCCTTTATTATCGTGGCGATGATGCTTTATATTGGTATGGGCGTCCTATCGCGTTTGATGCCACAGGTACAGGTGTTTATCTTGGCGCTGCCTGTTCAAATTATGTTGTCTATGGTGACGCTCTCTCTCATTATTTCAACAGCCATGTTGTTTTGGATGACAAAATTTGAAGATGCGATGGTCTATTTTTTAAGTTCAACAGGTTAAGGGAAAGGAAAAAACATCATGAGTGATGGTGAACAGGCTGACGATTCCCAGAAAACCGAAGAACCCACCCCGAAAAAGCTTGAGGAAAGCCGAAAGAAGGGGCAGGTCGCGCTCAGCCGTGAAATTAACAACTGGGTTATGTTGTTTACGGGCACAATTGTTGTTCTGGCGATTGGGCCAAGTAGCTTAAGCGCGCTTAAAGTTCATATGGTTACCTATATTGAAAAGGCTCATATATTTCCTTCGGCCCCTGGAGGTTTGGGGTTTATTTTGGGGGATACGTTTTGGGTCGTCCTCGGTATTTTAATCTTCCCTCTTATCATACTTGTGATCGCCGCTTTTTTAGGGCCGTTTTTACAAATTGGGCCACTCTTTGCGCCAGAAGTGATTAAACCAGATGTCAGTAAAATCTCACCATTACAAGGTTTTAAAAGACTGTTTTCCTTACGTTCCATCATGGAGTTTGTAAAAGGTATTTTGAAAATTGGTATCATTGGTGTTGTCGGTGCCATTCTCCTTATACCTTTTTATGGTGGTGTGGATCACATGATTGGCCTTCCTGTGCCCGTCATGTTGGATGAGATGGCGGCGCTTATCCTACGTCTTATGACCGGTATATTAGTTGTTCTTCTTGTTGTTGCTGTTATTGATTTAATTTATCAGCGTTATGAACATTATAAGAAAATGCGTATGACAAAACAGGAGTTAAAAGACGAATATAAACAAACAGAAGGGGACCCGCATGTGCGGGCTAAATTGCGTCAACTTCGTCAGGAAAAAGCTAGCGCGCGGATGATGCAAGCTGTACCCGAAGCTGACGTTATTATTACGAACCCAACACACTATTCATTGGCTCTTAAATATAAACCTGATGAGATGGATGCCCCTGTTTTGATTGCAAAAGGGGTGGATGAGCTTGCGATGCGTATTCGTGAGGTGGCGAATGAAAATGATATTCCTTTGTATGAAAACAAGCCTTTAGCGCGCGTTCTTTTTGATACGGTTGATGTGGATCAAATGATTCCTGAAGAACATTATAAGGCCGTGGCTGAAGTAATTTCTTACATCTTCAAACTCAAAGGAAAATTGGGGTCTAATAGTTGATAGGGCTAGTCATTAGACGGTCTTTTATGCCATTCTTATACCCAAGCGTAGCGTGCCTGCACGCCTGAGCAAACAAGGAAGCGTAGCGCGTCTGCGCGCGAAGCGAAGTTGAAAATGCCATTAGATCATTCAGAATTTATTGACCGCCAGAATGCGAATAACGCCCCGAAAAATGACACGGCGGGGCAATATCGCAGTTTGATTATTTCTGTGGTCTTTACGGCGCTTTATATTACGACCTGTTTGATTGTTGCGATGTTCTTGGACATTGATAAAACCACCGCCGTTTTGGCAGGGCTTCTTTTTGTTATTACCGCCATTCTAGCCTTTTGGGTGCAGCGTTATTTCTATCGCCAAAAAACCTATGAACGTGAACGCCGCCTTATTCGCGAAGTGTTAGAAGGCAGCCGTGGCGCGCGCCTTATCACCGACAGCGCGGATAATCCCATCTACTACAACCAACGCTTTGAAGTGCTGTGTAAAGAATACGGCAAGCCTGACATTGATTCCATGGCGCAAATTTTCATGAAAAATGCGGATGCCTATAATCTGTTTGAAAAATTGGCGGAGCAAGCACGGCGCGGCTTAACTGATTCCATCGAACTGCGTACTGGCGAGGGCATCTCCGAAAAATGGTATTTGGTCACCGCGCAACCCGTGGCAGGCTGGTCAGGATTTGTCCATTGGCGCATTGATGATATTTCCAAACAGCGTGAGCTTGATCGTTCTGTCCGTGAAGAGCGTGAGAAGCTTATTGATTTTACGGATAACGCGCCTGTTGGGTTCTTTTCTGTTGATGAAATGGGGCGCTTTATTTTTGTCAATGCCACCTTGGCGCGCTGGTTAGGGCAAGACATCCAAAGCCTTTTAAGCCATGGCTACATCCATACCTATTTGGAAAAACCACCGATTGATGCGGCGCCGTATGATTTGATTGAAAAAGGTGGCGCGCGTCAGGTTGCTGAAATCATGATGAAGGGGCCGGGCGGTAAAACGTTCTTGGCAAGCGTCAATCAAGCCGTTGTCCGCGAAGATGAAGGCCGCGTTAGAACACGGGGCGTTGTGCATGACCTTACGTCCGAAAAAGAAATGCGTCAGGCGTTAAAAGCCTCCGAAGATCGCTTTCAACGTTTTTATGAAGAAGCACCACTTGGGATTGTGATTGCCGATGCTAACGGTGAGATTAAAGATGGAAACACCGCTTTTGCCAACCTCATTAATTTTGACTCAAAAGATTTAGAAGGCATAAACCTCAACGACATCATCGCGCTAGACCACAAAGACACGGTGTTCAAAGCGATAGGTCGCATCGAAGAAGGTCGCCGTATGCAAGCACCGCTCGAAATTGCTATGACGTCCAAAGAGGGGCGTGATGTTACCGTCCAACTTCACGCGCGTCGCTTTAAGCAAAGTGATAATATTGTGCTCCACTTCATTGATTTAACTGAACAAAAAGATCTCGAAGTTCAATTTGTTCAATCCCAAAAAATGCAAGCCGTGGGTCAATTGGCGGGCGGTATCGCCCATGACTTTAACAATTTGCTGACCGCCATCATCGGTTTTTGTGATCTTCTATTATTACGTCACAAACCGGGTGACCCGTCTTTTGGCGATATCATGCAGATCAAACAAAATTCCAACCGTGCCGCCAATCTCGTGCGCCAGCTTTTGGCGTTCTCGCGTCAGCAAACTCTGCGCCCCAAAATGCACGATATGTCAGATATTTTGACCGAAGTCTCCCACCTCATGCGCCGCCTGATTGGCGCGAATATTGAGCTTGACCTTGTGCACGGTTCCAACCTCGGCATGGTCAAGGTCGATGAAGGACAAATGGAACAAGTCCTTATTAATCTCGCCGTGAACGCCCGTGATGCCATGGATAAGGGCGGGGACCTCACCATCACCACGCAAAATTTTGACAATAAAAAACCCCTTTTGTGCGGCGAAGATGAAATGCCTGCGGGTCAATGGGTGTCCATCGCCGTCAGTGATACAGGCCACGGCATGAGCAAGGAAACACTGTCCCGCGTGCTAGAACCCTTCTTTACCACCAAAGATGTCGGGCAGGGAACAGGTCTTGGCCTTGCGACCGTCTACGGCATCGTCCGCCAAACAGGCGGTTTTTTAGACATCGACAGCCAGGTTGATAAAGGCACAACCTTCACCATCTATTTGCCTCGCCTGAGCGAAGAAGAAATCAACAACCAAGAAGAAGAGGTGGTCGTCGATAGCGAAGAAGTCACAGGCGATCTGACAGGCACCGCGCGCATTCTCCTCGTCGAAGATGAAGAAGCCGTCAAAACCTTCTCAACCCGTGCGTTGATGAATAAGGGTTACGAAGTCCTCGCCGCCGAAAATGGGGAAGCCGCTTTAAAATTGATGGATGCCCAAGAAAATAAACATATTGATTTAATGATCACGGATGTAATGATGCCCGATATGGACGGCCCAACCCTCGCCAAACATATGCGTAGTCAAAACCCAAAACTAAAAATCGTCTTTATTTCTGGCTACACCGAAGACAAATTAAAAGACCATATGGGGGAGGGAATCTCCTTCCTCCCCAAACCCTTCACCCTCAAACAACTCGCCGCGAAGGTGAAGGAAGCGTTGGAGGAGTGATCTAGGCATTTGCATTTATTCCCAAATATTTTTTGACGTCGTTACTCGCCTGCCTGCGGGATATCCTCTTCTCTTTCCCCCCGCGTGCGGGGGGATAAAGGGGGGAGCAATCGGTAGAAATAAAAAAGGGTTTAACACAAAGAACACGAAGCAATTAAAAATCATGATGTTTTACGTTCTTTTCCCACCCGTCTCCCCGCGGCTTGGCAAAGCCAAGCTAAAACAGCGGGGATCCACAAAGCGAACAGTAAAGCTGTTCTTCTTAAAAAGTTAAGGGGTTGCTGGTGCAAAAGGTTTAAAGCCTTCTTTCGCTTTTGGCGAATAAGTGACCGCGATGCTTGGCACAAAATATTGCGCCGCTTCTAAATATAATTCGGCTCTTTTTTGCGCCCAAAAACTTAGATCATTTTCGGAGATTACTGCCTCGACCAAGCTCACGTAGCGGCTTATTACTCGTGTTCCTTCATATTCAGGTCTGTCGTAACTTGGTATAAGTCTGCCCCACTCAAAATTAGATCTGTTTTGAAGTCCACTTTCTTGACGTGCTTCTCGTATTAAATCACTTAATTCTTTCCTTGAAGCTATTATTTCTTCGCGTGTAGGAGGAGAGACTTCATTTATTTCTGCATATAATTGTAAAACCACATCATGTTCATAATCAAATTTGTCATATAGAAGATGTAATCTAGAAATAGCCCTAAAATATAAAGTGTACCTTTCTATATTTTCCTGATCAATATTCTCAGCTAATAGTGGAAGATATCTTAATCCCTCTAAATCAGATCTAAGTTCGTCATTCACTTGAAATTCTTCAAACTCTTCATCAGTCGTAGCAAAAATTTGATAAACAAATTCACCTAAATTAGGTAATAAAGGGTTGCAATGTTGCTGTTCATGTAAAACAGTCCTATTAAATGCTAAGCGGTTTATGTCTGGTATGTCTGCAATATACTCACGGCGTGCACCTACATATGATGATAAATTATCTTTTGCATCATAATTTTCAAAAGGCTTTATGCTAAAATGACAACCTCTGAGCCCGTTACTCGTGTGCCCTTTACTTAAAAACATGTTCTGATAAATATTAAAAGCTATTAAAGGTAACGTGAAACTCTCTGATACGGAAAAAATATGATCTGCAAAGCTTCTGTCTTGTGGTAATGGCAAGACTATGTGCGGTGTATCTAAGCTAATTTCTTGAGC
This sequence comes from uncultured Micavibrio sp., assembly GCA_964351905.1. Taxonomy (GTDB): domain Bacteria; phylum Pseudomonadota; class Alphaproteobacteria; order Micavibrionales; family Micavibrionaceae. The sequence goes on from CAYGPG010000003.1 coordinate 33,254, forward strand.
TATAGCTGGCTCATAGCCGCCATCGATTAAAAAATCTTCTATATCTGGATAAATTAAGCTACCAAGTCCAAAATGAATACTTTGTTGAATAGCTAAAGCTGTAGCAAATCGCTTTAAGCTAAACGGCCATAAATAATATTTCCACGCCAATCCCACCGCGGTTTTGAAATGTGTGCTTACTTTTTTAGTCATATTTTGTTAAAGCAATAATTTAATATTATGTCAATAATATTTCTAAGTGCTGTGACTGCCAGGGCTTTCAATAGGAAAATATTCCTTTTAACTTGATGTATTTTCTGTTACCTAAAAGTTATGAGCAAGATACGGACAGAAGAAAAGGCAAAAAGCGTAAGAACACGTTCCTGCAAACAAGATATATTAATTTTATCAAAAGGAACAAACTAATTAAAAAGATCAATAAAAACAAAGGGAAAGCAAATCATAAACAAAAATCAGAGCAACAAACTAATAGAACAAAAAGGAGTTATACAAATATATCGTTCTTTTTTTGTTCTTTTTACTTTACAGGGGGAACAAATAGTGTACAGTGGTTTCATAATCATTTGTGAGTAAGCACTTTATAAACACAAAACCCCGTTGAAGAACATTCAACCCTATGTCAAAAAGGAAGGAACCTTAAATATGTCTGTGACCCCGATGAAAAGAGAAAATGATATGCATAAAAATGCCGATGAGAAAAACAAAGCTTTAGATGCCGCGCTACAACAAATCGAACGCGCTTTTGGCAAAGGCTCTGTCATGAGGCTCAATGGTGATCATAACCCGATGGAAGTTGAATCAATTTCTACAGGCTCGCTAGGTCTTGATATTGGCTTGGGCATTGGCGGCGTCCCGCGTGGTCGTATCGTCGAAATTTACGGCCCTGAAAGTTCTGGTAAAACAACCTTGGCCTTACACATTATTGCCGAAGCGCAAAAAAATGGCGGCAGCTGTGCCATTGTTGATGCGGAGCATGCGTTAGATCCAGGCTACGCCCGTAAATTGGGCTGTAACGTAGACGAGCTTTTAATCTCTCAACCTGACGCGGGGGAACAAGCCTTGGAAATCACAGACACGCTCGTGCGCTCTGGTGCACTGGATGTTGTGGTTGTTGATTCCGTGGCGGCACTTGTGCCACGCGCTGAATTGGAAGGCGAAATGGGCGATCATCATGTCGGCCTTCAAGCCCGTTTAATGTCACAAGCCCTTCGTAAATTAACAGGCTCTATTTCACGCTCCCGCACAACAGTCATCTTCATTAACCAAATTCGTATGAAAATTGGTGTGATGTTTGGCTCACCTGAAACAACAACAGGCGGAAATGCCTTAAAATTCTATTCTTCTGTGCGTTTGGATATTCGCCGTATTGGTCAAATTAAAGAACGTGATGAAGTTGTGGGTAACCAAACCCGTGTCAAAGTTGTGAAAAACAAAATGGCGCCTCCTTTCCGTCAAATTGAATTTGATATCATGTATGGCAAGGGGATTTCGAAAACAGGTGAAATTATTGATCTTGGCGTAGCCGGTGGCTTTGTTGAAAAAGCAGGCTCATGGTTCTCCGCCGAAGGGGAGCGTATCGGCCAAGGCCGTGAAAACGCCAAGCAATATTTGCTCGACCATCCAGACATGATGGAAACGCTTGAACGTAAGATTAAAGAAAAAGCCGGTATCATTTCCGAAGCCATGCTCGTCGGACCCGAAGATGAAGGTGCGCCTAATTTAGAAGTCTTCGACAACGCCGATGAGCCTGAAGAAAAGCCAAAAGCTAAAAAGAAGTAAGCTGACTTATGTTTGCTCATGTTTCTCTAGGCATAACCAATATTGAAAAGTCCTTAGGCTTCTATGACACTGTCATGGAAGCCTTAGGCTATTCGCGCTTATTTGGTGACGTAAAAGAAAAATTTATGGCTTATGGTCCAGAAGATAGTTTTTTTATTATATGCGAACCTTTGAATGAGACCAAAAAGGTAGTTGCCTGTAACGGAACACATATATGTTTGAAAGCACCTTCTAAGGAAGCTGTTGATCAATTTCATAAGTTAAGCATAAAAAATGGAGGGCAGGATGATGGCCCTCCAGGAATTCGTGAAGAATACGCAACAGATTATTATGCAGCTTTTGTTCTTGATCCTGACGGTCATAAAATTGAAGTTTTGGCTCGTGTCACTACTTAATTTTTTTGTGCCCATCTGTAGTTTTTTATAACAATACTTTAGATATTTCCATTAAATAATCACTTAAGTGTATGTAAAATAATTCATGTTTCACGTGAAACATAAGGTGAACAAAAGTGTATTTTACCCGCGGTCCCTAAGAATTCTTTGTTTATCACGGTTCCAATCACGCTGTTTTTTGGTTTCGCGTTTATCGTGCATTTTCTTACCCTTGGCGAGCGCAATTTCTAATTTTGCCAAGCCCTTTTTATCAAAATATAGCTTCGTCGGCACAATAGTATAACCTTCACGGCTAATAGCACCCATCAGTTTATCAATTTCGCGTTTCTTCAAAAGCAATTTACGTGGACGGCGGGGATCATGTTGCATCAACTGACTGGCTTGTTGATATTCAGGAATGTGGCAATTGAGCAAAGTTAGTTCGCCATCCTTTTCACCAACGTGAGATTCGGCGATCATACATTGACCGTGCCGTAGTGATTTGACTTCAGTTCCAACGAGAACCAAGCCTGCTTCAAATTTATCTTCAAGCGCGTAGTCAAAATTGGCGCGCCTATTATCGGCAACGACTTTATCGGTGGAAATAAGGCCACCTTTTTTCTTTTTCTTAGTGTCGGCCATGATGAATAGTAATTATTGCGCCGCTTGTAATTTTGCAACTTTATGTTCTAGCAAATCAGCATAATCCATGGCTTGATCAACCAATTGGCGGCAACTTTTAGATGCTGGCAATAAAGGAAGGCGAACGAAATCACTGCATAACCCAAGTTTGCTTGCGGCATATTTTACAGGCGCAGGCGAACTTTCAACAAACATGGCTTGATGTAGTGGACCAAGAGCATCGCGATGAGCACTCATTTCTGTAATGTTTCCCTCATGCCATGCCTTCACCATTGCGGCGCATCGGTTTGGAGAGACATTTGCTGAAACAGAAATACATCCATGACCGCCTTGAGCGAGGTAGGCTGTTGTACTGGCGTCCTCACCTGTTAGCAAAGCAAAGTTTTCATCAACCATACGGCGTAATTCTAAGGGGCGCGCGAGATCCGCAGTTGCATCTTTAATGCCTGCAATATTGGGCAATTCAGCAAGGCGTGCAACTGTTTCATTACTCATATCAGCGACGCTACGTCCGGGCACGTTGTAAAGAATGATAGGGATATCAACGGCATCATTGATGGCTTTGTAATGTGCATAAAGACCATCCTGCGTTGGCTTATTATAATAGGGCACGACGACCAGAGCAGCATCTGCGCCATCTTCTTTTGCCTCTGCCGTAAACTCTAAAGCTTCTGCGGTGTTGTTCGATCCTGTTCCTGCAATGACGGTAACGCGACCAGCAACAACATCAACACAACGTTTTACAACTTGTTTATGTTCCTCATGCGTCAGGGTTGGGGATTCACCAGTGGTTCCCACAGGAACAACACCATCAATCCCTTGATCAATTTGCCATTCCACAAAATTATCAAATGCTTTCCAATCAATATCTCCATCTTGAGTGAAGGGAGTAATAAGAGCCGTTATCGCGCCTTTAAACATTGTCGTTACTTTCTAATATAATTGGGTGTAAACCCAATATGTTCTTTTCAAATATGCCCACACCCTATAGATTTTAAGGGTTTCTTGCAAGAAAAAGGCGATAACTGTGATGTGGCAATGCGTATTGAAGTTTAAAGTTGTTTGGCTTTTTACTTTCATATTGATTTTGAGTACGCAGAATGTTTCTGCCCAAAGCGTTGTTAATGCGTTAAAAAATGCTGAGCAAGGAGATTGGGGCGGATTGTCCCAGTTGAGGCGATCAAGCGGAGATCCTACCGCCCGAAAGACATTACAATGGTTTGCGTACACACGTGGAGCAAGAGATGTTTCATTTTCCGAAGTTACAAACTTCATTCAAAATAACCCTGATTGGCCTGCACAAAGCAGTTTAAAAAGACGTGCAGAAGAACTTGTAAGTGCAGGAGTTTCAGATTCTCAGTTCCTAAATTTTGCCAACAATAACGAAATTGCAGCAGCAAATGCGATGGATCGTTACTTGCAAATTATGCTCAAAAATTCGCAAGTTTCAAAGGCGAAGAAAACCATACAATCATGGTGGCCTGATGCACGTTTGACACGCGAAGAGCAGAGAAATATTTATACCAAATATGGCAGATATTTAACCCAAGACAACCATGCAAAGCGTCTTAATATTTTGTTGCATAAAGGGCAATATGATAATGCCGGCGCGATAGCAGAAGTGTTAGGTGGTGGTTATATTCATTTATACCACGCACGCAAAGCGTTGAAACAGCAAAGCAAGAATGTAAATCAACTGGTCGGTAATGTTCCATCAGCTTTACGCCGTGATGAGGGCTTGCTCTTTGACCGATTACAATGGCGACGTAAAAATGGATTGAATAGTGGGGCGATTGAAATATTAAATCAATCGCCAAGCGCTACTGAAATGTACGCACCCAAATCTTGGTGGGGAGAACGTCACATCATTGTGAGGCGATTGATCGAAAGCAGAGAATATGAACAAGCTTACCGCCTTGTTTCTGCCCATAAACAAAAAGAGGGTTTCCCGCAGGCGCAAGCGGAATGGGTTTCAGGCTGGCTAGCGCTTCGTTTTGTGAATGAGCCCTACAAAGCCTTTGAGCATTTTGAAACGCTATATAATGTGACGGATACCCCTTTGAGTAAGTCACGTGGATCTTACTGGTCAGGCCGCGCGAGTGAAGCTTTAAAAAACCAAGAGATTGCACAAAAATGGTATGCCGTTGCCGCGCAATATAAAGAAACATTTTATGGGCAACTGGCTGCTGAAAAATTAGGCCAGAATTATTTTTTACCGCCGCGTATTACGCCCTCGGTTTCATTAGCAGCAAAGACAAGCTTTTCTAAAAATGAAATTGTTGAAGCCATTCGGTGGTTAAATACGGCAGGTTTAAAACGCGACACAGATTTATTTTTATTGCGTTTAGGTAAGAACTCCCGTGACCAATCAGAATATGTGCAGGCCATTCAATTGGCTAATCAATTAGGACGTCAAAATATCGCGATTAAAATTGCGCAAGATTTACAAAAAGAAAAAGGATTTTCTTTCTATGGTTATTTATACCCCGTATTGAAAAAAGAACTTTCAAAAATTAAAGATGTAGAATGGGCGTTGATTAACGCGATTATTCGCCAAGAAAGCCGTTTTGATGAGCAAGCAAAAAGTCACGCAGGTGCACGCGGTCTTATGCAACTTATGCCCGCAACAGCCAAAGAAACGGCTAGGAACAATGGCGTTGCCCATCAACTTTCTTGGCTGACATCACGTCCTGATCACAACATCTTTTTAGGATCGCGTTATTTAAGGCAAATGGTGGATCGTTATGATGGTCATTACGCGCTTGCGGCTGCGGCTTATAATGCGGGGCCAGGGCGCGTAGATCGTTGGCTTAAAGAATTTGGAGATCCTCGACGGGGGCAAATTGATTATCTGGATTGGATTGAGCTTATTCCAATTTATGAAACACGTAACTACGCGCAACGCGTATTAGAGGCGGTGAATGTGTATAGACAACAGCTAAAATCTGTAAATCGTCAGGCGGGCGTTATTCACACGAAATAATTTAAACCACAGGTTGTAAAATTAACCAATATTTTACAATTTTAAATTAATATCATTTGTTACGTTTAGGGCAAATATCTTTATTTTTATAAAGAAAAAACGTTGTGATTGGGGAGTCACGGACGCATGAATTGTTGTATTTATTGCGAAATGAAAATCACGCCGAAAGAGCTGATTTTGTTAAAAGAACTTATGCGCGGTCAGCAAGACAAGCAAATTGCTAGCACGCATGAAATTCCATTGCATATTGTAAAATATCGTCTGCGCAAGTTGTATGACAAGCTTGGGGTTATGAATAGAACACAAGCTGCTTTAATCGCGTTTAAAATCAATCTATAGTTTTTCAATGAGTTTAGAAATTGCCAAACAAATCAACGTACCTAAATGGGTTGATCAAGAACCTGTAAAAGAGCTTATGAATGTTCTGGGCGTGTCGGATAAACATGCCCTTTTTGTAGGAGGATCCGTGCGCAATCAACTCCTCAATAAGCCTGTTGAGGATATTGATATTGCTACAGTTTTTAAGCCTAATGAGATTTTAGATAAATTAAAAGCGAACAACATTAAGGCGATACCAACAGGTATCGATCATGGAACGGTGACGGCCGTTATCGAAGGGCAATCATTTGAAATTACGACATTGCGGCATGATATTGAAACGGATGGGCGGCACGCCGATGTGGCGTTTACTGATGATTGGGTTCAGGACGCGCAGCGCCGTGATTTTACGATGAACACGTTGCTTATGGATATGGATGGAAATATCTATGACCCTTTGGGCAGTGGGATAGAAGATTTAGAGGCGCGGCAGGTTAAGTTTGTAGGACAGGCGCGGCAACGTATTGAAGAAGATTATTTGAGGATTTTAAGGTTCTTTCGTTTTCATGCTTTTTATGGGCAAGGGGAGATGGATAGCGACGCGTTGCAAGCATGTGCAGATGCAGCATCTACAATTTTGACGCTATCAAGAGAGCGTATTACTTCAGAATTTTTAAAAATTCTAAGTGTCGATGAAGCGCCGCAGATACTAAGAACTATGTTTGATCATAATATCTTAAAAGATATTGCGGATAAGAATTATCAACCTGATTGTTTGAAAAGATTATGTGCTTTGCAGGTGAGTGAAGCCGCCATCAATGTTATGAGTAGGCTTTATGTTTTGAACGGGAATCAGCCGAAATTTCATGATGACATTTTAAGGTTAACGCACAAGCAAAAGAATTTTCTTGTGAAGCTTGTTATGGCGACAAGGTCGGAATTGTTCAGTGATGAAAAATCTTTGAAGAAAGCAATTTTTTATCATGGTAATGATTTGATGTTGCAGGGGTATTTAATTTATCTCGCGCAAGAAAATTTGGCAAGCGATCAAGCCTTATTGGAAATTTTAAAAAATTGGCAAGCACCAGAGTGCCCAATCACGGGCGACGCCCTTATCGCCGAAGGCTACGTCACTGGCCCCGATTTAGGGCAGGAGTTCGAACGTCGCAGGGAAGAGTGGCTGGACAGTGTTATTTAGAGTTTAAATTCCTCAACACGCATACCTATTAAAGTGCTTGAACCTAATTCAGGAAAAGTGCCAAAGCTCCTGATGATCAGTCCAGCCTCAGATCCAGCCTTAATGATTTCTTCTCTTAAATTAAAATCAGGAATCCTTATTAAAGGCTTACCGTCCACTTCAACAGTTGCTATTTTTTCGCCTCTAGTTCTATGACCTTCTGCTGGCTTAACTTCAATAGGTTTAGAAAAAACGTATTCTGACATTTTATCCCTCCTGAGGATTTAATTAATAATATTTGATGTTTAGCAGAGTTTTTAAGTTTGTCAAATAAATTATGTCAATGTTTAATCCCACTTCACAATTGGGGGGAGGGACATAAGAATGGCGTCGGTGTTGCCGCCTGTTTTTAGGCCGAATTGGGTGCCGCGATCATAGAGGAGGTTGTATTCGACGTAACGCCCACGTTTAATGAGTTGAGCTTCGCGTTCCTTATCCGTGAAAGCTTTGTTCATATGACGCCTGACAAGTTTTGGATAGATATCAAGGAAGGTTTGCCCCACATCCTTTGTAAAGGCGAAGTCAGCCTCCCAATCCCCTTCAAGATAATCATAGAAAATACCGCCAATACCGCGCATTTCATTACGATGGGGGAGGAAGAAGTAGCGATCACACCACTCTTTAAATTCTGGGTAATAAGCGGGATCGTGTTTGTCGCACCCTTGTTTGAAGGCGTTGTGAAAGTCAGCCGTATCTTTATCATTTGGAAAAACAGGGGTGAGGTCTGCGCCGCCGCCGAACCATCCTTTTGACGTGACAATCATGCGTGTGTTCATGTGCACTGCAGGCACGTGAGGGTTGCAAGGGTGTATAACAAGGGAGATACCGCTAGCCCAAAACGCGCCATCATTTTCTAAAGCTCCAGGAATTTTGGCACGGAATTCTTCGCTAAAATTTCCGTATACTTCAGAGATATTGACGCCTGCTTTTTCAAAAACAGAGCCTTTTAAAAGTGAAATCTCACCGCCACCTTTGAGGATGGAGCCGCTTTCGTTAGGCTCGTTCGTGTCTTTACGTTGCCATGGTGTGCGTTTAAATTTTTCTGAGTTGTGGATGTCGTTTTTTAGTTCGGTTTCAATAACTTCTAATTCATTACAAATTTGGTTTCTTAAATCTTTAAACCATGCGCTCGCTTGTTTTTTTCTATGATCCCAATCTTCCATCTTCTTATCCTGTCTGTCTTAAAGCTTCACCCGCAATCATCGCCGTTGCGTTGATAATGTTGAAGGAACGGGCACTCCCTTTCATATCAATTTTAACGCGACCATCAACGTGGGCGTGAACATCTTCTGGTACGCCAGAGCTTTCGCGCCCTGCAATGAGGATGTCTTTATCTGTAAATTTATAATTTAAGTAGTTTTCGGACGCCTTGGTGGTCATGAGAACCAATGTGCGATCAGGGTATTGTTCGAGAAAACTATCCCAAGAATTGTGGCGAATCATATCGACTTGGTCGAGGTAATCCATGCCAGATTGCTTTATTTTCTTTAAATCCCACGGGAAACCGCATGGTTCAATGATATCCAGACCAACACCAAGGCAAGCGCACAGGCGTATGGCAGCGCCCAGGTTTTGTGGGATATCGGGTTGGTATAGAGCAATACGTAACATTATCGGCGAAACTAAGCTTTTTTATGCGGAAAATCCAGAATTCTTATCTAGAATTTTAAGCTTGTTTGCATTATTAATATAATGCTATTTCGTTTCAAATGCTTATGCGATAGTTGAAGCAGTCTAAAAAAAACTAATCGGTAATATAAATATGAGTTCATCAGACAAAAAAGATAATAAAAAAAGTGAAGAAGGCGAAACACGTCGTGATTTTCTTTACCTAACGGCGGCGGCTTTTGGAGCTGTCGGGGCGGGATCAGTGGCTTGGCCGCTTATTGACCAGATGAACCCTGCGGCGGATACCTTGGCGTTATCATCGACAGAGGTAGATCTATCCCCGATTGAAGAAGGGCAAGCGATCACCGTTATGTGGCGCGGTAAGCCCGTTTTTATCCGTCATCGTACGGCCAAAGAGATTGAAGAAGCCAAGGAAGTTGACCTTTCGGCTTTACGTGATCCACAAGCAGATGCGGACCGCGTTAAAGAGGGAAATGAAAAATGGCTTGTGATGGTTGGAATTTGTACACATTTAGGATGTGTGCCGCTGGGACAAAAAGATTCTGACGTGAAAGGTGAGTATGATGGATGGTTCTGCCCATGTCATGGATCACATTATGATAATTCAGGCCGTATCCGTAAAGGCCCGGCGCCGACAAATTTGTCAGTTCCTGACTATACGTTTGTCAGCGATACAGTAATAAGAATTGGGTAATATCCAAATAAGGAAATAAGTAATATGGCTTCTGGTAATAGAAAAAAGTTAGATAATCCAACATTAGAATGGATTGATTCACGCCTTCCAATCATCACAATGATGCAAAAGGAATATGGTGTTTTTCCAACACCGAAGAATTTCAATTATTTTTGGAATTTCGGTGCGATCGCGATGGTGATGTTGATGACAATGATCATCACAGGCATTGTTTTGGCGATGCACTATGCGCCAACCGCCGATGATGCGTTTTCTAGTGTTGAGCGCATCATGCGTGATGTGAATCATGGATGGTTGCTTCGTTATTTGCATGCCAATGGGGCCTCATTTTTCTTTATTGCTGTTTACATCCACATCTTCCGCGGTATGTATTACGGGTCTTATAAGCAACCACGTGAATTGCTCTGGATGCTTGGCGTTTTGATTTTTCTTCTTATGATGGCGACCGCGTTCATGGGCTATGTTTTGCCTTGGGGGCAAATGTCATTTTGGGGTGCTACTGTTATTACAAACCTTTTCTCTGCCATACCTCTGGTCGGTGATAGTATCGTGACATTGTTATGGGGTGGGTTTTCGGTTGATAATCCAACATTAAACCGCTTCTTTGCGCTGCATTATTTATTCCCATTTTTGATTGTTGGTGTTGTGTTCCTTCATGTTTGGGCATTGCATGTTACAGGCTCCAATAATCCATCGGGGATTGAGCCAAAAGGTCAGCAAGACACTTTGCCGTTCCATCCTTATTACACAATGAAAGATGCTTTTGGTATTTTGGTGTTTCTAATCGTGTATGTGGCTTTTACTTTCTTTATGCCGAATGAATTGGGGCATCCAGATAATTACATTCCTGCTGATCCGTTGGTGACACCGGCACATATTGTACCTGAATGGTATTTCCTTCCATTTTACGCCATTTTACGTGCGATTACGTTCGATATTGGTATCCCCTTTACAGATATTGTTTTAATTCCTGCAAAATTGGGCGGAGTACTCGCGATGTTTGGTTCAATCGCCCTTTTATTTGTATTACCGTTTTTGGATAAGCACCCTGTTAGAAGCTCACGTTACCGTCCATGGTATCGTATTTTTCTTTTAATTTTTGTGGCCAATTCCTTTTTACTGGGTGTTGCAGGTGGTAAGCCAGCCGAAGGTTTATGGGTTCCGATTGCGCAAATTTCAACCTTTTACTATTTTGCATTTTTCTTGGCGATTATTCCTTTCTTAAACAAAAAAGAGCCGATTATGGAGCTACCAAAAAGTATTAGTGAAGCTGTATTAGAAAAGAATAAGAAAGCTTAAACAATGAAAAAAATTATTCCTTTAATTGCGCTTTCTTTAATCGTTTTAACGCCATTCTCTGCGAAAGCAGCGGGTGATGGTGCAGAGTTGGAACACCAAGATTGGAGCTTTAATGGCCCGTTTGGGACATTTGATAGAGGCGAGCTTCAGCGTGGTTTTCAAGTCTACAAGCAAGTTTGCTCTGCTTGTCACTCAATGGATTATTTGTCTTATAGAAACCTTACAGCATTGGGATACACCGATGCAGAAGTCAAAGCGATTGCATCTGAATATACGATTATGGATGGTCCTGATGACGAGGGCGAAATGTTTGAGCGTCCGCGAAAACCAAGTGATCCGTTTAAAAATCCGTATGAAAATGAAAAGCAAGCTCGAGCTGTCAATAATGGTGCTTTACCCGTTGATATGTCTTTGATTGCAAAGGCCCGTGTTGGGGGAGCCGATTATATTTATAATCTTCTTGTTGGATATGAAGATGCGCCAGACAGTATGTCAATGTCTGTAGGACAGCATTATAACCCTGTCATGGGTGGTGCCAAAATTGCGATGGCCGCGCCTTTATCAGATGATATTGTGGCCTATGAAGATGGTACGCCTACGACAGCAGAACAATATGCACGTGATGTATCTGCATTTTTAATGTGGGCGGCGGAGCCTAAAATGGAAGAGCGTAAGCAGACGGGTGTTAAGGTTATTTTGTTCCTTCTTGTTTTTGCAGGCATTATGTATGGCGTGAAGCGCAAAATATGGGCTGACGTCAAAAAATAATCTGCCATATTTCTCTTGTGATGTCGTTAAACTGCGTCTCACGTAGGTAACTACGTTTCGTTTTATTTGTCTAATCACAAGAAAAATCTGATTGATTATACTGAACGGTTAAAATCTCTTTGATTTCAAATATATAACTGCTTTCTTCCGATTCTAAACTTTGATAGAATCGGTGCATGAGAGATTTTCAAAAAGACATATTGGATTTTTGGTTTAACGAGACAAAACCGCAACAATGGTTTCAGGTCAGTGAAGAATTTGACCAAGCCATTGTTGAACGTTTTAAAGAACCTTATGAAATGGCGGCACGTGGTGAATTTGACGAATGGCAAAAAAGCGCTGATGGAGCCTTAGCGCTTTGTATCTTACTCGATCAAATGCCGCGTAATATGTTTCGCGGAACACCGAAGGCTTTTGAAACGGACAAGAAAGCACTCATCATTTCAAAATATGCGATTTCAAAAGGGTTGGATCAAGTTTTATCACCGCAAAAACGTCGCTTTATTTATTTGCCGTTTGAGCACAGTGAAAATTTAAATGATCAACGCCGCTCCGTTGAGTTGTTTGAAAAGATGAAAGATGAAGATAAGCTCGGCTATGATTATGCGCTTCGTCATTTAGATGTTATTGAAAAATACGGACGTTTCCCCCATCGTAATAAAATCTTAGGGCGCCAAAATACGCCTGAAGAAGAAGAGTATTTGACACAGCCAGACGCTGGATTTTAGGTAAGGGAGAAAATTATTAGCCCTACATTTGTTCTTTTAAATATAATTGCGGGTGTCTGCCTTTTGCTTTGGGGGGTGGGCTTGCTCCGCCTTGGGATTACACATGGCTTTGGTGCAGAACTTCGACGCACCCTCGCAGCGAGCACGAATAACCGGATCAAATCTTTTTTCTCAGGTATGGCCATTACGGCCTTGTTGCAGAGTTCGACAGCTACGGTTTTGATTGTCGCGGCGTTTGCAGGGCAAGGCATGATAAAATCCGCAGCAGGCTTAGCGATGGTGTTGGGCGCGGATGTAGGAACAACTTTAGTCGCACAAGTTTTCTCCTTTGATCTTAGTTTTCTGGCACCTGTTTTTATGGTGTTAGGGTATTTTGCGTTTACGGTTAAAAATTCAGGACGGTTTAAAAATTTAGGACGCATCTTAATTGGTTTGGCGTTAATGTTGATTGCGCTTGGTTTAATCAAAGAAGCCGCTGTTCCCCTAAAAAGTTCAGAAACATTACCGATTATTTTACAGGCCTTAGAAAAAGATCCACTTTTTGCGGTTTTGGTTATTGCGCTATTAACATGGATCTCACATTCATCATTGGCAATTATTTTATTGCTGATGTCTTTTGTTGCGAGCGGTGTGTTGCCTCTTATGCTTGGTTTTTACATGGTTTTAGGTGCAAACCTTGGCGGCGTTATTCCCCCAATTTTAGCAACGTTAAAAGACCATCCAGAGGCCAGACGTGTCCCGTTAGGGAATTTATTTATTCGTCTGACTGGGGTTATCGCTATTTTTACCCTGATCCCATACATCAAGCCGTATTTTTATGAGTTTGGGGATATTCCCGAACGTCAAATTGTAAATTTCCATACGGCTTTTAACGTTCTTCTTGCGATTGTATTTCTTCCTTTTACGGGCGTTATTGCTGGTTTGATGAAGAAAATTATTCCAGATAATGTAGAGCCAGATGATTTAACAAAAGCACGTTATTTGGATAAAAAAGATTTAAGTACGCCGACGGTTGCCTTGGCGTCTGCAACGCGAGAGACATTGCGTATGGCGGATATGGTTCAAGATATGTTGGAAGATACAATTCGTGTTTTCAAAACCAATGATAAAATGTTGCTTGAGAAGGTAAGAGCAGAAGACAATATTATTGATAGCATTTATGGCAAAATTAAAACCTATATGGCGCAACTTTCCCAAGAATTTATGGACCCGAAAGAGGCCCAGCGTTATGTGCAGGTTCTCACATTTTCGACGAATTTAGAGCATGCAGGCGATGTCATTGATAAGAATCTTATGCCGCTGGCTTTGAAAAAAATTAAACGCCAAATTGATTTTTCCAAAGAGGGAATGAAAGAGATTGAGCATATTCATCACCTTGTCATGGAAAGCGTTCAATTGGCGCAGTCTATTTTTGTGTCTGACGATAAAGAATTGGCGCAAAAATTATTGGATGATAAGCAAGAAATTCGTGATGCAGAAATACAAGGCATGTCGACACACATTGAGCGCCTAAGCGAAGGCTTACCTGAGACAGTCGATACAAGCTCGCTTCATGTTGATATCATTCGCGATTATCGCCGCATTAATAGTTATATGTGTACTGTGGCTTATCCCTTGTTAGAAGAAGACGAGCAACGCGAAAAAAGATTTAAGAGCAAAGCAAAATCATAAAAAAGAAAAGGGAATACCATGAATTATCAAGAAATTCTAAAAAAGAACGGGCTTGAAGGTAATTCAACAGGAGACCTTCATATTACAACGCCGATTGACGGATCACAAATCGCATCGGTAAAAAGTGATAATCCGTCAGATGTCAAAGCAGTTGTTGAAAATGCTGTTTCGACTTTTGAACAATGGCGTGCCGTTCCTGCCCCTGTCAGGGGAGAGTTAATCCGTTTGCTTGGTGAAGAGTTAAGAGCAAGTAAAGAAGATTTAGGTGCGCTTGTGACTTTGGAATGTGGAAAAATCGTTTCTGAAGGACAAGGAGAAGTCCAAGAAATGATTGATATCTGTGATTTCGCAGTTGGGTTGTCTCGTCAACTTTATGGTTTAACAATCGCGTCTGAACGCCCTGGTCACCATATGCGGGAGACGTATCAACCCTTGGGGCCTGTGGGTGTAATTTCAGCCTTTAATTTTCCAGTGGCGGTATGGTCGTGGAATGCGGCGTTGGCCATTGTGTGTGGTGATCCTGTTATTTGGAAACCGTCAGAAAAAACGCCATTAACGGCAATGGCGTGTGTAAAGATTTTTGAACGTGCTGTTACGCGTTTTAAACAAGCAGGAAACGAATGTCCTGATCATCTTTTACAATTATTAATTGGCGAAGCAGATGTAGGGAAAGCGCTTGTTGACGATAATCGTGTGCCTTTGATCAGTGCAACAGGAAGCACCCGTATGGGACAAGTTGTGGGTGAAAGCGTTGCCAAAAGAATGGGTAAAAGCCTGTTAGAATTGGGCGGTAATAATGCCATGATTGTAACACCTTCGGCCGATATGGATTTGGCCGTTCGTGCCATTGTTTTTAGTGCCGTGGGAACCGCAGGGCAACGGTGCACAACGTTACGCCGTTTAATTGTGCATGAGAGCATAAAAGATGATTTGGTTGAAGCGCTAAAGAAAGCATATGAAAGTTTGCAGGTTGGAAATCCACTAGATAAAGATACGCTTATTGGCCCGTTGATTGATGAAGATGCCTTTAATCAAATGCAAAACGCGTTGAAGAACGCAAAAGACCAAGGCGGGAAAATTGTGACGGGAGGCGATAAGGTTGACCAAAATGATGGTTATTACGCAAAACCTGCGTTGGTAGATATGCCAAAACAAAGCGATGTTGTTAAACATGAGACATTTGCCCCGATTTTATATGTGATGACGTATAAAGAGTTCGATGAGGCGGTTGTGCTTAACAATGATGTTCCACAAGGGCTGTCTTCTTGTGTTTTTACAACTGATGTTAGAGAAGCTGAGCGTTTTTTATCTGCTACGGGCAGTGATTGCGGTATTGCCAACGTTAATATTGGTCCAAGTGGTGCAGAGATTGGTGGCGCCTTTGGTGGAGAGAAAGAGACAGGCGGAGGGCGTGAAAGTGGTTCTGATGCTTGGAAAGTTTATATGCGTCGACAGACACAAACAATTAATTACTCGACTGAATTACCGCTTGCCCAAGGTGTAAAGTTCGATCTTTAGTAAAATAATCTGTAATTTTATTTCTTTTTTCAAATTTTAATTTTCGATTAATCAGATTCGCGGTACAATTAATTATTAACCATAATTAATATACAAACACGGAGGATTTGCCTAATGCATACACAGCATGCAGTGACGCCATCAAACGCGCGTTTAGAAGCTTTAAAAGCGAAACATAAATCACTATCGAAAAAGATTGAACATAAACAAAGCATGCCGTCCATTAGCGACCAAGAATTAGTCGATATGAAGAGACAAAAATTAAAACTTAAAGAAGAAATCGAAGGAATCCGTATCGCTTCTTAATAAAATTAATAGTTAATAAAAAACGCGGCATCTAAATGAGTCGCGTTTTTTTTCGTCGTCATTGCAGGATTTACTCCTGCAATTTTACTGATGAAGATTACAAGGACAAGCCTTGTAATGACGAAGTATTATTGATCTTTTGAGCCAGAGCCTGAAGATAGGAAGTTAGAGAAGTCAAAACCACCCACTTGGTCAGCTGCAGATTCTTCTGCTGGTTTATTATCTTCTTCCATTTTAGCCAAACGCTCTGCTTTCATCGCTTCAGGATCTTTACCTTGTGCGCGATAGCCTTTATCTGAAGCTGCTTCTAGCTCTTTGTATGTGCATAAACCTAATTCAGCAGGGTTACGCGGGCGAATGTTAGAAGAGTTTTGATGTGTTCTGTCTCTCACAGCATTAATTGTTGGCTTTGTTGTACCAACAAGTTTGCCGATTTGTGCATCTGAAATTTCAGGATGATTTTTCAATATCCAAGAAATAGCATCTGGTTTGTCACCACGTTTGGAGACAGGTGTATAACGTGGGCCTTTCGCGCGTGTCTTAACCGTTGGCAAGTCATGACGTGAAAGCTTCATAATATAGCTGTCATCTTCTTGTGCTTTATCTAGCTCTTCTTGTGTGGTTTCGCCTGATTTAACGGGGTCACGTCCAACAATACCGTAGCCAACATCTTCATCCGCTAAGGCTTGGACTTCAATTTTGTGAAGGCCTGTGAACTCTGCAACCTGCTCGAAAGTTAAAGTTGTATTATCAATCAGCCAAATTGCTGTTGCTTTTGGCATAAGAAGCGTAGGGGCTTCTGGTTGTGCTTTTGCCATATCTATAAATCCTTTTCTTTATTAATGCATCTTGAAAACCCATAGGCTCTCACTGCCGACCTTCCCGAGGTTCAGCCTGTTTTGACGTTCATAATGTCAGGGAATAGGGTGAATATACGTATTTTTATTAGATTTGCAATCTTTTCTCGCTTTTTTAGCCATAAAAAAATATTCTAATGGACGAAAAATAAGGAGAATGAGATGTTTGATGATGAATTAGAACCTAGAAATAAGCAAGCTCAATTAAAAAATTTAGAGCCTATGTCCTTGGAGGAGCTGAAAGATTATATTGTTGATCTTAAATCAGAAATTGAACGCGCAGAAGGTGAAATTGAGAAGAAAATAAAATCGATGGAAGCGGCTTCCTCATTTTTTAAATAGGCTTTTATCAAGAAAAGTTGCGTAACGCTTTTATAGTCGATAGAGTATAATAAATTAAGAGAAGAGACGAACATGGATGATATTAAAAAACGTTTAAAAGACACAACTGACGCATGTCACAAATGTTACGAAGCGTGGGATTCTAAAAAAGAAACGGCGACGAGAGAAGCGCTTCAAGATTCAATTCACGAAGTTCGTAAAGTTGCATCACGTTTGGAAATTGAAATCGCAATTAACGAGCGTGAATCTATGAGCGAAAAACCGCTGCCTATTCCATCACATCGTTCAAATTCTAAATCAAAGGGTTCTGTTGAATCTATCCTTCCTGATAATGGAAATACAGAAAGCCGCTCGCAAAATAGTAATGATAAAAAGGGAGGCGGGAGCCGTCGCCCACGTTCACGCCGTCCAGCTCCTAAAAAATCCGCTGATTAAAAATTATCGCGTAGGTTGCGGTATTTCTTAAACTCTTCAACATTTTTTGCGCGCAAGAACAAGTTCGTCTTTTTCTCAAGACCCATTGTTGTTGGGATTGTTGGTGTGTCATTTGACCTAAGGGCTTTAATTTCCTCTAATCTTTTATTTATTTCATCGTCATCACGAATAACCGAAACACTAAAATTGGCGTTGGTTAATGTATATTCGTGCCCACAATAGATTTTTGTTTCATCGGGGAGTGTTTCAAGTTCTTTAAGAGAGTTAAACATTTGCTCATGCGTACCTTCAAATAAACGACCACAGCCCATTGCAAAAAGCGTATCGCCAGAGAATAATATTTTTGAATTTTCGGCATAAAAGACAACATGGTTGAGCGTGTGACCATGCGTTTCAATCACGCGCATTGTCTCATCGCCAAATTGAAATGTATCACCATGAACAAAATTTTCGTCAATTTCCTTGATACGGTGTTCATCATTTTTTGCGGCAATATGGTGAAGATTATATTTTGCTTTAATTTCAGAAATACCATCCGTGTGATCCCAATGATGATGGGTCGTTAGAAGATGTGTAGGTGTTATATTATATTTCTCCAGATGATCGATAACAGCTTTGGCATCACCAACATCAACCAAGCCAATAGCATCGCCTGATTTAATTAAGTAACAATAATTATCTTCTAATATGGGGATAAGCGTAACATCTAACATGGTAATTTTTCCTCTTCGCTTTTTAAAATATCAGCAAGACGATTTTGCGCGCTGCCAGGTTTAAGTGGTTTTTGTTGGCTTTCATGTGGGGCCCAACCGATAAGAAATATAACCTCAAAAGTTGCCTGAATTCTACCCTCATTGTCTGAAAAACGCTCAGCATATTTTTGAACCACATGGCCAAAATAGTCATAGGATGAAAAGCCTTTTTTACGCTCCATAAGCGCATTACTTTCACCCATACCCCGTATATCCTCCATCAGCTTCAGGGCGTTACTATACGTTACGGTGATTTTTTCAGAATCTATAACGGGTAGATTAAAACCAGCACGCTGCATAAGGCTTCCCATTTGGGGCATATCGGCAAAGGGAAAGACGTGCGGTGTCATGCCCCCTGATAGCTCTAATTCCACTTGGTTCATTATATCGCGCAGTTCATAGAGCGTTTCACCACCTAATATGCTTGCGATAAATAAGCCATCAGGTTTCAGCGCATGATTAATTTGGCTTAAAACACCGGGAAGGTCATTTGTGGTATGAAGGTTTAAAGGGCTTAAAATAAGGTCAAAGCTATCTTTTTCAAAAGGTAGTAATTCTTCATCGGCGATAATGGAAGGCTTTAAATTCTCACTGAGATCAAGCGTGTAAAGATTTTTAATTCCAAACCCTTCTTTGGTGACAGGTTTGGATCGATTTCCGATTTGTAATGTATTAGGAAATTGTCTTTTTATATCGCCCAAGCGTGATTGCATTTGATCCATCGACCAATCAAAGAGAAAATTATGTTCTTTTATTTTTAATGCTGCGCGATTTCGTTTTTCTTTAATAATTTTTCGATCAAAGACAAAAATATTATCAGTCATAATCATAATCTCTTGAAACAGAGGATGATCTTGTCCCTGTCGGGCCATCCATACCAACAAAAGATGATTTACGATCCGCATGGCTATTATTGAAAGACATGTTTGCGCTTAAATCGCTATCCATGCCAAGGCAGGATTGATACGCCATTGCCACAACTTTCATGAAACTATAATCATTATCCAAGTAGCACAGCCTATATAATCGATATAAGGGGGTATATGTTGTAACCCCGTGGGTGCGTCCAACTTTTTTCCAACCACTGACACCTGCTGTACTCACTGCGAAGGGATATATCCTTTGTGGCATGACCCCAATATGTGAGAAGAAGCTTTCCCCCATACGTTGTACACACTCAACAGGAACCTCAAATTTTTCAGCAATCATCTTTCTTGCGGCTTCAAAATTATCGATTTCGGCGGGAAGGTTGAAACTTGGGACACTGACTGTATATCCATTGCCTTTATAACGTTGGGGTACAGGTAGATATTGTTCAACAATGCCCGCCATAACTTCACCATTAATTTTACGGGTCAGGGGAAGGACAACAGCTGTGTTCATGGAATTTTCTTCATTCATGACAAAATCCATTTCACGGCTGGCTAGACCTTTAATTCCATCATTAGATTGTCCTTCATCAACAAATACAGATTGTACGGTTTTAACTTGTCCTGCTGTTCCTGGGCGTACTTTATATCGTGTGTCATCACTAGCGTATTTTGCGATAATTTCTTCAAATTTTGTTATTTGTTCTGGCTCTTCTGTTTCTAGAGTCAGGGGGCTATCTGCCCATGATTGATAGGCAATGCCGAGTTTTTCATAGAGGGCGAGAATTTGTATTTCCAGACGGCTGGTTGGAATGAACCCAACACCAATCGCATTTAAGATTTGTTGCGCGTCAATTTCCCTGAAACGACCGCGAATAGAGAATCCTTTTGCATCTTCCAATAAATACTTGGGGGGAATGGGGCTTTCAAGAGCATTTACGTTTAGATAATAAGTTTGAATATGTTCGTCAATGACGCTGGGGGCAGGGAACATTCCGGGCCCTTTTTCCAATAGAGCTCCAATTTTGGGTTTGAGCCCTATGTATTTATTAGCGAGATTCATCGTCTCCCGCACGCTACTTTGATCAATAGATTTGATGAACTCATCAGGTAGCGCAATGGCCTCTGTCATATGTCCTGACCATTTTTTGCCATCAATGTTAGGGCTGCGCCGTGGAATGACATTAATTAGCGCTCGGGCGACCCCTTCATGAACAACAACATGCAGTTTGTTATCTTGTGTGACGCGATAAGGTAGGATTTCAGCCAGATGTAAATCGCGTGAAACAATATCAGTGACAACACCGTCATATTCACTATGCATAGCAGTGATACTTAAATAGGAGTTATCACCTGTGGTCGGTTTTCTTTCTTGTAGGCGTAGGGAGCGCTCCCCTGATTTTTTTTGTGCAACGATAACAAAGCTTGTTTCCCATGTATTCATGAGCGAGCCATCTTCATGATAAAAACGGATACGTTTAAATCTATTTTTGATGATTTGTTCGTCCCAATAAGGCGCGGTGTATAGAATACGTGCACCATTATTTCTTAGGGTTCTATCAAAATCATGGGGTGTAAAAAATGTATATTCTTTATGAATTTCATCGAGCCATTTTTGGCGTTTTTGTTCCCGCGATGCAAATTCATGATGTAATTCAGAGAGCCATTTTTTTCGGTTATCACGGCGCAGTACGAATTCATGTGCCCATTTTGCTTGTAACCTGAATAAACGTGTTCTTGGGAAGCGCGGAGGCAGTTCTTCCATATAAAAGCCACGATAATTGTCATCATCGCGTGATCGCGCATTTTCTGAATACAGCGTAAGAAGTTCAATGTCAGAAACACGTCTTCGATGTTTAGAGGAGCGAACTTCTTCAAGAATTTCAAGCAAGACATAGTCTTCTTCTGGAACCATAAAGTGCCCTTGAATAAAGACGTAGCCATTCTCTTTTAATAGTTCGAATTGACGTTCTAGAGAGCGTAGAACAGATTTTTCACTACAATTATTCTCCGAATAAATTTCATGCAAGGTGAATGAATTGACAATGGCATCGACAGATTCTTTTGGGATAAAGTTTGCTTCAATCTCTCCACTAATAAATTTTAAATTAGGTAGATTATATTTTTTCTTTGCCTTATCAACGAGGTTCACATCACGATCCATTCCGATAAAGCTGATCTCAGGATTAAGGGCGGCCATGGTGTAAGTGATGATACCAGTTTGACATCTGATATCTAAAACCTCTGCATCCTTCACCAAAACCAAATGCGCCATGGTAAACCAAGCACGGCGAATAATGCTGTTTGGTATATTTTTTAAAAGCGGGTTGTTGATGACCTCTGGGGCGTTTGGCCCTAGCAGCTTCTCTTCTCTTCCTTCATGAACCCGTCCGCCAGAAAAAGGCGAGGCGGAAGCATTATCCTGCGCCTTGGGCGCAGATTCCTGAAGTGAGTTTTGAACCATGAAGAGAATTTATCAAGACCCTCTGTGAAAGGCAATATAGAATTATAGAAAATAAACAAATATATAATTTGTTCTGTGATGTTTATATAGTGAGGATATGCCCGCCCTCAACAAACTTATAGATATGATTTTGCCACCAAGATGCATTGTGAGTGGTGATATTGTTGATACGCAAGGTATGTTGAGTGCAGAAGCGTGGTCTAGGCTTAATTTTATTTCAGAGCCACAATGTAATAGATGTGGCTTTCCGTTTGATTTTGATGATGGGGCGATTAATGAAGGAAATATATGTCTTGGATGTTCCAAATCGCCGCCAAAATATAATAAGGCACGATCAGCGTTGGTTTATGATGATGCGTCCCGTGATATCATTTTAGGATTTAAGCATGGGGACCAGACGCAATCTGTGCCCACGTTTATTCCATGGTTGATGCGCTCTGGAGGAGCTATTTTAGAAGTATCGGATTATATTATTCCTGTTCCCCTCCATCGAACCCGTTTAATCAAACGACGGTTTAATCAGGCCGGATTAATTGCGCAATATTTATCAAAGGAGGCTCACGTTCCTGTTATGTTGGATGGTTTGTTAAGGCATCGATCAACACAGACGCAAGGGCATTTAAATACAGTCGAGCGAAAAAAGAATGTAAAAAATGCGTTCACTGTTAATCCAAAACAACGAGAGAAACTAAAGAATAAAAAAGTTCTTTTGATTGATGATGTTTATACAACGGGTGCAACCGTAGAAGAATGCACGAAAGCGCTTATGAAATTAGGCGTAGCCGACGTGAATATTTTGACCTTAGCGCGGGTTGTAAAACCACAGCGTGGTTAAAGCGCCTCACCTCGAGCAAGGCGACCTTCATCAATGGATGGGGAGAGACTGCCTTTCATCATCAATAGTTTGAGTGCAGGAATAGAATCCATCGTTTTTAATCCTGCGCGACGCAAGCCACGGAGCAAAGATATATTGTTGCTTACAATACGGTTGTAATTATCCACGCCAGTAAAGCGGGTATTGATATCTAGGCGGCGTCTTTTGGCATATTGCGCCAGCACCAATTCGCTTCCAATGTCTTGTCCCAAGCGCGCAGCATCAATAATAACCTCTGCGATTGTGGCAACATCTCGTAGTGATAAATTTAGCCCTTGCGCGCCGATAGGGCTCATGGCATGTGCTGCTTCTGCGATAAGCGCAACACGTTGTGCTGTAAATTCTTTTGCAATGACGGCTTTTAACGGCCAATTTTCTGGCGCACTTGCGAGCTTAATTGTACCAAGTGCATTAAGAGAGCGATCCTGTATCACTTTTTCAAAAGCTGAGTTTTCCAAGGTGATATATTTATGACTATCTTCTGTTTTTTCTACCCAAACGAGGCTGGAAAAATGCTTATTATTTTTATCTGGCATCGGCACAGTTGTAAAAGGTCCACCGCTTCGATGATGTTCTGTTGAGATGTTCTTATGAGCGAGGCTATGTTCAAACAGGCATGTAATGGCACTTTGTTTATAATCCGTTTCAGAATATTTGACATTGGCGAGATCGCGCGTTTTTGAATATTTTCCAT
Organism: uncultured Micavibrio sp.; assembly: GCA_964351905.1. Classification (GTDB taxonomy): domain Bacteria; phylum Pseudomonadota; class Alphaproteobacteria; order Micavibrionales; family Micavibrionaceae. The sequence goes on from CAYGPG010000003.1 coordinate 56,487, forward strand.
CAGCACCAATAATAATTTTTGCTTCTATCTGTTCATCATTGTCTAATTTTGCCGTGATGCTATTTTCATTCGTAGCGAAGTTTTTTAGCTTAACCCCATTGATGATTTTAACATTTGAAAATTGAGAGATTTTTTGTGCAAGGGCCACGTGCAGCATAAAGTTTGGAATATTGTGCCCAAAAGAATCTTTGCCGATGTCACTTGCAGGAAAATCAATCACGACAGGATCAATTTCAGGGTTGCTATCATCAATAATACGCATTGCGTTGAGAGATGCTGTCCGATGTTCCAAATTTTCCCATAATTCTAAGGATTTTAGAATATTGACGGAAGCACCCATCAGCGCAGCAGTTCTGCCAAAAAACTCTTCTTTTTCGTGAAGGGGAAGCTCTCTAGGTTCAATTATGGTCGTGTTTAAGCCCGCTTTTCCTAAGAAACAGCCCAGAGCCAGTCCTCCAATTCCACCGCCGATAATCAACGCTTCCGTTTTCATCAGAGTAATTTATAGTGTTTATATCAGAATTTAAAGAGAGGATTATAATGTCAGACCAAGCCAAAGTTGAAATATATTATTGGACAACATGTCCCTTTTGCACGCGCGCACTCGCTTTATTAAATAATAAGAATGTTAAATATCAAGGGTATGACATTACAGGCGATGAAGAGGCCCGATCAAAAATGGTAAAACGTACAGGTGGCCCAAAATCTGTACCGCAGATTTTTATCAATGATAACTTGATTGGTGGTTGTGATGATTTACATGCTCTTGAAGCACAAGGTAAGTTAGATGATATGCTAAAAGGATAAGCATTATGAGCATGATGACAGTCGCCTGTGTTCAATTAAACGTTGGCAGTGATATTGAAGAAAATTTAAAGCAAGCTGGTACGCTTATTCGTGAAGCGGCTAAGGATGGTGCGGATTTTATTGCCACACCTGAAAATACAGATTTCATGGCTCGTAGTGCTATAGAAATGTTGGAAATTGCGCCAGAATCAGAAAAACATCCTGGTATTCCATTCTTTTCATTTTTGGCGAAGGAGTTGAAAGTCTGGTTGCTTATTGGCTCCATGAAAATAAAAGCAGAGAATGGAAAAGTTTTTAACAGGAGCTTTTTGTTTGGCCCAGGCGGGTTGTTGAGAGCGTCTTACGATAAAATACA
>CAYGPG010000003.1:57658-68446 GCA_964351905.1 uncultured Micavibrio sp.
AAATACATCTATTTGATGTGGCTCTTCCAAAGGGTGGGGAACAACACCAAGAGAGTGCCAGCGTACAAGGCGGTGAAAAAGCCGTCCTTGTGGGGATGGGGGAGCGCAAATTAGGCATGACAATTTGTTATGATCTTCGCTTTCCTTATCTTTATAGAACTTTGGCACAAAAAGGAGCGGAGATCATAACGGTTCCTTCGGCGTTTACGGCGCAAACAGGAGAAGCACATTGGGAAGCTTTGTTACGCGCACGTGCCATTGAAACGGGAAGTTTTATTGTTGCGCCTGCGCAATGTGGTGATCATCCGGGAGGGCGAAAAACTTATGGTCATTCAATGATTGTAGGACCATGGGGACAGGTTCTGGCGGAAAAAACAGAAGACACGCAAGGATTCATCACGCGTAAAATTGATTATCTTGATGTTATTAAAGCGCGTACCGCTATTCCTTCCTTAACGCACGATCGTACTTACGATTTTTACAAAACAAAAGACGAATTATAAAAATAAAAAGGTTTAAGATGTCAGATACACCCGAAGCAATTTACGTTGGATCAGAAACAGGTGTTCCAGAAAATAAGTTATATTTTGAATTAAAGTGGGGAAACCGCCACGGTCTGATTGCCGGTGCAACAGGAACAGGTAAAACGGTTACGTTGCAAGATTTAGCGGAAGGTTTTTCTAATGCTGGTGTGCCTGTGTTTATGGCGGACGTGAAGGGGGATTTATCTGGCCTTTGTCAGCCATCAGAAATGGAAGATTTCCTCGTAAAGCGGGCAGAGATTATTGGGCTTGAAGATTATAAACCGCGCGCGTTTCCTGTGACGTTTTGGGATATGTTCGGTAAACAAGGACATCCTGTACGCACAACAATTTCAGAAATTGGTCCCATCCTTTTAGCGCGTATGTTGGAGCTTAATGATACGCAAGAAGGTGTGTTGAACATTGCATTTCGTTTGGCAGATGAAGAAGGGATGCTTCTTCTTGATCTGAAAGATTTGCGTGCTCTTCTTATTTCAATGAGTGAGCGCGCCAGTGAAATTTCTTCACGCTATGGTAATGTGAGCAAGCAATCGATTGGTGCTATTCAACGCTCGCTCTTACGATTGGAAGACCAAGGGGGTGATAAGTTCTTTGGAGAACCGGCGCTAGAACTAACAGATTTGATGCGTACTGACATGGATGGTAAAGGGTATGTGAACATCTTAGCCGCAGATGAATTGATGAATAGTCCGCGTTTATATGCGACATTTTTGCTGTGGTTGTTATCTGAATTGTTTGAAGAATTGCCTGAGGCTGGAGATTCTTCTAAACCCAAATTTGTTTTCTTTTTCGATGAAGCACATTTGTTATTTAATGATGCACCAAAGGCTTTATTAGAAAAAGTTGAACAGGTGGTGCGTTTGATCCGTTCAAAAGGTGTTGGTGTCTTTTTTATAACACAAAATCCTGCGGATATTCCAGATACAGTCTTAGGGCAGTTAGGGAACCGTATCCAACATGCGTTGCGCGCTTTTACGCCCAAACAGCAAAAGGCTATTAAGCAAGCTGCAGAGACGTATCGCGAAAACCCTAAATTTGATGTTGCTGATATTATAACTGAATTAGGTGTTGGTGAGGCACTGGTTTCAACATTAGAAGATAAAGGAACGCCGTCTATCGTTGAACGGACGCTTATTCGCCCGCCAACGTCAAAATTGGGACCGGCAAGCGCAGAAGCAAAACGGATGGCGTTGATGGCGGATGGTGTTGGCGCAAAATATGACACGACAAATGATCGTGAAAGCGCCTACGAGATATTGCAGAGGAAGGCAGAAATGGCCGCAGAGCAAGTGGCGAAAGCTCAAGAAGAGGCCGCAAAAGCAAAGCCTAAGAAGAAATCAAATAGACAGAGCGTTGGGGAAGCCGCAGTCAAATCTATCGTGCGGGCGATGAGTTCATCCATAGGGCGTAAGATTGCCAATGAAATTATGCGCGGCGTCCTAGGTGGTTTGAAAAAACGTTAAGCTAGGATTTCTAAAGAAATATCGAGAGCCCCAGCAATGGATTTTAAGGCGCGGATGGAGCCGTCTTTGCGGCCCGTTTCAATTTCAGTGAGGTAGGGGCGGGAAATACCTGCGGCTTCGGCTAGGTCACCTTGTGTCATACCGCGATATTTACGAACAACTTTAATGGCACTTTCTTTTCCGACTGTTAGTTTTTCTAAAACTTCTTGGGGGAGTTTAGTGTTACTTCCGGCGTTTTTGAGTGCGGTATAGTCATGAACGGGTACAAGAACGTGAGGTTTTCCTGCAATGTGAATAATATCGTAATTCATTTAAATATTCCCTATGAATTACAAGATAACAGATTCGCAAAGTGGCTGGTAGCGACTTTTTAAAATCGTGTTGTGAGGGTGAGGGAGCCGAAAATACTAGGATCGTCTTGGCCATCAAATTCCTTAGTGCGGTAATTTAAGGTATAAGATAGGCGATAGTCATCGTAAGTGATTGCTGCACCAACATTCGCATCGCCGACAAAGATTTTCTTATCGACGCTGTGGCTATCCTTAAAGGTATTTCCATCAAGGAAGATATTACGCCCCATCGCGCGCCCGTCTAGGCCTGCAAAGAGGAGCCAGCTAAATTCATTATCAGGACTGTCAAAAAATCCTGTCCCTGCCATGGCAGGTTGCACGCGTGGTGGCGTGTCTTGGATACGGTCTTCAAAGGGCGCGAATGTTAAAGTCGCCCCTGTTCCTGCATAGGTGTAAATATTACCAAGCGCGACATTCATGTTGGGTTCTAAACGAAAGCGAAAATCTCCGATATTTTGTGTTGCCCAGACAGGCCAACGGCGACGCCAAGAGACATTTAGGCCAGGCTCAAAATCAAGTTGGTTATCCCATCCTTGAGGCGTGGGGGAGTCGGGTACATTTTTATGAACAGCTTTTTGAACTTGCTCACCTAAGGCCTGCGGGCCGACGACACCTGCTGTAAATTCGACCTCGTCCATGTGGTTTTTGGTAATAGTTGTTAGGCCCACCGTACCATAAAGCCATGCGGCATAAGGGCGGTCATCTTGTTGAAGTTGCCTCACTGTAATGTCTTTGGGCGTATAAAGATTTTGACCTATAGTGAAAACGGTGCTGGTGGTTTGGTTTAAGTCAAAAGTAGGGATTGCATCCGCTAATTCATCAATAACGGGTGGTACTTTGGTTTCCACATCAAAATAGGTCAAACGAACGCCGTTTGTGTAATTTTCATCTGTGCCGCCGCCAATAAGGTCATTTTCAAAAGATAGGCTTAGATAATTACGGTCACTAGAATTTTGAACACGGTTTGAAACTTTACGCTCCACAGATTGTAAATCATTCAGATTTTTCTTTAGCTCTTTGACTTGCTCTTGTCTTTGCTCTGCTGTCGCTTTCAAATCTGATTGCTGTGCCTTTGACAAAGAAGGCAATATAATCAATGCAAAGGCAAATAAAAATAGGCTCGTAAATTTTAGCATTTTGTATCTATAGCTTTGGTTGAGGCTCCTGTCTAACTTTATTAAGGACAAGAAGTTCCATAAAAAAACCGCCATGAAGGCGGTCTTTAGAAAAATTATATTTTATGGGGGGTTATTCAGCCGCCATAGGATGATTTTTTTGCGTAAGCTTGTCTTTCGCATAAGATATAATCAGCCATACACAAGGCACGACCAATAGGCCATAAATTGTGAGTTGACCAAATAAAGTCTTTGAGCTAACCCATGGTTTCATTGCCTGATGCACAGCATCATTATAGAAGATTGTGCCTTCAACTTCAGTTAGCTCGTATACGCCATAGAGGAAAAGATGAACGGCAAAAAGGAAAAGAAAAATTCCAGTGACCTGCATAAAAAGCTTTAAGTTAATTTTATGACTTTGGCTGGCCCATAGGTAGCCAATAACTGCCGTCAGACCAATACCTGCAAGAGCACCAAGCATCATTTGTGTGCCGTCTGTTTTGTGGCTTATAGCGCCGAGCATAAGTGCAGTTTCCATACCTTCACGGGCAATCATAACAACGGTAAAAATGAATATACCGATCATAGCACCCTTACCGGCTTTCGCAGCGTGCTTGTCAATGGTTTTACCAATATGATCTTTGATCTTGTGGGCTGTCGTCATCATGTAATAGGTGAGGGAGGCCACAAGAATACCAGCAACAATCGCCAAAATACCTTCCATTAAGGGTGTGTTAGCAAGTGCAGCGATGTGCCAACCTGTTGTTGCGCTAATGATTAGAGCTGTTGCAATACCGAAATAGACAGGCTTTTTCAGATTGTCACGGCCTGTTTTTGTAAGATAAGCCAACGTGATAGCGACGATTAAGAACGCCTCTAATCCTTCGCGGAATGTAATAAGGAGTGTTTCTAGCATTGTTTTTCCTATGTTTTAAATGAGAATGATTGTCATTAACTACGCCTTATAAAATTTAAAATCAATAGAAAATTGAGTTTTTTGATTGTTATCCAGTGCATGATTGAGCATAAATAAAATTATGATTTCTAACAGCTACACACAAAAACCATTATCAAACGGTGCGCCTAAGCAAATAGTCGTTTTTTTGCATGGATATGGATCAAATGGGCAAGATTTAATCTCCCTCGCTCCTTATTTCGCCAATGCTTTGCCAGACGCAGTATTTGTATCCCCTGATGCGCCATATCCCTGTGAGGTCGGGATGGGTTACCAATGGTTCTCATTGGCTGAATACACGCCTGTAAAATTGCTAGAAGGGGCACAGCAAGCACATCCTGTTCTGGATAACTATCTGGATAAGCTGTTGAAGGAGTATGAATTAACGGCGGATAAAATGGCGTTAGTTGGTTTCTCACAAGGCACAATGATGAGCCTTTACACAGGATTACGCCAAAATCCTGCTTTAGGAGGTGTTTTAGGATATTCTGGAGCGTTAGTGGGCTTGGAGGCTGTGGATAATGAAAATCGAGCACCAATATGTCTTATTCATGGTGAAAATGATTCGGTTGTGCCTGTGGTGGCTTATCAGGATGCGTGTCAAAAACTGCTTGAAAAAGGGTATGACGTAAGTGGTCATAGCACGCCTAATTTAGAACATTCGATTGATGAAGCAGGTATTCAAGTGGGCGCAAGCTTCCTCGGCAATATATTTAATTGAAACAATAGCTTATTAATCTTTTGTTAACCAATATAATAAAATTTCAAAACGATCCGAAGCGTTAAAATAATTGTCATAATTTTTAATGTAAATTATGAGGTTATATCAAATTTTAGCAGCATTGCGAAAACCTTGGGTCAGCCTTGCTTTCGTGGTATAATGAGGTATGTAAGAGGCGAGGTCAGTTCTATCTAATTTAGCAACTCCACTCCATTGATCTCCCCCCAGTTCTTGGGAATAATGTTACATAAATAGGAGAGAGGCAGTATGACAACAATGTCAGAAAATGATGGATTACGAAGTTTAGAGCAGTGTCCTGCTCTTATCCTAAATGCTGATTTTAGGCCTTTGAGCTATTTCCCTTTATCTGTATGGCCTTGGCAGGAAGCTGTGAAGGCCATTTTTCGGGATACGGTAACGATTGTTAGTGAATATGACCGCGTCATTCACTCGCCAACCACAGAATTTAAGCTACCTAGCGTGATTGCGCTTAAAGAATATCTACCAACAAGCCATGCGCCGGCCTTTACGCGTTATAATGTATTTTTACGTGATGCGTGGCATTGCCAGTATTGCGGTAACATTTATAAGACACAGCATTTAACATTTGACCATGTGATCCCAAGATCACGTGGCGGAAGAACATCCTGGGACAATATTGTCTCGGCTTGTAAGCCTTGCAACACAAGAAAAGGCAGTAAAATGCCTCATGAGTGCAATATGCACCCAATTGCAGAGCCGCGCGAGCCGTCAATATATGAGCTTCAGGAAACAGGACGAAGGTTCCCACCTAATTTCTTACATGAAAGCTGGGGGGATTTTCTATATTGGGATAGCGAACTTGATGCGGGCTAAAAAAAGCCCCCTTACACACCGTGTGTGAGGGCATAAATCAAGGCGTTGTACTAATATTTTTTAAACTAAACGCAAACTTAAAGGAGGTTGCACATGTTAGATAAAATTTTAGACGTAGGTCACGTGAGATCAACAATGGGAGCATTTTGGTTCTATGTTCTTTCCGTTATCTTGTTGGTTGGTATTTCAACCACTCTCGTAAATTTCTTAGGAATGGTTGGCGCGGTTGAAAGCGTTGGGTCATTCTTTGGCGGATCAGAAATCCACGTGCTCGTGGGGTCTGTATTTACTTTACTGCTCTCAGGCATGATCTTGTCACACAGAAAGTTAACGAGCGACATTTTCGCCGTATTGTTAACAGTTGTGGCAGTCTACCTATCATACACAACAGATGTGATGTTAGGTCTGATCCCAGTCGCAATTATGACGACAATTAAGAAGTAAGTTTTTACTCTTAATTTAACTTAAAAATAACAAAACCCCGCTGTAAAGGCGGGGTTTTTTATTTGATTGCGCTTTTTTTAAGCGGCTCTTTGCATTCTTACGGTGCTTGTTCCATTTGAATGTAGATCTCCACGACCATCTGCGGCCTGACCTCGCTCGCGAATTGTAGGTAACATAAGTCTCTCCGTATCAGTTAGATGCTTTGCAATAACTGCAATTGCTACATTTCTATTTTCGCTGGCTCCGGCAACATGATTTGCAACTGTTGATAATAAAGTTTCAGTTGAGGTGACTGTGTGAGATTGCTTAGGCATCAATAATGCTGATTCACCATTTGATCTGAATAAGTCATAATTTTCATATAAGGCACTGGATTCTACTCTAAAAGCAGTTCCATCAGAATCCATAAGAACAACAAAATTACCAGTTCCTTGATTGCTAAAAACAGGCTGGATTAAAATTTCCCCTGCAGGTAATGTTGCTATTGTTGCAATGTCCAGTGTTAAGTCATCTAACTCGGCAACTGTTTGACCAAAAATTTCATGAATACTCATTTTTAAACCCTTTTTTATAATAATATTTCAGTATTGAATAATTTTTTATGAAATAATAACTCTTATATGTCAATATAGTTTTTGACTTTTTTCACAATATTGTATAAATATGTCAAATGAACTTGACGCGTTGTAATCCTGCTTTAGAAACTTTACGTGATGGAAGCCAAGAAGGTGATGTCTTATACTTTCGTTCCAAGTGGCAAAATGCGGGTGAAAAACATTTAAGGGAACAACGCCACCATAGTGCCATATTGGCTCATCCTAATAATCCCAATTTATATTTAACACCTTATGCGCATGAGTATTTTCAGGGTGAAATACCAATTGAAATGCCCAAAAATTCTAAAGTTAAAAAAATTGTTGTTGCTACAGATCTAGATACTAAATTTTGGCACTGGGATTATTCTGGACCGCCAAGTGGAGCTTTTGATGATTTTCTTGATGAAGTATATCAAAATATAGGTCTTAAGGCAGGGAATGATTTATGGAGTTTCTTTGAAAGGTCTTTCGTTAGAAATATGCGGCACACCCCAAAGGCAATGTTTTTTAACAAAGAATATTCAACGGCTCTTGTTGTTTTAAGCGCATATCAAAGCGCAAGCTTTCATTTAAGTGAAATGGCGGGGGTCGCATGTTTACCAGACACTGACTTTGATAAGGGTGAAGTGCATGATGCTTTGTTGCGGCATGAGTGGTTTCATTTATCAGATGATAGACACATGTCAGAAGCTCAAAAAGAGATAGGGGCTGACAAAGAGGCGATTAATGGAATAAAAACACAGTCATTAAAACAGGCATGGATTGATGCCCGTATTGTTGGTGGTTTTATGTGGCCATTTCCTGAAAGGCAAAAGGGTTTAGCTTTGGTAGATGATAAATTTAATAAAGCAATGTTCCAAGACTTACAAATGGGTGTTGTGTTAGATTGGTGCCAACAGGTTTTTCGAGAATTCTATGATCCTATAGCGGCATCAGACCTTATTTCAAATATTAACGAAGGTATTATAAATGATGGCTCAACGTTACCTCAGGACATGCAAGATTTTTTACAAAATAAGCTATATGATATTACGAGATATCAACGCCAAGAAATACAAACTGCGGATGAATTTGAGGCATGGGTTAAAAAAGGTAAAGATCCCAAATTGGCGGAGAAAGTTTGGGGGTATTACACTCAGGCCTACATGATGCGTTTGCAAATTTCTAATTCACGTTCTTTAGATTTTTACGGATCTTTATTTGCGTTGAGTAAAAGAATATCTAATAAACATGATAATTATCAAAGCACCTACGTAAAAGTGCATGATATGTTCAGGGAGTCATTAAAACGCTTACTGCCTGATGTTGATGAGCGCAAAGGAAAGTCTTCAGTAACTTTTTTAAATACCCAATTACCTGACATTAATGTGAATATGTCACCCTATGTAGGGTAAACCGCAGAAAACTGCGCTTTTGCGCTTGACTTATGTCTTGTGGAAAACTATAACTCTTTTCAATCAATAAGATTTAACGGCTATTTTTATTCATTAGCCAGATGAGAGCGTCTTTCGGCTTGTCGATAGGACGGCTTTTAAACTCCTCCTCGGGCTTGCCCGTATGAGGGCTAACATAAGAGAAGGACACATCATGTTTGATGATTTATTTAATTTTGGTAAAGAACGCACGTTGAAACAATCTGTTGGTTTTTACTTGTTTTATATGACCCTTTTTATGGGCTTTAGTGGTTTTATGACCTTGCTCGGTCTTTAAGAATAGGTTTTTATGGTGACGTTTTAATATCACCTAAAGGCTCAGACTATGAAAAAGACAAAAATATTATTTTCAACCCTTGCTATGATCATATTGATTGCAGGGGTTTTTCTTTATTTAAATTTTGGTAATTTGGCGAAAAATGCGGCGGAACGTATCGCGAGCAATGCGTTGGGCGTAAATGTCAGTATTTCTTCTTTAAGTTTTTCTTTGAAAGAGAAGAAAGCGACTTTAAGTGGGATCAGAATTTCTAATCCGCCTGGCTTTAAAAAATCACATATCATTACGGCAGATAATATCCAGATTGGGTTTAATACAGCGTCCCGCCAATTGATTGATTTTAAACGTATAGATGTGAATGGAACAGTGATCAATTTAGAGGTCACTGAAAAAGGTACCAACCTTCAGGCGTTAAAAAATCTGGCCGGTAAGAAAAAACAAAAAGAAAGCGTAGGAAGCGAGCAAGTACGTGTGATTGTGCGCAATATGGTGATTAATGAATCAACGATTAATCCAAGCGTCACTTTATTAAATCGCGATGTGGGGTCGATTAAATTACCGCCTGTGCGGGTGTCCGGTATTGGCCAGAATTCGAGTGGTGCTCTTGCAAAGGATGCTGTTAGTCAGATTATTGTTCAATATTTAAGAGCAGCAGAACGTCAGGCAGGGAGCCAAGGATTGTTGAGTGGTGCGGCAAATGCCGTTGTTGATGAAGTTAAAGGCGCCGTGGATGGTGCCGTAGATGATGTAAAAAATAATCTAAAGGGTTTATTTAATTAGTATTTTTACAAATTAATCTTGCAGAGACAAAAGCAATAACCGCCAAGCCGAGGCAAAAGACAACATTATAGTTCGCCATGGAAAGATTTAAGATAGGGTCTGACCATGGAATTTCATCGCAACGCGCGGCATTACTGCGTGCCTGAATATCTGCCAAAATTTGTGTGATGTCGCCTTTAAGTTCAGGTACGGAGCATCCTTCTAAAAAAGATTTCCACCACTTTTGTTCGACGCCAGTGTGGTAAAAGGCAATAATGCTATTGATAAGGAATGTAAGGCCAATAAGTGCCATGATGCCTGCAACGGCTTTTTTACTTTTAAAAGAAGCGGCAAAACCAATAAGACCTAACAGAATAACAATGCCATAAGGCCAGCGTTGCCAAATACAAAGCTCGCACGGGTGAAGGTTAAAAACATATTGGCTCATTAAGGCCATGCCGAGTGCAAAAGCAGATATGAGCGCCATTAACAAAGGCATGGCTTTAGGGCATTTCAAAATATTGAATATTTTAAGCATCATGGCAGAAACCCTTTAATAAATTCTTTGATTAAATCAAATCCTTCTGGGCCATAAATTAACACAAAAGACAGCAAGAGTGCTATCCATAAAGCGCCGATAATCATTCCCGCTATGACGGCTAAGCCATCACGCATAAGTACACCAATTGCCATGACGGCAATACCAAAGCTTGGCACAGTGTTGGTAAGAGGGAGCGGAATGGACACGGCAAGCGCCATAAGAAAGCCAGCAATACCGATAAGGTTAGAAAACAAGCCTTGTGTGATAAATTCTAAGCGGGGTTTTGTTAGAATTTCTAGCTTGCGAACCCAAGGTTGTGCTTTTTCAATAAACCCATTGATCTTCTTGCTCGAAATTTCTTTTGTCTTGAATTTTGTTGGTGCCCATATGGTATGACGCCCAATCGCCTGTTGTGCGGTCAAAAGCAGAAGAGGAAGGGCAATAATGGCATTAATTCCGATAGCGGGTATGGGGAGAGCAGCAGGTAGAGCGAATAGAAATAGGAAAAAACCAAACCCGCGTTCATGAAAGGCTTCTAATAAAGTTTTAAGAGAAATGGTATCTCCATGCGTATGCTGTTTGATATCATTTAACAAATGAGACAGAGCGCGTGGTGTATTTTGTGTTTCCATACGCTTTTTTACCTTTGTTTTGAAGTATATTCCAAGAAACTTTATTAAAAACTTGAAACGACCCCCATTTTTGCGATACAAAGTGCCGTCTCAATGCACATATCT
>CAYGPG010000003.1:68456-119652 GCA_964351905.1 uncultured Micavibrio sp.
GCGCATGACTTCCCCCACTTTAGGGTAATTTGCGTTATTACAGGCTTGATTTTATCTTCCAAAATGACTAAAACGCTAAATCTTCCTAATGCTCATGCGGGTGTGGTGGAATTGGTAGACGCGCCAGACTCAAAATCTGGTGTCCGCAAGGACGTGTCGGTTCGAGTCCGACCACCCGCACCATTTAAAACGACAAAATTGCTATTAAGATATTGTGTAAATTTTTTTTCTCTGGTAATTGTCCAGATATGCATTCTCAAAGAATAATAAGTTTATGGGCTTTATTGGCCATTTTGTTAGGGCAGATGGCTTTTGCTCATCACAGCACCGAACATAGTAATAATTATTTTTTTGATAATGTTGTTGTATCACATGCGTATGATGATAATCACAATCATAAAGACGAACGTAATCATGAAGAGCATAAATGCCCTGAATGTCTTTTAGCGCAAACTCTTCAAGCTGCCTATTATAATGCGCCCGCCTATGTATATGAGCCTATTAAAGTTCGCATTGCGGAGCCATTTAAACGCTTTGTCTATGTTGATCGTGTTAAGTATAAATCGTACGCACCACGCGCACCGCCCACCATTTTTATCTAATTCAAAAAAATTTAATTTAAAGTTTTAGGTCCATAGGTCGTTTACGACCTTGAGGACAAATATAATAAGATAAGAAAGGGCATAACCATGTCTAAAAAACTCCTACTGGCAGCCAGTGCCGTCGCAATATTAAATGTATCTCCTGCCTTAGCGGCAAGTGATAGTGACCTTGATGTGCTTCGTGCAGAAATTCAAGCAATGCGCGATGCCTACGAAAGTAAAATCGAACAACTTGAAAGCAAAGTTGAAACATTAGAAGCAAAGCAAAATTCAACAGCACAACAAGTTGAACAGACGCAGGCAACAGTTGCTTCAACGTCTTCTTCAATTCCTGCAACCTCACAACGTCGTATCCGTGATACCAGCTTTAACCCAGCTGTCGGGATTGTTTTGCAAGGTAAATATAACAACTTTTCCGAAGACGAAGCGGATATTGCCGGTTTTGCCTTGGGTGAAGAAGGTGAACGTGGTGAAGAAGGTTTAGGAATTGATGAAACCGAGCTAAACTTTTCTGCCAATGTGGATGATAAGTTCCGTGGTTCTGCGACCATTGCGCTGCATGAGCATGATGGAGATACCGAGGTAGAAATAGAAGAAGCCTTTGTTGCAACAACAGCCCTTCCTGGTGGATTGGAAGTTAAAGCAGGTCGTTTCTTTTCTGAGCTTGGATATTTGAATTCCGGTCACACGCATGCTGATGATTTTGCTGATCGTCCTTTGACAAACCGTGCCTTCCTTGATGGAAATTATGGGGATGATGGGGTGCAAGTTTCTGCTGTTTTACCAACGCCTATTTATACTGAAATTGGCGCAGGAGCCTTCCGTGGGGATGATTTCCCAGCAGGCGGCGCAGATGGCAACGATATCGGCGCATGGACAGCTTATGGCCGTGTCGGTGGAGACCTTAATGACAAAACCAGTTGGCGTTTAGGGCTTTCAACACTTCAAGCAGAGGGTATCAGCCGTGATGGAAATGAAGATACTGTTAGCTTTAATGGTGATAGTCATCTTTATATTGCTGATGCGCGTGCGGTATATGCGCCGACAGGCAATAATGCTGAGCAAGAGCTTATCTTCCAAGGGGAGTATTTCTACCGTGATGAAGATGGAACGTATGAAGATACAGGTGCATCAACAGGAGCAATTGATTATGACGATAGCCAGAGCGGATGGTATGCACAGAGTGTTTATAAATTCCACCCACAATGGCGTGTTGGGGCGCGTTACAGCCAACTTTATGCGGGTGATGTTCCTGTAGGCTTGGTCGGTAGTGCGCTGGATGATAGTGGTCATGATCCATGGTCTGCGACTGCAATGGTAGATTGGACGAATAGTGAGTTTTCACGCGTTCGTGCTCAATTTAGCCGTGAGGAAGTTACTGACGGTCAAGAAGATAATCAATTTACACTGCAATATATCATGAGCCTTGGTGCACATGGTGCGCATAATTATTAAGCGAGTGTAAAATGAAAAAAATTTCTTTCATCCTTTTAAGTTTGGGGCTGCTTATTGTTGCCCCAAACAAGGCTTTTGCCAAAATTAATGTATTTGCTTGCGCCCCTGAATGGGGGGCGCTTGCGCAAGAAGTGGGAGGCGACAAAGTTGATGTTTATACAGCCTCTCATGCGAAGCAAGATGTTCACTATATGCGTGCCAAACCAAGTTTGTTAGCAGCAATGCGTCGTGCGGATTTGGTGATATGTAGCGGTGCTTCTTTAGAAGTGGGTTGGCTTCCTATTCTTTTGCAAAAAGCAGGGGATGCTGATGTGCAAGATGGAGCGATAGGCTCTATCATGGCATCTGACTATGTTCCTATGTTGGAGATGATGGAGCGCGTTGACCGTTCAATGGGGCATGTGCACCCAGAAGGTAATCCGCATGTGCATTTAGATCCCAAAAATATTTTGCTTATTTCTAATGTTGTTGCCGATAGGCTTTCAAAAATTGATGCTCCAAATGCTAGTTTTTACAAAGAGCGTCATGACAGCTTTTCTAATAACTGGAAGCAGTTAATAGGGCAGTGGGAAAATGAAGCAAAGAATTTAGAAGGAAAAAAGGTTGTTGTCTATCACAAGAGCTGGACGTACTTATTAAATTGGCTGGGCGTAGAGACTATTGCGTCGTTAGAGCCTAAGCCTGGTATTCCACCCAATGCTTCTCATCTTGAAAAGGTTTTAAAAGATATTCAAGGCCATGATGTATTGGGAATTTTAGTCACGCCTTTTGAAAATGATAAGCCAGCAAAATGGCTTTCTGAAAAGGCGGAAATACCTGTTATAAACCTGCCTTTTACGGTGGGTGGTAATGCACGCACGAAAGATTTACAGTCTTTGTTTGAAGATAGTGTGCAGCGCCTGATTAAATGATAATAGAAGATTTTTATAACCTTATATCTCTTCTTGCTCCAGCCTTTGTGGCTGGGGCTATTATCTCTGTTGTTCATGTTCCTTTAGGACAAGAAGTTTTAAAGCGCGGTATTATCTTTTTAGATTTAGCCGTCGCGCAGTTTGCGGCGTTAGGCATGATTGCTTTTCAAGTTTTTTCTACTTTTGATGAATATAGTTTAAGTGCGGCTTATGGCAGATTAGGCGCTGGATTAGTTGCTGCAATTTTATGCGCATCAGTCTTTCATGTTTTAGAAAAAAAATCAGGACAATATCAAGAGGCTCTTATTGGCTGTGCGTTTGTTTTGGCGGCATCAATGGGGCTGTTATTGGTTGCCAATAGTCCGCACGGTGCAGAAGAAATAAAAAATATATTAGAAGGACAAATATTATGGACGAGTTGGAGCCATATCTTTTTTATCTCCCCCATATTTATTTGTGTCATTGCGGTGTGGATGATTTTTAAGAATAAAAGACGTTTTTTATTCTATCCTTTGTTTGCAATAACAATTCCGTTTTCTGTGAGCATGATTGGCGTCTATCTTGTGTTTGCGAGCCTTATTTTCCCTGCCCTAGCAATTGTGGGTCAAAATAAAAATAGATTTTTAATGGGTGTTTTAATCTCCATTGGATCATATTTCTTTGGCTTATTGGCTTCTTACTTGTATGATTGGCCTGCCGGTCCGGCAATTATTTTTATGATGGCTGTTATCAGTGCTTTGTTTTTCTTTGTGACCAGAAAAACTAATCAGTTCAATTAGATAGATAGCTTGTCTTCATACAGATCAGGTAGATCATTTTCTAATAAAATTACGTCTTCTTTTGTAGCGTTTTGAATAATCCATTGTTCCGCATGTTTAAAGGACGCCATTTTTAGAACTTTATTTTTATCATTGCCGCTTTCCTCATTAATTCCTTTAATGAAGCTTTGAATACGTTCAGATTTCACGGCAATAATAATATCTGCTGTTTGTGCTGCTTTCTTGCCGAGTCTTAAATGCTCTTTATCGTGATCATCACCTAGCTCCACCATGCCAGGTGTCACAAGAATACGTCTTCCATCTGGAGGTGTAATGGTATCTAAAACATCAAGTGCAGCCATAAAACCGGCAGGGTTGCTGTTAAAGGCATCATCTATAATTGTGTAACTTTCTAGGCGTTTAACCTCTAGACGATGCTTGATTTGTGGAACTGTTTTTAGGCTTAAAATAATATCTTCGATTGGCATGCCAACATGTAAAGCCGTTGCGATAGCCAAAAGCATATTATCAACATGATGATATCCGAAAATAGGAGCCTGAACCTGATGGGTTTGATTATTTACTTGCAGGTCAAAGTTTAAACCTTCTGGTGTTTGTTTGATATTCAATGCCTGAATGGAGCCGTCTTTACCGCAGTAGATAAAGTATTTGCCATGTTTGTTTGTGAAGTCTTTTGCGTATTCGCGTTCTAAAACGCTTGTATTAATAATAACATGGCCGTTATTTTCAATGGCGGCTTCAGCGATTTCAAATTTAGCTTTTGCGGTTCCTTCTAAGTCTTTAAAGCGTTCTAAATGTGCTTTACCAACGGCGGATACCATGGATAATTTAGGAGGCGTAAGCCTACAAAGCCTCGCAATAGAGCCAATACCATAAGCACCCATTTCAACAATAAAATATTTATGTTTTGCGGTTAACCTTTCACGGATAATACGGGTAATACCCATTTCCGTGTTAACGCTTCCGGGCGTGATAAGGGTTGGCGCATGATTATCTAATATATGGCCTAGAATATGTTTGATGGATGTTTTCCCAAATGATCCTGTTACGGCAATGATAAAAGGGTCATGTTCTTTTAATTTATAAACAGCCTCTTGCCTGAAATTATTATTTACTTTTTCGTCATAGGGTTTGAGCAGTAAAGTTGCTAGGGGCAAGGAGAGGGGCAGAAGTTGCACGTAAATAAGCCATAAGAGTGGTGAGCTTATTCCAGAGATTGTAAAAATAAGCGGAATTATGATTGCTATTAGAAAGGCAATGAAGCCAATTCGTTTTGCACGATCAGTTAAAACAAGTTTCTTTTTTGCCTGAGTGACTGGATTTTTTTCCAAATAGGCAATAGCAATAAAGCCCGTAGAAATTAGTAAATTTAAAATTGCTGCGTTAAAGATAAATGACGTAATAAAAACAGCGATGAGAACAGCCGACATTTTTTTATCAAAGGCTTTATTTTCCAAGAGCCATGGAACGAAGCGCTTTCCATTATATTCTTCTTGTTGAAAAATATGTAGGAACGTCAAAAGGCGTTTCCCTGTAAAAATGGCACTGGCAATAAATAAAATAAAAAAAGTCATCTTCTTATGTCTCTATAAATTTTTTAATACGTTGGGCAATTTGGCTTTGACCTTTTGTTACAATTGAAAAATGATCTAAATGCTTAAAAGTTTCAAATTTACTATCTTTTATTAATTTGCTGTACCTTGAGCCCATATCGGGCTTGGTTTCTAAATCATTTTCTCCATAATATAGTGCAACGGGGCAGTTTATATTTTTTGCGTCTTCTGATAAATTTTCAGACACTGTTTTGATAAAGATGGGGCGCATGGTACCAGCATTTTTGTAATCTGTGCTTCCATGTTTTGACCGTAACTGATTAAGTTTTTCCTCACTTCTTATAAAAAGCTTCATTAATTTAAAAAACTTAACTTTGAAAAAAACCTTTAATTTTTCAAAAGGGGATCTTTTTTGCGGAAGGCCTGCCGCCGCAATAAGAACCATTTTATCAATACTATCCTTATAAGATGCAGCCAGTTTTACACCAACACGACAACCATAAGAGTGACCAACCCAGATAATGTTGTCTTGTTTTACATCATCTAAGAAGTGGTTAAAAAATTCGGCATATTGTGTAAGATCCCAATCTTGATCCGGTTGGGGGGATTCTCCAAAACCAGGTATATCAACAACATAATGTGTACCCATTTGTGATAGGGATTTTGAGAGGTTCGTAAAAAATTGATGGTTACTTCCCCATCCATGCACCCATATGAAGGCTGTTTTCCCGTGCCCATGACGCAAATAAGCCATTTTTTGGTTATTATATTCAAATATATTCATAATAGGGGTCATTCATTGTACTGTTTATTGGTAGTATTATAATCATTAAAATTGAAAATTAAAATCAATCTTGGGAATAAAGAATATGAGTTTAAAGAAAAGGGTAGCTGTTATTATTGGAGGACGCTCGCCAGAGCATGATGTAAGCGTTGTGAGCGGCTTGCAGATGTTGCAATCCATCGATTCCTCGGTTTATGAGCCGTTTCCTGTATATATTGCCCAAGATGGGACGTGGTATATTGGTGATGCACTATGGCAAAGAGAAAACTATATCCCTAAGGGTGAAACGCTTAAGGGCTTAACGGAAGTCCAACTTGATTTGTCGGCGAAAGAAGAGGGCGGTGTTCTACGCCCTGTCAAAACTGGATTTTTAAACAGAGTTAAAGACACAAAATTTGATATTGCCCTGCCTGTATTCCACGGTCACATTGGTGAAGATGGTGCCATGCAAGGCTTGCTAGAGTTAGCAAACATCCCTTATGCAGGTATGCGTGCGAAAGCGTGTAGTCTTTTTATGGACAAAGATACGACCAAGAAAGCCGTTGAAGGATTGGGTGTTCCGCAATTGCCTTATGCTACGGTTAAAAGGCCTAAAGAGGGCTTGTTGGTTGATAAAGCTACGTTGGAGCAAAATTTATCTTTTTTGAAACCGCCTTATTGTGTGAAGCCTGCTCATTTGGGAAGCAGCATTGGTGTTGGAAAAGCAACATCGGTGGAAGAAGCGCGTGAGGTTTTAGCGCGCATCTTTAAATTGGATGATAAGGCCATTATTGAACCTTTTGTTGAAAATTTGGTGGAATATAATGTCTCTGTGCGAACAAAAAGTGATGGTAGTATAGTAACATCAGCAATTGAACGACCAAAAACAGACAAAGAGTTATTAGATTTTAAAGAAAAATATATGTCTGGCGGCGGTGGCAGTAAAAAGTTGGGCGGTCAAAAAGTCTCTGAAGGGCCTATCAGTGAAGGTATGTTGTCTTTGACGCGCGATTTAAATCCCGAATTAAAGGATGATGATGATCAAAAAATCCGTGATTATGCTTCAACTTTATTTACATCTTTTGATGCGGCGGGGGCGCCTCGTATTGATTTTATATCAAACGGCAAAACAGGTGAAATTTGGTTCAATGAGTTAAATCCAATCCCTGGATCTTATGGCTATTTTCTGTGGGAAGCATCGAAAGAGAATTTGTTGTTAACGGACTTTCTAACCGAACTCATAGAAGAAGGCTTAACTTTATATGAGAGAAAAAGTTTACCCGAAGAATTGGTGCCTGAAGAAGCGCGTTTGTTATCGCGTTAGAGCTTTGTGAAGATATTTAACGTCAGTAATTATAAAATAATGCTAAAATTTCTTATACTTTCAATCTTTATTGTTACGCCTGTTTTGGCAAATGATGAAGGTTTATATGATGACTTAATCTCAGATCAATATTCCTATATTCGTATATACAATAAAACGAATGATATGATAAAACCTACGCTCAATAGCGCGCAATACCCTGAGTTATCCTCTGGAAATATGAGTCCGTATTACCCCGAGGAGGTATCAACCATTAATATTGGTTCTGATTTTTCGGAAAAAGTAAAAACAGGGAAATTTTATACGCTTGTTTTTGATGAAAATATTTTTTTATTTGAAGATGAAAGATCTGAGAATAAAACGAAGGCTGTTCTTAGTTTTTATAACCTAAGTAAACGAGAGGGCTTAAAGCTAAAGGCAAATAATTCAATATCAGTTTTTGAAGGTATTGAGGCATATTCTTATCGCTCCAGAGAAATTAACTCTGCTAAAGTTGATTTACAAATTGTGACAGATGATGATGTCACAATTGATGCGTTAGAAAATATTATTCTAGAACGTAACAGCCACTATTCTGTGGTTTATGACGGAGAGAAAACCAATATTTTTGAAGCGAAGATAGACCATAAGCAGTAATGGTTTTTTCATCCAACATATTCCTCTTTACTTTTCTGCCTGTTTTTTTGAGCGTTTATTACCTTACCCCTGAGAAATATCGATCTATTCCAATATTAATTGGAAGTTATGTTTTTTACGCCTGGTGGCGTCTTGATTTTGTTCTCTTGTTCGCGGGTGTCACGCTTTGGAATTATTTTATATATAAAAATATTACTAAAAGTGAAAAAGCAAAGCGATGGATGCAGGTGGGTGTTGTTGGAAATCTATTAACACTTGGGTTCTTCAAATATGCAAATTTTGGTGTTGATAGCTTTAATTCAGCGTTGGTATCCATCGGGGGCGAACCGCTTTCCATGGCTTATATTATATTGCCAATCGGTATTTCTTTTTATGTGTTTCAAGCAATTAGCTTCTTGGTCGATATTTATAGAAAAGAAGCGCCAGCCCCTAAGAACTTTATTGATTTTGCAGCTTATATTTCACTATTCCCTCAATTAATTGCAGGTCCCATATTGCGATATAAAGATGTGGCATCTCAATTTTATAATAGAACACATAATATGGATAAATTCACTGAGGGTGTTTATCGCTTCATGGTTGGTTTTTCCCAAAAAGTTTTAATTGCAGATAGCATTGCGCCTTTATCAGAAAATATTTTTTTTCTGGAAAACCCAACTTTTATAGAAAGCTGGCTTGGTGCATTTGCTTTTGGTGCGCAACTTTATTTCGATTTCTTAGGGTATTCTTCTATGGCGATAGGTTTGGGCCTTATGATGGGGTTTCGCTTTATTGAAAATTTTAATCATCCTTATATTTCAAGGTCTATCACAGAATTTTGGCGTAGGTGGCATATTTCATTATCAACATGGTTGAGAGATTATTTATATATCCCTTTAGGCGGAAACAAAAAAGGCAAGCTGAAAACCTATAGAAACCTTATTGTTACAATGGGGTTGGGCGGTTTATGGCATGGTGCAAATTGGACCTTTTTGCTGTGGGGGTTATGGCATGGGCTTTTACTCTCTATAGAACGCGTATTAGGTTTTAAAGATAAAATTTTGTCACGGTTTATGGTCTTGCCAACGTTAATTCTTGTGACGATTGGTTGGGTTTTATTTAGAGCCGAGAATGTAAACCGTGCTTTTTCCTTTTATAAAGGCATGGTTGGCTTGAATGGTTTTGCAGTAAGCGAAGTTCTTTATTGGAAGATAAGTAATGAATCTTTATTTTTCTTTTTTGCGTCTTGGCTAATTATTTTTCTTAGTCCGAAGTTTTTTGATTTTAGTGAGAAAATTAAAGATTCTGTCACAATGCGGACTCTTGCCTATAAAAGACCTATCGTAAGGATATGTGTTTTAAGTTTGTTTGTACTTTCACTGATTAAACTATCCGCAACGGCATATTCCCCATTTTTGTATTTTCAGTTTTAGAATTCAAAAACGCCTGCTATTACGCCGATGAGAGATACAAAAACAAGCATGGCCAATGTGTTTAGGCCTATAGAAGCATAATTATTTAGCTTTTGATCCCAATGGGACTGTGTCGATGAAAGTTTCGTTTTCTGCCTTGTCCAACTTTGTTTATTAAGGCGAAAAAAGACGTATGTTTTAATAAGTGAGCCGTAGATCTGATTGTAGTATAAAAGAAAAGGATAAGCCCAACTTATTTCTTTTCGTGCGCCAAGGAGCATCAAAGTCATAAGCCAACGTGTAAAGCCAATCCACACAGCATAAAAAGCAAGAAATAAAATAGAATATTTAAAACACAACATTGTTACAAATACGGGGCCAGAAAGCGCAGTCCACATCGACAAACGCTGATCCATTAGACACCACCATGTAAAGTACCCTGTGATGTGAGGGGGGATTGTTAAGGCGCGTTCATTGGTACGAAGCATGTTGCCTGACCATCGCCGCATCAAAGCGGTTGTTGCGGCGAAGAAATTAGGAGAAGGGGGATGTTCTATTGTATGAATTTTAACATCAGGGACATAAAGCATCTTCCATTTTTGTTTTAAAACCCAATACCAAGACGATTTATCATCCCCGGTTAAGAATTTTAATTTACCAAATCGCCAATGGTTTAAATGATCATTCTCAACCTGCTCAATAAAGTCAGGATGAGTAACGATAGAGGCGCGAAACATTGACATACGGCCCGTTAAGGTCAAAACGCGTTTAGATAAGCCTATTGAGCTCATCAATATTTGCCGTTGCGCAAAGCGTAATGAATGCCATGTGCGTATCATATGAGAACCCTTTACGTCGCATTCTTCATCGGTTGTAAGAGCGCCAATCTCTGGCATCATTTTAAAAAAGCCAACTATACGTTTTAATAACCCGTCTTCCAAAATTGTATCTCCATCAATGACTGCAACCACCGAATCATCAGGCGGAATGTCACGGGAAATTGCTCTAAAGCCTTGCGCGAGGCCGTCCCGCTTGCCCGTTCCAGGGATGCGCGTAACTTTTATCTGAACGTGAGCAGGTGGATTTAGGCTAAGAAATAATGTTTTAACCATGTCTTCATCTGCTTTTTCAACCAGTGAGGGGACTATTGTGCAGGGTATGTTTGAGTTTATAGCCTCTCTAATAACAGACTTAATAACACGCACGTTTGTTTCGCTTTCAATACGAAAGCTTGTGATCAATAAGTATATTTTTGAAGGTTTGAGATCATTACGGTATTTTTTTTCTATCGTTCGAAATTTTGGAAAGACTATATTTTTATAAATAATGGCGCGAATAAAATGAATGAACCCCCAGCTGTAACGCCATATGGCGATGCCTCCTATAATAAATAAAAAGCCTTTTGCTTCTGTCGGTACAGGTATATCAGGTAATTGTAGTGCGGCGGCAATTAATAACAGAGTATAAATTAAAAAACCTATTCTGCCTTTAATAAAAAATGTTCCTTTACCAGCAAAGCCCATAATATCCATCTTGTTTTTCTATTTCAGGGGAAAGTCTAACAAGGTCAAAAACATTTATATTTTGGCTTTGGGCTTGTTTTACAATATTTAAAAATTCTGGGTTACTGTTACCTATTATAATTAGATCGTAATCATTTATATCATATTGGTTTATAAGGCGGTTTGCGATTTTAGATTTTTCTCTTAAAGATTCAGCTTTAACGTATGGATCGTAAATATCGAATGTAACTTTTTTGTTCAAAATTTTATCCGCTAATGTTAAAAGAGGGCTTTCGCGTGTATCGTCTGTTCCCGCTTTAAAGCTTAAGCCTAATAATAAAATTCGTTTAGGGTTTAACTTAATGATTTTATCAAATGCGCGGCTAACTTGGTTATCGTTTGCACTTTCCAACGCATCAAAAATAGGCGTTTTTAAAGATAGACTGTGCCCCAAGGCACGAATAGCGCGCAGATCTTTGGGAAGACATGAACCACCATATGCGAACCCTGGTTTTAAATAAGCATTGGAGATGTTTAGCTTTTTATCTTTACAAAAAATCTCCATAACCTTGTGAGAATCAATGCCACTATCGCTCAAAATATTACCGATTTCATTGGCAAACCCTATTTTAACGGCATGCCACACATTATCTGCATATTTCACGCCTTCAGAAATTTTTATATCTGTTTGTACATGAGGTGCTTCAATATTTTTATATAAAGAAAATATAATATCACTTGTTTTAGAATCTTGAGTACCAACAACAATTTTGGGAGGTTCAAAATAATCTTGGATAGCACTTCCCTCGCGAAGGAATTCTGGATTAAATCCAAATCCAAAACCCTCATTTACTTTTTTATCTGAGTATTCCTCAATAATAGGTATGCAGATATTCTCACAACTTCCTGGTAGAACAGTGGAACGCATTATTATCGTTTTATAGTCATTCGTTTTTTTAATGCTTGCGCCAACATCCTGACAAACATTTTGAACATAAGAGAGATCAAGCGATCCATCTGCATTAGAAGGGGTTCCAACACAAATTATAATAATATCAGAGTTTTGAACGGCTAAGTTTAAATCAGTCGTTGCAGACAAATTTTGACTTTCTATGTGTGTTTTAATAAGCGCATCCAGTCCTTTTTCAAAAAAAGGGCTTTGGCCATTATTAATCATGTTAACCTTCGTAGGATCAATATCAACCGCAATTACTTTATGATTGGACTCACATAGGCAGGCAGACGTCACCGCCCCAACATATCCTATTCCCATCACGCATATTTTCATGATTTGATCTTAAAAAGCATGGGGGCTAAATCAATGAAACTTTGCTTAAATACTTGATTTATAAACAATTAAAATGTTTTGTTAGTCATGACGTTTAGAAAATCCTTTCTACTTTCCTATATTTTTATAGCTATCCTCTGTCTCATTTTTCTGTTGAACCTGATAGGTGAGAGAGGGCCTTTTTCACCAAAGGGGAATATTTGGAATGGGGAACGCGCATCAAATTATGAAACATATTTCAATGAAAATGTACGGC
The DNA here is from genome assembly GCA_964351905.1 of uncultured Micavibrio sp. Taxonomy (GTDB): domain Bacteria; phylum Pseudomonadota; class Alphaproteobacteria; order Micavibrionales; family Micavibrionaceae. The sequence continues at coordinate 80,917 of CAYGPG010000003.1, forward strand.
ATCATGATTTGAGCGTTTTTATCTGGAAAAAATTGAAATTTCTTTTTTTTCAAGAGGGCTTGAGCGGCGTAATATTGGGACGAGAAGGGTGGTTATTTACTGATGAAGAATTTACTTTTAATCCTGAAGCTTTAAAAGAAAACCAATCATATATTGACAATATTTTATTGAGATTTAAAAAAGAGAATATCAAAATACTAATATTGCCTGTTCCTTCAAAGGCGCGTATCTATCAGAAATTTATTAATCAAGAATACCCTTCATACTTAGGGGGCGCATATGACGATTTTCTTTCTTATTTAGATGAAAGAGACGCATCTTACATAAACTTATCTGCTTTATTTCAAGAAAAGGACGGCCTTTATTATAAGACAGATACGCATTGGACTCCTAAAGCTACGCAGTTAGTTACTAATGAAATCGTCGAACAAAATTTTATAAGCTCCACAAATGATAATTTTAGATTGATTGAAAGTGACAGAGAAGTTTTTGAAGGCGATTTGGTTAAATATACAGATGCTCACCAATATTCAAAAGAAAATGTCACGTTGCTCAAAACTGCCAATAACGAAACAAGTAATGATCTATTTTTAGAAAAATATTTCCCAATTGTATTGATTGGTACGAGTTATAGTGCTGATAAAAAGTGGGGATTGGAGCAACACTTAAAAGCTTCTCTTCAAAAAGATGTTTTAAATATGAGTCAATCAGGTAAAGGGCCATTTCAGGCGATGCAGGAATACATAGAAGGGCTTGATCCGAAATCAAAGAACCCCAAATATATTATTTGGGAAATTCCTGAGCGGTACCTAGGGGTTAAGAGGAACATAAATGAATAGTATATCTCTTTTTTTATTTGTAGTACTCATTTTTATTAGCTTTTCTTCTCTGGCGAAAGAAAGCTGTAATGATGATTTTGTTGAAGGCAAAAATGGGTGGATTTTTCGGGATAAGACAGATTTTCAAGAGACGTTTGAAATAAACGGTAATTTACAAAATTATATCCAAAAATTTAATGAAACGCTACAGAGGCAGAATATAACTCTTGTAATTTCTCTCTTACCAACGCGTGGCATGATGCACTCTGAATACTACTCAGAGGATGGTTTTTCAGTAGAAACGGCGCAACGAAATTATCTTCAAACAGCAGAAATTTTGAGAGATTTGGGAATGCAAGTTGCCTCTGTAGATAATTTTGAAAATAGTTTGAGCTATTTTTATAAGACAGATCATCATTGGACTCGTGCGGGCGCGGAATTAATGGCTAAAAATACAGCGAAAATTATAAAATCTTTACCTATTTATCCAAAAATAAAGAAGAAAGAATTTAAAACTGAACAAAATGAGGAAGAAAAATTTGAAGGTAGTTTTGTGAAATCAACAAATATTGAGTGCTATAATAATGTTAGCCCAAGTGAAGTGGTATCAATATATAAAACCTTTCCAGTTTTGAAAGGTGACCTATTAAATAACGTTGAGCAGCCAGAAATTGTTCTTATTGGGACGAGCAATAGTGATAATAAAGCGTCGAAAGCGAACTTCGAAGGTTTTTTGAAAGAAAATCTTTCAACTGATATTATTAATCATTCAGTATCAGGAGGTGGGCATGACTCTGCTATGCTCAAATATCTAAACTCTAAAGAATTTAGAGAATATAAACCAAAAATAATTATATGGGAATTTCCTATTTATCAAAATTTTCGTGATGCGGATTTTTATAAACAAATTATTCCATCAGCTTTGGGAGCCTGTGATAACAATACCATTTGGGAAAAAGAGTTAGAAATAAAAGGTGATAAAGCACGATTTGATATTCCCCATGAGATAAACGTAGAAAATACTTATATGTATTTAAACATACCAAATTTTAATCAAAGAAAATTAAGATTAACGCGCGTTTATGATGATACACGCGTACCTTTTGATTTCAAAAGATCAAAATATTACGGGTCAGGTGAAAATTTCTTTTTATTACCAGAACATAAAACGGGTTTAAAAGCTGTAGAGATATTATTACCCAGTGATAAATTTAATAGGGCAACTTTGCAGTTTTGCCCTTATTCTGAGTAGATAAGAGACAAATTTCCGCCGATACGTTTTTGGCGCATGGGCGATAATTTTTTTATCCATTTTTGTGCGCGTTCATCGTTATATTTTATATGATAAGGGATGAGCCATGAGAGTTGCCCCGAGGTTACTGTACGATCCAAATTTTGTTCTTCGTTTGTTAAAGCCCTAATTGGCTCTTGATTGTTTTCTAGGTTATCTAAATTGAAATTAACCAATTTTTTTAATCCGTTGTTTTTATATTTATAAAGATTAAGGCCGTTTTTGTGAGCTGTTTCTGCCATCATAACTAAAGGTAATGTTGCAAATAGATGGTAATGAAAGGCTTTATCCTTCCTTCTTAACTCATGAGGAAGGGCACCATTTATAGTGATCTGTTTCATTGCTTTTTTGTAGTTCTGGATACCAAAGTTGTAAAACTTACGATCATTGAGGGCGACACCTGTGATCATAACGCTCCAAGCTGCCCAATACTGATGGTTGTTATTCCTTGATAAGCGAGAAGAGTTCAGGGGATAATCATTTATGACTTGATGGGCTAATTGGTTAAGCCAATTTTCAATCATAGATTTTTTATAATTATCCATCATACCTAAATCTTTTATTTGGATATAATGTGATGCAATCGTCGCAAGGTGCCATTTGCGTACCGCTTCGCCTTGGCCTGAGGCTTTAGATAAAAGAAATGCATCATTAATGGCCCATTCATAAAGCCAGTCAGTCATACATGTAATATTCTGCCTTTCATGCTTTTTGTAAAAATTTTCAAGCCATTTTGAAATCTGTCTTTCAAAATTATTTACATCCTTTGTTTGGCTTAAATAGGTTTTGTATTCTGTTGGTGAGATTATTGATTTATGAGGGTCGCTTGAAGAATATTTGCTAGTGAAATTAAGGTTTTGGGGCGGTAGTGGAGGTGTTCCACATTCGAATACATTTTTAGTGCTGGTATTTTTTTTTGTAATTGTAATGGGGTAGGGAGATTTTAAGTCATACCAAAACCCCCACGCATTAGAGGTGGTGAAGGTAATGATAAGAAAAGTTATGGTAACGATGAAAAGTCTGTTATTCATGATATTAATTGGTATCATGCTTTTTTAATAAAGTCAGTGACTTACAAAAGCGATTATATGGGAAAAATTCTACAAATTTTATTTTTAATTTTGGCTGTTTCTACGCTTTTATCTGCCGTTTTATTTTTTTTAGAATATTCAGATCATTATCTTAATCTTAGTAAGGTGGAACATCAAAACGATAATATTCGGCCTATAACCCTTGATGGATATAAAATTTCAACCTCCCTGTCGTCAGATGTTACAGACTATAAGAAGCCAATACTTCCCGATATTGAAAATTACTCAGCCGATATCATCATTAAAACAATGCCTGATGTGACTGGCGGTGAGATTGAATTGCAAAACCTTGAAAATGCTTATCCTAAAGTTAGAAGCAAGATAGCTTTTTATGGTGATTTACAAGGCCGCTTAACGCCAAAAGCCATTACGGTAAAATCGGGTATTGTGAATTTACAACAAATTTCTGAAGCTATATCTGATAAAGACATGATTAGTGTGAATATGGATGGGGGATTTATTCTTAAAGTTCCTCTTATCATTAAACCGTCTGCTACGCTCATTATGAATGATGGCGAGACCTTGTTGATGAGTGCAACACAAGGTGCGCTTATTGCAATATTAGGGACGGTTAACATCGTAAGTTCTCATATTTTGGGTTGGGATACGGTGCAAGATCAACCTTCATATTTTGAAAAAGATAAAAATTTTCGCCCTTATATTGTGGCGTGGTGTGGGTCACGTTTAAATATAATGAATTCTTATTTGGGTTATTTGGGTTATGATGCCGCTAAATCTTATGGCCTCACATATTCATCATGTGAAAATGATAAATATGTTGAAAAAGGCACGCCTCTCAAAAGTGGTACAGGATGGATCTTAAATAATGAGTTTGAAAATCTTTATTTTGGTTTTTATAGCTATGAAACTGAAGACGCGGTTTTGATTGGAAACACTTATAAAGATAATATTGTTTATGGTATTGACCCGCATGATCGTTCGAAAAATTTAATTATCGCGAATAACAATATTAAGAATACGAGACGAAAGCACGGCATTATTCTTTCTCGTGACGTGCATGAAAGTTATGTCGTTAATAATGTCACGGAGAATAACCGTGGCACAGGTATTATGTTAGATCGTAACAGTCATAACAATGTTATTGCTTATAATATATCGCAATATAATGGGCACGATGGCCTTTCTTTTTATGAAAGTCCTTCCAACATCACCTATAAAAATATTTTATATGCAAACGGAAAAAGTGGACTAAGGGTTCGAAATAGCTGGTCTATTAATTCTATCGAAGATGTTATTAATGATAATAAAACATACGCAGTGGAGCTATATGCTCAAACGCTGAAAACCAGAGCTGTTAACGATAAAAAGGACCCATACCAATTAACGGCAGGTATTTTAATTTTAAAAAGTGAAATTATTGGTAATGAATTAGGTGTATTTAGATTAGATGATTTTAATAGTTTTGGTCTGCATGATTCCAATATCTATGAAGTGAAAGGTGATTTGTTCTCTACACCGATTAAAAAAATCAAAAATTATAATTTTTTGAGCTCTAAAGATCTGTTAATTGAAAGACAACAGCGGCAAAACTAATATTAGAATTTAATGCTGACTTCTGCGGTTGTTTTTAACGCCAATTCGTTTTCATTTGTCCCGTACGCTTGGCCAGAATAAAAGCTTCCAAATTTAAGGCGTAACAAACTACTTCTGATTTGAGGCAGCTGGGATTTAAAAATTTGATCCAGCGGGTAATTTGCAGAAATATCTAAAGACTGACCAATATGTGAAGAGCTATTGGAAAGATTTTGATCTAAGCCATTTGAGAGGAGCCCTGTGTCGTTATTATCCCGCCAATATGAATAATAGTGAAGGTTCAAATCGCCCTGATTGAATAATGGAAAGTTTAGCCCCAAATTTAAGATATGAATATTAGAGAGCTCAGGTCTTAATACTTCTCCATATTGTCTTAAGCTTGAAGCCACGCGGTCATTAGGAAATAAACTGGTATTACTTTCTAAACCTGTTTGGCGAAAGGCGTTGTTTGTACCGTTACCATCATCACCAGAACCATAGGCATAGCCCAATATAAAAGTAGGTGAGTATTGATGGTTTAATTGTGCTTCTAGGCGGCCATCAAACGCCAATCCTGCAACATTACGCTCATCTTGAGAGGTTACTCTGCGCGTTGCCGCCGTTGCGAAAGAGGTTGTAATGGAATCTTCTGTTCCGACAACGCCCATTAAATCTGTGTGGTATTTAAGGTTGGAAATAATAGCGTTTGAGAAAGAGCTTATTTTACCCTCTCCCCGCAATCCGACCCATAAAAGATTATGGTCTATCTCGTCCCTGTCAGTCGTTGATATAAAATCATTAACAGCTGGGGTATTTGAGTAATCATTTTCGTAAAGAAATCTAATCTGTGCAAGGTGGTTAGGTTTGTAATTATACGAGAGTTCTCCCAAAAATCTTAAACGATTTTTTTCGTCTCTTTCTAAATTATCGTCTGAACCCACTCTATATTTAGAAAAATTTTGTCCTAAAGCTAAAAAAGCAGAACTTAGCGTTGTATCGTAAATAAGTTTTATAGCATCCAGATCATCATTCCACCAATTTCCTCGAGTTTCCCGAAAGCGCTGACGTCCGATTTCAACTGAAAGAGGGGTTATATCAAATAAATTTTGCTTTTTAAAAGATGCCTGTCTTATTTCAGCAAAGTTAGAGTCAGTCATATTTTCAAAATTGTCATCATTTGATGACGCTGATCCTATCGTGCCAACAGCCCTGGCTTGAACTTTTAGCCGAATGTCTTTAATGGGGTCGTAGGTTGCTGTTATTTGCCCTTGGCTGATAAGGGCGCTTGATGAATCATTACTTTCGCCAAGAGACAAATTATCTTCGACGACTAACTGTGATCTCAAAATAGAGCGTATTTTGTAGTTGTTTTTAGATTTTTGTCGGATTGAACTGGCTATATAACTCTCATTAAGTTTCTCAAGTCTGTTTTCTGCGCGCTTATATCCTTGCGCGGCAGAAATGGCATACCATTGTTGTGCCTTGTCTTGATTCTTCTCGACGCCGCGTCCTTTCTCATAGGCGTAGGCTATTTCATATTGAGCTTTTTCATTATTTTGTTTGGCAGCCTTCATAAAGTATTGAAGGGCCTTTTTATGATCTGTTTCAACGCCTAAACCGCGCGCGTAAAGACGCCCCAAACCTAAATAGGCTTTTTGTTCGTTATAGTTTTCTAGAGCTTTCCAATGTTTGAAAGCCGTTTGATAATCTTCATTTTTATAGGCTTTTTGTGCTGTTTTCAAATCAGGGTTAAAAAATTGTGCGTGTGAAATTTGGCTTAAAGATAAAATCAAGAAAGCGGAGAGCAGCAAAATTTTTAACACGTTATTCATTCACAAAGCATCCTGCATTTTTAAATTTTTTTGATTTTGAGTGTGATTTAAGGCGTTGTTTTTATTAGTGATCGCGAGAATAATAAGATCATCTATGGATGAATTTATTATTTGATAAGGTACCGTCATGGGGATACTGATCGTTTCTCCGTTTTTATATGTCTCTTTATTGTTATCGATATTAACTTCGGCTTCGCCGCTTATAATTATTAATTGATGACTGTAAAATTTATTATTTGTGTATTCAGTTTTTTGAGTAGGAGCTAATTTTAATTCATGGACTTCGTAAAAGTTGTTTTCATTAAGTACCTTTTTTTTATATCCTATATTAAAATTTTCAGTTTTTTTTGTAGGAATAAATCTATGAGATTGGTGTCGATCGGCAATAAAAATTTGATTCTCCGTTTCGACAATAACGATATCTTTTAAACCCATCGTGGCGATTGATAGGTTATCAGACTGGATATAGCAGTTTTCTGTTTCGTTGGCGTCAATGTTACCTTGTAAAACATTTCCTGCACTGTCCTTACTTTTTAGGTTCCATAGGCTTTGCCAGTTACCAACATCACTCCAACCAATATTAATTTCTATCACATAAGATTTGTCTGTTTTCTCCATGATAGCGTGATCAAAGGAGATTTGCGGAACGGTCTGATAAGCATCAATAATACAACCTTGCTGATTTATAACCTTATTTAATGGATGAAGCGTTTCATAAGCGTGATCAATGTATTCATTTAAGATAGTTTTAGTTTGAAATAAAAACATGCCGCTATTCCAAAGGTAATTTGGCTGGGCAATATATTCTTTGGCTAAATCTTCATTGGGTTTTTCTTTGAAAGATTTGACTTGTTTTAAGGGGCTTTCAGAGTTTTGATTATATTCAATGTAACCATACCCTGTTTCAGGATTATTAGGCATTATTCCAAAAGTTAGAATTTTATCATTCATTTTGGATAAGTCTAACTCATCAAAAATGGCTTTTAAGTTCTCGTGATTTTCAACATGATGATCTGCAGGTAAAATCCATAAATACGCATTTGGGCCAAACTTTTCTTTGGCATATAATGCCGCATGCGCAATAGCCGCAGCAGTATTTTTACTCTCAGGTTCTTTTAAAACATGGTTGGAGCAATCTGAATGATACGCTTTTAATTGAAAAGTTGTTTCTTCACTTAATTCTTCTGTTGTCACAGTGATGATGTGGGGAAGCACGTTATCCAAACAATCGTCAATACGTTGCAAGGTGTCGTGGAGTAGTATTGTTTTATTAACGATAGGAAGAAGCTGCTTTGGTTTTTGCTTCTGGCTTAAGGGCCAAAGTCGTGTTCCTGCGCCGCCACATAAAATGACAGGGATAATCTGCGGTATATTTAAAACACTTAAATTCTCAGTCATAGATAAAATTCAACTGATGCCAAACGATTTAAAAGATCAACAGTAAGCTTAGAGGTCGGTTTAATAATGATTTCTGCGCGGTTGGGTTGAGCGTTTAATTCTGATTGATTGATTTGAATGGAATGAACAACACCAGCAATTTCATCTTTTAAGCCAATAATTTTTATGTTTGCATCAGTACCGACATCAAGCCGTTGAGCGTTTTCTAAGGTGGTGTAAGCCTTGATAAATGGTTCTTCGCCATTATCAATCAAATTAAAAAGTTGCGTGTCTTGGGCTGTATATTGCCTGTCCAAAATAAATTTGTCTGTAATGTAGCAATCGCAGGGGCTGTAGATTACAACTGTATCATTGTTCGTTGTGCTTACAATTTTAGAAAGAGGGGTGTTTTTCTCTACCGTTTTTACGCCAACGGGCAGGGCAGAAACATAGGTGCCTGATAAAGGTGCCATGATGTTAATCGTTGGGACATAAACTTGCGCATCAGCGGTCTTGATTACGAACAATTTATCCATGATATTGCTGATGATGAAACTGCTTACGGTAATAATGCAAAGAAGCGATAACACATAAAGGGAATAGCGTTTTACGAGTTCTGCTTTTGTGGTTTCTTCATTATCTTGATGTTTACGAATGTTCGCAAAATTATCACGCGCCACAACATTGATAATGTCCGTATCTTTTTCAACATCACCAGAAATAAAAGCACGGATGACATGATTTAGAATAGAAATCTGGCTCGGTTTTAAATCGGTGAAACGGCAACCTGCCACTTTCAACTTTTTATCGATATATTGAATTTCGGCTTTCAGGTCTAAATCAATCGTGAAATCCGCAAAAGGGAGAATAAGAATAAGCTCTATCTTTTGGTTTTTTTTGAAAGCTTTCGTATCAATATCACGAAGTGCCATCCCACCCGAAGACAGATCTTTAATCGAAATACGATTTCCATCAATCAACGCAGAAGCGGGAAGTTGCAACCGTATGTATTGTCTTTGCGTTTCAGATTCGTGAACGACTTGTTCCGCTTGCTGCACTTTTGGACCTTATTGTTTTTAATTAATTGATTTTATTAAACAATTATTTAAAGAAGGCGTAAAAAGCTATTAAGAAACTAACCACAGCAAATTATAATGTTATTTTCGATAATCTAAGTGGCATGGGGATAACTGCATTATCAGTCACAACATTGGATATATTTAATCCTGCCATGTCGTCATACCCGTAATAAAGTGTCTCAATGCCAGATGATGGTGCGCTTGCCAATGTCAGTTCTATCGTCGTTGCGTTGATCTTTGTTGTGCTACTTATTGCGATTTCTGCGGTGTTATCAAAAAAGGTAAATCCTTCAATATCAAAAGTTGGTGTGAAATCTGTACCCGTATCATGCGTAATAGTGACCGTGACTGTCGTACCAATTCGGGAAACGCCAACCATTCGCGGGCCTATTGCGCCAGACTGATTGAGTAAGGCGAGCGTATTTCTTTGTGCCACTTGTACATAACTGGCGTTACTTAGGTGAACGTTGTCAAAGAGTGTCTGATCATAAATTTCTGATGCAAAATGACACCAAGAATTTTCATTGACAAGTTCATTTTGAATATCACGCACGGCTTGAATACCGCCTGTATTTGTGAAATCTGTGCGACGACCAATGGGTTGGATATAAATTTTAATATCACCAAGTGTACTGCGCATATCGTCAAAGATAGCTTCTAACGCTTGTTTATATTGCGCGGCGGTGGTTGTTGTTACATCCATGACATGAGAATCCGCTTCACCCTGTCCCCATAGGATGGTTGTTGGTTTTGCGCCTACATCATTTATTTGATCATAGAAAATATCAAAGGCATCGCCCCGTGTATTAGTTGCATTATCCCACCAATAATTTGTTGCACTTGTTGTTTTACAAGCCGCGCTAGATCCTGTACTCCCGTCAACCATAACAAAAGATTGGTCAGGGTTTTCACCGCCAATGATCTCACGAAATTTTTGTTTACCGCCCTGATTATTATCCGCTTGGCTAAAAAAGTGCCCACGAATAAGAGATTGTCCTGCGCCAATAAGACAATAGTCATTAGCTTTTTGCATCTTATTCCCAAGTTGGGGCAAGGTGATATCTTTTGTACCAATTTCGAGTGAGAGAATGTGACCATAGAGAGGATCAGACCCTCCATTACGGGCGCCAATTTCTAAGGCATTAATGCCAGAGGGCACAGCAGACATGGAGCGGGTTTCAAAACTACCCCCTGAGAGGATATCAATATCATCGGCGTTCCATCGAATGCCTGCGGTGTTTAAAACGCCTGCAATTTGCGTGTCAGCATTTGTGTTGGCGTGTTGAGAGCTAGACGCGGTGCGGACATATCCCTTTAGAGTTTTGCTCGATCCTTCGATGCGATAACCAATCGTGTTACTAGAGCCGCCGTTGTTAAGGATAGCGAGATAAACGTCGCTACTGAGTAAGCGTTCCATTGTGTAACGGCAAATCATGTACCCTTGATTGGCGTCAAACCAGTTCTTTTGATCAACATTGTTAATATAAGCGCGATCGATAGGGCGCGTGATGCTTGCTCCTTCAACGGGAATAATGGAACTACATTTTGTAGCTTCTTCTAATTGATTAAGAATGAAATACAATGTTCTGTTGCCATTGACGGCTATGGTAAATTTACGACCCGTTCCATCAGGCGTTAAGTCCTCATATTTAAAGCGTTGATAATTTTCACCTGTTTCAGCAATGGCAAGCTCTGCGCCGCCCAAAGCCAAACGTCCGCACGTGCCGCTACCGCCTTCGCCACGGGCATAAAGGCTCATCGAATGTTTATTGGTGTTGTTTGTGTTTCCTAAAAAATATACCACAAAAGTTGAGCCAGTTGTGGCTTCGGCTTTATATACTTTGCCACTCGTGCAAATTTCATCTAATCCTGTGGCGGCGAGTTCTGCGGCATCATCAACAACGCTAACCGTTCCTGTGCCAGCAGTAATAACGCCCGTTGTATCGGTAGGGTTGACATTATAATTCTCACATTTATTCGTGGCTTCATGTTCAATGTAAAGACCAAGGGGGGCACCATCTGGTGTATGGTCATGTCGTGATTCATTCACGCCAACTTCAATAAGCTTTCCGTTAGAATTAAAGCAAGTCGCTTTGCTGTTTCTAATGAAAGTCACTTCATTGGGTAGGCTGCTCGCGAAATTTAGAAAGCGAAAAGGGAAAGGGGTGCGGGGTGCCGTAGGCGCCAGCCCGCGACCTATGTTGTTCAACATGGATAAGTCTCCTTAAGGATGAAGGTCAAAATTTAGACGGAAATATAGTGATTTGAAATTCAATATAGGTAATTATTCCTATATTGTCAAGGGTTAATTTGAAACTGTTCCCCCTTGTGATTTTGGCGGAATCCCTTATATCTTTATGGGATATAAATTTACAAGGACTTATCGATATGCAAGCGGCTGAAAAGCAAACCAATCAGGATACACCAGAAATTGACATGAAGGACATTGTGGCGTTGTGCAAACGTCGCGGTTTTATCTTTCCTGCGTCTGATATTTACGGCGGGATCAATGGTTTTTGGGATTATGGTCCGCTGGGCACGGAGCTAAAGAATAATCTACGCGATTATTGGTGGAAAAATATGGTGACAACACCGCCAATCGGCCCTGATGGACATCCAGTGCAAATTGTTGGTTTAGATAGTGCGATTATTCAAAACCCAGATGTTTGGGTAGCGTCTGGTCACGTGGGCGGATTTTCTGACCCAATGGTAGATTGCCGTGAGACAAAGAAACGTTATCGTGCGGATCATGTCGAAGTTTACTTGCCAAAAGTGTATGATCCAAAAAACGATAGTTCTATCATTCCAGCATTATTAGCGGAAACACCGATTGATGAAATACGAAAGCGGTTTAGAAAGCTTAAATTTCATTTTGATGTTGAACAATGTGAAGTTATTAATCTACTGGATATTGATAAATTTGGTTATCAAGAAGACTATGGTCTCCTTTTACTTGAAGAAAACGATAAATCTAATAATAAGATAGATAAAGAAAATATAATTGCACCTGAAGCTAAAGAGCCAGGCACGCTAACCGAGCCTAAAGAATTTAATCTTCTTTTTGAAACGGGGGTGGGCGCGTCTGAACAAGATAAAACGACAGCTTATCTGCGCGGTGAAACGGCGCAGGGGATTTTCATTAATTACAAAAACGTCGTGGATAGCTCTCGCGTGAAAATGCCGTTTGGTATTGCGCAAATTGGTAAAGCGTTTCGTAACGAAGTGAACCCACGTAATTACATCTTCCGTTCGCGTGAATTTGAACAAATGGAAATGGAATGGTTCTGCCATCCAGATGATGCGCCGAAGTGGTTCGAATTTTGGAAATCTGAGCGTAAAAAATTCTGGGAGTCTATTGGCCTGAACAGCGACAAAATCCTTATGCGTGATCATGATGCGGATGAACTCGTGTTTTACTCCAAAGGCACATGCGATATTGAGTATAAATATCCATTCACGGATCCAGATTTTGGAGAATTGGAAGGTATTGCCAATCGCGGTGATTACGACCTTCGCCAACATCAAGAACATTCAAAAACAAAATTAGAATATCTTGATCCTGAACGGAATAATGAGAAATATTTACCTCATGTTATAGAACCTGCAGCAGGTCTAACGCGTGGTGTACTCGCATTACTGTGTGAGGCTTATACGCCCGACCCAAATCGTCCAAGTGGTGTTTATCTTAATTTTGATCCAAAAATGGCACCAAAGAAGGCAGCAATTTTACCGCTTATGGCGAAGGGCGAGCAACCAGAAGTGGCGGAAAAGCTTTATCTTGAACTCCGTGAGGAATTTGCAGTTGATCTTGATATCAAGCAAAATATTGGTAAGCGCTACGCGCGCCAAGATGAAATTGGCACGCCATATTGCTTCACCATTGACGATGAAAGCTTGAGTGATGGAACTGTCACGGTGCGTGAGCGTAATACAATGGCACAAGAGCGTATCGCACTTGATAAAGTTGCAGACTATCTTCGTGATAAATTAAAAGGATAATTATTAAACATGGCTAAGAAAAAGTTAAAAAAAGATATCGAAGACGTGTTGATTGATAATTCTTCTGATACAAAATCTTCTTTATTCGCAAAGCTAAGAAATTATTTTCTTGCGGGTGTTTTAGTCACGGCACCCATTGCGATTACCCTTTATGTCGTTTGGGGGTTTTTAAAATTTCTAGATCGTAAAATTACGCCCGTTATTCCATATGCATATAATCCAAACACTTACCTGCCTGTTGATATTCCTGGACTAGGGCTCATAATCGCAATTGCATTTTTTATTACAGTTGGATTTTTCACACGTAACTTCTTTGGTCGTCTTCTGGTTCGTTGGTCTGAAAGAATCGTAGAGCGTGTACCAGTTATCAATACGATTTACAGTGCCATTAAACAGATTTTTGAAACTGTTATGGCATCAAAATCTGATGCGTTTAAAGAAGTGGTTATGTTTGAATATCCACGCAAAGGAATCTGGGTTTTAGGTTTTGTAACAGGGGCGACAAAAGGTGAAGTTCAAACGTTGACGCAAAATGAAACAGTGAATGTTTTTCTGCCAACAACACCAAATCCAACGTCAGGATTTTTACTTTTCTTGCCTAAGAAAGACATTACATACATGAAAATGAGCGTTGAAGAAGGCATTAAAATGATTGTATCTGGCGGTATTATAACTCCGCCCGATCCTGAAAATACTAAAAAGACTAACCTGCTCGTAACCGAGTGATCGCTTGATCTTGCTCGAAGAGGTAGAGGAGTGTTTTTAGGGCTTTCCCGCGTTCACTCTCTAAATGTTCGTCATTATGCAGGATAAGTTTTGTATCATCGCGCGCGGCAACCAGTAAATCACCATGGGCTGTGATATCGGCGAGGCGGAATGTTGGCATACCACTTTGACGCGTGCCGAGGATTTCGCCACCACCGCGAAGCTCCAAATCTTTTTCGGCGATGATAAAGCCATCTTCTGTGTCGCGCATAATCTTCAAACGCTCTTTGGCGGTTTTGCCTAAACCTTCGGCATAAACCAAAAAGCAAAATGATTTTGCCGCGCCACGACCTACACGTCCGCGTAATTGGTGAAGTTGGGAGAGTCCAAAACGCTCTGCTTGTTCAATCACCATAATATTGGCTTCAGGCACATTGACGCCAACCTCAATGACAGTGGTGGCGACAAGGATTTTGATATCACCGCGTGCGAAGCCGCTCATTACCAAATCTTTTTCATCTGCTTTCATCCGTCCATGGATAAGACCGACTTGGGCGCCAAAACGTTCGCGTAGGATATCATAACGCGCTTCGGCAGCTTGGAGGTCTAACACTTCACTATCTTCAACCAACGGGCAAACCCAATAGGCGCGCGCGCCCTTATCAAGTTGTCGCGCAATGGCATCAATCATGGTTTCCACTTTTTCCTTGGGCAAAAGACGCGTATCAACAGGTTTGCGCCCTGGTGGCTTTTCGTCAATACGACTGACTTCCATATCGCCATAGGCGGTAAGGGTTAGTGTGCGGGGAATAGGCGTTGCAGTCATCACCAACACACCAGTCCCTTTTGATTTTTGGGAAAGGGCAAGGCGTTGATGCACGCCAAAACGATGCTGTTCATCAATCACGGCTAAACCTAAATCTTTGAACTCAATGCTTTCTTGAAAAAGGGAGTGCGTACCAATCACCACTTGTGCGTCACCACTTGCAATTTCATCTAAAATTGCCGCACGCTCTTTGCCCTTATTACGACCTGTTAAAGTCACATAAGAAACGCCTGCCGCATCCAGCCATTCGCCAAAACTCTCTTCATGTTGCCGCGCCAGAATTTCGGTGGGCGCCATAATGGCGGCTTGGGCACCACATTCAATGACGTTCATCATGGCGCAAGCCGCTACGATTGTTTTACCGCTTCCTACATCTCCTTGTACAAGGCGGAGCATTTTTAGCGGTGAATGCATATCGTCATCAATTTCTTTAAGCGTGCGGTATTGAGCTGTCGTTAAAGTATAAGAGAGCTTATCCAAAATCTTTTGACGCAATTTTCCATTATTTTTCCAAGCGCGCCCATTTTGCTTTTTTTGATGAAGGCGTACGAGCGCGAGAGAAAGTTGATTGGCGAGCAATTCATCATACGCCAAACGCTCCCGTGCAGGATGAACAGGTGACAATCCTGACTCACTGGAGGGGTTATGAAGCACTTCAATCGCTTTATGCCATTCAGGCCATGTATTCTTTTTTTGATGGGCAGGGTCTAACCAGTTTGAAAGTTTTGGCACTGTGCCTAATGCGCCGTTAATCGCTTTACGCATTGTTTTATTTGTAACGCCGGCGGTTAAGCCGTAAATTGGCTCAATTGTTTCAATCGCCGCGCGGTTTTCTGGTTTTTCAATGGCATCAGGATGTACCATTTGCGCATTGCCCTGATAATATTCAACCTTTCCACTTATAACGCGGATTTCGCCGATGGGGAGTTGTTTTGACAGCCAATCTTTATTGGCATTAAAGAAAACCAAATCCATCGCGCCTGTGCCGTCTGTCACTTTAACGCGAGAGGGCAAGCCGCGTCGTGACGCAAAAGAGTACTTTTCGACACGTACTTCCATGGTGGCAATTTTGCCATTGGGGGCGTCTTTGATAACGGGAGAAAAACGACGGTCGATAAAATCGATAGGTTTATGAAAGAGGACATCGAGTACTTTGCCGCCCCCCACAAGCTTATCAATTAAGGGCGCACTTTTGGGACCCACACCAGGAAGGGTTGTGAGCGCTCTAAATAACGGGTCTAATTCAAAGGGTCTGCTCATTATTTTCTCATTTGTCATCCTTCGGCTTGACCGAAGGATCCATGTGGATACTACGATCAAGTCGTAGTATGACAGGATTGGATTATTTTTTATTTATACTTTATAAAGTACCTTATGAGTTTAGAAAACGTAAACAACAAGCGCAAGAGATTGATTTTTCGGTCTTGGCATCGTGGGACGAAAGAGATGGATCAAATTTTAGGGTCTTTTGCCAATAAACACATTCCAGATTTCAGTGAAGAGGAGCTTGATTTATACGAGCAATTGTTGGAAAACAGCGATCCGGAAATGTATGACTGGATTTGTGGGCGCGTTGAGGTGCCTGCCAATAAGAATTCAGCCATTTTAGAAAAGTTATTAAATTACGATTATGCCACAGAACGCAGCACAGGAAGCGACGAAGCCAATCTCTGAGGAAGTACAATCTTCAGCGAATACGCTTTTTGGTGCACCTGAAGGGCAAGATGCGCGGTTGTTGGCGGAGCGCGCGCGCGAAGCCGCTAAATCTCAACAGGTTTTGGTGCATATTGCGCTAGATGACGGTCGTGCTGAAACGCTCAAAGACTTGCTTGAATTTTTTGCGCCTGATGTTCAGGTGCTTGAATTTCCGGCATGGGATTGCTTGCCTTATGACCGTGTGTCGCCGAGTAACCAGATTGTTGCCAAACGGGTGAGCGCATTGGCGGAGTTACTATTATGGCAGGCGGATGGTAAGTATTTACCGCGTCTTATTTTGACAACCGCGAATGCCGCGTTGCAAAAGGTGACACCACCCAATGCTTTGAAAGATGCAAGCTTCATTGCAACCAAAGGCATGCACCTTGATCTGCTAGAGCTTCAACGTTATCTCAGCACGAATGGGTATGTGAGAACAGATACAGTGCGTGAGGCAGGGGAGTTTGCCATTCGCGGCGGTATTGTTGATATATTCCCGCCGTCTTACGAAAATCCTGTGCGTCTTGATCTGTTTGGCGATGAGATTGATACTATTCGTGCCTTTGATGCAATGTCACAGCGCACTGAAAGTAAGCTTGACCAATTTACATTAAAGCCTGTGACAGAGTTCTTCCTTGATGAAAACTCAATCACACGTTTTCGTAAAAACTATCGCGAGGCTTTTGGCGCAGTGCGTGATGATGATCCGCTTTATAGTGCCGTATCTGAAGGTCGGCGTTATAATGGCATGGATCATTGGCTATCGTTCTTCTTTGAAGATCCATTGGTAAGCCTGTTCGATTATGTGCCTGGCGCACAAATCACGCAAGACGCGCAAGTGGATATATCAATCGCGGAACGTGCCACTCAAATTCAAGATTTCTACCAAGCGCGTAAAACATTAGAGGCCGCAAACGCGGCTGTGAAGAAAAGCAAGAAGGGGCAGGACGTCAGTATGACAGGGTCTGTTTATCACCCGTTGCCTGTTTCTCAACTTTATATTCAAAATACGGACTTCCTAAAAAATGCGATGACGTTATCGCCGTTCTCCCCCCCTATCCCCCCCGTAAACGGGGGGGTAAGAGAAGGTGGTTCCCTTGATACCTCCCCTCTTCCAGCAGGCGGGATTTCACCGGATACCTCCCCCCCGTTTACGGGGGGGATTGAGGGGGGGAGGTTCTCTGATGGCGGTGGACGTAAAGCGCGTGATTATGCGGATATTCGTGCCATTCCTGATGCCAATGTCATGGAAGAGGTGGCGGGCACAATTAAACGCGCCCATATCGCCAGCCAAAAGGTCGTTATTGCGACATACAGTGAAGGATCGCGTGATCGATTAAAGATCATGTTTAAGGATGCTGGCTTTGCCCGTATCAAGAATTGTCATAGCCAAAGCGATATCCAAAAATTGCGTAAAGACGAACTTGGGATGGCGATCCTTGCGCTGGAAAGCGGCTTTATGGCTGATGACCTGTTGGTCATTAGTGAGCAAGATATTCTAGGCGATCGTTTGGCACGTAAAACCAAGAAACGTAAGAAAGCTGAGAATTTCTTAACCGAAGTATCCTCGCTGAATGTGGGCGATTTGGTTGTCCATGTTGATCATGGTGTTGGGCGTTTTGAAGGTCTTGAAACCCTGAGCGCGGCGGGGACGTTCCATGATTGTCTTAAGGTCGTTTATGCGGGGGACGATAAATTATTTGTCCCTGTTGAAAATATTGAAGTGTTGTCACGTTTTGGCTCGGACGAAGGGTTCTCTCAACTCGACAAATTAGGCGGGGCGGGATGGCAAGCACGAAAAGCCAAGGTCAAGAAAGACCTGATGCGGATTGCTGATCATTTGATGAAAATCGCTGCCGCACGCATCTTGCGTAAAGGTGAGAAATTGGCAATTGAGCCCGCGCTTTATAATCAGTTCGCAGCGCGTTTCCCGTATGCTGAAACGGAAGATCAATTGCGTTCCATCAATGCCGTGATTGATGATCTGAATGGGGATCACCCCATGGATCGCCTTGTCTGCGGTGACGTTGGGTTTGGAAAAACCGAAGTTGCTATTCGCGCCGCCTATGTCGCGGCGATGTCAGGCGCACAAGTCGCGGTGACGGTACCGACGACATTATTGGCGCGCCAACATTTTGCCAATTTCGTCAAACGCTTTGAAGGCACAGGCATTCGTATTGGTCAGCTTTCACGCCTCGCCACTGCCGCCGATGTTAAGGCCACCAAAGAAGGCCTTGCCGATGGTTCGGTCAATATTGTCATTGGAACACATGCCATTTTTGCCAAAGATGTTCATTTCTCTCACCTTGGCTTAGTGATCGTTGATGAAGAACAACGTTTTGGCGTGAAGCAAAAAGAGCGTTTAAAAGAGCTGAAAACCGATGTCCATATTCTAACCCTGACCGCTACGCCCATTCCGCGTACCCTTCAAATGTCGCTGACGGGCGTAAAAGAAATGAGCCTGATTACGACTCCGCCAGTGGATCGCCTTGCTATTCGTACCTTCGTTTTGCCGTATGATCAGATGGTTATTCGTGAAGCCCTGATGCGCGAACATTACCGTGGTGGCCAAAGCTTCTATGTCATGCCGCGTATTAAAGACCTGAAAGAAATTGAAGATAATCTTAAAGAGCTTGTGCCTGAGCTGAAATTCATCTCTGCCCATGGGCAGATGACACCCACGGAATTGGAAGACCGTATGAGCGCGTTCTATGACGGGCAATATGACATTCTGCTTGCGACTAATATCATCGAAAGTGGAATTGATATCCCCACCGCCAATACCATGGTGGTGCATCGCGCCGATATGTTTGGGCTAGCGCAGCTTTACCAAATCCGTGGGCGTATTGGCCGCTCCAAAGTGCGCGCCTATGCTTATCTGACCCATGATCCTAAGAAGAAATTGACCCCGCAGGGGCAAAAACGCCTTGAGGTCATGGAAACACTCGATACGTTGGGCGCAGGATTCCAACTGGCATCACACGATATGGATATTCGCGGGGCAGGGAACTTGCTGGGTGAGGAGCAATCAGGGCACATCCGCGAAGTGGGTGTTGAGCTGTATCAAGAAATGCTTGAAGAGGCCGTTGCCATGGCCAAAGCGGGTGTTGATGTAGATGCCGAAGAAGCCATTTCTGAACGCTGGTCACCCAACATCAATATTGGAACTTCTGTTTTAATTCCAGAAACTTATGTCGAAGATTTAAGTGTTCGTATGAGCCTTTATCGTCGCCTCTCTGACCTTGAAAGCGCTTCTGAAATTGAAGGCTTTGCCGCCGAATTGATTGACCGTTTTGGGGACATTCCGCCCGAAGTTGAGAATTTGATGGATATTATGGGCATCAAAATTCTTTGCCGTCAGGCCAATATTGACCATGTTGAAGCGGGGCCAAAAGGAGCCGTTATTGGCTTTCATAAAGGTGCAGCCAATGATCCGCTAAAAGTTATGCAATGGATTGAAAGTAAACGCGGTAGCATCAAAATTCGTCCAAAAGATCAACGCATTATCGCCATCCGTCATTGGGAAACTGCGGAAGAACGGGTGAAGGGCGTTCAATCGCTCGTTAAGGAAATAGCAAATTTGTGAATATGAGACGTTTTTCTGGGCGTTTCATGCCAAATAGGCTATAATTGAGACTCATTAAAAAGGAGTTTGTCTGATGTCCCGTGAGTATGTGAATAAGAAAATCAAAGAAGCGTTAAACGTAACGCGTGGAAATTCTGCAAATGCGCGGCAACAGCTTATTGCTTGGGCCATGGAAGATCATAAGCTCTTAAAAGAATTGGTGCGCCCACACATGGTTGGCATTACGGCACACGCAATTGAGCGTGTAAAAAGCGGTAAGACAGAACCTGAAAATATTCCAACACCAGAAGTACGTGGGGAATTGGATAAAGAAGGTTCTTTTGGTATGGATATCTTGAAAACCATTGCAGGTGGTGACACGGCGCAATTTGGTCAAGAAAGCTATGGCCGTCCTGTGAAGAAACAGGGCGCAAGTCAGGCGCACATCGATGCCATTCAGGCGATGATCAAAAAAGCCAAGGGTGAAAGCTAAAATTGCTTCAATCTGAGCATGTCAGAATTTAACATTTCCAAATTTTTAGAAAAGACCGAGTGGGCGAGTGTGAGTGTCACGCCCATGGGTGCGGATATGGGGCTTCGCCGCTATGCACGTTTGGAAAAAGAGGGCAAACGCGCGTTATTCATGGATATGAGCCGCGCGGGTATTTTAGAAACAGGATTAAAAGAATATGTCGAAGTTGCGGAGCATTTGCGCGAAATCAATGTGTCTGTGCCAGAGATTTATTATCATGACCAAGATGGATACGCGATTATAGAAGATTGCGGTAAAACCAGTTTTGGCGATGTGAAAAACAGCGGGCATGACCCCTATGAAGTTTATCAAAAAGCAACGAGTGTCCTGATACAAATCAAAAATGGCGCAAAGGAAAATCTTGTTCCACTGGTGGGCTATAAAAAAACATTAATTCGCGAGCGTTTACGTCAATTTGTTGATTATTATGTGCCTGCTGTCTCTGATGTTGAAGTCACCCCACAACTCGTTGAAGAATTTGAAGTAATCCTCAATAACATCGCAATCAATTTGCCGCTTTGCCCTATGGGGTTTTGCCATGCAGATTATCATTTGGAAAATTTGATGTGGTGTCCTGAAAAAGAGGGTGGTTATACCTTAATTGACTTTCAAGATGCGTTTTGGGGATTTAAAGGCTATGACTTGCTAAATCTTTTAGAAGATGCGCGTCAAACGGTTCCCGCTGATATTAAATCAGAAATGCGAGATTTATATTGCGCGAATATGAATGAAGAAGAACGCATGATTTTTGATCAATGGTATGCGCTCATGTCCATGCATTTTCATTGCCGTGTGATTGGTTTATTTATTAAGTTTGCCCGTGAGAATGGCGGAACAGAGTTTTTAGCGCACATTCCACGACTTCAGGGATACATAACCGAAAACTTAAAAAACCCAATTTTCAAACCCTTGAAAGAATGGCTAGAAAGTCATAATGTATCTTTTGATAAATCAATAAGTTAAGGAAAAAACCTCATGTCTATTATCGCTGATCGCCTTTCTCGTATTAAACCTTCTGCTACTTTAGCGGTAACGGCCAAGGCCAAGGAATTAAAGGCGACGGGTAAGGACATTATTGGTTTGGGCGCGGGGGAGCCTGACTTTGACACGCCTGACTTTGTTAAAGATGCGGCGAAGAAAGCCATGGATAACGGACAGACAAAATATACCAATGTTGATGGTACGCCAGAATTAAAAGATGCGATCATTGCCAAATTCAAGCGCGATAATAATTTGGAATATACGCGTGATGAAGTATCCGTTGGAACTGGCGGAAAACAGATACTTTACAATGCCTTAATGGCAACGGTTAATCCTGGTGATGAAGTTATTATTCCTGCACCTTATTGGGTGTCTTATCCAGATATGGTTCTGCTCGCCGAAGGGGAGCCTGTCATTGTGGATTGCCCACAAAGCGCTGGATTTAAAATGACGGCAGAGCAGCTAGAGGCGGCGATTACGCCAAAAACCAAATGGGTGATTTTAAACTCTCCATCTAACCCCACAGGGGCGGGATACACAAAAGAAGATATGAAGGCGCTAACAGATGTGCTCTTAAATCACCCGCATGTTTGGGTGATGACGGATGACATGTATGAGCATCTTGTTTACGGCGATTTTGAATTTTGTACGCCTGCACAAGTAGAGCCAAAATTAAAAGACCGCACGATTACGATTAACGGCGTGTCTAAAGCTTACTCTATGACAGGTTGGCGCATTGGATACGCTGGTGGTCCGAAAGAGCTCATCAAAGCGATGAGTAAAATTCAGGGACAAAGCACATCAAACCCCTGTTCAATTTCGCAAGCCGCCGCTGTTGAAGCGTTGAATGGCGACCAATCTTTCATGAAGCCATGGATTGAGGCGTTTAAAGGCCGTCGTGATTTGGTTGTTGATATGCTTAATGCCTGTGAAGGAATTGAGTGCCCCATGCCAGAAGGCGCGTTTTACGTGTACCCATCCTGTGCAGGCATGATCGGCAAAAAAACACCAGAAGGCAAAACACTGGAAACAGATGAAGATGTGGTGAGTTACCTCCTCGAAAGCCAAGGCGTAGCCACCGTACACGGCGAAGCCTTCGGCCTCAGCCCCCATTTCAGAATTTCCTACGCGACGAGCGAAGAAGCCCTTAAGACAGCTTGTGAGCGAATTCAGGTGGCGTGCTCCCAGCTTGTCGGAAACGCAAACGGGCAAGCCGCGGCATAGCTTTTAAAGCATAAGCGAAACTATCTTGTAAGGTTTGTTTAATGACAGATGCTCTAGCATATTCTGGCCAATATGCTTCACTGGCTTCACTTTCTTGATCTCTGATAGTTTTAGGTAATTTATAAACTTCTGGGATTATTTCTTCAATAACACTTATAGTTGCTTTTCTGGCAGACTTATCTTCACTTAGCGAGCTGTGACCTGAATTTGCAACAATATAAGGAATCTTCAATGATTTTGCCACTTCTATCTGTGGTGGGTTTGAAGAAAAAGGATCTTCATCACCCATCACCATGAGCATATCACAAGCAGGCTTAATATCGGGGTTGTTTATAATATCTTTTCTTAAAGCGCGCCCAGGTTTTCGTGTTTCTAATATTTGTCCGAAGGTTGGTGTCTCAAATTCTGAAGGTAGTCTTGCATCATAGAGTTGTCGTGGTGAGGGAAGGTCAAATGATTCAATTAAATTTTCCAATCTATTGTGTGCTTCCATAAAAACAGGTGAAAGCGCTTGTAAAAAAGGTCTTATTGCTGTCTTTAAAAAATTAGGCGTTTGTGATTTTGAATATGTTGCATAGTAACCAAGACGCTCTTTAACAGTTTGTGCGATTAAATATGAGTTAAAAGCAGCGCGATATGACGTAGCCGCAACTCTAAAATTAAATTCAGAAGTCTCATAAGGTGCAGGAGTATAATCGCTACCAACTTTCTCTTTTAGAGCATAATAATTGTTATAACCAAGGCCAAGTAAAGTTTCGTGGGGTAGTTTTCTAAAATTCAATAAAGCATAGCTTGTAAAAAGTACTTGCCTAAAAATGCTATCATGTTGAGCGGCATTTGCGTTATCTAGAAAAGAATTTTCAGTAATAGCGAGACTGAAATCCTTATAATCATTTTTTGTGCTATCAGATGTTACAAGACTAATAACATTTTGTCCGCCAGTAGAATGACCGGCAATTAATCTCTTTAATTTTTCTGAAAATTTGGTGTAAAAAGGAGAATTTGGAGATGTGAAGAAGTAATGCGAAAGCCTTTTATAAAAAGACATATAGCCTAATTGCCGTCCTGGATTTGGATAGTTAATCCAAACAACTGATATACCTCTTTTCTTCAAAGCTTTAACAATTTTTTTAGAAACAGCATGGTCAGGTTTCAGGCCAGAAACAAATGCAACCACTGCATTTTCCTGCGTGGCTCTAGCAATATGATAGGGGATATCTAAGCCTTCAAACCTAAAGGTACTTCTTTCCCAACCTTTAGGTAAATTTCTAGGCGCGTGTTCATAAAAATTAGGCCCATTCGATTGAATAGGCCTTTGTAATAATCTCTGTAATGCTGTTTTGACTTCTTTTTGATCAGAAGCTTGCCTTGCGATAGGCTGAAAGTGTTGTGCTGTTGATGAGTCTAAAGGCATTTATTTTCAGACAATTAAATTTGTTTAATTATGTAATAATTTTAAATAATGTCTAATCAAAACAGGTGGTTGTACTAAAAGAATCGTGATTCTGGGGATAAGTTAATAAATTAATACTTAGTTTAATCGCTTAATCTGTGACCCAAGAAAAAATCGAAGAAGCTGCGTTTTTCGGATTTTCTTTCATCTCTTTGATATTCTTCTTTTTTATCGCGGTTTTGTACCAGCAGCTCGCAAACATCATCAAGTTGCTTGGCGCGTTCTTCCATAATTTTTTCTGCAAAGTTACGAAGTTTTTTTAAGTTTTCTGGTGATCCATCGTCAATTTGAATATTCGGCACCACGGGGTCGCCATCTAGCATGGAACGATTAAACATATAAAGGTCGTCGCCTAGTTCATGCGTGAGGCTGTGCGAGAGGGCAGATTCTGAAGCATGGAAAAAGATGTTAATCAGCGGCAGGTCATTGACGGGATCTACGACACCGAGCGAGCCATATTTATTCCATTTATCTTTGCTGATGGAACGATTGGTATGCCCCGTACCCAAACCAATCATGACGAGTTTTTGATGGGGGTCGAGCTGTTTTTGTAGCGAGCCATAATAAGACACCGCAGGGTTATCAAAGATATTACCATCAATGCCTGCGTAATTTTTTGTACCGCGGGCATCGCCCCATTCAATATCGAAGTTGTGACAGGGGAAATATGTCGGCGCGGCGCAACTGGCCATGACCGCGTCATAGAGGGATACTTGCGGTTGGCTGTTAATATGGTGCTGTCCATTATGAAGGCGCATATGGCGCAGCCACACGGCATGCCCACCTTCACGGGCATAATGCTTCATTGCCCGTGTTGGGTTTTCTTTAGAAAAGCCTTCAGGCGTGTTTGCGCCATCAATGCTGTAAAATGGGATAACAAGGCTTTTTAAGCTATCCGATAATTTGGCATGACCATATAGGGCGCGCAGAGCTCTCCCCAAGTTACGTGGGTTGTAATGACCGTGTTTAAAGACACTTTCAAGTTGTGAGATTTTGGTGAGACGATTGTTAAAATCATGGAGGAGGCCACGCAGTTCTCTAAACCGATCTTGAGGGAAAATATTTTGTGCTTCACGTTCATAAAACATGACCATATGCCGCGCATAATATTTTGCACGGTGTGGGTGATCTGGATGGGGCAAGGTGAGGGCCGCATTTAAAATAGCGCCAGTAGACGGGCCGCAAAAGATATCAACCATTTCGCTCATACGATGGCCTGTCTTCTTTTCAATACGGGTCATAATGTGCGCGGGAATAAGTCCACGTAAACCACCCCCGTAGTTAAAAAGGGCGATAACGTTTTCTTTATCAGGGTGGTTGGATTTAATATTCAAGGTTGGGTTCTTTGGAAGTATTTGTAATTACTCATTAATTATAAAGTGATTTGCCTTAAAAAGCCAAAAAAAAACCGAGCTACCTCATGCAAAGCATAAGATGCTCGGTAAAGTTGAACAGGGAGGTTTTACGTCTTAGAAATCCCATCTAGTATGCAACATACAAAGATAAGAAAAAACACTCTCAATAGACGTTTTTAAGACGTAGGATTTTAAAAAAATTGTTAGAAATAATCTTAAAATTCCTAGCCCATTAAAATGGGTTGGGCAGTTTATAGACAAGAGGAAAGCGCTTGTAAAGAGGATTCAAAACAATAAAAAAAGAAATTCAAGGTTAAAAATTAACCCTTAAAAATCAGTACTTTTGACGCTGTCTAAGAGGAAGTCTTTTAAGATATTTAAACGTGTTGAGTTTTTACGTTCTTGGGCGTAAACAAAGTAAATATCAACGCTAGGGGGTGTCATGTCATCCATACATGTTTCGAATTCATCTGATCCTTTTATGAGGTAATCAGGTAAGGCGGCGAGACCAATATTATTGCGCACGGCTTCATGAATACCAAAAAGCGAATTTACTTGAAATATATTTGGATTGTTGTTGATATTAATATTTGCTTTTCTGAAAAGCCAGTTTGGGTCTTCGTAAGGAAGAACGGTATTTTGTGGGTAGCCTATTAAGCTATGCTCTTTAAAATCTTTAAGAGATTGCGGCTTGCCGTTTTCTTTGAAATATTTTTTTGAACCGCATATGTGGAAATTAATTTTCCCTAATTTAATATGTTCTAAATCGCCTTGATCTGGTTTGTAAAGGCGGATGGCGGCATCTGCTTCGCGCATGCTGAGGTTTAAAATACGGTTATCGAGTAACATGCTGATCTGCATATTAGGATTATTCTTTTTAAATTCAGGCATACGGGGAACAAGCCAAGTAGAGCCTAAAAAGCCAGGTGCTGTTATGCGCAACATTCCAGAAGGGGCAGAATTATTATCTGACAGTTTTGCTTCTGCCATCGCAAGTTTGCCAAAAATTTCTTTAGCGGTATTGCTCAGCATTTCACCATTTTCAGTGAGGACAAGACCGCGTGCGTGGCGATGAAAAAGCTTAACGTCCAAGCTTTCTTCTAATGCACTTATTTGCCGCGAGACCGCAGATTGTGAAAGGTCAAGCGCAATACCCGCGTGTGTAAAGCTTCCTGCTTCCGCAACGATATGAAATGTCCGTAATTTATCCCAATCCATCTTTAGTCTTTCTTTTTTATCACACTCCAGCGAAGGCTGGAGTCTTTTAAATTATGTAGATCCCACCTTTCGCTGGGATGTGAAGAAATTTTAGGCAGCTTCTTTTTCTTCGTTTTCCAGATCCATCAGATATTTGTCTGCTTCAAGTGCCGCCATACAGCCCATGCCTGCGGCGGTAACAGCTTGACGGTATGTTTTGTCTTTTACATCTCCTGCGGCATATACGCCTGGTAGCGAAGTGGCTGTCGAATCTGCCGCAGTGATTAGATATCCTTCATCATCCATATCTAATTTCCCTTTAAATAAATCTGTAGCAGGATCGTGACCAATGGCGATGAATACACCTGCTAAAGGAATGTCTGTGACATCATTGGTTTTAACGTTTTTTATTTTTAATCCTGTGACACCAGGGACATCGCCTTGACCAACTTCAACACCAAGAACTTCTTCAACGGTGCTGTCCCACACAACCTCAATTTTAGGATGATCAAAAAGACGTTGTTGCATGATGCGTTCGGCGCGCAATTCGTCACGACGATGTACAAGAGTAACTTTTTCACATAAATTGGCGAGGAAGAGGGCTTCTTCGACAGCAGAATTTCCGCCGCCCACAACGGCAACTTCTTTACCGCGGAAGAAAAATCCATCACAAGTGGCGCAAGCACTGACGCCCATATTACGGAATTTTGTTTCTGATTCTAAGCCTAACCAACGTGCCTTTGCGCCCGTGCAGATCACAATAGTATCGGCAATAAATTCAGTTCCGCTTTCGGCTTTGGCTTTATAGGGGCGTGATGAAAAATCCACTTCTATGATCATGTCATGAATTGTTTTTGTTCCAACATTCTCCGCTTGTGCTTTCATTTGATCCATCAGCCAAGGTCCTTGGATAGGATCAGCAAAGCCAGGGTAATTTTCGACTTCGGTTGTGATGGTCAATTGACCGCCAGGCTCCATTCCTAATACTTGCACGGGGCTTAAATTTGCACGCGCGGCATAAACGGCGGCGGTATAGCCCGCAGGACCGGATCCAATAATTAACATTTTCGTGTGAATAGTATCACTCATAGCTCACTCCTATAATAATTCCATAGGTTTAGTCGGGTTTAGACCGAAGGTAAAGTCATCTTTAGCATGTTATCCATACATTTTTTGCATGGCTTCTTTTATAGCTTTGGCAATCTTGTCTGCATCATCGATGGGTGCGTACTTAAAATGTTCTAAGTTACCTTTAAACGGGCGTGTTGCGCCTATTTCTTCCATATGATTGTGAAAACGGTCAAAGCGTTTTGATTGCCCTTCAAGGTTAATAATTTGGGTAGGCTTGCCCGTTGTGGCAGCATCTGAAATCATGGAGACACTGTCACTTGTGACCAGGATGTGATCTGCCCATGCCAACATCGCATGGTAAGGATTCTTTCCAATACCATCCCAGATGAATATATTTCCTCCCCCTTGAGGGGGAGGATTAAGGTGGGGGTGTTTGGATTTATTGTTAAGGTCAGATTTTAAACCCTCCTCTGATCCCTCCCTCAGGGAGGGGGAGTATTTGTTATCTTTCAATCCATCTTGAAGCAATTTTAAATTATCTTCGCCTGTGCGCCGCGAAGCCGTAATCATTAATCCACCATCAAGTTTTTTTAATTGTTCGACCAATTGCTGCATGATGGTGGGTGTCATTTTATGTGTGCGGCTGTTGCCGCCAATTAAAACTGCTGTTCGTGGTGAGGGTAGGGCGGTAAATAAATCAGAAAATTCTTCTTTGGCGCGTTGTAATTTTTCTGGCGTAATACGGTTCGGCGCACCATCTGTGACAATCAAATTGTCACTGCGTAAGGAATCATGATGGGGCACAGCAACCAAATCAAAATCTTTTGGGTTACATTTTGGATCTTGGATTTGAACAGTAAATGTTTTGCCGTTGCTTTTCTTTTTGATGTAGCGTGATGCGGCGACAGCTTTACGTCCTGAAGCAATAACAAGATCAGGCCAAGGTGGATTTAAAGGTTCTTTAAACGTAAATTTTTGTTCGAACCCCAACCAAGGCGTAAAAGTTTTCCAAGGCTGGTTTAATGAAATCGTTTTTATTTGCGCCTCAACACTAAGGGCTTCAGCAACGCCAAGGCATTGATTTTGTGTGCCAATCATTCCTTCTGTAATGATCCAACAATTTATTTTTTTTATGTCCATTAATTAACACTTGAGTTCATCTATTTATAATTTTATACCGTATAGTATATACATTAGATAATAAAGTTTTCGCTTATTGAAAGATAATTTTATGAAACGCATCAAGCTCGACAAAATTGACCGTAAAATTCTTCGTGATTTACAGGCAAATGGTCGAATTACGAATGTAGAGCTTTCAAAAAATGCAGGAATATCTGCTCCACCTTGTTTACGACGTGTTCGTGCCCTTGAAGATAGCGGCTTTATCAAAGGATATTTCGCACGCCTTGACGGCCCGTCTTTAGGTTATGGCTTGAGTGTTTATGCATTAATTAAATTAGTATCTCAAGCCGAAGCAGATTTAAGAAAATTTGAAGATAAATGCCAAGAACTTCGCCCTGTACGCGAGTGTCATATGCTGTCTGGTGAAGTTGATTTCATGTTGCGTATTGTCGCAAAAGATTGGGATAGCTATCAGAAATTTTTAACAGAAGAATTAACGGCTTTAGAAAATGTGACTTCTGTTAAAACAATGCCGCTTGTGCGCTCTGCCAAGGAAAAGCCAGGTATTCCTATCGAAACGGATTAACTTTTTACATTGTCATTTCGAACGTAGAGAGATATCTCATTTTCGTCTTGAGATCCCTCCGCGTTGCGTTCGGGATGACTTATAAATAAGTAAGCTTATTTATAAGTCACTTCCAAAACTTCGTAATCGACTGCGCCTTTGGGTGTGACAACCTTAACAGAATCGCCGACTGATTTTCCAATTAGGGCTTTGGCAACGGGTGACGTAATAGAAATTTTCCCATTATCCGCATCTGTTTCATATTCACCAACAATCTGCAGGGAACGCTCTTCATCTGTTTCTTCATCGACGATAACGACCTTTGCCCCAAATTTAATTTGATCACCTGTAAATTGTGAAGGGTCAATAATTTTTGCAGCTCCAATGGCACCTTCTAATTCTTTGATGCGTCCTTCATTGAAACTTTGTTGTTCTTTGGCGGCGTGATATTCGGCGTTTTCTTTCAAATCCCCATGCTCACGCGCCACCGCGATGGACTCGACAATTTCTGATCTTGTCACAGTTTTGCGCTCTTTTAACTCTGCCTCAATTGTTTTAAATCCAGCAGGGGTGATCGGGACTTGGGTATTCATAATTTTATCCTTCTAATAAACAAAGCCCGCATTCGAAAAAGCGGACTTTCATTATTTTATAAGCCGTTTAAGTGAAATCGTCAAGATTTGAGCATAATGACAAATTTTTATAATTAAGCCGCTTCTTCGTTTTTGTGTTCTTCACCACCAAAGTAGGCTTGCAAAGGCTTTACATCCATTTCTCTTGTTTTAAGGGCGTGGATGGCTTGGATACCGGCACGGGCGGAGGTGAGCAAAGTAAAGTAAGGGATTTTATGCATGACGGCTTGGCGGCGGATACTCATAGAGTCCGTTAAGGCTTGCGGGCCTTTGGTTGTGTTGATTACAAAATCAATATCGCCGTTGATCATGGCATCAACAATGTGCGGATGGCCTTCCATGACTTTATTTACGCGTTCTACTTTTAAGCCAGAATCTTGTAGGCGGGAGCAGGTGCCGCCTGTGGCCACCAAATGAAAGCCCATTTCGGACAGGTCTTTAGCCAAAGGAATAAGGGCTTCTTTATCACTGTCTTTCACGGATAAGAACACTTTGCCCTCAGTAGGCAAAACATTACCTGCCGCCAGTTGTGATTTGGCGAAGGCTTGCGCAAAGTCCGTATCCAGCCCCATAACTTCCCCTGTGGATTTCATTTCAGGGCCAAGGATCACATCGGTGCCTTGGAATTTATTGAATGGGAAGACGGGGGCTTTTACGGCGGTGTGTTCGGCGCTCATGCCAATGAGTTGACGGCGGAAATCACCGAGCATTTCACCCGCCATGATACGCGCGGCAATTTTTGCGACAGGCACATTGGTGGCTTTGGCGACAAATGGCACGGTACGTGAGGCGCGCGGATTAACCTCAATGATATAAATATCATATTCAGCCGTGTCTTTATTCATTTTTACGGCAAATTGTACATTCATCAGACCTTTAACATTGAGGCCTTTGGCAAGAAGGTTTGTTTGACGCTCTAGCTCACGAATAGTTTTGTACGGCAGTGAATGGGGCGGCAGAACAGAAGCGGAGTCACCAGAGTGGATTCCGGCTTCTTCGACATGTTCCATGATTCCGGCGATATAAACTTCTTTACCATCGCATAGGGCATCTACGTCAATTTCAATCGCGCCTTTCAAGTAGCGATCAAGCAGAACGGGACTTTTGCCTGACACGTTAATCGCGCGGGACATATAACGCTCCACTTCTTCCATCGTGCCAACAATTTCCATGCCTTGTCCGCCCAAGACGTAAGAGGGGCGAATGACAAGCGGGAAGCCAACTTTTTCTGCTTTTTCCAAGGCTTCTTTTTTGGAGAAGGCGAGATCATTGCTGGGTTGGCGTAGTTTTAATTTGTTAATGAGTTTTTGGAAACGTTCACGGTCTTCGGCGAGGTCAATGGCGTCTGGATCAGTACCCAAAATTTTAATGCCCGCTTTTTGTAAATCATGGCAAAGTTTCAGCGGTGTTTGCCCCCCCAGTTGAACGATCACGCCTTCTACACTGCCATTGGCTTCTTCGGCGCGGATGATTTCGATAACGTTTTCGGCGGTCAATGGTTCAAAATATAAACGATCTGCTGTGTCATAGTCGGTGGAGACTGTTTCAGGGTTACAGTTGATCATGATGGTTTCATAGCCAGCCTCTTGCAGGGCGTAACAGGCATGGACACAGCAATAATCAAATTCAATCCCCTGACCAATACGGTTTGGCCCACCGCCCAGAATAACCACTTTTTTATTATTGGTTGGCTCGCACTCACTTTCTGCGGGTGTGATGCCATTACCTTCGTAACAGCTATACATATATGGCGTTTCGGAAGGGATTTCGGCGGCGCATGTATCCACGCGTTTGAAAACGGGGCGGATATTATGTTTGAGCCGTGCTTTGGTTACGGCTTCTTCTTTGCCGCCTGTAATTTTGGCTAAACGCGCATCGGAAAAACCTAGTTTCTTAATTTCCATCCATCCTTGTGGATCAGTAGGTAAACCATTTTCGCGAATGCGTTCTTCGGTTTTAATAATGTTTTGGATACGTCCCAAAAACCATTTATCAATTTTACAAGCATTGTAAATATCATCAATGCTCATACCGTGGCGCATCGCTTGGGCCACATAAAGTAGGCGGCGCGGGGTTGGTTTTGAAATGGCGGCACGCAGTTGATCGGCATCTGGATTAACGCCATCACCGATTTTCATTTCGTTAAAACCATTGAGGCCTTCTTCCATGGAACAAAGCGCTTTTTGCAAAGACTCTTCCATGCAGCGGCCAAAGGACATGACTTCACCAACGGACTTCATGGCGGTGGTTAAAGTTTTATCGCTACCTTTAAATTTCTCAAAATTAAAGCGTGGAATTTTTGTGACCACATAATCAATCGTGGGTTCAAATGACGCAGGGGTGCGGCCATTAGTGATGTCGTTATCGAGTTCATCAAGGGTATAGCCTACTGCCAATTTCGCGGCGATTTTGGCGATGGGGAATCCTGTGGCTTTGGAAGCGAGTGCGGAAGAACGTGACACACGCGGGTTCATTTCAATAACAATCAAACGTCCTGTATCTGGATGAACGGCAAACTGCACGTTCGATCCACCTGTTTCAACACCCACAGCACGGAGCACTTTGAGCGAGGCGTTTCGCATTAATTGATATTCTTTATCGGTCAATGTCATGGCAGGGGCAACCGTAATAGAATCCCCCGTATGCACACCCATGGGATCAATATTTTCAATGGAACAGATGATAATGCAGTTGTCGTTTTTATCGCGAACAACTTCCATTTCATATTCTTTCCACCCCAACATAGATTCTTCGACCAAGATTTGGTTGATAGGGGAGGCTTCGATACCGCTTTCACAAATCTCATAATATTGATCTTTATTATAGGCAATACCACCGCCCGTTCCGCCCATGGTAAAAGCAGGGCGAATAATGCAAGGCAAGCCAATTTCTTTTAAAGCGGCTTCGACTTCATCTTTATTATGGGCGAGAAGGGAGCGCGCAGATTCTAAGCCAATTTCATCCATACATTTTTTGAAGAGGTCGCGGTCTTCGGCTTTTTCAATGGCTTCTTTATTTGCGCCAATAAGTTCAATCCCTAATTTTTTAAGCGTACCGTTTGCGTCTAGTGCCAACGCACAGTTCAGCGCGGTTTGTCCGCCCATGGTGGGCAAGACAGCATCTGGCCGTTCTTTTTCTAAAATTTTCGCTACAATCTCTGGCGTGATTGGCTCCACATAGGTCGCGTCCGCCATGTTGGGGTCTGTCATAATGGTGGCGGGGTTGGAGTTCACCAAAATCACACGATAACCTTCTTCTTTTAAGGCTTTACAGGCTTGGGTTCCTGAATAATCAAATTCGCAAGCTTGCCCGATAATAATGGGTCCTGCCCCAATGATGAGGATGGATTTTATGTCTTCGCGTTTAGGCATGATTTTCGGCTTTTCTTCATTATTAAATATGTTGTACCGAAGATGATTAAGTAGTGCATATTCTGCGGGATTTCAATGCTAAAAGAAGAATTTTACAAATTCATTCGCGATTATTTTTAATCTCTGGTAAAAATGATTAAGAAAAGGAATTATCATGACTCACAAAGCAAAAAAAGTTGTCATCATCACTGAAAAACTCATCACTGATAAGGTAACAAATATTATCAATGAATGTGGCGCAACGGGATACACCATTACTGATGCTGGTGGGAAAGGTAGCCGTGGCGTACGATCAGACCGCAGTAGCGTGACGGATGCCTACATGAATGTCAAAATCCAAGTGATCACCGCGAGTGAAGAGGTTGCAAACAAAATTGCCAATCGCGTTGCTGAAGAATATTTTGATAATTATTCAGGCATTACTTTCTTAGAGGATGTTGAAATTATTCGTCCCCAAAAGTTTTAATTTACGCCTACTCAAAAACTAGTGATGCCAGCGCGATAAATAGCGGTATACAAATCGCAATCGCAACAGGGGTTCCTATACTGGTTGATGCCCCAATATAACAAGATGGATTTGCCGAAGGGATACCTGCCCTTAAAGTCGGTGGGCCTGACACATCTGAGCTTGAGGCCGCGAGAATGGATAAAATTACCACACCGCCGGGGCTGAAGCCGACTGTGATGTAGGCGATATAACCCAGACCAAAACCAATGAGGCCATGGAAGATGGGGGCAAGGGCGGCGTATATTGCAAACCAATGCGCTACCGCTTTTAATTCTTTTAATCGTGTATAAGCTTCCATACCCATGGTGATCATAAGAATTGATAGTAAGCCTTTAAAGAGTGGTTCATAAAAGCCATCAAACAATTTGCCAACATCAGCCAGAAGACCCAATGCCATCCCTAAGAGAAGGGCAGATATAGCAGAACTGCGTAGGCTGTCCGTTATAATTGCGCCAACTGTCATAGTTGAGGTTTTTTCAGGGTTTTTCTTAGACATGTAAAGATTAGCCAACACAATCGCCAATATTAATGCAGGAATATCCATGAAGGGATATAGCGCTGGTGACCATGCTTCATAGGGCATATTTTTTTCATCGAGCATTGACATAGCGGCGGCTAGGGTAGAGGCGCTCACCGCTCCAAAAAGGCCTGTTGTGGCAATCCCATCTTCTTTTTTAACGCTTTTGATAAAAGAAAAGAACAAAGTGCCGAGTAACACAACGCTAATCCCTATCAAAATAGCCATTAAGGCGGGAAGCGCCATATCAAGCAAATTAGCATTCTTTATTTCCATGCCGCCTTTCATGCCGATCTTCATAAGAAGCATAAAAACCGCAAATTGATAAATAGCATTTGGAATTTGTAACTTGCTTTTGAAGGCGGCAAGTAACATGCCTCCAATTAGGAACGCTAAGGCGGGTGATTGAAACTGCGTTAAAAAACGCACGATAAAATCAATTGCAAAGTCCATAATGTTAGATTCCTTTAGGTTTAAGTTTTACGATTTTCTCTTAATTCTTGGTCTGAGGATAGTGTTTCAAAACGTTGTTTTTGATCGTTAAATTCCTCTATGTCACCAGTGCGCATATTAAAAATCCATGACTTAACATTAATGTCTTTATTTTTAATGGCTATGGCAACAGAAGGGTAGTGGCGCAAATTTTCGGTGCTTTCAAGGATGGCCTCTTTTTCTGTCATGGCAATGATATGATCATGATTGTCATGCGTTGCTTTGGCTTTGGTTAAAGCATGTTGAACCACGTTCACAAAGCTTGAAATTTCTTCATTTTGGATGTTATCGGCAAGCGCTTTTATCGCACCGCAATTCGTATGGCCAAGAACAATGATGGTTTCAATATTGTTATATTCTAATGCAAATTCTAACGCTGCGGCCAAGGCCGTTCCTTTGTGATAGGGGCGAACAATTGCACCCATGGCTTTATGAGAAAAGAAAATGCCCGGCGCCGCACGGAAAATTGTGCCCGGGTTACAGCGGGAATCGATGCATGAAATTATAAAATATTTTGGATCCTGACCGTTGATTACCAAATCTGGCATAAGACCTGTTTGAGGGTCATAATGATATTGTTTAAAGGCCTGAACGCCTTCGATCAGGTCTTTCGTCATTTAAGCCGCGTCCTTAATCATATCCATGAAGCGGTCGAAGAGGTAGTGGCTGTCTTGGGGGCCGGGGGAGGCTTCGGGGTGGTATTGTACGCTAAAAGCTGGTTTTGATTTATGGCGGATGCCTTCGTTGGTTTTGTCAAACAGGCTGATATGAGTCACTTCCACATCATCAGGCAGGCTTTCGGGTAGAACCGCGAAGCCATGATTTTGTGAGGTGATTTCAACCTTTTTGGTTTGCAAATCTTGAACAGGGTGGTTTGCGCCGCGATGTCCTTGATGCATTTTGGCAGTCTTACCCCCCATGGCAAGCGCGAGGAGTTGATGTCCCAAACAAATACCAAAGACAGGAATATCTTTTGCGAGCAGTTCTTTAATCATCGGCACCGCATATTTGCCGGTGGCGGCAGGATCCCCAGGGCCGTTAGAGAGGAACACGCCATCGGGTTTATGCTTCAAGATGTCTTCGGCGGATGTATTGCCAGGCACCACGGTGACTTTACAGCCTGATGTGGCAAGGCAACGCAGAATGTTTAACTTCGCGCCATAATCAACGGCCACCACATGCTTGGTTGGGCTTTCTTGTGTTCCGTAGCCTTCTTTTAAATCCCACCCGCTTTGATCCCACATGTAAGTTTGCGTGCAGGAAACTTCTTTGGCAAGGTCGAGGCCTTCTAAGCCTGACCAGTCGGCGGCTTGCTTTTGTAAGGCGTCGAGGTCAAATTTTCCATCGGCTTGGTGGCAGATCACCGCATTGGGGGCGCCGTTATCGCGAATAAAACGCGTCATGGCGCGGGTATCGATGCCGCAAATTCCTGCAAGGTTATTGGTTTTAAGCCAGTCGTTAAAATGCTTGTTGGCGCGCCAGCTAGCCTCGGTTGTAATGTCTTCGCGGATAATCGCGCCGCGGGCGTAAGGGGTAGCATGTTCAATGTCTTCGTTATTGGTGCCGATATTGCCAATATGCGGGAAAGTGAAGGTAATAATCTCGCCAGCATAAGAAGGGTCGGTCAGAATTTCCTGATATCCCGTCAGTGACGTATTAAAGCAAATCTCACCCACCGCGGTGGTTTCTGCGCCAAGGCCTTTGCCGTAAAGCACTGTTCCATCAGCAAAAACTATGACGGCACTTGCATCTTTAGGGGGCTTCGATGTAGATTGATTTTTCAGATTTGAGGGAGATGATTGTGTCATCGAATTCTTTCCAGTCCGCTTAAATTAATTAGTATCACTGGAAAACATTGTAATAGATTAACTTTAAAAGAAATGGAAGTAAAAAATGCCCGTTAGAGAAGAATTGACCACAGCTTTAAAAGAATCTCAAAAAGCCAAGGATCAAATTTCAATGTCCACCATTCGCCTGATCAATGCGGCGGTGAAAGATCGTGATATTGCCGCGCGCTCAACAGGCAATCAGGATGGCATTACAGATGAGGAAATTTTGTCTTTAATGCAGTCCATGGTGAAGCAACGCCAAGAGTCTTCAAAAACCTATGCCGATAATGGTCGTGATGATCTGGCAGAGCGTGAATTGGACGAGATTAAAGTGATTGAGTGCTTTTTACCGCAACAAATGAGTGAAGAAGATGCCAGTAAAGCCATTGATGAAGTGATCACCGATACAGGCGCGTCCAACATCAAAGATATGGGTAAAGTAATGGGCGAACTAAAATCTCGTTACGCAGGGCAAATGGATATGGCCAAAGTTGGTGGAGCCGTTAAGGCGAAGTTGGCGGGGTAGGTTTTAAAAATACATTAGCCATGCACAATTCTTGTGCTAAAACATAACATATGAGTATCCCGCCACGGTTTAAGGAAGAATTGCGTTCGCGCTTGACGTTGTCTGACATTGTTGGGCGCAAGGTGCGTTTGACGCGAGCGGGGCGTGAATTTAAGGGCTGTTGCCCGTTCCACAATGAAAAAACACCGTCTTTCTATGTGAATGATGATAAGCAGTTTTATCACTGTTTTGGCTGTGGCGCGCATGGGGATGTGATTGGTTTTGCCATGCAGCATGATAATTTGAGCTTTATCGAGGCGATTGAAGCCTTAGCGAGTGAAGCAAATTTGCCTGTGCCCCAACAAACGCCCCAAGAAATTGAAAAAGCCAAAGAAGAAAAGAGCCTTTATTCCTTGATGGAGGACGCAACCCGCTGGATGGAAGCGCAATTGCGCGCCCCAGAGAATGAAACGGCGTATCGTTATATTACCGAGCGCGGCAACACGGACGAGCAACTGAGTAATTTCCGTGTGGGATATGCCCCAAGTGATGGGCAGGCGGTGAGAAAAGCCATGCAGGCCTTGGGCTACACAGATCAACAAATGATTGAGTGCGGTGTGCTTCGTGCGGGCAAAGACGGGCGTGATCCTTATGCCTTCTTTCGCGAGCGGATTATGTTTCCTGTGCCTGATCGTCGTGGGCGTGTTGTGGCCTATGGCGGCAGAATATTGCCAGACCATTTAAGACCGCCGGATCAAGGGGATTATGTTCCTGCCAAATACATGAATTCGAGCGATACAACGCTGTTCCACAAAGGATCACAACTGTATGGAGAGCCACAAGCGCGCCAAGCCGCCATTGATGGGCAACCCATCATCGTGGTTGAGGGGTATGTGGATGTGATGGCGTGCGCAAAAGCAGGCTACAAAGGTGGTTTAGCGCCCATGGGGACGGCGTTGACGGAAGAACAAATCATGGTGCTGTGGCGGATGATCCCTCAGGACCGCAAAGTGCCTATCCTT
Organism: uncultured Micavibrio sp.; assembly: GCA_964351905.1. Taxonomy (GTDB): domain Bacteria; phylum Pseudomonadota; class Alphaproteobacteria; order Micavibrionales; family Micavibrionaceae. The sequence goes on from CAYGPG010000003.1 coordinate 119,104, forward strand.
TGTTTCGATGGTGATAATGCGGGGCGGCGTGCGGCGGCGCGGGCGTGCGAGCGTATTTTACCATTATTGAAACCCAATCATTCTGCACGTATTGCGTTTTTACCTGATGGGCAAGATCCTGACAGCCTTGTGAACGGGCAAGGGGAGAAAGCGCTGACGAGCATTATTACCGCCGCAATGCCCTTGGTTGATTTTTTATGGTTACATCACACCAGTGAGAAGAAATTTGATACGCCAGAAGATAGGGCGGGGTTGCTCAAAGCGCTGGAGCAAGACGTTCTTCGTATCCCTGACCGTGATGTTCAGCATTTTTACCGTCAGGCATTTAAGGAAAAGACGGCGAAGGCTTTTGGGAATAGTTATAGTGGTGGCGGTCAAAAAGGTGGCTATAAAAAACCTTTTGTGAAATGGGGGCAAAAACCGCAAGAACAAGCGGTGACCTCAATGAAACGTCCGGGATTTTCGCGGCAGAAGCTAGTGGGGCAGGTGCTTTTGGCCTCAATTTTAAATCATCCAAGTTTATTTCATTACGTGGAAGAGGAGTTGGGG
>CAYGPG010000004.1:0-108526 GCA_964351905.1 uncultured Micavibrio sp.
TGATCAAGTCGATAAACACGGGCAACAGCTTCCGCATCGGATTTGACTTGACCGATCTCAGCAACGTTAGCTTGTGCGCTAAAATCTGTGATCTGCTTTTTTAAGATGTCTGATATTTCTGCGGCTTTAATTTCCATTTTTTAAGTTCCTCTTTTTATAACTTTGGTTATTCGTCTTTAATTTTATTAATTAGTTTTGGTTGGCGACTTTTGCTTGAGCCGCATTGTTATTTGCATTTGATTTCATGGCAATCTTCAAACGCTCTAATTTACGTTTTACAGACGCATCAAACATCTGTGAGCCAACAGTGATAACCATGCCACCGATTAAATCTTGTTTGACTTCCAAATTCACGGCAACCGTCTGCCCCATGGCTTTGGTTAGTGATTCTTGAAGGGCTTTTTCTTGCTCTTTCGTTAATTTGAAGGCGGTTTGCACGTCTGCGGTGATTTCACCACGACGGCGGGAGGCTTCTAAACGCACCGCATTAATCATAGATTGAACCATGTTGAGGCGGCTGTTTTGGCCTAAAAGCGCCAAGAAATTCGTTGTGATATCTTGGAATTTTGCTTTAGTTGCAATGGCTTGGATTGCTTTGACTTTGTCCCCTTGGGAGATCAAAGGCGAGCGCATCATATTTTGCAGGTCAGTCGAACCGTTCATCATCGCTTCAAGGTCATTTAAGTCCTTTTCAACGACTTCGATTTTATTACTCGCTTCAGCCGTATCAATGAGGGCTGTCGCATATCTTAAGGCAGCTGCGCCGGAAGTTTGTTTGGAGGCCACGTTTGGTCCCTTTTCCCTTAAAATGTTACATTCGTTAAAGTTGCTGTGGATTTAGCACACCAAAATGGCTGTTGCAAGCGCTGACGCGAGGTTTTTGGCAATTATTTATAAGTTTTTTGTGAATATAAATTTCAATAAAAGCTTTGGGGGTCAATATCGACTTGCACACGGACGCTCGAAGGCGTTTTGACGTTATCGACCCAATGTTTGATTGTTTTTTGGATATCAACGGCTTTTTCGGCGCGGACGAGCAAACGTTGACGGAATTTTCCACGCAAGCGATACATCGGTGCTTCGGCAGGGCCTAAGGTGTGGATACGCTCCCCTTGAGGTGCGGCGCGGCCTAACATTTGTGCGGCTTCTTTGACCTGATTCTCATCACGGCCAGAGACAATAATACCCGCCAAGCGGCTGAAAGGTGGCATGTTGGCGGCTTCGCGTTCTTGCAATTCAACTTCTAAAAATTCATCACGATTATCACTTGCCAAAGCCTGCATCACGCGGGCTTCGGGGGTGAAGGTTTGAAGATAGACTGTACCTTGTTTATCTTCGCGTCCTGCGCGCCCTGCAACTTGGTGAAGGAGTTGATAAACCCTTTCTGTCGCGCGTAAGTCACCGCCTGTCAGACCTAAATCTGCATCCACCACCCCCACACAGGTAAGGTTTGGAAAATGATGCCCTTTGGCAATAATTTGCGTACCGATAATAATATCCACCTCACCGCCCTGAATTTGGGCAAGTAACCGCGTTAATTCATCATGGGTCGTTGCCGTATCGCTTGATAACACCAAGACCCGCGCCTCAGGATAGGCCTCTTTGACCTCTTCCAAAATACGCTCCACCCCTGGCCCACAGGCCGCCAAGCTGTCTGCTTCGTTACATTCTGGGCATTTTTCGGGCATGCGCATATAATGATCACAATGATGACAATGAAGCTTTTTGGTGCGGCGATGTTCAATCAACCACGCGGTACAACGCGGACATTGAAAGCGATGACCACACGTACGGCACAGCGTGAGCGGCGCATAGCCACGACGATTGAGAAACAGCAAGCTTTGCTCACCCTTTTCTATCGTTTCCTTCATCGCCTTGTGCAAGGTCGGTGCAATAAAATATTGTCGGCTTTCTGGCTTATCGACTTTTAAATCAATGAGATGAATATCAGGCAAAGTCGCCCCGCCGTGGCGCGCAGGCAGACTTAAATGCTGATAACGCCCGTTCCAAGCATTTTGAATGGTCTCTAAACTCGGCGTGGCGCTCACCATCATGATCGGAAACGCGCCTAAATTAGCACGCACCACCGCCATATCGCGCGCATGATACATCACGCCTTCTTCTTGTTTATAAGCAGGGTCATGTTCTTCATCGACAATAATAAGACCCAAATCTTGATACGGCAGGAATAACGCAGAGCGCGCGCCAATCACAACACGGCTTTGCCCTTCCGCCACGCCGCGCCACGTGGTTTTACGCTTGGCAGGACTAAGCGAGCTATGCCATAGCGCAGGCGCACAGCCAAAGCGTGACTTGAACCGATCCAAAAACGCATTTGAGAGCGCAATTTCAGGAAGCAAGATAAGCACTTGTTTTTGCTGCCTTAACGCTTGCGCTACGGCTTCAAAATAAACCTCTGTTTTACCTGCACCCGTCACCCCATCCAGCAACGCGGCAGAAAACTTATCCGCCTTCACCATATCCACCAGCGCATCCGCACATTCGTGTTGTGGGGCAGAAAGAAGTGCTCCTGCCCGCTCCGCATCGGGTACGCGGCACGGCGGCGGGGTTTGAAGTTGAACAGATTTTAAGAAGCCTTTGTTTTCTAATGTTTTTATAACACCCGTTGAACATTCCGCTTCATCGGCCAACTCACTCGCACGGCGCGGTAAATTATCCTTCGCGACTTCCAAAACACGTTTCGCGGCAGGCGACACACCCGCCTCACTTATTTGTTCACTTCCAAGGACATAGCCAGTAATTGTTACAGGCGGCTCTAAGGCTTTTGGCACGCTCAATGTCAGTTTTAAAACCGCACCTTTTGCCGCCATTGTATATTGCGCGACCCAATCAATAAATTTTCGATGTACTTCGGGCAGTGGCGGTAAGTTATAAGTCGAGATAATAGATTTAATCTTCTCAGGCTTCACATCGCCTGCCCCCTCACCCCAAACGACCGCAGGAATTTCACGTGTGCCCAACGGTACGCAAACATACGCCCCCTCTTCCGCCGACACATTGTCTGGCAGCGCATAATCATAAGCCTTATCAATCGGAAAAGGCGTTAAAACGGCTTTTGTTTTCACAAAGACTCTCTCTTGAAATTCATAGACAACCTGTTTACTTATACTTGCAGAATACACTTAAAATAAGAAAGAGATAAACCCATGAAATTCTTTGCCGATACATCTGATTTAGACGCCATCCAAGACCTTGCTGATTTGGGCATGTTGGACGGTGTGACAACCAACCCATCCATCATTGCTAAATCAGGAAAAGAATTTTTACCCTTGATCAAAGAAATCACAGAAATTTGTGATGGCCCCGTGAGCGCGGAAGTAGCCTCCACTGATTACGACACCATGCAAAAAGAAGCCGATAAGCTTCAAAATATTGCTGATCACGTTGCCGTAAAAGTGCCACTTACCGAAGCAGGTCTTAAGGTTTGTAAGAATTTAAGCTCAAACGGCACGATGGTGAATGTAACATTATGTTTTTCACCGATGCAGGCTTTATTGGCCGCCAAAGCAGGCGCGGCGTTTATTTCCCCTTTCGTAGGTCGTTTGGATGATATTGGTCAAACAGGGATGGATTTGATTGCTGATATTTTAACAATCTACGACAACTACCCAGAATTTTACACCGAAGTCCTCGTGGCCTCTGTCCGTCACCCGCAACACATCCTTGAAAGTGCCCGTATGGGCGCCGATGTCGTGACATGCCCACCAGATGTGATCAAAAAGCTTTATAAGCACCCACTAACAGACAAAGGCCTCGCCGATTTTGTTGAAGACTGGAAAAAGACGGGTCAATCTATTTTATAGTTCTTCCCTGTCATCCTGAGCGAAGCCGAAGGATCTTACCCTTTAGATAAATTCAAGATTCCTCGACAAGCTCGGAATGACAATAGGTCTTTTTGTGATATCATTACGAATGACTGATTCACAAACTGATACCGAAGTTTCCGCCTTAACTGCCGAGGATGTCGTCGCGTATTTACGCGCCAATCCGAAATTCTTGGATCAAAATCCGCAGGCTTGTGAATTGCTTGTTCCACCCAAAGGCGATGGCGGTAAAAATGTTACTGATTTTCAATCCTTTATGATTAAACGTCTTAAAGACGACAAAGAAAAAGTCATGGAGACGACGCAAACGATTGTCGATAATGTGCGTTCCAACATGAACAACCAACAGCGTATTCAAAAAGTAATTTTACGCCTCTTAGAGGCGCGTAATTTTGACGAATTTATTCATATTATCACCATGGATTTATCGACAATGTTGGATACCGATATTTCTGTTTTCATTGTTGAAAGTAATGGTCAGGATATTCCACACATCACCACAAACGGTATCCGTGTATTGCCCGAAGGCACGATTGATAAATGGATGAATGGGCAACGTGTCCTGCTGCAATCAAACATCAATGGGATTGAGCCTATCTATGGCGGCGGCGCAACTTTGGTGCAATCCCAAGCCTTATTACGCATTGATATTTCCATGGATACACCACCCGCCATCTTGGCCTTTGGCTCACGCGATCCAAACATGTTTGACAACGCCCAAGCCACCGACCTCGTCGATTTCCTTGCCCGCGTGGTAGAGCGAGCGTTTCGCGGTTGGTTACGTGAAGAAAAATGATTTCCAACGTCACCCTTGAACAATGTGAAGCCGACTTTCAAAAGATTTTAAAAGATTGGCAGACATGGCTTCGTGTGGAGAAAAATGTCTCGAAACACACTTTTCGTGCCTACACCGCGGATATGACGCAGTTCATTAATTTCTTAAGTCACCATCACGGCAATGCGCTGTCTATTGGCAATATCAGTGACGCGAAAATATCTGATTTTCGCTCTTGGCTCTCCCGCCAAGCTGTTGATGGTGCAGGCAGCCGTACCCGCGCTCGCGCTTTATCGAGTATAAAGAATTTTCTCAACTGGATGGATAAACAAGGCATCGCCCATAATGCGGCCATCGCCACCGTGCGCTCACCCAAGCAAGGGCGTAAATTGCCCAAGGCTTTGTTGGAAGTTCAGGCGTTCCGCCTGCTCGATGATATGATTGTGGAACATTGGATTCATCAACGTGATAAAACGTTGTTCACGTTGCTTTATGGTTGCGGCCTGCGGATTGATGAAGCCTTATCGTTAAACATTGAGCATTTGCCCCGCGAGGGATTTTTACGCGTGATCGGTAAAGGCAGTAAAGAGCGCCAAGTGCCTATTTTAAAAGAAGTCGAGCAAAGCCTGTCAGAATATCGTAATGATTGCCCCTTCCCTGAAACGTCAACACGCCCGCTTTTCCTCGGCGCAAAAGGTAAACGCCTGAACCAAGGCGTCGCCCAAAAAGCCATGCGGGATTTACGTGGGCAATTAAACTTACCCGATACCGCCACGCCCCATGCGCTTCGCCACAGCTTCGCTACGCATCTCTTACAAAACGGCGCAAACTTGCGTGAAATCCAAGAACTGCTCGGACACGTGTCCCTAAGCACCACGCAACGCTACACCGACGTCAATTTCGACGACCTAAAAGAAATCTACAAAAAAGCCCATCCGAGGGCATGATTTGTATTGACATAATTTAAATTATTTTTATAAATATGCGTTATGAGTAGTGTGTCTTATCCTCTGCCAATAAAGGCTGTGATTAAAGGTGGTAAAACTTGGGGAGATTGTCATTTGGCAAGCTTATTTCGCCGTGCGCGTTTAAAGCTGGCACCCGATCCTGCTGTCACTGGATACTTACCTGATTTAAGAGAAAGGCAATTTGAAGAAAGCTTTGCTAAACCTAAACCCTTTGAACCTAAAAATCCGAATTACTCCCCTTTAATTCAAAGTTTATTTGTAAAATTTCAAAACGCACAGGAAATGGAAGTATTTAATGTTTTATATCTGTTTTCAAAGAGAGATATTAATTCCGACTCAAGATCCCTAGAAGACTCCTTACGTTTAAAAATATTGCCTAGTTACTGGTCGCCTAGCCAAGTAGAAAAGCATCTTGATTTATTTGATGAAGGAAGCGTTCACCAAGTTTTAATTACGTTAGATTTGAACAGAAGCTTTAATGTACAATTGCAGAATAATGGTATTAACCCTGCAACGTTTGATGATTGGTCTACGTTATTAATAAAACCCGTAAATGGTTTTAAGCCTGAAAGAAGTAAAAGAATTACGTTTACTGTCATTCCAAGCGTTTAAATATGTATCGGTCGTCCATGGACCGCTAACGCGGCTTCTTTTACAACTTCTTCTAAGGTTGGGTGTGCGTGACAGGTGCGGGCAATGTCTTCGGCGGTACCACCAAATTCCATGACGGCGACAACTTCTGAAATTAAGGTGCCTGCTTCAGGGCCAATAATGTGACAGCCCAATACGCGATCTGTTTTGGCATCCGCAATAATTTTAACAAAACCATCCATCGCATTCATGGCGCGGGCACGACCATTTGCCATGAACGGGAATTTACCAACATTATATTTAATACCTGCTTCTTTGAGTTGCTCTTCCGTTTGCCCCACATTTGCAACCTCTGGCCACGTGTAAACCACACCCGGTATCAAATTATAATCAATATGACCTGATTGACCATCCAGAATTTCGGCAAGTACCACGCCTTCATCTTCGGCTTTGTGCGCGAGCATAGGCCCTGCAATCACATCACCGATGGCATAAATACCATCAACATTTGTTTTGAAATGACCATCAGTTTTCACGCGCCCACGCTCATCTGTTGCAACGCCAACACTGTCGAGCCCTAACCCGTCTGTATAGGCCTTACGCCCCACAGCCACCAAAACAACATCTGTTTTAAGTGTTTCACTTTCGCCACCTGCGGCAGGCTCAATCGTCAATTCAACGCCTTTTGCGCTTGCTTTTGCCGCGGTGACTTTGGTTGATAGCTTTAAGCTCATACCTTGTTTTTTGAAAATCTTATTGGCTTCTTTACGGACTTCGCCATCCATACCCGGTAAGATTTGATCCATAAATTCAATCACCGTTACGTTTGCGCCGAGGCGTTGCCAAACAGAACCAAGCTCCAACCCAATTACACCGCCGCCAATCACAACCATGTCTTTTGGCACTTTCGGCAGTTTTAAAGCGCCTTCTGAGGACACAATTTTATCTTCATCAATTTCGATAGACGGCAAGCCAGCCACGTCAGAGCCCGTTGCGATCACAATATTTTTGGCTTCATATGTTGTGCCATCGACATCAACTTTTCCTTTGCCAGTAATTTTTCCTGCACCTTTCAACCAAGTGACTTTGTTTTTCTTAAATAGAAATTCAATGCCCTTCGTGTTCGCTTCAACGACAGAATCTTTATATTTCATCATGCCCGCAAGGTCGAGCTTCACCCCGCCTGTGGTAATGCCATAGCGTGCAAATTCTGTTTCTGCTTCATGGAATTTTTCTGATGCACTTAACAACGCCTTTGATGGAATACAACCAATGTTCAAACAGGTTCCACCCAATGTATCGCGTTTTTCAACACACGCCACCTTCATGCCCAATTGCGCCGCACGAATGGCACAGACATAGCCGCCCGGGCCAGAACCAATAACAATGAGGTCGTAAGAAGAGGAAGAAGCCATGAGAAATCCTTATTAAGGTTGTCGTAAATAATTTATGCTATAAACTTTTAAAACAACCATGACGGACTTTCCAGCATAAACTTGCGATTAAAAGGCTCTATGATAATTTCTCCCCTCACTTATATGCAACAAGCGCTTGATTTGGCGCCCAAAAGCCCGCACCCCACCAATAAAATTGCGGCTGTTTTATTTGGAAAGGATAAAGGCGGGCGAGAGTTTTCGGTGATGCGCACCAATCATTGGCCTGACCCAATTTACGAGAATATCGGAACAGAACAAAAAATTGGTAATTCTTCAGGGACCGTTCATGCGGAAACTGCGGCAATCGTCAGTGCACCGTATGCCACGGAAGGCAGCTCCATTTGTATCACCGATCCTTTTTGCCCCAACTGCGCCAAGAACATGGCGGAGGCAGGGATTAAAACCATCTATATCGACCAAGACGGATTTGATAAGGATTTCTTCAAACGGCGTGGCAATCATTTTGACACCATGTCGATGCAAATTTGCGAGCGCGCAGGTATTAATGTTTTTGCCATCAATATGCTGACCGAAGGAATCAAACCAATTTTGGAAATAGAGCCTGATTATGTTCCAGAAAATGATAGCCCTGTTCATAAAGAACCTATTGAGACAATTAGCGATGCTATTTTTGCTGATATTATTGAAACGGCCAGCCTGATGAATAAGCGTCGTAAATTTTGTATCGCATTGGTTGAAAACTCAACAGGCGAGCGTTTTGCACTGACCGCGCGCGCGCACGTGACAATTGGTTATTCCATGAGCAAGCCCGACGAGGTGCTCGACCTGCTCACCCCCATTGGCAAATATAGCTTTATCCAAGAACCTGTGAACCGCATGTTGATGCACTTATCACGTTACGGCTACACTTTGTATGAAGATTATCTGTACTGCTCCCAAGTGCCCACATCGCGTGAGCAAGTGAACTTGGTGGGTGCAGACATTCAACGCATTACAGTCGGCGATATCCAAAAATGCCGCGACCCGCAAGGGTTAAAAGCGATGGAGCAATTAAACGCCCTTAAAATTTTAGATTATAGTTAGAAAAATTTTATAAAATATCTGAAGCCCCGTATTTATTAAGGGGTCTGAAGGTACATATAAAAGACCCCACAACAGGTGCGGGGTTTCGAATTACCTATTGCGTCATTGCGAGGAACGTAGTGACGCGGCAATCCAGAAATTTATCGGTATAGCTCTGGATTGCTTCGCTACGCTCGCAATGACGTTATGATTTACAAATCAAGTAATAAACGCTGAGGGTCTTCCAACGCTTCTTTGATACGCACGAGGAAGCTCACAGATTCTTTGCCATCAATGATACGGTGATCATAGGACATGGCCAAATACATCATGGGGCGTGCCTCGATCGAACCGTCAGGCATGACCATCGCGCGTTTTTCAATTTTATGCATTCCTAAAATTGCCGATTGCGGCGCATTTAAGATTGGTGTGGACATGAGGGAGCCAAAAATGCCGCCATTGGTCACCGTGAAGGTGCCGCCCTGCATTTCATCAATGCTGACTTTACCATCGCGGGCACGTGTGCCGACATCAATAATGTCTTTTTCAATTTGCGCCATGTTCTTTTGGTCACAATCACGCACGACAGGCACAATCAAACCTTGTGGTGTACTGACCGCAATACCGATATCATAATAATTTTTATAGACAATTTCATTGCCATCAATCTCTGCATTCACCGCAGGGAATTCTTTCAACGCCTGAACCGCCGCCTTGACGAAGAAAGACATAAAGCCCAACTTCACATCATGTTTTTTCACAAAACTATCCTGATAGGTTTTGCGTAAGTTCATAATCGCCGTCATATCAACTTCGTTGAAAGTTGTCAGAATAGCCGCCGTTTCCTGTGCGCCCTTAAGACGTTTTGCCACAGCTTGGCGCAGTTTCGTCATACGCACGCGTTCTTCGCGTGGGCCAGTTTCCTTTACAGGAGATTGAGCAGAAGAAGAGGCCGCCGTAACCTTATGCGCCCCGCCATCCATATGATTTTGAACATCTTCTTTTGTGATTCGACCATCACGCCCTGTGCCATCAATATTGGAGGCATCTAATTTGTTATCACCGACCATTTTGGTCACAGCAGGCGATAATTTCTGCGCATCTTGTGATGATACAGAATGAGCAACTTCTGGTGCTTTGGCAGTTGCCGCAGGATTATCTGCCGCTTGTTTATTCTCTTTAGGAGCAGTGGCAGGCGCCGCCGCAGCACCTTCGCCACCAATTTCACCGAGCAACGCGCCAACCTCAACATCTTCGCCTTCTTGCACAACGATGGATGTAATCGTTCCCGCGACAGTCGCATTGACTTCCAATGTTACTTTGTCTGTTTCCAACTCAATAATCGGCTCGTCAACCGCAACCGTGTCCCCCACTTTCTTCAGCCACTGCGCAACAGTCGCTTCACTCACAGATTCTCCAAGGGTCGGAACAAGTATTTGTGTCATTTTCTTAAGGTCTTTCTATATTGTATCTTCTATTTTGTATTATAAACTCAAAGCTTCATCAACCAATTTGGCTTGTTCAGCGTTGTGGATTTTTAGGGAGCCTGTGGCAGGCGATGCGGCTTCGTCGCGTCCGATATATTGTGGGCGGCTGCATTTGTGTTTGCCTTCGATCAACACATCTTCAATACGCGGGCCGATATAAGTCCATGAACCCATATTTTTATGTTCTTCCTGGCACCAAATGATTTCGGCGTTGCTGTATTTAGCCATTTCTTCCGCGATAACGTCTGCGGGGAAAGGATAAAGTTGTTCCACGCGCAAGATCACGATATCTTTAATGTCACGTTTGCGGCGTTCTTCTAATAGGTCGTAGTAGACTTTACCCGTACACATCATGACGCGTTTAATGTCTTTTGGTTTAGCGAGCGTTTCAACATCCGTATCCCAAAGCACGCGATGGAAGCTTGAGCCTTCCGCAAAATCTTCCATTTTTGATACGCATAATTTATGGCGTAACAATGATTTTGGCGTCATGAGAATTAATGGCTTTCTAAAATCACGACACATTTGACGGCGTAAAATATGGAAGTAGTTTGCGGGCGTTGAACAATTTGCCACCTGCCAATTATCTTCGGCACTCATTTGCAAAAACCTCTCTGGACGCGCGGAGCTATGTTCTGGTCCTTGCCCTTCCATACCGTGCGGCAAAAGAAGAACCAAGCCATTCATGCGTAGCCATTTTGTCTCGCCAGAGGATAAGAACTGATCAATGATTGTTTGTGCGCCATTCACGAAATCTCCAAACTGACCTTCCCAGAGAACGAGTGTTTTTGGATCTGCCGAAGCATAACCATATTCAAACCCCATTACTGCAAATTCAGACAATGGGCTATCATGCACTTCAATCAATGAATTATCAGGATTAATATGCTCTAGCGGTTTATATTTTTCTTCTGTCACTTGGTCATATAACTTTGCATGACGTTGAGAGAACGTCCCACGCCCAACATCTTGTCCTGATAAACGGACGCTGAAATCTTGGTCTAACAATGAGCCAAAAGCCATTGCTTCGGCCGTTGCCCAATCAAATCCTTCGCCTGTTTCGAACATTTTGGCTTTGGCTTTTAACTGGCGGGCGATTTTGGAATTAATATTAAAATCATCTGGTACTGTCGTTAAAACCTTACCAATTTCTTTTAATTTACTTTCTGCGACAGCGGTTTTACCTGTGCGTTCTTTTGGTTTATTGGCACCAGGTGATTGTTTCATCCCGCTCCAACGGCCTTCCAACATATCGGCTTTGTTTGGTTTGTAATCTTCCGCCGTTTTAAATGCCTCGTCCAAATGCGCGTAGAAATCATCAACGATTTTTTGTGCTTCCTCTTTTGTGATCAAGCCATCGGCAATCAATTTCTTCCCATATTTTTCGCGTGTAGTTTCTAATGCTTTGATTTGTTTGTACATTAATGGTTGCGTGAAAGATGGCTCGTCACCTTCGTTATGACCGTTACGGCGATAACAGAACATATCAATCACGACATCTTTTTTGAATTTCTGGCGAAATTCTGTGGCGATGCGTGCCACATGAACAACGGCTTCGGGGTCATCACCATTCACGTGGAAGATGGGCGCGGCCAACATTTTAGCAACGTCCGTACAATAAGGGCCGGAGCGACCAAATTTAGGGCGCGTTGTAAAACCAATCTGATTGTTAATCACAATATGAACCGTTCCGCCCACGCGATAGCCCGGCAATTCAGACATCATCATGGTTTCAGGCACAACGCCCTGGCCCGCAAACGCAGCATCGCCATGAAGGAGCATCGGCATAACTGTCTCCCCCGATTTTTCATTGGCAAGCGTTTGCTTTGCGCGTACTTTACCCACCACGACAGGATTCACACATTCCAAATGTGATGGGTTTGGCGCAAGAGACAATTTAATATTATTGCCGTCAAAATCACGCTCGCTCGACGTACCCATGTGGTATTTAACATCACCTGAACCTTGGACATCATCGGGTTTCGACGACACGCCATGAAATTCTGAGAACATCGCGGTGAAAGATTTACCCATGACGTTGGTGAGAACATTCAAACGTCCACGGTGCGCCATACCGACATTGATTTCTTTCAATCCCATCTGACCGCCGCGCTTCATGATTTGTTCAATAAGCGGCACGAGGGATTCACCGCCATCTAAACCAAAGCGCTTTGTGCCTGGGTATTTCTTCGCCAAGAACTGCTCAAACCCTTCAGCGGCAACAAGGCGTTCGTATATTGCTTTACGTCCTTCGGGGGTGAAATTGGTTTTATTATGTGGCTCTTCTATACGTTCTTGAATCCAGCTCTTTTCTTCTGGGTCGGTCAAATGCATAAATTCAACACCGATTTTACCGCAATAAGTTTCTTTTAAAACTTGAATGATTTCATTCAAAGGCGCGGTTTCTAACCCTAAAACCCCATCAATAAAAATTGGGCGGTTATAATCCCCTTCTTCAAAACCGTAATGTGCAGGGTCTAATTCAGGATGATATCCTTGTTCCCGCAAGCCCAAGGGATCAAGATCAGACACCAAATGTCCACGCACACGATAGGCGCGGATCAACATGATCGCGCGAATAGAATCTAAAACATTCTGGCGGGAGCCTTCGGCAGGTTCCGCCTGCATAGTTGCCCCTTCGGGCGCCGTGCGCACTAAATTTTCTGAGCCATTTGTGGTTGCAAAACCATTACCATCACGGCGGTTTTCTTCTGGTGTCCAGCTCGCGCCATGAAGCTCACGCAAAATTTCTACTTCTTGATCATTCAAATCATTGAAGAATTTTTTCCAACTAATTTCTACAGAAGCTGGATTACGGTTATATTTAGCATAAAGATGGGCGATATATTCAGAATTGATACCAGTAAGGAAGGACAGATTGTCAGACATATTTTTATAATTTCATAAATGTTAATAGATAAACTAATAAGTTAAAATTTAACCACGAATGGACACGAATTAACATGCATTTTTAAAGAAGAATAACATTCATGTCTATTCCTGTTTATTCGTGGTTAAAAAATTTACGCCTTAAGGACTGCGCGTAGTTTTTTCAAAGCCAGTTTTTCTTTAGGGCTCATATTTTCTGGTGCTTTGGCCATTTTAGGTGAGAAAACGAAGCTTCCCATCCAAGCAAAGATACGATCAACATGCATTTCATTGTCCGGATCAATATGCTCACCATAAGACTGCGCAACAATAAGCGCAATTTGCCAAATAGCTTGCTTATATTGTGATAGAGCTTTTTGAGCGCCCTTTTCACGGCATATATCGATCGCTTTTTTTACATCCTCTAGTATTTCCGCCTCAGTTGTCGCGGCCTCCCAACTGCTCCATTGGGACTTACGGCTTTTAATGTCACGCATAACTTGCGCCGCGAACGGCATCTTTCGATGCAAATTAGCCATCTGGCTTATTGCTTTTTCTAGGGCTTGGGCTTCACGGCGGTCATCTAGGGTTGATCGTGCATTATCATCACAATCGGATATCCAATGACCAACACGATACGGCACAGAGGATAAAAATTGGCGTTCACTTTCAGAGAATTGGGTAAATTTGATCATATGAATTTATGACACAGAAGAACCGAAAAAAAAAGAGAGCGAATTGGGGGATTCGCTCTCTATAAAGTGTCCTCATTATCCGTTAGGGGCAGAGGATGTGGTCATGCGGGAAAAAACGAAGGGATAAACCCGCATGTGTGGGTTGGGGTTGGGTATTTCTTAATTAAAATCCAAGAGGCTGTCCTGCAAGGTTTAGCATTTCTAGGTGATCCAATAATTTGAAGTCAGCCACGTGTGCCAATGTAATGAGCCATATTGTTGTTCCTGTTAAATATATCTTGGTTGTCATCTCTTCTACTCCCATAAGTTGTTATCTTCCCTTTAAAGAGTTGCAGATGTCGTGCCATTAATTTTTATTTAAATTCAATAACTTAACTGTGCCAGATATCAAAATTATGTATGTCTTTTCTACCTATCGGCATTATTTTCCGTAATGATTAACAAGAGGTTAATAAAAATAGAGCTTAAGCCTTGCGGAACTACAAGCGTTCAATATAGTTTGATAGAAGCTTAGACAAAGGAAAATAAAAATGAAAAAAACACAATTCGTACTTTTAGCTGCAGGGCTGGTCGCTACTCTATCTTTCTCCGCACAGGCACAAGAAAGCACATCATATTCATCGCAAACCAATCAGGCGAATGACATTCAAGTTATCAACCGACCTTCTAATACAACAAATTATGATATTGATCGTGAAGATTTAGTTAGATCAAACGAAAATACAACGGTGACGGCCGGATCAATTGCAAAAAAAGAAATGGATCAACGCGCCCAAAATCATATGGGTGATACGCGCGCCACATCAACAAATAATCTAGGTATTGGACTTGATATGGGCAACCGCGGTCAGCGTTAAAATTAAGCCATAAAAAAAGCCGGTCAAACCGGCTTTTTATTTAATCATTTTTATATAATGCTCTAAGCCGCCATGGCTTCTTTCATGGCGCGGCCTAAACCGCCTGGGCTGTCTGATACAACAAAACCTGCTTCTTTCATGGCTTCCATTTTGGCTTCGGCGGTGTCATCACCGCCAGAGATAATGGCGCCAGCATGGCCCATACGTTTTCCTGGAGGAGCCGTTGCGCCCGCGATAAATCCAGCGATTGGCTTTTTGGTTTTTAGTCCGCTGTAAAATTTCGCCGCATCAATTTCTGCCGCGCCACCAATTTCACCGATCATCAAGATTCCTTCAGTTTCAGGATCATCCATAAACATTTCAATACAATCAATAAAGTTTGTACCGTTCACAGGGTCCCCCCCAATACCGATACAGGTTGATTGGCCAAGACCAACCGCGCCTGTTTGGGCGACAGCTTCATAGGTCAACGTTCCAGAACGGGAGACGATTCCGATTTTACCGCGCTTATGAATGTGACCGGGCATAATACCAATTTTACATTCATCTGGCGTAATAATACCCGGGCAGTTCGGACCAATAAGACGTGTTTTTGAATTGGCTAATTTTTTCTTCACACGCACCATGTCGAGCACGGGAATGCCTTCGGTAATACAAATCGCCAATTCCATTTGCGCGTCAATCGCTTCTTCAATCGCCGCCGCCGCATACGGCGGGGGCACATAAATTACGGTGGCATTTGCGCCTGTACGCTCACGCGCATCGGCAACAGTATCAAAAACAGGTAGACCAAGATGTTCTTGCCCACCTTTCTTTGGTGTCACACCACCAACCATTTGCGTACCGTATGCAATGGCTTGTTCAGAGTGAAACGTTCCTTGAGATCCGGTGAAACCTTGACAAATAAGTTTTGTATCTTTGTTAACTAAAACTGACATATTTTATTTTTCCTTAAATTCTATAATTAAGCCGCTTTTTGTGCTTCTTCAGTGGCGGCCACAACTTTTTTGGCTGCATCTTCAAGATCATCGGCAGAGATAATGGGCAGACCAGAGTTCGCCATCAGCTCTTTACCTTTTTCAACGTTGGTTCCTTCAAGGCGCACAACAAGCGGCACAGATAAATCAACTTCCTTCGCCGCGGCAATCACGCCTTCGGCAATGACATCACATTTCATGATACCACCGAAGATATTCACCAAAATACCTTTGACGTTTTCGTCAGAGAGAATAATTTTGAACGCCGCGGTTACACGCTCCGCCGTTGCGCCGCCCCCAACATCCAAGAAGTTTGCAGGCTCACCGCCATACAATTTAATGATATCCATTGTCGCCATCGCAAGACCAGCACCATTGACCATACAACCAATGTTACCATCCATGGAAACGTAAGAGAGTTCCCAGTTTTTTGCTTCACGCTCATTCTCATCTTCTTCAGTTTCATCGCGCATTTCCGCAATATCTTTTTGACGGAACAATGCGTTTTCATCGAAGCTCATTTTTGCATCTAATGCCATGACTTCGTTTTTGTCCGTCACGATCATCGGGTTAATTTCAACCGCCTCGGCGTCTAATTCCATGTAGGCTTTATAAAGATTTTGGAAGAACGGCACCGCGCTCTTTTTCGCATCGCCTGTAAGCTCTAATTTATCGGCGAGCATTTCGGCATCCGCATCGCTTACGCCTGCATCAATATCGATAGAGAGTTTATGAATTTTATCAGGTGAGCTTTCTGCAACCTCTTCAATATCCATACCTCCCTCGGTAGAGACCATGAACGCCACGCTTGATGTGTCACGATCCAAAACCACAGAACAGTAATATTCTTTTTCAATATCCACACCGTCCGTGACATAAAGGCGTTGAACTTCCTTCCCTTCAGGGCCCGTTTGTTTTGTTACTAAAACATTGCCCATCATCGCTTCGGCGGCGGTTTTAACTTCATCGACATTCTTACATAGGCGCACACCGCCTTTACCATCTGCATCGGGGCTGAAACGTCCTGCGCCGCGTCCACCAGCATGAATTTGGGCTTTAACAACGAAAAGCGCACTATCCATACTTTCCGCAGCTTTAACCGCCTCTTCCACGCTCATTGCGGGAATACCCTTCGGCACAGCAACATTATATTTCTCGAGAAGCTCTTTGGCTTGATACTCATGAATATTCATTCAAAAATCCTTTAATTTCAATGTTTTGGCATAAAATTACGCCGATTGATTCTTTAACCTGATAAGAGTCGTAGCATAGCCCCGAAAAGCTTCCAAGGGGGCAGAAACAAAACATACGCAAAAACCTGTAAAAATTAAGGGTTTTTTAATTGCCATAAGCTATTTTAAAGAGCTATAAACGCGTGTTTTTAAGAGGGATAAAAAGTGCGAAATTTATTAAGCAGAGCAAATAGTCTTACGTGGCCGCAGAAAATTGGTGGTCTTGTTTCTGCTGCGATTGTTGCAAGTTCTTTAATAGCTATACCATTTTTAAAAGATATTAATTCCGGAGCAAAAAAAACTTACCTCGAAACTGAAACGACAACGGCAAAGGATTCCTTTCAAA
This sequence comes from uncultured Micavibrio sp., assembly GCA_964351905.1. GTDB lineage: Bacteria > Pseudomonadota > Alphaproteobacteria > Micavibrionales > Micavibrionaceae. The sequence goes on from CAYGPG010000004.1 coordinate 17,101, forward strand.
AAACTAATCCTCCTAACCTCGATAATACCGAAAATAATTTTCATCAGAGTTATAAAGAGGCCTATCAAATAAGCCAAGGCATTGTTCAAAAACTTTATCCTGAAAGTGTTTACAATCCCTACATCGTTACCCGCATTGAGGACAATCCAGAATATCGAAACTATCTTGAAACTATCACTTACGCCGCCATCACCTATGGAAACCTTAATCCAGTATGGTTTGCAAACCAGATGTATAGAGAATGCAAGCAATTCGATCCAAACGTCATACAAGGTAAAGAATTATCAAGCGCTGGTGCGATTGATGTGCCCAGTTCATGCCGGCTACTGCCGCTGAGGTCGGCTTTACAGTAGAAGATGTAACTGATTTTGAAAATGCTATGTACATAAGCGCCCACCATATGTCCGATTTAACAACTGAAAATAATAGTGATCAAAAATTAGCTATGGCTTCTTATAATGGAGGACACACCAGCGTTGCATTTGTAAAAGATGAATTAAGCCGTGACAATATAACAGGACAAGATTGGCTTAACTTCATGGAAAATCGACGTCATGAATTACCTTCTGATAAAGCGGGCGCTTGGCAAAATGAAACTTATAAATATATTATAACAATTATTAACGGTGAATTTGCTTCTCATGATCAAAGAACAGCAAAACAGCAACAGCTAGGTGGGTTACCACCAAATTTGATGTTTATTGGTGCCATATTGGCTCATGAAAAAGGACTTATAACTGAAAAAAACTTTGCAGCGTTGCAAAAACCTATGACAGGGCAATTTGGGCCAGAAGTTGAAGTCCCCGTGCGTCCACAAGCACGTCCAAATGGATTGGGAGAAAAAATGGCAGAGGCATCGCAAGTGATGCAATCTGCAGAAGTTTCTTCTGAAGGTGGCGCCACAAAAACATCTAAAAGGCCACAAATCCGTCCTGATCGAAAATTAGCCTCTTTTGAAAAATCATAACCAACTGATTTAATTAAACTTTTCAAATCTCTGCTTTTTGCATTGGAGAGGTCTGTTTTGGTATAATTATGTATGGTTCAAAATCTTACCATCGATGCAAAAGAACATAATTTGGCTCAAGCCAGAGCAGAGCCTGTTGAATTGCGATTTAAATCTGCTGAATTAAGACGTTTATTTAAAATGAACGGTCAGGATGTCACAGGGCGCGACGAGGCAAATGAAAAAGATTTCGCCGCTCTTGCAGGTAATGATGGAGCAAGCGCTGCGCATACTCACATTACTAATCAAAGAAAAGAAGAAGAAAAAGCTGCTTATCTAAAACGTGTTCATAGTGGTAATGCGATGGCCAAAACTTTGGGCGCGCCACTTGAAACTTATGGTAACAAATTTTTAGAAAATATTACGCTTGGTGATACCGAAATTAACGATCAAGGTCTTTTGATGGTGCGTGGTGGCGGTCCTAACTCTGAGTTGCGCGAAGCCACTCTGGATGAAAAAGCACAGTTGGAGCATAACAGTCAGCAATGTTCTATCGCAGATACCGCGGAAGAAAGAGAAATGAGCGCCTATTTTGGCGGCGGGACAGATACCATTCCCGAAAGTCTTCAACGCTTGGCTGACGAAAAAAGGCTAAGTAACCCGACACAAGATGAATTAGCAACCTTAGTCAAAGAACGTTATGCCGATCATCCGCATATCGCACAGCGCATTGTTAACGGCGAAGTATTAGATTTACAAAACCTCAGCGGCCCAGATCTTTTGGCTGATATTGGTATCACACCGCGCGTTGGAACTTCCGCAGAACCAGCAGAATTTGCAGACAAAAACTTACAAGAAATGTTTTTTGGTGCAACGAACCCAGAGGCAATGACACCCGCCCCAGAAAAGCTACCAAGCCTTACTCCAACTATATCTGCTCCAACCCCTGTGGGTTAGTCAGTAACAGTTACACAAGATTTCAATCCGAAAAATCTTGACTTTTTGGGGTTTTTGCCGTATTTATGAGTTAAATGGAACAAAGAAATTATTCGTCTTTAAACACTCTACAACGTTTTTTAAAAGCGACTAAAGAGAGTGCCCAACGCTATTACACTCAATATTGGATTGGGCAAGAAAAACAAGGGCATTTTGGCCAACGCTTTCGAAGCCGCACAGCGCGAAAAGTATCCAATGCTATTTTTGCCTTTGGTCGTTTGCCTGTCATTTTTGCTTCAATGGTTGGACAACAAGGCGACAATACCTCTTTTTCTTTAAAAGATATACGTAATGCTTTTTTTGAAAACTCCGATCCGAACGGATCTAATAAAGCTGTAGTTCCTTCGACAACGCACGATGGCTTGCCCATAATCCAGCAGTCTGTTTCATTGAAAATCTTCAACGAATTGCAAGCGCAAGAAGAAGCTTTTGCAGATCGTCTTATAGCGGAGCAAAATAGACTTATTCCTCCCAATCTTTCTAATTTAAGAGAGCCTGCGGATGAAGTTTTTGAGCGACACTTACCTATCATGCAAAAAATTGCGAGGCGGGAAGCTGAAGGTTACAATTTACGCGCTGTATTTGATAATAATGGCGCAATGCATATTGCGCACGATGAAAATGCGATTATTGGTCTAAGAAGTGAATTTGGAGAACAGAATATCGTAGAGCGCTTTTTCAATCCTCAACCATCAGCAAACGTACTTGTTTTTAAAACGAGTGTTTTGCCGCCGCAAGAAACAACAAAAATTGTCCCAGAGGCATCAAGGATTACGGGCGAGCCTGCCTTACAACCCGCTCCTGCTTATCGCCCCTAAATTCTAAGCCGCATCCTTGGATATGTTTTCCATGGCTTCGTTTAGGTCTTTGACGGCTTGGACGGAATTATCAAACATTTCTTGTTCTTCTTTGTTCAATTTAATCTCAATAATTTTTTCGACACCATCTTTACCAATAATCACGGGCACGCCGATATAAAGATCTTTCACGCCATACTCACCATTTAATTTTGCCGCGCAAGGCAGTACGCGTTTTTTATCTTTCAAATAACTTTCTGCCATCGCAATCGCCGACGACGCAGGAGCATAATAGGCCGAGCCTGTTTTTAACAACGCCACAATTTCGCCGCCACCCTTACGGGTGCGATCCACAATGGCATCAATCTTGGCTTGCGTGCTCCATCCCATTTCGATGCAATCAGGAAGCGGAATACCCGCAATGGTTGAATAACGAATAGACGGCACCATTGTGTCGCCATGACCGCCCAAAACAAAGGCCGTCACATCTTCAACGCTGACTTTAAATTCATCGGCGAGGAAATAACGAAAACGCGCAGAATCTAAAACGCCAGCCATCCCAACAACTTTTTTGCTGTCAAATCCTGTCGCGCGTTGCATGACTTCGACCATCACATCCAACGGATTTGTAATCACAATCACGAAGGCTTCAGGCGCATATTTTTTGATATTTGCGCCGACGCTGTTAATAATGCCTGTGTTTATGCCGATAAGGTCATCACGGCTCATCCCTGGTTTACGCGGGATCCCTGCGGTGACGATAATGACATCTGCGCCTTCGATGACGTCATAATCATTGCTGCCATTAAAGTCACAATCAAATCCTTCGACGGGGGCAGATTCGGCCAAATCCAATCCTTTACCTTGTGGAATGCCCCCGGCAATGTCCACCATGGCCACGTCGCCCAATTCTTTCAATCCCGCAAGATGCGCGAGCGTCCCGCCAATCATCCCTGCGCCAACCAAACCAATTTTTGCTCTACCGTGTGCCATTTATATATCTCCAATATTCTTCTTGTTTAAAATCTATAAATATCATAAATATGCCGCCAAGTGATGTCGAGATATAAAGAATGAATTTAATTGACATAATTTTTAATGTTGTGTAAAACAATTTAACTATAAAAATAAAGAGTGTGTATAAATGTCTACTACTGCAACAAAGCCAGATTTAACAGTTATTCCTAATACAGGTCCTGACTACAGTAGATTCAAAGCCGAAAATTATTTTCCTGCGGCCTTTATTGAAGCTGCCGCAGAGGCTATTGTTGAAGAGGGATTGAAGACAACAAACATACCTTCGCCAAGAACACCAACTGAACAATCTGAAGCAAAAATAGCGAATGATAAGAAAGTACATGAACTTGCAGACCGTTTTTCTAAAGCGAATACTCAACGCCCTTTCATTACTTTTGATAAAGATGGCTTAAGTTTTAAAGTTGATTTGAGTCAAGCTCCGGAAGGTATGAGGAACTCTTTGCTTGTTGAGAGGGCTATCCGACAAAAAATAGGCCACATGGGCTTTGCTCAATCGCAAGGATGGATAAAAGAGAGAGGCACAGGAATTATTGAAGTTTCCTCTCCCGCTTTTGCTAATTAAATCTAAGGCCTGATCTCTATCGGCGTGTTGAGCGCGATTAAATCGAAGAGCTCATCCATTTCTGCATTACGTACGGCGATGCAGCCTTCTGTCCAGTTAAGGGGTTCGAACGGGCCTGTGACGTTTCCTAATTCATTTGGAAACCCGTGAATAACGATGTCACCGCCAGGGTTCACGCCGCGTGCCATCGCGCGTTTGATGTCTTCCTCATCAGGATAGGATACGGTAATGGAGCGATAAAATTTACTTTTATTGTTCTTATGAATTAATAAATATTCGCCTTCAGGTGTGCGCATATCCCCTTCTTTGACTTTATGTCCCACGGGGTTGCCGCCCAGAGAAATATTATAGGTGCGCAAAATACGCTCCCCGTCCAACAAATACATTTTGTTTTTGGATTTTTCGACCAGAACCCGATCCACGCTAGGCGGGGCGGCGCAGGCGGTTAATAGGAGTATGAGAGCAAAGCTGGCGATTCTTTTTAACACGCCCCTATTCTATCCCTAAAAACTCCAATTGCCACTTCATTTCCTTAGGCTCGTAAGGGTAATCTGAGCCATTCTTGGGATAAATTAGCTCTTTGGTTGGGATATTGGCGATTTCCTGTTGAATACGAAAAGCAAAGCGCATGGAGAGGCCCGCCTTCCAACAGACCGCGCAAATCATTTGTGGTTTTTTGATCGAAAAAACTTTTTGGATGGTCGGGCGTTTCGTATTGGTTAGACACGCCAAAGCCGCGATTAAGAATTCCTTATCCTGCAACGCCACATAATCGCTAATCACGTCTTCGGTCAATTGTCCTTTAGCCAATAATTCATTCACGCGGATCACCACATTTTCAGATGATTTTTTCTTGCCTATAGCATCTGTTGTGTTGACCTCCGTCGCCAAATTAATTCTGCGCCTTGTGGAATCTGTGACAATTTCTGTCGTTGATAAATCAAAGCCACCTTTTTTCTCTAACAATTTACGAATGCGCCCATCGACATAGCGCGACAATAATTTCGCCATATCTTTTGGCAAAGGATGATTTTTGGCCAATGGCTCATGCCATTCGGGAAATTCTTTGGCGCGTTCAATAATCGCGTGAATAACATCTTCGTTAATGTCTGCGCCTTTGTTATTCAAAAGTGTTGTTCCCGCTTTGCTATTGCCTGTTTCAATAACGGCTTTGGACACCTTCGCGCTAATTTGTGGACGCTTCGCCACCGCTTCGGCTGCCCAACTGGCGGGATGGGTGGCGAGGATATCAATGAGATCACTATCTTTTAAGGCGACACAAAAGCGTAAAATAGGTTCTGATATTTCGCGTTCTATATCACGCGCCAATTGTGCCGCTACACTGGGCGGCGCATAGGCGTGATCTTTGATGGAGCTCGCCAAACCACGACGAATTTTTAGAACCTCATCCAAAGCCAAGGTGCCAAGCGCCTGCACGGCATAGGCGTAAAGTTGGCTTTGTGTATCTTGCGAAAGATCAGGCAACAATTTTACCAAACGGTTTGCTAATTCCATCCGCACATCGGCATTACCATCAATGGCTAGCGTTGCACTGGCGTGAATAGGCGTTGATTTATTTTTGGCGACCGCTTGGCGTACCTTCGGATCAGGGTCATGTTCTGCTAAATAAAACAGCAATTCTTTATTTGTTTTAGTTTTTTTAGCCAAAGAAAGGCGTTCTTTTTGCGATCCTTTTACCGCTATGATTTTGTCATTGTGATAACGCGCTTGCGTGTCTTTTTTCTTTGTAAAAAAATCAACCAGCCACGTCATGTTTTACTCTTTCATCATGATATGTTTTGGATTGCATTTCCATGAGGCGGCTGACAGTTCTATCAAATTCAAACGCATGATCGCTCCCATCATAAAGATTATGAATGTCATTGGCGGCAGATAAAACCAGACGGCATTTTGCTTCGTATAGACAATCAATCAATAAAATAAACCTCTTGGCTTCGTTGCGATTTTCGGCAGACAATGTTGGAATATTTTCAACAAAAACAGTATCAAAACTTTGTGCAATTTTGATGTAATCTTCTGCACCCAGCGGTTGCTCACACAACTGTGCAAACGTCGTGCGCGCGACGTTATTGGATACTGTTATTTCTAAATTACGGCCTTTCACCTCTATAATTTTACGCTCAATCTTTTGATTATTGGTTAATTCAGCAAATAATTGACCAATTTTTCCTAAGGTTTGCTCATTCAAAGGGCAAAAATAGTAAATATCCTGATCAGGATCGCTTAAGGCGCGGTAATCTTGGTCGCTGTCTAAGTGCACAATTTTTAGACGCTCTTTTAGCAACGTAATAAACGGCATAAACAAATCCCGTTGCAGACCGCCTTCGTACAAATTATCTGGTGCCCAGTTACTGGTGGCCACAACCACAACATTTTGTTCCATCAGGGCGGTAAAAAGTCGTCCTAAAATCATCGCATCGGCGACATCGGTCACATGAAATTCATCAAAACATAGGAGCTTTGTTTGGCGCGCTACATGATCGGCGTAAGCAGGTAAAAGATCGTCCATTTGATCACCACGTTTTTGGTGCAGCCAATCATGAGTTTCAATCATAAATTCATGAAAATGCACGCGGCGTTTTTGAATTGTTGGTGGAATGAAATCGTAAAATAAATCCATCAACATGGATTTACCGCGCCCCACGCCACCATAAAGATAAACGCCTTTAATATCATTCTCACTTGCAGTCATTCTGAACGCAGTGAAGAATCTCTTCATGGCACCAAAGATCCTTCGCTTGCGCTCAGGATGACAAAGTTGGTTTGCCAATCTTTGTAATTCAACAATGGCTTTACGTTGCGTCGCGTCTTCGCCCCACCTATTTTGAACAAGCTTCTTTTTATATCGGGCGAAAAGATCAGGCATTTTTTGAATCTTTTAGGCGCTGCTTTTCAAAATAACGCACAAGCAAAATGGAAATTTCATAAAGACCAAGGATAGGAATGGCCAATCCAATTTGCGAGATCACATCAGGCGGAGTCAAAAATGCCGCCACAACAAAGGTGAAAATCACCGCATATTTACGTTTTGCCGCCAGCGTTTTTGAAGATACCAATCCCGCCTTACCCATCAACGTCAAAAGAACAGGCAGTTGAAAACATATCCCAAAGGCAAAGATCAGGGTCATGATTAAATCAAGATATTCACTGACCCGTGCTTCAAGCTGAATAGGCAATGATGTTTCTGCGCCACTGCTTTGGAAGCTCAAAAAGAAATCCCACGCCATCGGGATCACGCCATAATAAACAACTGCGCCGCCTGCAAAAAATAAGACCGGCGTCGCAACAAGGAAAGGCAAAAACGCGCTTCTCTCATTTTTATAAAGCCCAGGGGCGATAAACATCCAAAGCTGCGCTAGCAAAATAGGAAATGTTAAAAACACGCCAGAGAAAAAAGCGACTTTAAGATAGGTAAAGAAAGCTTCGGTCAGTCCTGTATAAATCAAACGTTGCGTACTTTCCGCGCCCATGGCGTTTGACAACGGTTCCACCAAAAATCCATAGATATTTTCAACAAAGAAAAAACAAATCCCTGTGCCCAATGCCATCGCAACAAAAACCCACATCAGGCGTCTGCGCAATTCCAAAAGATGTCCCGTCATGGGGAGTTTAGAATGATCAGCTTGTGGGTTTGTCATCATCCCCTCCGCTCTCATTGGTTTCTAATTCTTCATCCTCTTCTTGCTCTAACGCGACATCATCCTGATTGCGTTTTTCTTCAAAATTAACACCCTTGCGCAATTCTTCAATATCGCCAACCTTCATAAGATCATCAAATTGTTGAGAAACAGCATATTTAATATACTGTACTCGTCGCACCATGCGACCCAGACCATACATAATATTGGGAATATCTTTAGGACCGATGACGAAGACCGCCACGGCAACAATAATTAGAAGTTCAGCCCATCCAAAATCGAGCACAACTTATTGATCCTTCTGTTCAGATTTTGAGGATTCTTTTTGATGCGTGATTTTATCTTGTGGTTTTTCGTCTTCGGAAATACCTTTTTTGAAAGACTTAATGCCTTTGGCAATATCTTCCATCACGCGGGGTAAGCGCCCTGCTCCGAATAAAAGAAAAACCAAAACCACTACAATTAAAATTTGCCAAATTCCGATACTCATTCTTCGTCTCCTGCGTCTTCGCTTACATTTACGTTGTTGGCTGCGTTTCTTTTTTCAGCCTGTATTTGCTTATAATTCGCTTCATCATACGCGTCATCATCGCTTAAGTCACTAGCCTCGGCATCCAGAACTTCTTCTGCGTCAATATCACCGCTTTCAAACATATCTTTGGTGTCAGGAATGGTATCAATCGCGGCGCGGCGATCCAATAGGCCAGAGGCCTTTAGATCATCCAAGCCCGGTAAATCCATAACGGATTCTAACTGGAAGTGATCAAGAAAACTTGTTGTTGTCATCCATGTTAACGGGCGACCTGGTGTTTCACGTCTGCGCCCCGGTTTCACCCATCCCATTTCCATGAGGATATCCAGCGTACCTTTATGCGTTGCCACCCCACGAATATTTTCAATTTCGGCGCGCGTAATAGGTTGATGATAAGCGATGATCGCCATCGTTTCCAATGCCGCTTTTGACATTTTCTTGTTCACTTCTTTTTCAACCGTCAATGCTTCGCCCACATCGGCAGCGGTACGCAGCGCATATTTTCCATCAATCTTAATCAGGTTAATCCCGCGCCCTTCATATTGTTCTTCCAATTGCGGCAATAAAATATTCAAATCCGCATCGGCGGGCAAGCGCTCCAACATGGCTTGCGGTGAAATCGGTTCAGCAGACGCAAATAAAATAGCCTCTAACATACGCAATGGATCAATGTCTTCAAGATTGGCTTTTTCTTCTTCATCTTGGTCTTCCGCCTCTTCCATGTCATGCGCCATGTCTTCGACAATTTCTTCAGTTTCAGATTGCCCTTCATGCTCATGATCTTCATTCATTTCATCAGCAATTTTCTCGACAATCTCTTCGATCTTTTCTTCTGCCATCTCACTACTCATTTGCTGTTCCCTCTTGAGTCTTTTCAACATATCCCGGTTCGCGGTTTGCTGTTCTTAAATATATCGTTCTGAACGCGCCGTCTTGGCGGATTTCGAGCTTGCCTTGTTTTGCCATTTCTAAGCCTGCCGTAAAGGTAGAGGCCACGGTTGAGCGTACGAGCAACGGATCTTTAATCCCTTCGGGGATAAAGCTTTCCAATGTTGTCCAAACACTGTGTGGGCCAGAACGCGGCAAGTTGCCAAGCATCTTCGCCAAATTATTTGCCGCATCTTCCATGCTTAAAATATTAAACGTCGGTAATTCGTAATTTTGATATTCTTGACGGCGTTTAATATCGCCATAAGCTTTCAGCAAATCAAATAAGCTGACCTGCCAATGTGTTTCAAATTTTGTACGAAGGCCCTCTGGCATCCCACGCGCAAAAATATCAACGCCCAGTTGTGGACGTTTTAATAAATTCTGCCCTGCTTCGCGCATCGCTTCCAAACGCCGCAATTGAAATTGCAACGCCTCTGCCATTTGATCACCAGAGATTTCGGCTTCATCTTCTTTATCTTTGGGAATTAATAATCGTGATTTTAAATAAGCAAGCCACGCCGCCATCACCAAATATTCTGCCGCCAATTCAAGGCGCATGGTTTTGGCGCGTTCAATGAAGGCTAAATATTGTCTAACAAGTTGAAGAATGGAAATTTCACGAAGGTCAACTTTTTGATTTCGCGCCATTTCAAGAAGAACATCAATCGGCCCTTCATAACCATCAATATTGAGAAGCAGCGAATCGACATCCCCTGCTTCTGGCAGGACAGAATGATTACGCGGCTGATCTTCTTCGAATACGGCTTCGGTCATAGCGGTTATAGGCTGTGTCGGTCATGCGCGGGACATCCGGCATGATCTGCTCCATTTCATTTAGGTTACCCGCACAATATAGCGTAGCGTCACAGCCAGACTCAATCGTTTTTACCGCTCTATCCGCAAGATTCCCGTATTTTTCGAGCGCGAGCATGGAAATATCGTCCGCGAGCAGGAATTGATCCACGCCCATCTCTTTTCTGACGTAATCCATGACCGTTTTGGACACGGTTGCGGCTTGCTCAGAATCCAGTGCGGAATAGACCACGTGTGCCACCATACCCCAAACTTGCGGAGCGATAGGGCTGCGTGCTAAACGGCGGAAGGGCTCAAAATCTGTAATTTCTAATTCTTCCAATGGCGTATCAACAACGGGCAATTCCAAATGACTGTCCGTAGCGGCGCGACCATGGCCAGGGATATGTTTCATCACGGGGGTCACGCCCGTTTCTAAATAGGCCTTACAGACCGCTTCACCTTTTTCCAAGACCTCTTGCGGGTTATCAGAAAAGGCGCGATCCCCAATAATGTCATGGGTTTCTTCACACAATAAATCCATCACGGGCGCGCAATTCACATCAATATTAAGCGCGGCCAAATCTGAACCAATAAGACTGGCGATCCCTGCGGCTTCATCGGTGGTTTTACAAGTTTGGGCGGGCATGAATTGTTGCCAATGGGGTGGTTTTAAACGTTGCACCCGCCCGCCTTCTTGATCAATAAGAATAGGGCAATGCCACCCAACACAATCACGCAATTCATGATTAAGCGCCCGAATTTGATCAGGCGTATCGCAGTTGCGGGCAAACAGAATAAAACCCAAAGGATTCGCGCTCGCGAATAAACGTTTTTCACTATCGCTTAAACGATGACCTTCACAAGATAGAATTATTGCGGCGGGGTGTGGCATGATTTTGTTTTCCTTTTTCACACGTCATTGGGAGGAATGTAATGACGAAGCAATCTAGAATGTTTCCCTAAATCACTGGATTGCCGCGTTCGCTTCGCTCTCTCGCAATGACGAATATTATTTCTTCTTCACCAAACATCCGTTGGGGTTGATGGCTTTAATGGCGTTACACGTTGCCGTTGCTTTATCTTTTGATACAGGGCCTGCCTGAATACGGTAAAACGTACCTTTTTCACCAAGGTCCGCGGTTTCTATGTTCATATTATAGCCTGATAAAATTGACGGATATTTTGCGACAAGCTTTTTCCATTCGCTGTCCGCCCCTTTCATTGATTTTACACTGGCAAGCTGCACAACATAATCACCCGATGATGAAGTCGCTATAGGTGCAGGCGTTGGCTCTGACGCAGATGCTGGCGTTTCTTCGATATCCATCACAGCCTCTGTAGTGGCATCATCGACTTCACCTTCGCGGATTTGCTCGGGCGGTGGGGGCATCACACTTTCAACGCCATCATCAATGACTTCTTCAACAATTTCTTCGGCATCTTCGGTCATTTGCGCGATGCGTTCTTGGTCTTCGGTCACAACTTCATCGCCTTCGGCAATAATGTCCAAGTCCCCATCAATTTCGACAGGGTTTTCATCTGTGTTTAGACCTGCAAAAAGTTGGGAGCGCGGCATCGGCTCTTCCTCATCTTCATCGGCAAGCAAGTTTTCAACACGGTCTTCATTTTCATTATTGAGGGAGGAGAATATCGTGCTGTCTTTGTACGGGATTTCCATGCCGCCCGGCTCGTCAGGTTCCACCTTAAACGGATTATCATCGGCGCGGACAATTGGCACGTCTTGCCCTTGGTTTGATCCACCACCTGCATAAAGTTTCCAGACCACGCCAATCATAAAGGCCAACGCGATCAACACAATAAAGAAAGCGGCCTTTGGGCCCACATTCCCTAAAAAGCCCAAACCATTACGCGGAGGCTCATCAAATTCATTATAATTGCTCATGAATCGAAGTTTAGGCGGAATCGCGAGTTACTTCAAGATTTAAGGTTATTAAGCGTGCATACCTCTTGCTTCAACTCTGGCCTCTTCCGCAATACATCTAACTCTTGCGATTGATAATCTCGAAACATTAGGATTAAAAGCACCATTACGATGCTCATTATATCTTACACGCTGAAATACGGTGCTTAAATTTTTCCTAGAAGCGTCTCCATTAAAATCATCACATATAATACGCGTAATTTTTAGGACACGATCGACAATAGTTTGTTCAAATTCTGGATGTATCATAGCTGAGATTTATCGCAAATCCCAATATATGTCAAATATCTTTTCGTGTTCGCGGATGGCGTAGCGGTCGGTCATGCCGGCGATGTAATCACAAACGATGCGCGCTTGGGCGACGTTATCGATCAGACCACCCGCTTCTTCAACGCGGATCTGCCAATGGTCGGGTAACAGCTTGTAATGCTTCATAAAAATATTAAACAGCTCGGGGATAATACGCTCCACCTTCACCATGATACGGTTGACGGTAAAATGCTTATACATGCGTTTATAAAGGAACGAGCGAAGCTCCTCCACCTTGGTGAACATATCGGGTGAGAATGCCACCATTTGACAGGTCGCTTTTCTGATGTCTTCCACATTTTGCGGGTTTAGCGTTTCTAATCGCGTCCGCGTTTCGGCAAGCACATCATTGACCATCACGCCAATCATCTCACGAATGGTTTCTTGGATAATAAAATGCTCATCAATCTCTGGCCAATCGCCTTTCACCTTGGCGATGATAGGCTTCATCAATTCCAGATTTTCTAAATCTTCAAGACGGAACATTTTTGCGCGTAGGCCATCCTCAACATCGTGATTGTTATAGGCAATATCATCGGCAATAGCGGCGATTTGGGCTTCAAGACTGGCGTAAGTATCAATGCGTAAATCCGTTAAGGCTTGCACGTCTTTGAGTGTGGTGGGCATTTTCTCACCGTCTTTAATGACCACGGGGCCGTTATGTTTGACGACACCTTCCAATGTTTCCCATGACAGGTTTAGTCCAGGCCAGCCTGGATATTTGCGCTCCAACTTCGTTAGCACGCGCAACGATTGGTCGTTATGTTCAAACCCATCGTAATCCTTCATGCATTCTTTTAAGAAATCCTCGCCAATATGCGCGAAGGGCGTGTGCCCTAAATCATGGGCAAGCGCGACAGCTTCGGTGAGGTCTTCATCCACCATTAATGCCCGTGCGATGGAGCGGGCGATTTGTGCCACTTCTAAGGTATGCGACAAGCGCGTTCTGTAATGATCGCCTTCGTGATAGACAAACACTTGGGTTTTATATTTGAGGCGGCGAAAAGCACTGGCGTGAATGATACGGTCCCGATCGCGTTGATAGGGCGTACGAGTCGCGCTTTCAGGTTCTTCATAAACACGCCCCTTGCTTTGATCGGGTCGGCAAGCATAGGCCGCCAAGGGCAAGGCGCAATAATTATAATCTTCGGGTTTATCGTCTATTATGTTTTTATTTTTCATGAAATATAATTAACCACGAATAAACACGAATAGACACTAATAATTTATATCTTAAAGCGCGCAAAAATTCATGTTTATTCATGTCCATTCGTGGTTAAATAAAATATGACCATAACATTGACAGATAGCTTTGTGAAACGCCTGAAAGAATTGCGTAAACAACAAAATTCTCCTGATTTGAAACTGCGTATTCAAGTCGATGGTGGGGGCTGTCAAGGATTCGAATATAGCTTTAAGCCTGACACGGTCAAAAATGATGATGATCAACTATTTGAAAAAGACGGTGTTGGTGTTTTGGTGGATGAAATTTCTCTACCTTATATTGATGGCGCGGAAGTCGATTATGTCGATGATCTCATCGGCGCGCATTTCAAAATTAACAATCCCAATGCGTCTTCGTCTTGTGGGTGCGGCACAAGTTTCTCCGTTTAGCTTATATAGAATACAATTCAAATACGCTTCAAAACCCCCGTAATTCTGGGAAAAAAGTGGATTTTTCGGTCTGCTTGTGGTATGATAGGTTATGGATACAAAAAGGCTTACATTGGCATTACTCGGCGCCTATGTTTTTGCGTCTGTGACCTGTCCGCAAAATGCTTACGCCGTGGAAAAACAAAACCTTATCTTAATCCCCAACGAATTAAATCAACCCCTTGATATAGAACCCTTTACTATCAAAAAAGAGTTCAAAGAAAACCAAACTTCGTTAATTGAATCTCCCGATTTTTACAAGAAACCAAAGGCAAGTTTTAAGTCCTCTAGCCGTAAAGACGACAGAGATATGGACGAAAAAATTCTCTCTATGGTGCCACAAGGCCACAACATGAAGAAATTGTGGAAGGTTGTTGATGGCGATGTTGACCTTCATTTTGAAGGACTTCGGGCTGATCGTAGTAATAAAGGTCTAAAATATAAAACCAATGCGATGCCCTTAATTGGTGAGATACGCGGCACAGAGTTTGAATTTTCCGCCGGTGAAGACATGGAATTTGGCTTTAAAAGCAACAGAATACCCTTTGCCGGTGAAGTCGAAGGCTTTCAACTTAAAGGCTCCGTCAGCGACGACGCCAAAATCTCCGCGCGCTATACGTATAAGTTCGATTAACTTCCTTATAAATTAAAACTTTGTATCCTGACTTGTTCGGGGTAGAAAAGACTCATGAAAATTGCAACTTGGAATGTGAATTCAATTAAGGCTCGCCTGCAGCATGTTAAGCGTTGGCTTGATAAAAATCAGCCTGACTTGCTTCTTATTCAAGAATTGAAGGGATTAGAGTTTCCCACTGATATCTTTAAAGAAATTGGATATCATTCCGAGGCCGTTGGTCAAAAAGCTTATAACGGCGTTGCCATTCTTTCCAAAGAAAAACAGGACGTAATTTTAAACCATTTGCCTGGTGATGAAAAAGATGAGCAAGCGCGGTATATTGAGATTCAATATGGTGATATTCGCGTTATTAATATCTATCTACCAAATGGCAATCCCGTGAGCACCGATAGCGAAAAATATCCCTATAAACTCAAATGGATGGATCGCCTCTATGATCGTTTAAAAGAGCTTCGCGCAGAACAAATCCCCTTTGTGATTGCGGGCGATTTCAATGTGATCCCTGATGACAAAGATTGCCATGATCCCAAGGCGTGGAACGGTGATGCTCTTTTCCGATTAGAAACCTATCAAAAATGGCGCGCCCTTTTAAACCTTGGCCTTACCGATGCTTTTCGTGTTTTTAACGGCGATGCGGGACAATATACATTCTGGGATTATCAAGCAGGGGCTTGGCCGCAAAATAAAGGCATCAGGATTGATCACTTTTTAACCTCCCCCACGCTTACGGATCGCATAAAGTCTTGCGTAATTGATAAAGAACCGCGCTGTGAAGAAAAAGCGTCCGATCACACGCCGATTATTTTAGAATTGCAATGATGAAAGCAATCTGGCTTGGCGGTTTACTAATTTTAACAGCCTGCGCAGGTGGCAATAATATTGACTATCTTCGCATGCGTGACATCCCTGCCCCAACAATTAAACGCTTAACACATTGTTATAATTATGGTTGCGCCAAACGAGAAACGCTTGGCGTGCCATCTGCAACTTTAAAGAAAATTAATAGTATCTTTGCCTTATCTTCAAAGAACAAAAAAGAAGAGCAAAGAAGGATTATTCAATCTTTACAAATATTTGAAACAGATATTGGAGAGATTACAGGAACCAAGAATGATATACGCGGTACCTTTCGTGCCTATCAAAACGACAGTCCAGAAGCCAAAAGCTTTCAACAAGATTGTATCGACGAAAGCACAAACACAACAACCTACCTTACCTTATTGAATAATTTGGGCTATTTGAAATTTTATATACCCGCCTTTCCTGCAAACCGACAGCCCTTTACAAGCAAAGCCCCGTGGTGGCATCAGACCGCAACGATGACTGATAAAGAAACAGGCGAGCGTTATGCAGTTGATACATGGTTTGAGAATAATGGAAAGGCTGGCTACATCGTGCCTTTAGGGGAATGGAAATCCGGCTGGAAACCTGATAGATCAACACTAAATAACAACTCCAAATAAATCATAGTCATAGAAGGCGATTCATTTTAAAATATGATTTCAATTTTTAGGAATTTATTATGAAGCGTTTTTTATCTCTTTCTATCCTCTCTCTTCTTCTTTTGTCAGCCTGCGGCGTTGAAACTGATTTAAAACAAGAAAGCGCGAACCGCATTGCCCGTCCTGCCTTCATGGTGGAACGCATGGTGCAGGCAGGGCAATTTGATTTAAAAGCATGGGAGCGTATGCATCAACGCAATGAAGTTGCGACAATCTATATTGAAGGCGACAGCATCCATGAAGTTGATACAGACGCCAAAATCATCAGCCGTAATTTATTTAGCATCAATTCAACGCCTGATTTTCCGGTCGGCCTTTACCTTGCATCACGTGACAAGTCAGAGAACTTGGCTTATCTCGCCCGCCCTTGCCAATATATAAAGTTGCCCAAGGATAAGGGTTGCCATGAGTCATACTGGCAAGAAAACCGTTTTGCACCAGAAGTCATCGCGGCCTATGAAACAGCCCTAGACGATATAAAATCACGTTACAGCATTACAGATTTCCATCTTGTTGGTTATGATGGCGGCGGAAATATTGCAGCTGTTTTAGCAGCAAAACGGTCAGATATCATAAGCTTACGCACCGTTGCAGGAAATCTAAACCCTGATATCACAACTGATAAAACAAACCAAAACCCGCTCTCTACAAATTCTGTTCTTGCTGTAGATTACGCCTCACAGCTTTATGGCATACCGCAACACCACTTTATCGGCGCGGCAGATAACTATATTACCCCTGGTGTTTATCATAGTTACCGCCAGATGGTTGGACTTTCCGATTGTATCAGCTATTCGCTTGTTCAAGATGCTGATCATACCAACGGATGGGTTGAAAAATGGCCGAGCCTTTTAGCAATTACCCCAACATGTAAGTTTGAAGAGACAGTCATTGATGAGCCTGTCATTGTTCCAACCTATTCACCACTTCCTAAGCCACGCAATATTCCCAATGCAGATTTAAGAAAATAGATCTTATTCAATAAGCCACTTTGGTAGAGAAAACCTAAAATAAGAAAAACCTTCTTTGCCTTGGTAGGTGATTTTTCCTCCCAATACTTGTGCGCTCTTTTGAACCATATAGAGACCCAAGCCTGAGCCAAAAGATGTTTTGGGGTAGAAGCGTTTGAACATTGCAAAAAGCTGCCCTTGTCGCTCCTCAGGAATTCCAAGGCCATTATCCTCTACAAGCAATATAAATTCTTTATCTGTTATCTGCGTTGAAATCTTCATATACGGAGAAGTCTGTTTTGTATCTTGATATTTAATCGCATTAGAGATCAAGTTTTCTATGACCAATCTAAAGCGACTCGGCTTTATTTTTATTTCATTACAGGCGTCTAGATCATATTGAATATCCAAACGTTCAAAGTATTCCATGTGCGAAAATAATCGCACTGCTGTTTCAATTTCTTCTTTTACATTGATAATTTCTCGTTCTTCCTCTTGGTTTTTCACTTGGGTCAGGCTTAAAATATCAGCAACCAAAACCTCTAATTTAGTCAGAGAAGACTTTACATGTCCTAATGACTCTTCTGCTTTTTTACTGTCACCAGACGCTATGAATTGCTCTGCCAAGGTCAACAAACCAATGGATGATTTTAAGGGAGAGCGTAAATCATGCGATGTTCGATAAGAAAACTCTTCTAACTCTTCATTTGCTTGACGAAGATCGTTTTCCGTTTCTTTTCTTTGCGTGATGTCTTGTATCTGGGAAATAAAATATTCGACATCCCCACTCTCTTTTTTGACCATAGAAACATTTAATAAACCCCAAATGATGTGACCTTTTTTATGAATATATCGTTTTTCCATTTCATATGTTTCAATCTCACCAGCCAGCATCTGACTTAAATAGCTCATATCTTTTTTTAGATCATCCGGATGAGTAATACGTTGAAAATCCATTAATAATAATTCATCTTCTTCATATCCTGTAATGCGGCAAAGGGCATGATTCACGGTTAAGAAATACCCCTGAGGGGAAACCAAAGTCATCCCGATTGAGGCATATTGCATCGCTGAGCGAAACTGCGCTTCGCTTTTAGCTAGTTCTAACGTTCTATTGGCAACAATGATTTCAGCGCGCCTTTTTGCATTCTTAAACGAAAGCAAGACAATAAAGATAAAAAGGCAAAGACCTATTCCTACTATCAAAATTAGAGGGGCATTCACTCTATCTATATCTTTGCCAAAATCAGACCGTGTTCTAAATTTTATATAAATTTTTTCCGAACCTACTGAAAAAGGTCTTACAGATATCATCTCACTGAAATACCTATACCCCCTTTGATTTATTACCCTATTAGTTAAGCCGTAGACTAATGTTTCTGCACTCAAATTTTCATCAGAAAAAATTTGTACGCTGATATCATTAAAATATTTATTTTTGAGCATATCCTCCACTTCGGAAATATTAAGATTTGAAACAGAATAACCTGCGCTAATCTTATCAAAGGACTGTAAAAAACTATTTTGTTTTTGATAGAATATATCCCTCGCCTCTCTCTGATACTTCCCATCTGTAATATACGCTTGTATGAGCGTCGCAGAAAAAAGCAACCCAATGACAGCCATTATCCATATATTATCTGCTGATTTTTTGTTTATTTCATACATTAGTTTCTCTATACCAAATATTTTTGCTTTTATCTATCTATTAATAAGCGTAATATAAATAAACCATCAATAACGAAATAAATATAAAGTGAATACAATGGAACACGTACCCCACAATATAAAAAACCCCTCATTTTTTAATGAGCTATCTCAATGGTTCACGGGAGGGGAAAATTTTCACTACCATAGCCTCATTCATTGTATGGATTATGATTTTGTAAATATCACTCTGGTTCTTCTTATGTGTGTTGGTGTTTTTACCGGATATATGATTATTGCTTACCGTTGGTCAAAGGCATCAAAAGAAGTTCCAGAAAGTGAAGCCAAGCAAGCACTTAATGATTTAAAATGGATTTTTTTATTTTGCGGCGTTTGTGGTTATCTTTGGGTTTTATTGGAGACCGTATGGCCCGCTTGGCGACTTTATATGATATTTCTCGCTATACTCAATTTTGTCACGTGGCGCTACGTTATAAGGGTGGATTCGCTTGATCGGATCTACCGCTACCTCAAGGATCGTGATGATTTGATTAAAGAAATTGAAGACAAACAAATAGAAATTAACCGCCTTCAAAGAGAAAAATACTAAAATAAGCCCTAGGTACAAATTTACCCAAGACTTCTGCCTTTGTTTTTAATAAGGTAGACATATGCAAGAATACTTCATTACAGGTACCGATACCGATGTTGGCAAAACAATAGCGTCCGCTTGGATGATGTTGCATTTGGACGCAGATTACTGGAAACCCACACAAAGTGGAACAGAACCCACGACAGACACCAAAGTTGTTAAGCAGATTACAGGTTTTCCTGATGATCGCTTTCATCCTGAGACTTACACATTGTCACAGCCTCTATCCCCACATGAAGCCGCCCGCCGCGATGGTGTTGAGATTGACATAGATCAGTTTCAAATACCTAAAACAACGCGCCCGCTTATTATCGAAGGTGCCGGTGGACTTATGGTACCGCTCAATAAAGACAACCTTGTCATTAACCTTATCAAACAACTAGACGTTCCAGCTATCCTCGTGGCGCGTAGCGGTTTAGGAACCATTAATCACACGCTTTTATCGTTAGAAGCCTTAAAAAAACGTAATATTGATGTTTCGGGCATAATTATAAGTGGTGAAAAATCTCCTCATAATCGTCAAGCGATTGAGGAATATGGACGCGCCCCTATTATTGCTGAGATTGGTCATCTAAGTAATATTACCCCAGAAGCTCTTCTTGCCATCAAGCCTGAGATTGATTTAAATAACATGAGAATTGCCGCATGACGTTACAAGAAAAAGACAAACGTTATTGCTGGCACCCCATGACGCAACATCAAACGGAGGTTGATCCCCCCGTTATCACTTCGGCCTCTGGCGCAAGCCTTTATGATGAACATGGCAATGAAATTTTAGACATGATTTCGTCATGGTGGACTTGTGTGCATGGTCATTCACATCCAAAATTGAACAAAGCGTTGATTGATCAAGCAGAGAATGTTGAGCATGTCATGTTCGCAGGGTTTTCTCACCCGCCCGCTATTCATCTCGCTGAGAAATTAGCGAACGCACTGCCTGGCGATTTGAACCGTGTCTTTTATTCAGATAATGGTTCCACGGCCGTCGAAATTTCTTTGAAGATCGCCTATCAATATTGGCGCAACAAAGGACAACCCCACCGCACGAAATTCATTGCTTTTGAAAAAGCCTATCATGGTGAAACTGTTGGTGCGATGTCTGTCGGTAAAGGGTGCGGGTTCTTTGGTGATTTTGAAGGCTTGCTGTTTGATGTTGAAACAATTCCCTACGTGCCGACATGGGATGGTGATCACGATATTGAGACGAAAGAAAAAGAAGCCCTAGATAAGATTAAAAACATTATTGAAGATAATAAAAATGATGTAGCGGCGCTGATTGTTGAACCCCTGATGCAGGGTGCTGGCGGCATACGTTTTAGCCGCCCTGAATTTATGAAGGCTGTCACAAATCTTGCACACGAAAACGGATTACTTCTGATTTATGATGAGATTGCTGTTGGTTTTGGCCGTACGGGTTCGCTCTTTGCGTGCGAAAAAATTGGTGTTGTGCCCGACCTGATTTGCTTATCCAAGGGGTTAACCTCTGGCTACCTTCCTCTGTCAGTAACCGTTGCGACAGATCATGTTTATGAAGCTTTCTTAAGTAATGATCCAAATCGCGCATTTCTACACAGCAATACTTTTACAGCTAATCCATTGGCCTGCGCCGTTGCTTTAAAGTCTTTAGAGATGTTTTATGAAGATAATATTTTGGATAAAATCAAATATATTGAAACGCGTCATAAAGAATTTTTAGAACAACTGAAATCCACCTATGAAATTTACATGCCCCGCGCCATGGGCTCTATCATGGCGTTTAACATCATGGGTGAGGATGGTGAATATAAGAATGATCAGGGAGAAGCCTTAAGAAAGTATTTTTTTGAAAACGGCCTGAATATTCGCCCTATCGGCAATGCCCTATATCTTATGCCGCCTTATTGCATTACAGATGAACAATTAACCCGTGCTTATGAGGGTATAATCGCAGGCTTAGGCGAAATCATGTTCCCTGTAAAACGTGCCGCCTGAGCTATTTAATGCTCCATAAACAATATGCCACGTGATCTGTCCTTGATATTCCTTATCATGCGCCGCGCAAGCTCTTTTTAATTGTGACGCGCTGAGCGGGGTATAATCGGGAACAGGTTGATGTGCGCCTGTTCTCTTTAAATTTCTTAAAAAATCTAATGCATTTTTATAAGTAATTGTTTTTTTATCTTCATAAAAAATTCCACCATAATTAGGACTATCAACGATGCCTGAAGACAATTTAAGAGTGCTTAGAGTGTGCCTCCACTCTTTGAATTCATCATGCCCAATTGCTGTGAAAAATAATACACCATCTTGATTTAAAATTTTTGATAGATTTTGTAATCCTTCGGGTGGATTTTCAAACCACTGAACGCAAAGATTGCTTATAATAAGGTCAAATTTTTCTGATGATTGAAATGTTTCACCGTCTGACACTTGAAACTCTATATTTGTATAGCCCGTAAATTTTTGACGACAACTTGTGACCATCTCTTTAGAGATATCAAGGCTCATAATATTTGATTGAGGATATTTTCTTTGTAACTCTTCCGTTAAAAATCCAGTACCACAGCCGATCTCGAGTATTTTTTGAGGCATGACATCTGGCAAGAACGTGCAGAGTTTTTGCGCTGTTTCCTTTTGTATAACCGCATGACGATTATAAGATGAAACTTTATCACCAAATGATTGTTGTATCTTTTCTTTACGTTTCAAATTCATGAAGAAACTCTTTTATATGCTCAATACAAAATTCAGGTTGTGTTAAAGGCAACATATGACCACCTTCATCAATCCACTGAATATCAAATTCACCCCAATTACTTTTGGTCATACGCTTTGTAACAATCAAATCATTTTTTGAGGCCAAAACTTTAACAGGAATATTCTTCGGAACATTTGCCCCCCATTTTGACAACCAATTTAACCCTAAAATTAATTTGGTCGTATTTAAATTTATTAAGTTTTGAGGTTTTTTTAATCCAGCATGATCCCAAAAAATTGAGATTTCTTTGAGCATATCTTTTGCAATATTACTTTTCATACCATCCAATATTTGATGGGGCACGTCTTTATAAAAACAATTAAAACTCGCAATACTAATAAACCCAGAAAGTCTTTCTGGGTAATGCTTTAACAGCCATAGACCACCCAAGGAATGACCAATTCCAATAAACTTACCTTCAGTAACTTTTACATTTTCTTTTTCAAAAAAACCTAAATTAAGAACGGTCGGATTATATTCTTTAAAATCATCGATAACCTTATCCCAGACAAAAGGCCCAGATGCCCAACCATGCACAAATACAATATTCATTAAGCCGCCTGCTTTAAGTTATAATTTTTTAAAACGTTAATAAGGGCATCAACATCGTTTTGTTCGTGGTTCGCAGAAAAGGCAAATCGTATACGCGCACTATTTTGGGGCACAGTTGGTGGGCGAATAGCGGTTGCCCAAAACCCTTGTGATTTTATAGTGTCGCTCAATTTTAATGCTTCATTGGCGTCACCAATAACCATTGGAACAATTTGTGTTTTTGACTGACCGACATCAAACCCTAATGATGAAATTTTATTTCTAAAATTTTGTGATACATTTTGTAAATACATTCGCTCTTTATCCATTGCGGGCACCAAATCCAGCGCCGCATCAATACTCCCCAACACGCTTGGCGGAAGTGCCGTTGAATAAATTAAGCCACTACACTTATTGATAAGATATTTTTTTAAAACAGTGCTACAGGCAATATAGGCACCGAACGAGCCGAAAGCTTTACTAAAAGTTCCAATCACTAAATCGGCTTTATGTGCCAAACCACTTCCATTATTGCCTAGCACACCCATCGCGTGCGCTTCATCAATAATCACAAAACAATCATACTGTTTTGCGAGCGCATCAATTTCATCCAACGGCGCAATATCACCATCCATACTAAATACACTTTCAGTAAGGATAAATTTAGGCGATTCATTTTTGACATGCTTTTCTAACAGCTCTTTCAAATGATCCATATCATTATGGCGATATCGTATTTGTGAGACACCTGCCGCCGCACATCCCGTGTGCATACTGGCGTGATTTAATTTATCTGAAAAAACGAGCGGTTCTGCGACTAATATTTTTTTATCAAATAAAGCGGGCAACACAGAAGCATTCGCCTGATAACCAGAAGCCATAATAAGCGCCGCTTCTTTGCCTTTGAACTTCGCAAGTTTATCTTCGATTTTTGTGAAAACATCTAAATTACCCGTCACCAATCGTGAGGCACTCGCCCCTGCTCCATAACTCGCCGCCCACTCTCGTGAGCGCTCAATTAATTCTGGATGCTGGCTCAAACCCAAATAATCATTGCTCGAAAAATTAATATAATCTTGACCATCAACACGAATATTAAGCCCTTCAGGGCGCTCTATATCAACCAATTGGCGCATTAAACTATGATCTTCACAGTTCTGGACAAATTGCGTGTAAAAGCTTTCGATTTTATTCATCTTCCTGTAATAATGCGCTTGAAGAATAAAATCAAATAAGAGTTAAAAATGACCCATACTACTATTCGCAATGACTGGACGACTGATGAAGCGCTAGAGATTTTAGAGTCTCCACTGATGGAGCTACTCTATAAGGCCCAAGGCGTCCACCGTGAACATCATGAGGATAACACGGTTCAACTTGCTAGCCTTTTGAGCATTAAAACAGGTGCTTGTCCTGAGGACTGTAAATACTGCCCACAATCGGCACATTTTGCGAAAAAAACAGGACTTAAAAAAGAACCTCTTATGGATGTTGATGCTGTTTTGGAAAAAGCCAAAATTGCAAAAGATGCAGGAGCCTCCCGTTTTTGTATGGGCGCCGCATGGAAAAAAGTACGTGATGGCGAAGATTTTGACAAAGTTATCGACATGGTCAAAGGCGTTAAAGAAATGGGTATGGAGGCTTGCGTTACCCTTGGTATGTTAACACAGGAACAAGCCGATCGTCTGGCTGAAGCAGGATTAAACGCTTATAATCATAACCTTGATACCTCGCCTGAATTTTATAAGAAAATCATTTCAACGCGCACTTATCAAGACCGCTTGGATACATTAGACGCGGTCCGTAAGTCAGGTGTCACAATTTGTTCCGGCGGTATTATCGGCATGGGCGAAAGCATGACAGACCGTGCCCGTATGCTTGAAATTTTGGCAAACCTTGATCCACAACCTGAAAGTGTACCCATTAATGCGCTTGTTCCTGTGGAAGGGACACCAATGGGGGATCGGGAACGTGTTGACCCGCTAGAGCTTGTTAGGATGGTCGCGACGGCTCGCATTATGATGCCAAAAGCGCGCGTGCGTTTATCGGCGGGACGTGAAATGCTGAACCGTGAAGCACAGATTCTTTGTATGATGGCGGGGGCAAATTCAATTTTCTATGGTGAAAAACTCTTAACAACCGCCAATAATGATACATCCGAAGATCAACAAATGATCAAAGATGCGGGCATGAAGGTCGCTTAAAAGAAAAAATGGTGCCCGGGGCGAGAATTGAACTTGCGACACGAGGATTTTCAATCCTCTGCTCTACCACTGAGCTACCCGGGCACTTATCGAAATAGTTTGAGGTGGTATCTTCAAACCGATTAAAGGCTTATAAAATAATTGCTTAGCGCTGTCTAGCCTAAGAATTGGATTTACCATTTTATTTTATGGATTATCTTTCTTTTATTTATTCGAGCGCGAGGTCTAATCTTTCTTGCAGAGCGGGTGTGCGGCGTTTTCGCGTGATTTCTGCTAATCCTAACGCGGTCAGACCATGAATTTGGACGGTACAAGGGTCTCTTGTCACCAATTCCTCTAAAGCTTCTAAAAGTTTATCTTTTTCACTCTTTTTGGTCAATTTTAGAAAATCGACGATGATAATACCACCAATGTTACGCAGGCGAATTTGGCGACCAATTTCGACCAATGCCTCTAAATTAATTGCCAGACTACCGCGCTTATCGCCGCCGCGGTTAATATCGATAGCGTAAAGTGCAGCCGTTTCTTGCATAATAATATTCCCGCCGCCTTTTAACAGGATATAGGGTTGAAACAGGTCTTCAATTTGATCAATAACATCAAAAAAATCAAATAAAGCCAAATCATCATCAGGATTAGGAAGCTCTGTTGGTACAATTTTTGTCACTAGATCAGGGGCGTAAATTTCACACCATTCTTCGACCTCCTGATACCTATCCATTGTAATAACGTTGATTGTACTAATGAGGCTTGAGGCATTATCTGAAAAAGTTCGCTGCATAGCATCAGGCCCTTCCATGATAAGGCATGGCTCATTACCTCGCAGGAATTTTTGAAGTTCCTCCCAAATATGTTTTAAAATGCCGCCTTCACGAATAAGAACATCTGTTTGTGTGTTGGCCGCAGAAGCACGTAATATACAACCCTTTATATCCTCTACATTGTTCAACATTTTAGTGAGTTGCTTACGTTGCTTTTTATCGTAAATACGTTTTGAAATACGATTGCGTTGCATCAATGGAGAAAAAATGAGGTGACGTCCAGATAAGGTGATATTCATACTCACCGAAGCAGATTTATCCTCCATCGTGATGTCATCACTATCTAGCTTAGGAAGATAGCCGCTTTTGGCCTGAACGGTAATCATATCACCGGGCTTGATGAGCTTACCAATAGATTTTTCGCCACCTTTGATGATGTTGCCTTTTTTATCTTCAAGACGGATATCTTTATTTTTCAATAGGCCTGTATTGTCTTCATCAAGCTGGACAAAGGCCGCATCCATGGCCTTATCGATACGTAACACTTTAGCGAGATAGATAGAGCCAAAACGCACCTCTTCATCAACAGGATCAATTTCTAAACCGACAAGGCGGTTATCTTTTACGGTTGAAACCCAAAGACTTCCCTCCATTTCATCGATAAGAATTTGCATGCTTTTTTAAAAAGTCGTCATGGCCGCATTCGGCAGGACACTCCCCTAATTATAAATTGTTAGAATTGAAACTTACTGCGCTTCATTAATTTCATTGTATCATAAAGCGATAGCCCAACGACATTGCTATATGATCCTGCCATATATTTTACAAAAGTAGCAGCATAGCCTTGGATGGCGTATCCGCCGGCTTTGCCGTTCCATTCGCCTGATTGGATGTAGTTTTCAATCTCTGCCGCAGAGAGCGGCTTAAACTGTACCAAAGTCTTGCAGTATGCGCTTAAGGCCGTTCCTGCTGGCGTTATAAGAGCTATACCCCCGTGAACATGATGGCGACGACCTGCCAGCTTCGTGAGGTACTGAATGGCTTGTTCTTCGTTTTCGGCTTTATCAAGAATTTGTTGCCCACAGGCCACAACGGTGTCTGCCGCCAAGATATAATGTTCAGGATATTGGTCAAAAATGGCCTTTGCTTTGCCCTGTGATAGCCGTAGCGCCAAGATCTTCGGCTTTTCGCCCTTATGCGGCGTTTCGTCAATATCAGCTGAAATCACCTGTTTAGGTTCAATTTTAAGCTGTTTCAGTAATTCTAGCCGACGGGGAGAAGCAGAGGCCAATATAAGGTCTAAAGTCTTTGTCATTTCAACAACATAGCTTGAATAGACCTTTGATAAAAGCCTTTTGATATATGTGGTCAAATTGCTCTATCCCTTGACTGCTCTATATTTCAGGCTTTATACTCTATAGCAAGAGTAACAATGGTCTATAGAACAATGATTGATAAGATCAAGATGGCAAAGATTAATTTAAAAAGTTTAGCGACAATAATTACGCTTTCTTTTTTTAACGCCGTCCATGCTATTCATATTGAACCCGTTTTTAATGAAGCTGCTGGTGGTGGTGACGATAGCGGCGGCGCAACGTGGCATAAGTGGGCGCCGATTGGATTGCCTGGCGCAAAATTCCACGCAATGACTGGACAGATGGAAAAAAGCCACGATGTTCGCCGTTCAAGAATGGAAGCTCGAAATTTTCGTGGTACGGTTTTAGATCGTCCTGATTATTACGGGTCTTTCGAAAAAACTAACTCTTTAAAAATGTAGTTTTTTAATATAAAACACCCTTGATTTATCTTTCAAATAAGACCATATTCCCGCTTCCGAGTATAATTTTACAACATTTAAATATGAGGCGAAGATGATAGCTTTCAGTGTGCTAAAGAGTTTCGTGCGCGCGAGCCAACGAAACTCAGATATGATTAATGAGAATGACGAAACCGACACAACCACGACATCGTCAGGCTCAGCAGGTGGATACACCACACCAGGCATGGATAATTGTATCCTTGCTCCCTATAATTTTAGTTTTCAGTAAATTTTATAAAAAAATGAAAACCGCGTTTTCTATTTTTCGCGGAACGTAATGCGACCTTTTGAGAGGTCATAGGGTGTCATTTCAACGGTTACGGTATCGCCTTGAAGGACGCGAATACGGAACTTACGCATTTTACCTGCGGCATGTGCCAAAATTTCATGGTCATTTTCTAACTTCACACGGAACATTGCGTTCGGTAAAATTTCTGTGACAACACCTTTAAATTCTAATAAATCTTCTTTAGCCATTTTTAATCTTTGTTATTGAAATACTTGAGTTTTATACGCCTCTTAGCCGTAAAAGGCAAATATCTTTTACTTTTTGCCCACTTTGGAAGTTTTGTAGCAAAATATTAGCTCACGGCCTCTCTAAATTTTTTGATCCATTGCCCCATTTCTTCGGGCATGGTTTTTAAGGCCGTACGGTTCACAACCAAGTGCGCAGAGATATCAACCATCTGGTCTGTTTCTGTTAGCCCGTTGGCTTTTAAGGTGGAACCCGTCGACACCAAATCCACAATGCGTTTTGCAAGCCCAAGCGAGGGCGCAATCTCCATTGCGCCATTGAGTTTAATACACTCGGCCTGAATGCCCAAATTGGCGTAATGCTTACGCGTTAAGTTCGGGTATTTCGTCGCCACACGAATGTGGCTCAATTGTTCATTATTTTCTTGGCTTGCCAATTCTGTCGGCATGGCAATCGACAGGCGACAATAACCAATCTTTAAATCGACGGGTGCATAAAGTTCTGAATAATCAAATTCTTCAATCACGTCTGACCCGACCACGCCCATATGCGCCGCACCAAAGGCGGTAAAGGTCGCGACATCAAACGCGCGTACACGAATAATATCCAGATTGTCGATATTGGTTTTAAAACGTAAAAGCCGTGATTTAGAATCAGAAAATGCTGCCTCAGGCTCAATTCCACACTTGGAAAGCATCGGAAGAAGCTCTTCCAATATACGTCCTTTGGGTACGGCTAAAATTAATTTTTGCGTATTATTCATGCCAACCTTTTACCACAGTATAAAAACAGGTCACGCGCTTTATTAGTTCGTTGCAGTCGTTTTTTTTAAATTTTTGCTGAGTCTTTGATTTTATTGATTATTTTTATTAGTTCGTTTGCCGATAAATTAAGATTTTCTTTCAAAACCAAACTGTTATTGCGAGCGAAGCGCGGCAATATAGACTTTCCTTCACATCCCAACGAAAGTTGGGATCTAGATGCCAGCCTGCGCTGGCATGTGGTTATATTTTTTCTGGATTGCTTCGTCATTTCATTCCTCGCAATGACGATCCGTGCTTTAGAAAGTAAAAATTCATAGTTGAAAGTAGCATAAATAAGGCTTAAAATAAAGGAATATTTTCCTATTTACTTTTTTGCTTTTATATTATACATAACAATAATGAATAAAGCACAACTAATAGACATTCAGTATGATCCCAATTCTTTTATTTTTTCTGCATTGAGTCAGATAGATGAAAGTATGTCTTATTTAAGCTCGATGCCAATGTCGGAGCCTTTCCCTACTGTAAAAGACGTTCCTGCGGGAAATTATAGTTTAATTCTAAGCTTTGAAGGTAAAGACAAAGATTTGCATTTAAGGTTGCGTGATGAAAATGGTGCCATAACTAAAGAAAAATCCATCCCTATTGAGGATATGTTTTCAGCAATGGTAAATAGCATGGACATGATGGCTGCAAGTAATCCATTAGAATTATCTGGTGATGAAGATAACTTTGGAGAAGAGTTATTGAACTTTTTCGCAGATAAAGATGGCATTATGGAAGCAACAAATAATCAAATAACAGAACAGGCAGCTGCGTTTTCAGATTTTTTGCATTCGTGGTTTGAATTTGGTGAATCTCACGTTGCTGTTATATCGTCTCTTCACATGTCAATTGTGTCAAATGCTTCACCTATTATTACAAGAAGAAGAGCGGAAATGTTTCAAGGTAATTCTCAACCTCCTAAGTATACTAAAAACTAACCCCGCACCCGCTCTATCTTTGCCCCCACTGCTGTGAGTTTATCGACGATGTTTTCGTAGCCGCGGTCTAGGTGGTAGATGCGGTTGATGGTTGTTTCACCTTCAGCAACAAGGCCTGCGAGTACCATAGCGACGGAGGCCCGTAAATCTGTGGCCATGACTTCCGCGCCTTTGAGTTTTTCAACGCCGCGAATAATGGCGGAATTACCATTTACGCTAATGTTCGCGCCCATACGGTTGAGTTCAGGCACGTGCATAAAACGATTTTCAAAAATCGTTTCACTGATCATACTTGCTCCATCACAAAGTGTGAGCATCGTCATAAATTGCGCCTGCAAATCCGTGGGAAAACCAGGATAGACTTCGGTCATAATATCCATTCCCTTAAGGCGCGATTTTTTCATTGTGACAATGACATTCTCCCCCTCTTGCTCAATTTTAATACCTGCATCTTTTAAAGGCGCGATAAGCGCGGATAGAAAATCAGTGCGGGTGTTTAAAAGTTTTAGTTCGCCGCCACATAATCCAACAGCACACATATAGGTACCTGTTTCAATGCGATCAGGGATAACAGAATGCGTAGTGCCTTTTAATTTTTTAACGCCTTTAATGCGGATTTCAGATGTGCCGAGCCCTTCAATTTTTGCGCCCATTTCAATCAACGCATTGCCTTGGTCAACAATTTCTGGCTCCTGCGCCGCGTTTTTTAAAATCGTTACGCCATCCGCCAACGTCGCAGCCATCATAAGATGTTCAGTCGCGCCGACAGAAACAAAAGGAAATGTAATTTCTGCGCCTTTTAAACCGCCCTTGGGCGCGGTGGCCTTGATATAACCTTCCTCAAGCTTGATTTTCGCGCCCATGGCTTCCAAGCCCTTAAGGTGCAAATCAACAGGGCGACCGCCGATGGAACAGCCGCCCGGGAGGGACACTTCGGCTTTTCCTTTGCGTGCTAAAATAGGCCCTAACACCAAAATACTCGCACGCATTTTACGCACTAAATCATAGGGCGCGATATGAGAGGTCAGTTCTTTTGCATGAAAGGTGGCTATTTTTTTCTTATGATCCAGTGTGGCCTCAACACCAAGATGTTCTAAAACCTGCGTTAAAAAAGTAACGTCACGCAGGCTCGTTGGCATGTTTTTTAAAATAAGCGGCTCGTCTGTTAAGAGGGCGGCACACATATGTTTAAGCGCCGCATTTTTGGCACCGCTAATTCTGATTTCACCTTTTAATTTTGCGCCGCCCGTCACGCGCATTTGTTCTAAGCCCGTATTTTCGGCTTTTGGTTCGGTTGTAGTGGTGGACATGGCAGGCTTTCTAATAAGGGCAGGCTGTTATTTATCGGTTTTAATACGTGGCAACGTGACGCCCGTTTGTTTCATGTATTTACCCGCACGATCGGCGTAGGAGACTTCACAGCCGCTGGAGCCTTTGAAGAATAAGAACTGCGCTACACCTTCATTGGCGTAGACTTTAGCAGGAAGCGGCGTTGTATTTGAAATCTCTAACGTCACATGGCCTTCCCATCCAGGCTCGAGCGGGGTGACATTGACGATTAAACCACAACGGGCATAGGTGCTTTTACCCAAGCACACCACAAGCACATCTTTCGGAATACGAAAATATTCAACGGAACGCGTAAGCACAAAGCTGTTTGGTGGAATAATGCAAACATCCGTTTCACGATCAACAAAACTCTCAGCAGAGAAATTCTTCGGATCAACAATGGCATTATCAACATTGGTAAAAATTTTAAACTCGTTTGAACAGCGTGAGTCATACCCATAGGAAGACAGCCCGTAAGAAATTTTGCCTTCTGCTGTTTGCTTCTCTACAAACGGCTCAATCATACCGTGATTAAGTGCCTGCTCACGGATCCAATGATCGGGCATAATACCCGGCAACGCATCTGTTGCGGCAAGTGTTTCAATTTGGCTGTCGTTGGCGGTTTTCGGATTGGTCATCGTTACTTTTCTTCTTTTTTATCTCTTTGTTCTTTTGCAAGTGCTTTGCGCTTTTTTAAATTATCGCGCAGGGCGGCGGCGCGTTTATCTGCTTTAATTTGTGCCTGCGTTCTTTGTCCGTTTTGAGAACTCATCGTGTCATATTCAAGGTTAATTTATGAAAACACCCAAACTATAGGCAAAAGGGGCGTGACAGAAAAGAAAAATTATACTAATTTGCGCGTCTATGTGGAAGGTTTAGGCCGTTTCACAGCAAAATGCCTTTAAAGATGCCGTTGCGGACTTGCCCGCTCGAGTCTTTTTAAAGCAAGCCGCGGTAGCTCAGTGGTAGAGCGCGTCATTGGTAATGACGAGGTCGAGAGTTCAATTCTCTCTCGTGGCACCATTTTTTCTCTTAATATTATAAGTTTAGTAAGGTGCGGCTTATTTCTTGTGACCAGCGGCCTAAGAGATTTTGGCGTTCTTGGTCTTGCATCATTGGTCGATAAACGTGTTGTTTCTTCCATTTATCTGACACATCGTCTAAGTCTTTATAAACACCCACGTGTAGACCTGCCAGACAAGCCGCGCCGAGGGCTGTTGTTTCTGTGATTTGGGGAACTTGGACTTCCCTATCCAAAATATCGCTTAAAAACTGGCACATAAATTTATTGGCAACCAAACCACCATCAACGCGAAGAACTTTAATTTCCTGTCCTGTGTCATCTTGAAATGCCTGCATTAGGTCGTTGGTTTGGTAAGCTTGAGCTTCTAATGCAGCACGTGTGATATGCGCCTTTGTGGTCTCTCGGCTTAAGCCTGTGATGGATGCACGTGCTCTTGGTTTCCAATGCGGTGCGCCCAGCCCTGTAAAGGCAGGGACAAAATATACATCGTTGTTGTCAGGTACAGAGGTGGCGAGCGTCTCACTTTCTTGCGCATCATCGAAAAAACCGAGGTTATCGCGCAGCCATTGAATGGCCGCGCCTGCAACAAAGATCGCTCCTTCTGTTGCATAAGTAACTTCACCGTTTAATCGGTACGCAATGGTTGTCAGTAACCGATTTTTTGACTCAACAAAATCTTGCCCAATATTCATCAGCGCAAAACATCCTGTCCCATAGGTTGATTTTACCATACCTTTGGTAAAGCATGCTTGCCCTATTAACGCAGATTGTTGATCCCCTGCCATGCCAGCGATGGGCAATTTAATGTTGTTAATTTCTGTTTCACCAAAATCAAAACAATTATCGACAACTTCAGGCAAAAGGTTTTTAGGGATATCAAATAATTCTAAAAGTTCGTCATCCCATTTTTGTTCAACAATATTATAAATCATTGTGCGTGATGCGTTTGCAGCATCTGTGTAATGAGAAGTGCCTTTTGTTAAACGCCAGAGAAGAAAGCTATCAATAGTGCCAAAAGCAAGCTCACCCTTCTTAGCTCTCTCACGCGCGCCTTCAACATTGTCCAAAATCCATTTTATTTTGGTGGCGGAAAAATAAGGATCAAGCAAAAGTCCTGTCTTTTGACGAACCGCATCTTCATGCCCTGCCCCTTTAAGCGCGGCACAATAATCAGCGGCACGGCGGTCTTGCCAAACAATGGCGTTATAAACAGGCTCCCCTGTTTTACGATCCCATATCACGGTTGTTTCGCGTTGATTGGTAATACCAATTGCCTTAGGCGTTTCGTGTTTATTGTTTTTTAGAATTTCTTCACACGCCCAAATCGTGTCATTCCAAATGGCATTGGCGTCTTGTTCAATCCATCCTTTATGCGGATAGATAATTTCTAATTCTTTTTGATGAACGTCCAATATCTCGCCATTTTCGGAAAATAATATCGCGCGAGAACTGGTCGTGCCCTGATCAATTGATAAAATTGTTTTAACTTTTCTCATTCAAAATACCTTCATATATTTCAGAGAATTTTAAAGTTAGTTTTTCTAATGTCTTATCATCAATATGAAGACCTAATTTAGACCGACGCCACAAAACATCGTCTAATTCTTGCGCATATTCATATTGAATAAGATATTTCAGTTCGGCCTCATATACGCCACCGCCAAAATTCTCGCCTAAATCTTTGACTTTGTTCACGCCTTCCAATAACACATCCATACGCGTTCCATAGGCACGTGCATATCGAAAAAGAAGGTTTTTGTTTAAAAAAGTATAACGCGCGGTTTGCTTTTTGATAAACGCATCAAAATCTGCATTTAAAATATCACCACCTGGTAACGCTGAATTTTCTGTCCATGGCATAAATCTTAATTTAGGAAAAATCGTTCTAAAGCGATCCATCGCATGTTCGGCCAGCGCCCTGTAAGTCGTTATCTTGCCGCCAAAAACAGAAAGAATTGGTGGACCGTAACGCTCATCCATATAAAGTTTATAATCACGCGTGACTTTTGATGAATTCTCCTCACCATCCTCAACCAGAGAGCGAACACCGCTATAATTCCAAACAACATCATCGGGTGAAATTTGTTTTTTAAACGAAGCATTTACAGCGTTGCAAAGATATTCAATTTCTTCTTCATCAATTTCAACCTGCGCGGCATCCCCTTCATATGGTTTATCTGTCGTGCCTATTAACGTATATTTATTCTCATAAGGAATGGTAAAAATAATACGTCCATCTTTTTGTTGTAAGATAAAAGTATGATCACCTTTATATAATTTTGGAATAACAATATGGCTTCCTTTGACAAGCCTGACTTGAGGAACGAAGTCCGTCCTATTTTTTTCTACTTTGGTAAGTTCCGATCCATCTAAAAGCCCCCTCACCCATGGCCCTGCGGCGTTCACAACTGCTTTCGCTGTCACTTGAAATTCATCAGACGTGCGAACATTTTGCAAGTGAACTTGCCAGCCCTTTTTATCATGTGTCGGTTGTAAATAAACACAAGCCGTACGGGTTAAAATATTCGCGCCTTTATCTTGCGCATCCATCGCGTTTAGAACTACCAATCGTGAATCCTCAACCCAGCAATCTGAATAAGAGACACCTTTGGTATATTTATCTTTTAAAGGATCAGATAAGGCGTCTGTTGCAAAATCTAAAGATTCAGAAGAGCTTAATTTCTTACGTCCCGCCAAACGGTCATATAAAAACATACCCAATTTGATCATCCAATAAGGACGAAGGTGATCATCATGCGGTAAAACAAATTTTAGCGGCCAGATAATATGGGGCGCAGCCTTTAAAAGTGTTTCACGTTCCTGCAAAGACTCTTTGACTAGCTTAAACTCATAATGTTCAAGATATCGAAGGCCGCCATGCACTAACTTTGTACTGGAAGACGATGTCGCGCTCGCCAAATCTTGCGCTTCAACCAAAAGCACGGACAACCCTCGCCCCGCCGCATCACGCGCGATGCCTGTTCCGTTAATACCGCCACCTATTACACACAAATCATAATCCATGGATTAAATGTACAACAGATCAATGAAACAACAAGAGCGAAGTTATAATTTTCTTCACCTTTATCACTGTGGATAAAAGCCCTCAAATCTTTGACTTAAAAGGAATATTTCAAGAAAATGATAGTGGATAATTTCTTATCCACCTACCTTTCATAAACAGGACTTCACCTGTGCCTTTATTGGGAAAAACAAAACGATTCATATTGTGCTCTGCCTTGTTTGCGGGAAGCATAGCCTTGCCTTTCCAAAACCTTCATGCGGAAACAAAGTCAAAGTGGGAGCCTAACTTCTCTCTGCCGCGTTATTACGCGCCTTCTACAAACCTCAATGGTATTGTGGGGCTGAATACCGTTCCCAGCGCCCGTATGGATAAAAAAGGAACCGTTCGCTTTGGCTCAGGAAAAGATGATCCTTATTATCATGCCTTTATTGGCTTTCAACTGGCCGATCCTTTTTATGTTTCATTTCGACAAACCTCTCAAACGGACAGTATTAAAGATTCTCCAGATTCTTTTCATCCAGGCGTTGATTTTAAACTGCGTCTTTTGGACGAAACGGCTTCCCGACCCGCCATTGCCGTTGGGCTAGATTCTGCCTTTGGTGATAAAAGAATGGCCAGTGAATATCTTACATTTTCCAAACGATATAAAAATTTTGATTTTACAGGCGGTATGGCATGGGGTCGTTTGGGTAGTAAAGGCCATATAAAAAACCCTTTACGCGCGATCTCCGATCATTTTGGCAATGAGCGCGACTATAACAGCTTTCTTGAATCACAAGATACGAATGATTGGTTTACAGGCGAAGAAATCGGCTTTTTCGGCGGTGTTGAATATTTCTCCCCCATCGAAGGCCTCTCCATCAAAGCAGATTACGGTGCAAATGATTATATAGGAGAGCAAGGCATTGATTACTTTGATGCACCCGACCCTTGGTCTCTCTCGCTCAATTATAAGCCCTTAGATAACATTGATATCTCTGCCGGAACCATTGGCGGAGAAACCTTTATGGCGCGCCTGTCCATGCAAGATCAATTGCAAGCATGGGTTGGTAAACCTTATCAGGATAAAGAACGCCCTCCCCTGCACGCCCCAAGAAAAAACAATAACGCCAAATCAAATAATGTCCTCGCCCTTTCTAGTTTTGAGCCACTTGGTTATCAAATTGGACGGGAAGCTATTCATGTTGCTAATCACAGCAAAGCCGATCAGGAAGCCATTATCTTGCCGTTAAAGCATAAAGGCTTAAAAGGACCTGTAATAACACTGATGCGCTCTGATCTAGAAAAAGCGGTTTTATCAAACACAGCAAGCCCAGATGAAATTTGGCACAATGCGGAAATTGATAAAGCCTCTTCTATGAGTTGGATGGATCTCAACGAAAATGTGAATCTGAAACAAAGAGACCATAAAGGGCAATTTAAACTCGTCCTTGAACAAAAAGTTGGGCTATCGGAATCTGATGCAGGTTTTCTTTATAAAACCTCTGGGCTTATCGAGGCTGAAAAGGCGCTCCCTTATGGTTTTTTGGT
This sequence comes from uncultured Micavibrio sp., assembly GCA_964351905.1. GTDB lineage: Bacteria > Pseudomonadota > Alphaproteobacteria > Micavibrionales > Micavibrionaceae. Next base: position 53,830 of record CAYGPG010000004.1, read on the forward strand.
TGGGGCAACGGGGCGTGTCAATATTGCAGATAATTTAAGAAAATTAAGTTTGTTTCGTTTTCGTGATCCAAACCCCGTTCGAAGTGATGAAAGGGATTTTGCCGCAAACCGCTTTGGTGTCGACAGGCTCTATGGCTCCTTCTTTAAAAGCCTCACCCCTTCCACACATATGAATATTAGCGCTGGCTATCTTGAGAAAATGTTTAGTGGTTATGGCGGGGAAATACTTTATCGCCCCTTTGGCAAAACCTATGCCATCGGCGCAGAAGGGTGGCGTGTTCACAAACGTGATCCAGACAGCCGCCTTGCCAAAGACATGGATAAAAATGCCACGCATACAGGACACTTAAATCTTTACTATGAAATGCCCAATAAAACGACAACAGCTTATTTAAAGTTAGGACAATATTTGCGTGAAGATCGTGGTGCTACTTTTGGTATTCAAAATAATTTTGACAATGGCACAAAGTTAGAAGGGTTTATCACAAGTACGAACCGTAGAGATGCAGATATTTTAGGGAACAGAACGCATGTCTTTGGCGGTGTTCGCCTCAGCCTTCCCTTGGGAAGCTTCCCTTTTATTCCTAATGGCAGTGAATTTCGACTGTACACAGAACCCTTTGCGCGTGATAGCGGGCAGATACTTGATATCCCGCAATCACTATATGAGGTTACTGAACCAATCTCGTCTCGACACTTGCATCAAAGTTGGAAGAATTTTCTTGAGTAGGACAATCATTCTGATTTAATGCAGCACCTTTAAGAAATTTTTCTTCGGCCAATCTGTCGGCTGTTTCGCCTGTTGGTAAATCGCGCTTTTCTGCTTCTTCCAAAATATCTTTTACCGTCTGACCAATACATTCAACATGGGCAACCATGCTGCCGCGCTCAATATTAAAATCTTGCGGGTTATAACCACTCTTGCGGAAATACTCATACCCCACACAGATTACGCCACCTGAATTAATCACATAGTCAGGCACATAAAGAATATCTTTCGCCTGAAGCATTTTATCGTGATATTTATCAAGCAATTGGTTGTTGGCTGCACCTGCAATGATATCAACTTTTAATTGTTCAATCGTTTCATCATTCAACGCACCGCCCATGGCGCAAGGCGCAAGGATATCAGCCTCAACACCAAAGATTTCATCAACGCCCACAACCTCAACATCACCAAGAACAGATTTCGCGCGCTCAATCCCTTCTTCACTTATGTCAGCAATAATAAGCTTCACATTATCTTGTTTTAGCAACTCACAAAGCTCTAGCCCAACCGCTCCAACGCCTTGCACAGCAACCGTTAAGTCTTTTAAAGATTTTGTATCGCCATAACGATGTTTGATTGTTTCTAGAATGCCGTGGTAGCAACCCAGTGCGGTTAACGGTGATGGGTTTCCACCCAATTCACCATACTCACTGCCCGCCAACATTTCAGGCGGCAATCCAGTAACATGTTCCGTATGCTTTGCAATGGCGACCATGTCCTCTTCGCCTGTACCACTATCTTCGGCCGTAATGTAAGCACCCTCAAATGTTTCAACGGCTTTGCCCATCGCTTCCATTAGCTCAGGTGTTTTTTGCGTTTTAGGGTTACCAATGATAACCGCCTTGCCGCCACCCAGCGGTAAACCCGCCATCGCGTTTTTGTATGTCATGCCTTTTGAAAGGCGAAGCACATCATTAATCGCTTCTGCTTCATTCGCGTAATTTGTCATACGCAAACCACCAAGCGCAGGCCCAAGGTTTGTATTATGAACCGCAATATAAGCAATAATATCGTCATTTAATTCAAAACGACGGACATGCTCATGGTCATCATAAGATGGAATTTGGGATAAAATTTCGGGGTCTAAATCTTGTATATTCATAATCGTCACACACACTCGGAATTGTAATTTATATAATTGTATGCCGATATAGACCATTCTTCACATAAAGTCATGAAAAATTGTAAAAAAAAAGCCACCCCCGAAGGAGTGGCTAGTCTTACTATGGGTACCAGATCGGTAAACCTGAAACGAGAAAATAACTACTTTTAATCGTATAAATTGTCCTTTTGGCCGTCTTATGCCCTCTATAAACCGAGCCTCACTAAAACTTTAAAAAATCTAAGTTTGTTTAAAAATGCCCCTTAAACAACCTTATAATTAATTATATCTAAAATTTTATGTAAAACACAAATAATCGGGAATTTAACCGCTAATCTATTGATTTAAATAAGTTTTTTAATTTCTGCAAATCTTCAGGCATCTCCGAATTAAAGTGCATTTCCTCACCAGATCGGGGATGGAAGAATCCTATTTCACGTGCATGAAGCGCTTGTCGGTCAAAAGACATGATTTTCTTGATCGTTTCCTCTTCATATCCTGACCGTTTGAGCAACGCTTGCCCCTCCTGATGTGGTAATCCATATAACGGGTCACCAATGAGCGGATGTTTAATATGTTGCATATGGACACGAATTTGATGGGTTCGCCCGCTTTCTAATTTACAATCAACCCAACTGGCGGCCTCATCATATTTTTCATGGCAATGATAATGTGTCACGGCGTCTCGTCCACTTTTCATCATAATCGCCATCTTTAATCGATTTGAGCTGTGGCGACCAATCGGCATATCAACCGACCCCTTAAGAAGAGTTGGTACACGCCAAATAAGAGCACTATATATTCGTGTAAGGCTTCTATCTTGTAATTGCTCGCTTAATCCTTGATGTGCCATGTCATTTTTGGCAACGACCATAAGACCACTTGTTTCTTTATCTAAGCGGTGCACAATACCAGGGCGCTTTACGCCCCCTATTCCAGACAGGTTATCTTTACAATGATGCAAAAGCGCGTTCACCAACGTGCCATTCATATTTCCAACGGCTGGATGAACAACCATGCCTACGGCTTTATTAATAACAAGCAGATCATCATCTTCATAAACAATATCCAGCGGAATATTTTCTGCCCTTGGTGTATCCTCAACAGGCGGCGGTACTTTAATTTTGATAGTATTGCCTGCCTCTACTTTATAAGAGGCCGTCTTGACTATAAACCCCTCAACAACGACATCTCCCGCCAGAATAAGGCTCTTTAAACGCGAACGCGACATATCTGGATGCAGCAACGCCAACGCCTTATCTAAGCGCAAAGGCGGTGTATCCTCAGGAATTTCAAGTCTAATTGTTTGATTTTCGTCAACCATAGCGCTTTTTAAGCTGAAATCAGTATAAAAGCCATGTTTTTTTGTTTTTAAAAAAATCTGGCGGGTTACAATATAGGTATGAAAATATTGATAGTAAGTGACGCATGGTACCCGCAATTAAATGGTGTGGTTCGTACTTACGAATATTTAAAAGAAGAATTGGAAAAAATGGGGCACAGTGTCACTGTCATTGGCCCACGTGATTTCAAGTGCCGTCTTCCTATGTTCGGGTATAGCGAGATTGAGCTTGCCGCCTGGCCATTTTACGGCATGGATCGTCGTATAAATAAGATGAGTCCAGATATCATTCATATTGCAACCGAAGGACCTTTAGGATGGGCTGCACGCAAATATTGCAAACAAAAGAATATTAATTTCACCAGTTGTTATCATACACAATTTCCTGATTACCTTTCTAAGCGTGTTTCTAAATTTCTACCCTTTTTGGAAAAACCTTCCCGCGATCAAGCCGTTAAAATTATTCAAAAATTTCATAACCGTGCCTATGCCGTTATGGTCACAACAAAGAGCATGGCCGATCAGTTAAAAAGTTGGGGTGTTCAAGCGCCTATTCAATTTTTAACCCGCGGGATTGATCAAGAAATTTTCTACATCGGTCAATCTGATGTGCTCAAAGACCTTCCAAAACCAATTGCCCTTTATGTTGGTCGCTTGGCCATCGAAAAAAATATTAAAGAATTTTTAGAGATGGATTGGTCGGGAAGTAAAGTTATTATTGGCCATGGCCCTGATGCAAGCATGCTCAAAAAGAAATTCCCTGACTGTCACTTCCTTGGAAAGAAAACAGGCAAAGAATTAGGTGATTATTATCGTGCTTCAGACGTATTTGTATTTCCTTCCCGTACAGACACATTTGGCATTGTTATCATTGAGGCCCTCGCTTGCGGCCTTCCCGTTGCTGCGCATAATGTCATGGGGCCCAAAGATATCATCACGGATGATTTTCTGGGTTGCTTGGATGAAGACTTGTCTCTTGCCGCACACAAGGCTCTAAAGAATGATAATGCTCAAGATCGCCATCATCATGTTATTCAAAATTATTCATGGAGCAAAGCAGCGCAACAATTTTTAAATGCTCATAAAAAAGGGTATAATAAAACACCCGTTAACCATTTAAAGAAAGCATCATAAGTTATGGCTCATATCCTTGTTGTTGATGATGATCATTCTATGCTTTCGTTTATTACAACGGCGTTAGAACGTGCAAACCATATTGTGACGTCTTCAGATAATGGAAAAGACGCCTTAGATCACCTTAAAAATAAAACCGATATTGATTTGCTTCTTACAGATATCGTTATGCCCGGCATGGATGGTATTGAATTATCTAAAGAGGCAAAACAGCTTTATCCTGATTTAAAGACAATGTTCATCAGTGGCTTTTCGATTAATACGGCTCAGGCCAGAACCAAGATCAATTTTAAGGGCAATCTGATGGCCAAACCTTTTCATTTAAAGGATCTCATCACCCAAATAGAGGCTATTTTAAAAGAATAAGTGATATTTACCCCTCTAGGTTAAAAAGTTCTTGATCCCGCCCCCTATTTTGTGTTTTTTAGGCATCAACCGCATTGAGTAGAGTGGGCGGTTAGCTCAGCGGTAGAGCACTTGCTCGACACGCAAGGGGTCACTGGTTCAATCCCAGTACCGCCCACCATTTTATTCCTAAACGACAATAATAAGTCAAACACATACTTCAGTATGCTGTTTTTTATACCATTATATTTCCACATACAATTTTTATATTTTGATAACCAATATAGCTTCAAAATGACTTGGTAAAAAAACATCTAAATTGTTGCAGTACAATCGTATGAAAACCTGAAACTCTTTCTTACAATAGCCCTTAGAAGGCATATTGTATTTATAAGAACTAAAAAGATCAGGGGCAAATATGACACCTTATAATTTAGATATAACAGCTATCGGCTCTTACATAGCAGATATACCTGGTCTGGAAATTTGGGCTGACGGGGCATTAATTTCAACAAACTCTATTCCATTGTCAGGGAACACAACATCAGAAGTTATTAGCTTTAGTGGCTCTCTTCCCTCCTCTTTAGAATTTCGCTTTGATGATACATTTTCAGAACTAGGGCGATCCATCAATATCAGAAGCGTTAGCATTAATGAACGTTTCGTGAATACGGGAAACTTCCTATCCGCTAATTCATTAAATAAAACTGAATCTGCTTTTATTGACATCCCAAACGCTGCATTTCTTTTTGACGATAGTGAACCTGACTCAACAGAGTTTACAACGGATGCAACCAGAACCTTTTCATCATCAAATGACATTTTTCGCAATATGACGACACTAATGAACCAAATCTTTGATTTGTTAGAAGGTAATGATAGCGCTTATTTAGGATTCGGTGATGACAAAGTAAATGGTCATGACGGTCGGGATATTCTTTACGGCGGTGCTGGAAATGACCTGCTGTTTGGCGGAACTGGTAATGATCGCCTTTACGGGCAAGGTGATGATGATCGCCTTTATGGTGGCGAAGGAGATGATCGCCTCAATGGTCATGACGGGAATGATTTCCTCCACGGTGGCAGTGGTAATGATAAAATCATCGGCGGCAACGGTGATGATACATTCCTTGGCATGGATGGAAATGACCGTCTAAATGGTGGCAACGGTAATGACATTATGTACGGAGATGCCGGAAATGACACCATCATCGGTGGCAGCGGCTTAAACACAATTGATGGCGGCGCCGGTGATGATTTGGTCTATGGCGGAAACGATGCCGATATTATCAATGGTGGCACAGGAAATGATTTTCTTATCGGCGGACAAGGTAATGATGTTATCTATGGAGATAGCGGCGATGATATTCTTATGGGACAAGCAGGCGCAGATACTCTGTACTCAGGATCTCAACAAACCTTAGATAGCACGATACAATTGGTCTTAGATAATAATGCTGGTGTTGTTTATAATGATGAAACAAATAGCTTCTATCAATTTGTGAACACAACAGAACAATGGGCAAACGCACAATCGATTGGGAGCAGCGCAACGCTTAACAACTTAACCGGCGTGAATGGTCATCTTGTAACCATTACAACCCAAGAAGAAAATGATTTTGTTGCGTCAATTACAGGCAGCTCAACAATTTGGTTAGGTGCAAATGACGCCGCAACTGAAGGACAGTGGCGCTGGACAGAAGGACCAGAAAGTGGCCAACAATTTTGGCAAGGTGGATCTTTCGGTAACAACGTAAATAACCTTTATTCCAGTTGAGCAGGGTTACAGCCAGGCAACATCAGTGCCGCATCAGATTACGCGTCTTTCAACAGCGGAAATTGGAGCGCCAATGCCGCAGGGTCCAATTTACGATATGTGATTGAATGGGAAGCAAACAGCTTGATTGGTAATGTAAACAATACAATTCTCAACGGAGGAAGCGACGCAGATCTTCTCTACGGCAATGATGGAATTGATATTTTCACTTTCACCGATACAGATGCCGTTGATACCGTCTTTGGTTTTGATGTTACTCAAAATGATGCCTTAGATATCTCTTCTATAATTTCCTATGATGCCCTAAACGATGATATCAATGACTTTATCCAACTGACCGTAAGTGGTGGTGACACTACTATCTCTATTGATGCTGACGGCACCTCTAATGGCAGTAATTATACTGATATTGCCGTTCTTGAAGATACGTCGGGTCTAGATTTATCCCTGATGCTCGCCAGTGATAATTTAATCGTTTAAAAAGCTTTTTCTTTTTGCGGGCTTCGTTTATTTTATTGGTATGAAATCGATCACCGCCAAAGAAGCCTACACCTTAACGCAAAATGATAACGCTATTATTATTGATGTACGTGAAGAGGACGAATTTAAAGATACACGCATTGACGGCGTTCTCTTTTGCCCACTATCAAACTTTGTTGAGGCGATACAAAATATTGATTTTGCTCCCTATCAAAATAAGAAAATCATTTTTCAGTGTTTAAAAGGCGGCAGAAGCGCCCAAGCTTTAAATTATGTTCAAGAAAATATTTTAAAAGATCACGACCTTTATAATTTAGAAGGTGGAATTTTAAGTTGGCTCGAAAATGATCTTCCCGTCATCCACGGTGAATAAATAGACTTAAATGACCTTAAAGTGACCTTAAGAGACTTTACGTCCCGCTTGCCCCTCACGGTTATCATTGGCAACATCTTGCCCAGCCGTTTCAAACGGACATTTTATAAGCTCTGTTTCACGTTGACTTAAATCATCCATCACGACTTGCGCAAAACCACAACCATAGCGGCTTTCAAGCCAGCTTTGTAAAAAGTCATTATCGTCAAAATCAGTATAGGATGTGTGTTTCATAGGGGCTCTTTTTCCGCTTCTTATTATTTAAGTGAATTTATGGTTGTAAGAAATACGCTCATAAAGTTAACAAGAGATTAATAAAATGAGAAAAATCCCAAATAAGGAATTTTTATCCACAAGCGTTTGAGGATCGTCCAAAAAGAAACCCGCCGTAACTTACGTTACGACGGGCTCTGTGGTGGGGAAACTTTATTTAAATTTTATGCAGCCCGGCATGCATGAATGGCAAGAGGATTTCTTGCAATACCGTTTAGGACAACATTATCAAAAGCAGGATGCTTATGCTCATTTGGATACGCAAATCCAGCATTTTGATTAGCAGTAATAGCAATTGCTTTTGAAGGTTTGTATGACAGATTAAAATGTAGCTTTAAACCTTGAGCAATCCATTTCATACCATCACTTAATTGTACTGCTTTTCTTTTTTGAAAATGCGCAATGTGATGTGTTAAGCCTGTGTCTATATCGTGCTGCCTCTGATATTTAATGTCATCGGTTTTTGCAATACCAAAAACTTCTCGAAAAAACCCTCTAACCATTTTCTCTCTTCCTTCATAAGCATTCTCACAGCTTTCAGGGTCTGGGTTATGATCGTAGTTTGCGAAAAAGAAAGCGCCTTTTTGCATTTGCCCTCTTATAGATCGTAATTGCTTTTCAAATATTTTTTCTGCTTTTTCGCCTTCTCTAAGACCATTAATATTTGCTGGCGTTAAACCAAAGCACATACCTACTTCAACAGTTCCTTCTGCTATAGTATATTTCTCAGAAGCTTCAGGTTTAAAAATATTAGCGTTGACATCTTCAACATCCGCATCGGGTAGCATATCTCTAACTTGTTCAACAGATTGCCTTAAGGCTTCTACAGATTTATCAATTAAGACAACTTTCTCAATTTCAATTCCAGCTCTTTGGAAAGCCTCTACTAGAATTCCTTCTTTATCTTTGAAAGCGGACCCCGGTCCACGCGATACAATCGTAACCTTAAGAGGCTTATCTTCACCTAAAAGCTCATCTTTGACATATGCTGCACAAATGTCTGCATGACTTCTTAATAATTCTGGTTCTTTTTGAGTGACGTAGTAGTGACCTAGCCCTCTGAATTCATCAAAATCATCGAAAGCACCTTCTCTAGAAAACTCTTCTGCTCCAAAACCACCTATTACATCGCCTTTAACGTGAGCAGCAATTTTCAAACTTATTTTTTGAGATAATCGAGGAATGCTAGATGGCTGAGATAACCTTTCAGTTACCACACCACTACTTTTACTTTCTCTGCTTACACCAGTTTGTAACATGTTTTCTTTTAACGAGCTTCAGACCAAGCTAGATCAAACCTTCTTTTAAAATAATTAGTTATTGCTTTGTGTTTTATTTGAAAAACATTCACATCGTCTTCATCAAAAACAATCAAAGCTGTTTTTTCGCCATATATGTATAAAGGTACATCACCAAAGTTATTTTTAGGCATTCCTCTGTATTCAGCATAGCCAGATGCAACCTTATTCGCGTCGCCTTCTTCAACTAGGATTCTGAACGATAAATCAGGAATAGATTTCATACGTTCCATATGCTCATAGGCATAATCACCAAGCCATTTTAAAAACCAATCCTCACTAACATTATTGACGAGAGCTTCTCCACCTTCTTTCAAAGTAAAATAAACATCATCAATAAATTCTAAAAAACCGCTACGTCCTTTATATGTTTCTACACCACCTGATTTTCTGGCCACACCATCATTACCAGTAAACTCAATCCCTTCGCGTTCATAAAAACGCTGGATCTCGCTCATGCGGGACATAGAAACATCGCTTTGACCGCTTTCAATTTTTGAAAGCGTGTTCGCTGCTATTCCTAAATGCTCTGCCACATGTCCTTGTGGGACATCTAACATGGCGCGAGCTGCACGCATTTGCGTTGGTGTAATCATTTGTTACCTTTTTCTTTAACAGCCTCAGGCGAGTAAACTCGCTACGGCCTCTTTTCCCCGTACTTATACGCCATATAGACATAAAAGTTAACGAAAGATTAACAAATTATTTGCACCCTTATACATATTAATTTTTATCCTTGCAAGTGATTTTTTTAATTATTTTACAGAAAAATTATCCTTATGATGGATTTTTCTCACTTTTTTAACCATTTGTTAATAATTTTCCTTTACTTTAAGCCTCATCGAATATATTATGAAAAACAATAAAGGTATACAAATGAATAATGTGCAAAAATTTAATGGATCAGTAACTCCGATGTTTTTGCCCCATAATATGGAGCAGCCCATGGTAAACAAGACGCAAAGTAGTATGAAGACACAAGAAGCCGACCTTTCGGTATTTGATGTCAAAGAGCTCTATGACCTTGCCTACACGTATGAACATACGGATGAAGGTAAGTTCAAAGCGCTTTTATCTGAAGCCGTTAAGCTGGACGTTGCTTATCGTCGTCAGCTATCTGCTGGACGTGTTTATAAGGACACGATTAAAGAAAAGCAGTTTAAAGACGCTGCAATGGATAAGACTTCAAAAGCAGCCTAATACAATAAAAATTCCCTTTACTTATATCCCGCACCGATCCCCACTGGTGCGGGATTTTCTTTATGATCAACTCTCTAAAAATTGACATAAATTTGAATAGAAAATAAGTGTCATTCGGCTCAAATCAAGTTATACTATAAGTATATTGTGTAATTCCTTACACGTCTTTTACGCCGTAAATTCAATCGGCGCACTCTTATTAACAAGCCTCGGTAATAATATCATGTCTATGAAATCTTTATCTCTTTTGACTCTCTCCGTCCTTTGCGCCATGACCGTCAGTTCATGGGCCACAGAACAACAAGGACTTATCAAAGCCAATGTCATTGACATGCCTGCCAAAAGCTCTGCGCCTATCGTCAACGATGGGACCACACACCCTGTGTTGCGCTTAACACAGGATAAATCAGAAATGATTAAACTCCCTCAAGAAGCCGCAAGTGTGATTGTTGGTAACCCTAATCATGTCAGCGTGTTGCTTGATACACCTGATACTTTGGTTGTTGTCCCGCGCGCACCAGGCGCCAGTCATTTTAGTGTTGTCGGCGAGGATGGAAGCATTCTCATGCAACGTCACGTTATTGTTGGCGGTGCGACTGATAATTATGTGCGTATCCGCCGTAGCTGTGGTGATAATGACAGAAACTGTGAGACGACAAGCGTTTATTTCTGCCCAGATAGCTGCCACGAGGTTCAACAAAACCTTGAAGGTCCTGCATCATCACGTCGCCGCTAACACACTCTCTTTAACTCGATTACATTAAACCTTATTTTTATTTAGGAGAATAAGACCAAGACCTTTATAATATCTTGAATAGAATGGTTCGTTCTTTTTTTAACAAACATGACAGAGATATTATGATGCGCACAAAAAACAATTCCTCTTTTTTGACTCTAGGCTTGGTTCTAGCAACAATTGGTTTAGCTGCCTGTAGCGGCGGCGCACAAAAAGCACCTCCTGTGACATCAACAACCATGAACCCTAACTTAAAAAGCGCTGCTATTGATCGCGCAACAGAAAAAGCAATCGCTCAAGCAAACGCGAATGGAAATGCTCAAGAAGCACTCGCCTTACTTGCTCAAGTACACAGTCGCAATCCCGAAGATGCTATCGTGGCCACACGTTATGCGCGCGCCCTTCGTGAAGATGATCAAATCAGCGCCGCGATCCGTACATTATCCCCCTACGTAAAAGGGGATAATAAAAACATTGAAGCCGTGACTGAAATGGCAATGGCGCAGATTGCTGTTGGTGATTTTAAAGCCGCCGAAGATTTTGCCTCTATCGCTATCGAAGAGAATTCTAAAAACGCACGCGCTTACTTGGCGCTTGGTACCGCACAAGATGCACTTGGCCGCCACCAAGATGCAGAAATTTCATTTCGTCAGGGCTTAAAAAATTGGAAAGGAGATTCCACTCCTATTCTGAATAATCTCGCACTTAATTTAGCTTCACAAGGACATTTAGAAGAATCTCTTTCTCTACTTGAAAAAGCATTGGCGATCTCTCCCAATCGTATGGATTTAGAACGTAACCGTCGTATCATTGCAACACTGGTTGAAACATCTGGCCCCCGTGCGCCTACACCAAATGAAAAACCAGAAGTTGAAACAGAGAATACAGCACCGGCGGAAGAACAAAGTGCTGTTGTCCCACCAAAGAAGCCCGTAAGTAAGCCTCAAGAAATAACGGCAGAGGATATTAATAAAAATAATGTTGATAAACAAAAGCATGCGAGCCAAACAAAGATAGATGTTCAACAAGATGCTATTGAAGAAGTAAAAGCCGAGGTTGAAACTGTAAAGAATAAAACAACTATTTCAAATTTAAAGTCCCGCTCTGGCGGTACAATTAACGAGTAGCCCTTATATCTATCCACCAACACCTGATGCGGATGCTTGAAGTCCTGCAGGTCCCAGAATAATAATAAACAGCGCAGGCAAGAAAAATAAAATCATTGGCACGGTTAATTTGGGCGGCAGTGATGCCGCCTTTTGTTCGGCGTTCGCCATTCTGATATCCCGCATTTCTGTCGACATCACACGCATGGCTTGCGACACAGATGTACCATATTGCTCTGCCTGAATAAGCGACGTCGCAAAAGATTTCCCAAAGCCCCCAACACGTTTTCCAAAATCGGCAAGGGCTGCACGACGATCGTTTAACATCGCCATTTCTGCGCTTAAAATTCCAAGCTCTTCGGCGAGCACTGGAGAATGTTCAGATACCTCATCCGCAACACGCTCAACCGTTTGTTCTAACCCAATACCGCCTTGCACACAAATCAACATCATATCGAGCGCATCAGGAAAGCTAATACCTAACTCTTGCATACGTTTATCTGCTGTATTTTTGACAATTAACTTGGGTAAAAAATATCCTGCAAAAACCGCCCCCATAATAATAAGAAATTGTTTATTACTAGAAATTTCAGAGTCGCCAGCGGCCATAACAATCATAGAAAATAACACCAAAATAATAGGTAGCCCAATCTGTGCCCCAATATAAATGATAGGTGCCATAGGGTTACGAATACCCGCTTGAAGAAGTTGAATACGGGCCTTCTCCCCCATCTGTCCTGCCATTTTTTGAACTTTAAAGAAGGCCGCCACAGAATCTTTTGCAGACACATCAATTTTTTGACCGCGGTTATTCATTTCTTCTTTGGCTGAATGAAAAAGCGCTTTTTTCTTTTTTTCTATGGTATTTCTAAAATGTTCTTTTTGATCGCTTTTGTTTAAAAATGGCAACGCAAAAGCGGCAAAAGAAATAGCAGCGACCAGAGAACTTGCAACAATAATAAGTAAATCACTTGTGATACCAAACATCGTTAATATCCTTTTTTTAAATTAAACTTTAAAATTAATCATTTGGCGCATAACCAAGACACCAACGGCCATCCATCCAACAGCGGCGCCTAATAAAAATTTTCCTGTCTGTTCCGTGAACAACAACATAATGTAATCTGGGTTTACGAAATAAAGTCCTGTGGCTACTAAAATAGGTAGCGCTCCAATAATCATGGCCGACGCTTTTGCTTCCGCAGATAAGGCTTGAACTTTACGCTTTAATCTAAAACGTGCTCGAATAACGCTCGCCAAATTTTGCAACACTTCAGATAGGCTTGATCCTGTTTGTGTTTGAATGGCAATCGCGGTTGCAAACATTTGCATTTCAGTCAGCGGCATACGTTTAGAGGCATCTAAAACCGCTTCGGGTAGCGGCACACCAATTTTTTGTTGTTCATAAACGCGTTCCATTTCCTCACCCATAGGGCCAGTATATTCACGCGCCACCATTTTAATAGCTTCACTGACGGGCATACCGGCTTTTAAAAGGCGCATCATAGATTCGAGTGCGTCCGCAAAATCATTCATAAATTTCTTTTGACGGCTTTTTATTTTCTTATTCAAAACAAATTTAGGGAAACCAAACAAACCAATAATGGTAAACATGATTGTCACAAATAAAGAAAAACCAAATATTTTAGCCAGTCCCATGAAAACAACACCACTAAGAGCAGAAAAAAGCCAAAATTGTTTAGCAGAGATAGAAAGGCCTGCTTGCTCTAATTTCATGCTCAATGAAATCTTATCTTCTTTACCTTCTTTTCCTTCTGTATCTTTAAGTTTTTTGGCGAGGTCTGATCTGCGTTGATCTTGAGGATTTACTTTTGATTTCTTTTCTTCTTGGATACTATTTCCATGAAGAACACGCAGCATACGTTTCTTTTTCTTTTCTTGTTGGATAAGAATAATAATGCTGACAATAATGCCAAAAATAAGAAAAATACTTAAAGAGAGGATCAAGGATGACATTTATCCGTAAGCCTCTTCCATTGCATCGAGCACAAGGTTTTCAACACCATACTGGCGGGCCTTGTCCCAGAATTTTGGACGCATACCAGATGATTTTAACGCCGTAATTAATTTACCGTCAGCATCTTCGCCTTCAAATTCTAACTTAAATAAATCTTGCATAGTGATGACATCACCTTCCATACCTGTGATCTCTGACACATGCGTGACTTTACGTGATCCATCACGCAGACGTTGCACTTGAATAATAACTTGAACCGCAGAGGCAATTTGTTCACGCACCGCAACGGTTGGCAGGTTCAATCCGCCCATCGCAATCATGTTCTCCATACGCGATACGGCTTCACGCGGGTTGTTGGCGTGGACTGTGCCCATGGAACCATCATGACCTGTGTTCATCGCTTGAAGTAAATCAAATGCTTCAGGGCCACGCACCTCCCCCACAATAATACGTTCAGGACGCATACGAAGACAGTTCTTTACCAAATCACGCATCGTCACTTCACCAACTCCTTCAAGGTTCGGCGGACGTGTTTCAAGGCGCACCACGTGCGGTTGTTGCAGTTGCAATTCACAGGCATCTTCGCAAGTGATAATACGCTCACCTTGTTCGATATAACGCGTTAGACAGTTTAACATCGTTGTCTTACCAGACCCCGTACCACCAGAAATAAGAACATTCACTCGGCAACGACCAATCGCCATGATCAGTTTTGCGGCACTTGGCGTCATCGCACCAAATTCAAGAAGTTTTTCAAGCGTCAATTTATCTTTGGTAAATTTACGAATGGTCATACACGCGCCATCAACGGCGAGCGGCGGAATAATAACGTTCACACGCGAACCGTCAGGCAAACGCGCATCACAAATGGGTGACGATTCATCAACACGACGACCAATGGCCCCCACAATACGTTGACAGATTGTTACCAAATGTTGGTTATCACGAAATTTAATATTGGCGCGTTCAATCTTACCACCTAATTCAATATAGATGGTATCAGGGCCATTAATCATGATATCGGCAATACCATCAATCTCTAACAATTCTTCAAGCGGACCAAAACCAAGCATATCGTCCGCACATTCTTTGGCGATGCGTTTCAGCTCTGCTGGTGTTAAATCTAAATTACGAAAACGAGCAATTTCTTCAACGGCAGAATTCACTTCCTCACGCGCTTCATCGCCTTTCATACGCGCTAACGCTTTCAGATCAATACCATCACGAAGATCCAACCAAATACGGTTACGCGCACGTTGTAGGCGCAAGCTCGTCATTGAATCTTCATCATCCGCCGCGTCAAATTGGCTTTCGTCTTGATCAAGGATGCCGTCATCCATGCTCTTTAATTCTTTGGGCTGTTCTTCCTCTTCATTTGTCGCGGCAATATCAACAAATTCTGGCTTTGCCTTTTCTTCAACAGGTTTAATGTCGTCCGTTAATGGCGGATCAATCTTTTTATTTTTTTGAGCAACAGGCTCAGCGTTAGGTTCAGGCTTTTTTTCTACCTTAACCTCTTTTTCTTCAACCTTTAACTTTGCTGGTTTGTCTTTTGCCGCAGGTTTAGGGGTTCCTGATCCTGTTTTTTTACCAAACATATTCTACCCCTTTCCTAACAATGATCCTAGACCAATTTTGTTCAAAAGACCTGTGATCATATCGTTGTTATTCGCTGCACTTGTTTGTCCGTCATCAGGTAGGTTTAATTGCTTACGCATTAATGGCAAAAGTTTATCCATCATTTCTTTACCTGATTTGCTCGCATTAATTTTCTTACCTTCATTCTCACTGCCAATAAATAAGGGCGGATCATAATCAATGGAAACGCTTGGCTCATACCCTAAGGCCGCTGCGATATCTTTCTTTGGCACTTCTTTAGACGGCATGACGCCAACCATGTTAGTGACCAAATCAATGTGTGAGATATCACCACCATGAATAAGCTTTAATTCTTGCGTTAAAGTTCTGGCCGCGCGTAAAGAGGGTAACGTCGCCGTACTAACGATCACAACCTGATGCGCCTTATTAAGCACTGCACGTTTTAAAGACGGAATAGCCGCCGATAAATCAACAAGCACCACAGGATAGCTTTGCATCATTAAATCAATTAAATGCTCATACTGATCTGCCGTCACTGATTTTTCTAACATAGAATCTGAACCAGAAGCCAAAACAGTTAATCTCTCATTTGCTCTATGAAACATTCTGTTCAATGTATCTTCATCATTATTTTCTGCGGCGCGTACCGCTTCATCCAAAGTTGTAGCAGCCTCAAATCCCATTCCAACGCTTAAGGTCGACCATCCGCCTGCCGCATCCATAAGGAATGTTTTCTGATCTAAATTTTCAGACAATCCCCATGCTAAGGCTTGGGTTAAAGAAGATGTTCCTACACCGCCTTTTGCACCGACAACACCAATTAAACGGCTGCCGCTTGTGCCTAATTTTTCAATCAACGCACTCGCGATAACTTCGGTCAGCGTTTCTAACGGTACAGGCTTTACCAAATAATCGCTAACGCCCATCGATGTCAAACTTCGATAGAGCGTGACGTCATTCACAGGGCCAATAACAATGGCGTTGGTTTCTTCGCTACAATGTGATGACAATTCCCCTAGACGAGAGACAAAATCGTCACCAGTTGTTTCCGTTTCAATTAAAACCAAAGAAGGTGAACTTGCTTCTTGGTAACTTAAGATCGCTGTTTCAACATCACCTTCTTCGACATTGATATTGACACGCGCAAAACGCCAATCATCAGAAATGGCACGGGCCGCTTCTAATGTTTGTTTATCTTTAATAAAAATATCAACCCGCGCCGCGGGCAAAAGTGTATTTGTTTCAGTGCTCAATTCTTGATGCCCCTACTTGATTTTTGACTACTCTATTTTATCCTAAAATTCTTAAGAGGATATTACGATGTTATGGTTATTCCGATTGTACCATATCACGCTCTAGCCCTTGCAGAGAAACGTTTCTAACACCTGCCGCCTGCCCTTCAACAATAACGGCTTCGCGGCGCGCTGCACGTTCTGACATCCCCGCATTACCTTGTAAATCAGAAGGACGGGCTATTTGTTGTGCGAATACGGTTTCCACACTACATCCAAATTCATAACCATCAATAAAGCGTCCTGTTTTATTCGTATCTAAACCGGGCATTTTATCACATGAGGATGGCGCTTGCGCACGAAGCATATCATACGTCACCATTAAAGACGGCTTTCCATCAGGAACAGCTAATGTTTGCGTCACAATATCTGTTACACCCTTTTTCTGTAGAGCCATTTTAATATCTTTTAAATCATGCAACGCGGCCATTGCCGTATAATCTATAGATTCTGGATCATATGTTAATGTTAAGTCGAGCGGACCATTCGCCTTTTTATCATATTGATTAGCCAAAGCATCAAGAACGTTTTCGTTAACATTACTCATAGGAATTTGCTCAACCACAGATTCATGTGCCAGCTCCACACGTGCATCATTCATCGTAGACGGGGTATGTTGTAAGGCACAGGCTCCTAACATAAATGTACAAAGAAGTAATAAGGATAGTTTCATTGTTATTTTTTGCATTATCTCTATCTTTCTTTAATCAAGCATATAGCCAAATTCATTTGCATTTAGTGGAAGATTTTCTATCTTCTTATCTCCGTAAACGCGTCTTAAATTATTTGTAAAAACTTCATCCGTTTTGCTGTCTTGGCGGC
This sequence comes from uncultured Micavibrio sp., assembly GCA_964351905.1. Classification (GTDB taxonomy): domain Bacteria; phylum Pseudomonadota; class Alphaproteobacteria; order Micavibrionales; family Micavibrionaceae. The sequence continues at coordinate 71,456 of CAYGPG010000004.1, forward strand.
TTGGTTTATAAGGCGTATCCGTAACGCTACCATCATAAGAAACAACATCTTGCGGCGTGATCGCACCAAAGTTTCCATCCACACCCTCTTGCGTATAAGTTGGCTGTGTATGAACGGGCAGTGTCGATGGCGCTTGTGCTGATCTATTGTTCGCAAACGGCTTCACAAGGTAAGGCGTAATCATCACAACAACTTCTGATTCATTACGACTGAACGTGTCCGACTTGATCAAATCTCCAACAACAGGGATATCACCAACTCCTGGAAGTTGACTTAACCCAGAAACAGATTCAGATTGAATAAGACCTGCAATCATCAATGTTCCACCACTTGGTAATTCAACTGTTGTTTCTGCACGACGGACATTAAATGTTGGAACACTAATGCCTTGAAGCTGTAAATTTTGGTCAAACGTTGCGTTCGACACTTCTGTTGTTAACTGAAGACTAATACGCTCTTCTGAGAGAACAGTAGGAATGAAATTTAAAGAAACCCCAAATGGCTTGAATTCATAAACCAAGTTTCCGTTATCATCCAATTGCGTTGGGATAGGAAATTCACCCCCCGCTAGGAATCCAGCTTGCTCACCAGAAATAGATGTTAAGTTCGGCTCAGCCAAGGTATTTAAAATCCCCTCTTGCTCCAAAGCGCGGGCAAGGAAGTTTAAGTTACCAAAATCACCAGAGCTATAATTTAAAGAGGCCACCCCTAATTGTGTTGGGTTTGTAAGACCTAAAGATGTCGCGGTTGCAAATGTTGCGCCCAAATCACCAATACCAGCACCACCAAGACTATCTAGCTCAAGACCAAGATCTTTAAGGGCACTTCTTGAGACTTCTACAATTTTTACGCGGAGCATCACTTGTTGTTCACCACGCACACTCATCATGTTCACAACAATATTATCTGTGTTAACAGTGGTTCCTTGCGCATCGGAGGCATAGCGACCAACTAGGTTCACAATACTATTTGCTATTTCTGGGTTTGAGACTTTACCGGTCAAAACAACTTGATCTGTTAAAGCTTTTATTTTTACATCTTCGCTTGGGTATAGCTCATTTACAACACTGCTGAGGCGTTCAGTATCCATTTGAACATGAATATTTATTTTCTTAATAATGTCGCCATTTGAATCCAAAGCCATAATATTGGTATCACCCAAATTAGACCCCACAACGTAAAGACGGTTTGATTTTACCGCCATCACATCAACGATAGAAGGATTTGCCACAAGAACATCTGCAATATCATCCCCAATATTGATCATTTCAGCCTTACCCAACATCACTGTGATATTGGGGGAACGTTCCGCTCCTAGCATGTCAATATTGGCTTTATCAGCCTTGGCTATACTTAAAGAACCCACCATAAAAGCGCCTGCACATAAAAGCCCAACAACAAAAACAACTACATTCTTTTTAATAGATTTATATCTCATGATATTTTCCTTTATTCGCTTTCCTCTGCCAATTCTCTTAAGGCGCCAGGACCAAATGTTACTGTTGCGGTTGTCCCCTCAATGTCAGAATTTATATCGTTTCCTTCAAGGTCAAAATTTACACCTGAAGATTTATTTGCGTTTCTTGCTTCCATTTCACGCATTACCGCACCGTTATAAACGCGCACACCAGATGATGTTTCACGTAAACTTGAAAGCTCTGACATTACACGGCTCATACGCACGTCTGTAGTTGTTCTATCGTTTGGAATAGTTCCGTTATCGCCAATACTGCGCAAGGAAATACCAATGTCACCCATCTCATCAGAAAGCATCAATTTCTCTGCATCCTCTGGTTTTACTTCAATTGTTACTGTTGCACTCTTGGCTACTTTTTTCTTATTTTTACTTCCTTCTTCTTCAGCTTCATCAACGGCTTTTGTGTCTTCTTTATCAATCGCAAGAACACGAACATTTTCAATGACTGTTTCTGTCGCATAACGATTTACAAGATTTTGAGCATCTGGATTACTACGCGCATTAATACGCACACGATATGTCACCATAATATCAATAAAGTCACCAGGACGAATAAGACGATCAGCAATCACATGCTTTTTAACAGAAATTGAAACAGCGCGCATTCCGCTTTGAACATTGGCTGAAAGGAAATCACCTTTATCTTCTTCAGTAACAAGGGTCATATGAACAGGCTGGCCTTCAACCAAAGGACGAAGAAGCTTACCACTCACTGCCTCTGTTGTTGACTGCTCACCATCGCGAATAATCGCACCAATAAACATTGTCTCTTCCGGCCAAGTTTGCCATTTAAAATCTCCCATTTTGATTTCATGACCTGTTTTCAAATCTCTCGCCGCAACTAAAATTTCAACACGCTCCTCTGAAATTTCTTCTGTTTTGGACCCCTTCAAACTTGACTGAACAACCAAAGCCACAAGAATTGCGATGAGAAAACCACCCGCTAAAACAATTAAAATATTTTTATTCATTATATAAGTTCCTGTTTATCTAACTTTTTAATTTTCAGTGAGATCATTTATTGCCTGTGCCATTTCAATAAGAGGTTCTGGAGCAATATAACCAACTTGCCAAAAAGCAATAAGACCGCCTAAAAAAATCGCCATTCCATATGGGACGTCTTGCCCGCCGTTCTGTGATTTTTCGACCCAACTGCCTTCTTTAACTTTTTCAAACGGCTTGTTCTTTTTCATGTAAAGCGTTGCCAAACCCAACACACCACCAAAGAGTGACATGAAAAATAAAAATGGTAGTAAGCCTGACAGTCCTGTCCACAAAGCATATACGCTTAATAATTTTGAATCTCCACCGCCGATAAGCTTGAGATAAAACATAATGTAAGTAACGCCTAGAACAACGAAGGCCGCAATCAAGTGATTGCCGAGTGATGAGAAAATTGTAACCTCGGGCGCAAAAAAAGCATGTGCTGCAAATGCAGGAATGAATGCTGCCACGATATAAGCCGCATACAGGTTTGGAATCTTCAGGCGCGTGACATCAGACCAAGCAGCCGCTCCTCCAAATCCAAGCGCAATTAGGGCGCAAAATACAACTATAAAGACAAGTATCATAATTCAGTTTTTTATTTTGAAAGGCGAAAAAAATATTTCGCGGTAAAGAAAATTTTTAAAGAGAAAAAAGAAAGCCTGCGAAGTTTTTAGGTCAACCTGCAAACAGGCTTTCTTTAAATTAGTACGTATTAGGAATTTTTATTATGAAGCGCCAGCGCCTTCTAATGATGTTCCCATATCTTCGAATAAGGTTGTTAAGTCATCACCAAATGCAAAAACTGCAGCAGAGATAACAAGAGCAATACCAGCAGCAATCAAACCATATTCAATCGCCGTCGCACCATCTTCATTTTTCATGTAAGCCTGTACATATGTAAGTAATTTAGTCATAGAGAATTCTCCTTCGTTTCATTTTTAAATTTTGTTATTTGGTGTTTTTTCCTTCGAAAGAAAACGAAGCAACACACCTTAGATACTAGAATATATCACATCTTTTTAAGGGGTAGTTAATAAAACCTGACATTTTATCTAATTTACGGAAAATAAAGAGGTTTCATGGAATCTTTCATATCAAATTTAGATAAAATTTTAGAGATAAAGATTCAAAATTTAAAAAATAAAAAAGGCGCAAAATCAAATGCGCCCTTTTAAAATATTATTTTTGATTTACGATTTAATGTAAAGGTTACTTAACTCACGCGCGATCTGTTCAAACACATCTTCTAAATCTTCTTGTGTCGGGGCGTCTTTGTAATTACCAGGCGTGGTTGCACAATTTCTAAACAATTCCTTTGTATCATCATCAACACCATCATCAAATGTGACAGCATAAATCAAGATACCTTCTGCTTTCATATTAGCGCATGTTTCTGTAAACCTATCATCTAAGTCATCAGCATCAATATTATGTTCGTTACTGCGTCCATAAGCCGAATAAACGTTCGACATTGTATTAATACCATCGGTCATAATCAAAACAACCTTATCCCATTGCTCATCATCATATTCTGCGCCTTCTATATAGGGCTCTTCTGGTGAAATAACACGCCAGCCCCACGACATACCAAAGTTACCAAGGGTTGCACCACTTGCTGTCATATTTTCTGTAGACGCAATAAGGTAATCTTCATCACTTGTGAGGGGTACAATCGGTTGTTGTGGGCAATAAATATTAGGGCCATAATAAGCATTATAAAGATCCCCTAACGTACCATCGTAACTGTTTCGGTATAAATAATAGTCATTACCGTTGTAATCATGACGGTACATCTCCCATGGGCCAGCATGGTCTTCGGTATCAAGCGGATAATCTTCTGCCAAAACGCACCCATGCCATTGACCTTTTTCAGATGTATCATATTCAAGATCGTCTTCATCAATCTCATAATCATTACCCGTGTAAGGATTATATCCATTATAATAATCCGCATATACATCTTCAAACGGTGGCACAACAAATTCACTGCCATAATCATCACCTTCAATATCAACGCCGAGGCCATAAGGCCCAACATTCACAGAACTTGCATAAGGAACCAATCCCACGCGAACATATTCAGGGTCATCAACACTTTCAAAAAGAATAGTAATAAAATTATCCGTGGCCGTGCGTAATGTCTGGATGTTGTTATTTGTGTTCATGGAGCCTGTATTATCCAAAACCATAACAACTTCTAAACCGCGAACTTCACGTTGCACGGTTGTTGAGGATTGGATATCAACTTCATCATAACCAAAAATACGCATAAACGCAGTATCAAGCCGTGCATCTGCCGTTACCGTTATTTCGTCACCAGAAATTTCAACATCAACATTTATCTTACGACCAATACGTCCTTCAGGATAATTGGCCTCCATGAATGCATCAACAATTTCTGCAATTTCTGTCTCGTCACTATTACCAGAAGCCGCACCCGCCAACGCCGCAGCATCAAGGGCTGCACCTAAACGTGATTTCACCAAATAAGCTTGCGCCATATCAACAGAGACACCCGTCGCTCCAACAATTACGGGTATCATTAAACCAAACATGACGGCGACAACACCGCCTTGATGTCTAACAAATTCAAAGAAATTTTTACAAAGGTTCTTTTTTATTTTTTTTATCATTTTATTAAACCTACCTTTATTATTAAATACAGTCTATGCACTGCACCGTTACACTTTTACGTCCGCGTAAATAAGACACTTCAGTCATATCAAATTGTCCGACCACAAAATCTGTAAAGAATGGTTCATATGCGTAAACAACACTCACGATCACAACGCCTTCGCCTTCACTTCCTAATCCAACAGAATCATCAACGGCGCCTTCATTTTCATCCATGTTGTCTGTAAAACGCCACAAGACTTCTGGATCACCGTCTTCATCAAAGACGACACTTACCACATCATATCCAAAAGCGGTCTTATCATAAGGATCTAAGGCTAAGCGCCCCCCTTTAACAATATCATCGACAAGCGCCGTATCAACAAACTCATAACGACTTACCAAATCACCAATAACTTGTGATGCTGTGACTGTTTTTTGGTTAATCACAACGCCCTGACCCAAATCATAAATCGCCATCAACATGGAGAATAAAACAGGGAATAGAATCGCGGTTTCTAACGCAGAAACACCACGTTCATCTTTGATAAAAGATTGAAATTTAAAAAGACGATCTATCTTACCTAATAATTTCATTATTCTTCCTCAAATTGATAAGGCTCGGTGCGTAGAACAACAGTCGATAGCATCGTGCGTGTATTTCTAGAATTATTACTCAACATCAATTGGAAAAGTGGTGTTTTAATCGGATATTGATAAGCCGTGCGGATCATGACAACATCACTCACGCCACCGGCATCAAATTGTTGATCTTCCAAATTTCCATCGTCATCAAACGTAGGATCAGGAAACTCTTCCGCCTCACCAAAGTCTGCCATTGTCACAACTTGATATTGCAATTCATTACAGGTCATCAATACACTTGCAAAATCACAAAGCTCATCACGGAACAAGGCTTCACCGCCACCTTCTTGCACGGCGCCCGTTCTGACTTGGCGCGCTGCACTGGCTGTTGATGCTTCTAAAAGGCTTTGCGATGTAAACATTAAACCCATCTCAACAATGCCAATGACCATAAAAATAAAGGGGATTCCAACAAGTGCAAATTCCACGGCTGTTGCCCCATCTTCATTCTCTTTCCAAAGATATGGTTTAACTTGTTTCTTTTTTCGACTAAAAATATTTAGAATTTTAAGCATATTTAACTTAAATTCTCCCTAACCCTAAAAAAATGAAAGGCACGCCTTAATTTAATCAAGACATGCCCTTTTATAACATTTATATATAACCAGAATACCATCGAATGACTTAAGGAATTGTTAAAATTCATTTTTTCATTCTTTTTCATCATCACTATTTTCTATATCCGACGAAGATAATATAAACCCGTGAGCATCTAATTCGTATTTTCCATTAACCTTTTCTCCCCAACGCTCCCTTAATTTTTCTTTTTCTCTTTCAATACGTTCAATATGCAAGCTACTTCGTTTTCTCAATAAGGTTGCAACACCCAACGTCACGGTCCAGTTAATCAGATAACCTATTGCTGCGATTGAATAAATCACAATAATTGTCTCAGGGTTTTCAAGATAGTTCATAGAGGTGAGCAGAATATTTTCTCCTGTCCACAGTCCTAATAAGTAAGGAAAACATCCTGCAAAATTCATTGCACCAATGGTGAATGTTTTATTTTTTTCTGCGCTTCGATCCACAATATAAGCCACCAATGTTGGCAGCATACCAACCAATAAAATAAGTGTTGTTGGCGTAAAAATAATGGCCGCTATAATGGCAAAAAATAGAAAAGAAAAAGATTTGAAACCAACTTTCTTCTTATTTTTTTTATTTTTTGTCTTAGTATTTTTTTTAGCCATTTCCTACCCCGACACAAAAACGACATACGCCGCAATAATCATAATTAAAAAAGATAAAAAAACAGACACGACTGAGGCAACCTGCTCTCCTGATCTATAACCATAGTTCTTTTTATTCTCTAAGCGATCAGTAATTTTTTCTTTTTCTTTTTCTAACTCGTTATACCGTTGCATGGCTTGATAAAATCCACCTAGATCACTTGTAAATAATTTAGGATCATCAAAACAAAGCGCCATTTGGGTTAAATCCCCAGTTTTAGTCAATTTATCAATTGTCTTTTTGACACTTTCACGTTTCTTCGCATCGTGGAAACGCTCATAAACATCATCTAAATTTTTCGAAATCCATTCCGCAACCGCAACGGACTTATCTGAACGTGACCGTTTTTGTATTGTTGCCAGTGTTCTTAACTGCCCCAACATTCTCTTATAAGGCTCTTCTGACGATAAATCAGGCAAATAAGGATCAATATTACGGCGATCTTTGACCGATAAAAATGAAATAATATGGCGATCAAAAATAATTTTAGGTTTTTCTGTGGCGCATACTTTCTCCAAAGCCATAAGAAAATCTTCAGGTGTTTGAACATAGTACTTATCAAGGATAGAACTGAGACAATGAGATTCAGGATTCATAGAATATAAGCATCTTTCTAAACCTGAATTTAAAACTGTCTTACTTAAAAAACTCCTACAATTATCAAACTTTGAAATATAGCTCGTGATGTTTGAAATTTTTTGCATACGAATACATGAAATAACAAACATGGAACGCATCACATCAATATAATCTTGAAGCTTTGACTTTTCTTGGTAAGCCTTGGTTAAACCTTTTCCAAAACCCGTCGCCTGAAAAGAAATAGAATTATAATGTATCGGAACAGAGGGGTAGAGCGCCGTCGCCATCGCTGCAGCCCCGCGTGCATTATACCCTTCGCTACGATCAAAACCGCCCAAGTCTTTCATTGCTTGTTCAACTCGAACCTTGATTGTCTTATCTTCGACTGCGCGGTCAATCCAAAGATCAAGCTCCCCTGCTTCAATTAAACGCATTATCTCATCTGGAAAATGCGTCATATCCATTGCCAAAATTTCTGGTCGTACATATTTTTTATTATTCAACAATAAAGGGCGTGTTGCCTTAACACGTTTTGGCGATTGTTTTGGACTAAGGCGGCGGCCATCAATCCACGCCTCCAAATCTTCAATTGTCCAACGTTGTTCAGAATCGTCATAAAGAAGACCACGCAACAATTCTAATGTTGCGCCACTTAATCGATCTTTAGAAAGAAGTGTCGCGTAGGTTCCCTTCTCAATTTTATGCTGAATAATCTCCCTCTCACTTTTTCCCTGCATTGGGTCATGGGATCGCATAATTACGGCAAGACTGACGCCAAAAGCATACAAGTCATCAGAAAGGAGCCCTTCTCCTTTTGTAATAGGATCAGACATAGCACGCTCTACTGGCTCATAAAGGCTCGGCAAGTGAAAGGATGCAGGCGCAGTTAGACATTCTCCTAACACAACTTTATCGCTTGTTTCCGTTCCTTGATAATAAATATTCCCTGGCCAAATTTCACCATGCACATGATCTGCGTTTCGTAGAGCAACCAATGTTTGGATAAAGGGTTTTGCGATGTTCAAAATCACATCATCGTGCTTCCATCCCAACTTGGGAGAGAGCTCTTTAGGGTCAAGCAGCGCACGCCCCATAATATTCTCATAAACGAGACAGAAGCGTTCTTCTCGCACGTCAGGAAAATGAGCTACGCCAGCTTTGACAAGCTTCACCATATTTTGCGCGTTAACTTTAAAATATTTAGACGTCGCATTGCGCCGCGGCGTTAATGTCTTTTCACAGACATAAGCGACTAGGTTTTGAAATACTTTATTACGTCCCGTTGCGGCAAAGGCTTTTACACTTCCTTTATTTAAATTTTCTAAAGGCTTATTCAAATGAATTATAATATCTTTACCAAACTCAACATCATGCGTTGTATGAGAAGATGGCTTTTTCTCTTCGCTTTTATCGGGCGAAAGATTTTCTTTTATATCTTCTGTTTGGGTATCAGACATGATTAATATTTTTGCAAAAACCTGAAAACAGGCTGTTTTAAGAAAAACATTACGGACGTAATGAGACAGGCGAAGAACTCACCTTTGTGAATAGTTTAATCTGCTTCGGCTTAAATGTAAATTATATGCTTACGGCGCATAACAAACGTTTATTTGCTCGAAAATGGGTCTTGCATCAAAATTGTATCATCACGATCAGGACTGGTTGATAGCAAGGCCACAGGCGCTTCGATCAATTCCTCGATATAACGCACATATTTGACCGCATCGGCCGGTACATCCGCCCAGCTGCGGGCTTCCAACGTTTTACCGCTCCAACCTTTAATTGTCTTATAGATTGGCTTAATCGCGGCCTGATCCACAGTAGAAGCAGGCAAATAATCAATTTCTGTACCGTTTAGATCATAAGCGACACAGACTTTAATCTCATCAAAACCATCAAGAACATCAATTTTCGTTAGAGCGATGCCATCAATACCGCCTGTTTTGATCGCTTGGCGCACCAAAACCGCATCAAACCAACCACAACGGCGTTTACGCCCTGTCGATGTCCCAAATTCGTGGCCTTTTTTACCCAATTCTTCACCCACATCATCATGAAGCTCTGTCGGGAAAGGTCCAGACCCAACACGCGTGGTGTAGGCCTTGGTAATGCCGAGCACATAACCAATTTTCTTTGCGCCAACACCTGCACCCGCCGCCGCTTGCGCCGCAACAGTATTAGACGATGTCACAAACGGATATGTTCCATGATCGACATCAAGGAAATGTCCTTGCGCGCCTTCAAACAAGATTTTCTTACCTGCTTTATCGGCGTCATCAATCGCCTTCCACGCTACGCCCGCAAAAGACAAAATTTTATCTGCCATCTTCATTAGCTCGTCATAAACTTTGATCGTTTGCAGCTCTTCTGCGCCCATCCCTTTTAAGGCAGCGTTATGATAGGAAAGCATATTTTCAATACGCTCTTTTAAATATTCAGGATGCGCAAGGTCACACACGCGAATACCACGGCGCGCGACTTTATCTTCATACGCCAAGCCAATACCGCGACCAGTTGTGCCAATTTTCTTTGCGCCACGCGCCTCTTCCATCGCAATATCAAGCGCAGGGTGAACAGGTAAAATTAATGTCGCGTTTTCCGCAATCATCAAATTTTCAGGCGTGATATTAATGCCCTGTTTTTTGACATTATCAATTTCCCAAAGCAACGCCGCAGGATCAATGACCACACCATTGCCAATAATAGAAAGCTTACCCGGGCGCACGACGCCAGAGGGCAAAAGGTGCAGTTTATAAGTCACGCCATCCACAACCAAGGTATGCCCTGCGTTATGTCCGCCCTGAAAACGAACAACAACATCTGCTTCTTTGGATAGAACATCAACGATCTTCCCTTTTCCTTCATCACCCCACTGCGATCCTATTACGGCAACATTAGACATTTATTTTTCCTTCTACTTTTTAAAGTTCAGATATTGTTTTTATTAATTTTTACGAACGACAATCACGCCGCGCTCTTGTAATTTTTTAATCTCATCCCATGATGTATTTCCATCAACGCTGACACGTTCTTGCGTATCCTCAATTGTCACCGCTTGGCGCACGCTGTCCATATATAACGTAAAGCCTGTGGCATCATTCTTATCATTTCCTAGTAAACTATAACGACCGCCGCGTCCCAACTCCCCGCGCACTTGCGGCGCAAAGAAAGTAAAGCCAATACCTGTTTTATATTCAAGACCGCGACGTTCAATCAAATCAATCGTGATTTTTACATTCGATAAATCATAAGCGGTCAGAGCCATTTTCAACTCTTCATACATCGCTTCTAAATCTTTAATTTCTGATTTTGCTACTTTGGGCAATTTTGCTTTTTTCAAACTTTCAATCGCTTGATCCGCCATACCAGAACAATCCAAAAGCGAGACAAGCGGTTTTGAGATTTTATTCTTAATCGCTGCCAAGCCATCACGATCCCGTTTTTGCAAGAGCGATTCAATTTGGCTTTTTTCGCCATCACTTAATTTGAAAGACCCCATCAACGTATCAATCAAACCCGGAATGGTCAGATCAATGGATAAATTTTCAATCCCTAAATCACTCAATCCTTTTAAGGCCATCAACGCCATTTCAACATCATCAATGATTTTAGACGCGCCAATAAATTCTGCGCCCACTTGGCAAAATTGCCGCTCCGTGCGTAATTGCGACGCATTCACCCGTAATACATCCGCCGCATAAGACAAGCGCAAAGGACGTGGCATATTTTTCAATCGACTTCCTGCAATACGCGCAATTTGCGCCGTGGTATCGGCACGCACCCCCATCATGCGTTGCGATACAGGGTCCATCAGGCGAAACGTATTACGCGCCAAAGACTGCCCAGGGCCAGGTGCCAGCAAACTATCTTCAAATTCAACCAAGGGGGGTTTCACGCGGTCATAACCAAAAGCCGAAAACCCAGCTAGTAAAAGTGTCGTGATGCTCGCCTCTTCTTCCGCCTCAGGGGGCAAAAGGTCTTTCAGGCCATTGGGTAATAAAGCAGGCGTGGTTTCGCTCATGCGTCTTTCACATTTTTTAATTAACGAATATGTATCTGGGATACAATCTACTTTTAGCGATCTATAATTGATAATCAAGGGCAAATCGCCACTTATCCGCCTTAATTCGTGCTTAATTTAGTTATATAAACTTGGGAACCAATAAGAACAATAAACGTTCTTATGGTAGAACCTTTAAGGAGGATATATTATGAAAACATTAAAAACAACATTACTAACAACGGCTCTTATCGCCGTGGCCGCCGTCCCAGCCATAGCTGCAGAAGGCAAAAAGACAAAAGAAATCAAAGAACTCGTTGGCTATAACGTTACTGAAAAAGTTGAATATCAAGGCGCAAAAAAAGCGACTTTTATGAGAATTGATTCCAACAATGATGGATTTGTGACATCAAAAGAATTTATGGCAAAATCAAATTCAGAAAATGCTTATGAAGATTTTCTAAGCATGGATACAAGCCGTGATAAAAGAGTCACCATTGATGAATATGCAAGCTTTTCGAAAACAAAAGGCAATACGCACGTTGAATCAGAACTTCACGGCAAAACCGCTGTTCGTGGCACAAATCTAAAATCACGTGTCATTGAACAAAAAACTTACTATCAACCTGTTGAACCAACAGTCGTTGAAATTAAAAATATTGAGCCCGCGGCTGAATAATTTTTTTAACACCTAACAAAAATACGAAACCCCGCATTCATTGCGGGGTCTTTTTTTAATGTCATCATTCCGTTTGGTGAAATACCGTCATTCCGACGCAGGTCGGAATCTATTTTTCTCTAGCCATGGATCCCGACCTACGTCGGGATGACAGTCGGTAGTGTCAAAATGATTAAGTTTTACGCCGCCTGTTTTTGAATCACTTCACAAAGATCATTCACAACGCTTTCGACTAAGGCTTGATCATCGCCCTCTGCCATTACACGAATTAAAGGCTCCGTCCCTGATGCACGCACAAGCAGGCGGCCTGAATCTTTCAACTTTTCTTCTGCATCTATAATTGCGGTTTTCACATTATCTTTGTTTAAAGGCGTTTCACCTGAATATTTTACGTTTTTTAACAATTGCGGCAACGGTGTAAAGACATTACAAACCTCACTCGCCGGCTTACCACTTTCATGAACGACAGAAAGCACCTGTAACGCCGCAAGCAAGCCATCCCCCGTTGTCCCAAAATCACTCAAAACGATATGCCCTGACTGCTCTCCACCGATATTAAAGCCAGATTGACGCATTTCTTCAACAACATATCTGTCACCAACACCCGTGCGGGTAAAGGCAATATTTTCGCCTTCAAGAAAACGCTCCAACCCTAAATTGGACATCACAGTAGCGACAACGCCGCCTTTTAAAAACCCTTGTTCACGTTTGGCAAGTGCCAATAATCCAAGGAGTTGATCTCCATCAACAACTTGGCCTTTTTCATCAATAACAATCAAACGATCCGCATCACCGTCCAACGCAATGCCAATATGCGCCTGTTCAGCCACAACTTTTTCTTGTAAGTTCTTCGTCGACGTTGCCCCGTATCCTTCATTGATATTACGACCATCAGGGGCATTACCAATAGTAATAACCTCGGCCTCTAACTCCCACAGTGTCTTGGGCGCCACTTTATAAGCCGCGCCATGCGCACAATCAATAACAACCTTAAGGCCTTTTAGAGTTTTATCTTTGGACAATGCCCGCTTCACATATTCAATATAGCGACCATTGGCATCTTCCAAGCGCGACGCTTTGCCAATTTCATCAGGCGGCGGTAACTGTGTTTCCATGTCTGAATCTATCGCGGCCTCAATCGCCGCCTCAATCTCATCGGACAATTTATATCCATCTTCACCAAAAAGTTTAATACCATTATCTTGATACGGATTATGCGACGCCGAAATCATTACGCCAATATCTGCGCGTAACGTGGTTGTCAAACGCGCAATGGCAGGTGTAGGAATCGGTCCTGTTAAAATAACATTCATACCCATGGCAACAAATCCTGCCGCCATCGCTTGTTCCAACATATAACCTGACAGACGCGTATCTTTGCCAATCACAACACGTTTTACAGGCCCCGTACCATTAGAAGAAGCCTTACGAAGAACATACGCCGTCGCCATTGCCACTTGCAACGCCATCCCCGCCGTCATCGGTGCCTTATTCGCCGTGCCACGAATACCATCCGTTCCAAAATATTTTTTAGTCTTTGTCATGATGACAAATATGAAGAAAAGCACCCCAAACGTCAATAAACCTTATGTTTCAGGGTGTTACAAAATAATATGAACAACGTCATTGCATGGTTTATCCATGCAATCCAAAGGTTGTACATTACACGGACAAGCCTTGTAATGACGGAGATTGGTTGAGCTAGCTTAAGCCCCTTGTGTTTCTGCACCGCCGATTTTGGTGGTTGGCACAGAGGCACGTGGGCCTTTATCTTTGGGGTCATCCTCTGGTTCGTCATCACGGATGATGGTTTTACCTTTTAGGATATCTTTGATTTCATCACCGCTCAGCAATTCATATTCCAATAAGGCTTTAGCCAACGTATGAAGCTCGTCAATGTTTTTGGTCAAAATATCTTTGGCACGATCATACGCGGTTTCAACAATGCCGCGCGTTTCTGAATCAACCAAGTCCGCCGTATTATCCGACATTCCTTTTGATCCACCACGGCCACCGCCTAAATAAAGCTCCTGCTCATCCGCGGCATAGCGAAGCGGGCCAAGCTTATCGGACATGCCCCATTCGGTTACCATACGGCGCGCCGTATCTGTGGCTATTTGGATATCACTCGATGCACCCGTTGTGACTTGTTCTTCACCAAAGATCATTTCTTCGGCAATCCGTCCACCCATCGCAACAGACAAGTCTGCCTTCAACTTCGCTTTGGACATCGAAATACGATCCCCTTCTGGCAAACGCATCACAAGCCCCAGCGCACGACCACGCGGAATGATTGTCGCCTTGTGAATAGGATCAGATTCTTTTTCATGCAACGCAACAATCGCATGACCCGCTTCGTGATACGCGGTTAATTTCTTTTCATTTTCTGTCATCACCATTGATTTACGCTCCGCGCCCATCATTATCTTATCTTTGGCGCCTTCAAAATCATCCATATCGACGGTGCGTTTATCTTTACGTGCGGCCAATAAAGCCGCCTCGTTCACAAGGTTGGCCAAATCCGCCCCAGAAAAACCAGGGGTGCCGCGCGCCAAAACTTTCGCATCAACCGTGCTGCCCAAAGGCACTTTTTTCATGTGCACTTTTAAGATTTTTTCGCGCCCTGTAATATCAGGCAGTGGCACCACGATCTGGCGGTCAAAACGACCCGGACGTAGCAACGCAGGGTCAAGAACATCAGGACGGTTTGTCGCCGCAATCAAAATCACACCTTCGGTGGCTTCAAATCCATCCATTTCAACCAATAATTGGTTTAGGGTTTGTTCACGTTCATCATTACCGCCGCCGTGGCCTGCACCACGGTGACGCCCAACGGCATCAATCTCATCAATGAAGATAATACAAGGCGCATTTTTCTTACCTTGTTCAAACATATCACGGACACGGCTTGCCCCGACCCCAACGAACATTTCAACAAAGTCAGAACCAGAGATTGTGAAGAACGGCACTTCCGCTTCCCCCGCAACCGCACGCGCGGTTAGAGTTTTACCAGTCCCTGGAGGACCAACCAGCAACGCGCCTTTAGGTATTTTACCGCCAAGACGTTGAAATTTTTGTGGGTCTTTTAGAAATTCAACAACTTCTTCTAAATCCTGCTTGGCTTCTTCAATACCCGCAACGTCATCAAACGTCACACGACCATGTTTTTCGGTCAGCATTTTTGCGCGCGACTTTCCAAATCCCATCGCGCCACCACCACCTTTGCCTTGCATTTGTTTCATGAAGAAAATCCAAACACCAATCAAAAGCAACATCGGGAACCAAGACAGGAGCACAGAAAACGCACTAATCTTTTCAGCTTCAATTTCTTTACCTGTAATACGCACGCCTGTATCGGCGATACGGTTCACGGCATTTTCCCCTTCGGGCACAATCACCGTGAAAGGTTTTTCACCGTTTGTGTAATTCCCTGTAATTTCCTGTCCTTGAATTGTCACATCGGCAATACGACCACCACGTGCATCATCCATAAATTCGCTGTAGGAGATTTCAGTTTTTTGCTCGCTCATCCCCATATTTCCATTTTGGAAAGAGTTCAGCAGGAAAGTCAGCAATAAGCCGATCGCGATCCAGAAAAATACATTACGTCCTAAATTATTCACGTGGGGTCATCCTTTTTTAAGTGGTTTATTGCAATTTAAGTGTTTTACGCTAAAAAGCAAGCATTTCCGCAGGTTTTATAGATAAATGAATACCGCAGAAATCAATGCATTACGGCAGATTTAAATCCATATCTTGCGTTTTTTGCATCAGTTTTTCTTTCGTTGGAAGATGTTCATAAGTTACGCTCATAATCGGCTTATACTTGGTTTTCGCGCCAAGATACGTCGTGACTTCGGTGTTCTTCTTGCGCCAAACGCTAGTCATAATGAACTCGCCCCGGAAAACCGACCACCCCCAACTATCAGGATAGTTTAAATTTCGTTTATCAAACCATTGCATGTCTTCCACCACAGGCTTGCCGAAACGGGCATTGAGATCGGTATGAATAAGTAATAAATCATCAATCATATCTTGTTGTTCAGAATATTTATTCTCAATAATAATCCGAACGCGCCATAATTTATCGTTGAGAAATTCATAGCCAATGGTGGTAAAAAGCCCACGAATTTTGTCCCTAAAAAATAAGATATCAACGGCGTTACCGCCTTCTTCGCTTTTATCTTCTCCAACGAAAGTGCCTTGCTCATTCTCTAAAATAATCGCTTGCGGTAGTCCCCAGATAAATCCGCGTACGGGCGTTTCTTGCGCCTTGGCATCTGCTGTGACAGGCAAAGTCATAAAAACGATTAAACTGAATAGAAGGAATATTTTCATGATTTTTCAGCTTCTATCATAAGGGACAATTGTGGCTGTTTTTTGAAACTAATCTTAAAGCCGCCCAATGTGCGCGGTTTAAAGCCCTCCGCATCATGCCAAAGGCTCTCAAATAAATTTTCAAAACGCTTCATACGAATATTATAATCAGAATTTGGCCTTAAAGATTCTATGCCCGTTTGCAAAACTCGATACGCAATTTCTTCGGGGCACGCTTTTAATTTTGACCAATCAAAAAGCAAATGCTCGGGCGAAGAGTCAATCAAACTCGCCTGATAGGCATTCATTGAAATTTCTTCTAACGCGCGTCTTGCACGTGATAAGCGCGATGCGGTCACCGCCAAACGTTCAGGCGTTAACCCTTCATCCGCCAATGCGCCCAAAGATTGACGCAGGCGCGGACGCAGATAATTTTGGTTTTCATTGCTGGGGTCATTCACCACTGGAATATTTTGTTCTTCGCAATGCTTTATCAAATCTTCTTTTGGCGCAGATAAAAACGGACGCGCAATTTTTAAGTCATCATTGTAATCACGAATTTCTAACATGCTGCCCAAACCATCAAGGCCGCTGCCTTTGGCAAGGCGAAATAAAAATGTTTCCGCCTGATCATCCTGATGATGCGCAACAAATAAAATGGGCAGATTATGATCCGCACAAAATTGTGCCATTAAACTATAGCGCGCATGACGCGCCGCTTCCATGATGGCCGTATCTGGTTTTTCGCTGTCCCAATTTAAAATCTGATGTTTCAGAAAATCTGATTTTTGCGCCGTGACCCAATCTGCCACCATTTGGGCTTCCTCTTTGGCTTCTGCGCGTAAATTATGATCAACGGTCAGAACATATAATTGAATTTTATTCTGTTTTGCATGCTCCGCCATAACAGACAACAACGCCATACTATCTGACCCACCCGATACAGCCACAGCCAGTCTGTTTAAATCATTCAAACAATGACGGTTTAAAAATTCGGTAAATATAATTTTTAGGTTTTTAGGGCTTTTTGCCATAGAGACAGTTTAGGACTTACACTCTAATCTGTCCATCTCTGCTGTCGCACGGCCTAACAAATCGTTGTCAGCCAATGGAAACTTAACAGGTACTTGGGACAATGCAACGCACGCATCATCTTTTTTGCCCATACCATCAAGGGACATTCCTAACTTCAAAAGCATATCAGGCGCCTTCGCGCTTTCAGGAAAAGCTTGAAATCCTTCGGCAAAAGTTTTGGCTGCTGTTTTATATTCACCGCGTACATAATGTGTCTCACCCAACCAATATTTTGCATTCGCCGCCAATAAATGGCCTTTGTTATTCTTTAAAAAATTTTCAAACCCCTCTTGCGCCGTCGCATAGTTTTTGGCCTTCAATGCCGCAAAAGATGATTCATATTGCGCCGTGGCTTCCATCGGCAGGGCGTTATTACCTGACGTTACAGGTTTTGTATTAATACCCGTCAGCGCAGGCGGTTGAAACGGTAGGTTCGTATTTAAACCATTTGAGGGAGCCGCCTCACGTGTCGGCGCGGCAATTTGCGATGCGCCCGCATTAGAATTATTAGATAATGTTTTGATTTGGGAGCTTTGCACATCCAATAATTTTTCTTTTAACTGAGAAATCTCATTGTCTTGTTCTTCCAAACGCCCTGTTAATTCACGCAATTGCGTTTCTAATTGTTGAAGTCGAATTTCAGTGTTCGCCCCAGGGTTCATATTATAGGCCTGCGCCGAAACCTTTGACGGCATCAACAAGCCTACCCCTAACATAAGAGCCATAGAGGAAAGGCACAGAGCGTTTATTCCCCGTGCCTTTTTAATTGTTTTAAATGCTGAAAAATTATTCAACGCGTGTTCTCGCTCTTCTGTTTTGTGCCCATGATGTACCATCTGCACCAACCATGAGTGGCTGTTCTTTACCGTAAGAAATTGTGCTGATACGACGGGGGTCAATACCATTTGCAATCATGAAGTTTTTGACTGAACTTGCACGACGGTCACCCAACGCCAAGTTATATTCACGTGTACCGCGCTCATCTGCATGGCCTTCAATTGTCACATTCAAGTTCGGATACATTTTCAACCATTCTGCTTGTGCAGAAACAACGCTTTGTGCTGATTGTGTAAGATCATGACGGTCTGTATCAAAGAAGATCAAATCACTACCTGCTTGTGCTTCTAAATCTGCTTGCGATCCAGGAACGGCCATACTATCGACACCTTCAACAGAAGATGTACCATATCCGTCAACACCTTCGATCGGTTGCATCGGCTGATAACCATCTGGCTGACCAATTGTCATACCATCTGAATCACCAAGATCATCTTTATTTGACGAACAGGCCGCGAGCGTTAAAGGGATCAGGGCAATAAGTAAAAATTTGTAAATTGTGTTTTGGCGACGCATGGAAAACTCCTTGTAAGTAAGCGCTATTTTAATTCTGTGATTCTATAAATAAACCTATGCCATCCCTATGACAAGAGGGATCATAACAATACCCCCTAATATTCAAGATTTTGTCATATTTTAGAATAGGACGTCATGGCCACATGCGGCAGGACGCTCATGCGTAATTAAGCAATTTAATACCAATTTAATTAAGTGACGTACGAATCTCTCTTAACAACAATAAAGCTTCATGCTGATCTTCGGGATTAGGCGTCGCCTCAATATAATCTTCTAACGCATCAATCGCCGCCATGGCCTGATTGGTTTTTGCATATAAGACACCTGCATCAAATAACAATCGATATTCGGTTGGATCAATGCGGCGCATTAATTCAATCACCTTAACGGCTTCTGCATATTCTTCATTCTCAATTAAACGCAGTTTTATATTGTTTTGCATCCTTATCAAAACGTCGCGTTTCGATGATGCTTCATAGTACTCAGTACGCAATTCCGCCTTATCGCTTACCAATAACTTTAAGAGTTGGCGCAAATCTGCCGCTTGTAAAATTTTGCATTGATGGAACGGATCAAACAACAAAACTTGGCCGTCTTTTTGGATACGGCACACGACGTGCGCGGGGAAATTTAAGGCGACAACATCCCACCCCTGCGCTTGCCCCACATGAATATATAAAAGCGCAATCGCAACAGGCATGCCCTTGCGCCGCTCAATCACGCGGATAAGATTTACATTTTGAAGATCATCATATGTTTCTTCATCACCTGCATATTCATGCTTATCGGCAATAATATGCTTAAGCGCGGCTAATTGCGTGGCGGCATCATCTGTTGCACCTTCTGCTAACAATTCATTATGGCGCAACATCACCTCATCCACCATCGTTTGAATATGGCGTTGATAGCGTTCAATATGAAGTCCATGGGAATTATAGGCACCCATTGCCAGTGCCACATTAGCCAAGTTCAAATCTTTATCATTAATCTGACCTGATTGATCTAAAATATCATCAATAATTTTTGGGTAATCTGAATCGATATTATCGTTCATGCCTAATTATAATATTGATCTTCGATAGAAGGCTGATCCTCTGAAACACTCTTGGCCGGAACATCCACATCATCTGTGACTTCATAAGGTTGAGCATTTTCGATAGGCCGCATTTTTAAATTTGTATTAGTTGTATTGTTAAGCTCCTGTGGCTGCAAGCCTTCACTTAAAACCTTATCATTTTGCAACGGCTCACCTGCCAACTTCACATAGCTGACCACTTGTTTTACGCCAGAGATTGTCCGCGCCGTTTCAATCACCTGATTAAGCTCGGCTTGGTTTTGCGCTACCCCCATGAGATAAACAATGCCTTGCACCGTATCGATGGAATAATTAATGGATTGAACCTTACGATCCAACGTCAAGGAACCACGCAGGCGTGATGTGATCCACGCGTCTTTAACAAATCCTGTAATACCCGTACTTTCCGCTACACGAATTTCATTGATGACTTGCGTTACACCAGGCACTTGCCAGACAAGGCGTATGGCCTCGACCCGATGTTCTGGGTTTTGAACAACACCCGTGACCAAAATGCGTCCATGATTAATTGTCGTACTTAATTTTTGAAAGGCTTCGACATCGTAATTAAACCAAGCCTCATTCACTAAAACTTTGATTTTTGTGTCATTGTAGGCACGGCTTAAGCCACCTTCTTGCGCTGCAGAAATTCCCGTTACGGCTGCTGCCCCCGTTGCCACACCAAGGGTAGAACAGGCCGAGGTTGATAACGCTGCAAAAGATAAAATCAATAAAGGTAAGGTGCGAATCATTAAATTATTATGCGCTCGTCACCCAAGCATTGTCCAGATGGCGAATAAAAAATGGTTTTTGCCAAATTTTCAATATTTTAAAAGGGGTTACGGCAACAACATCAAATCTAAAATCACTTGCCGTAATATTATTTTGTGACAAATAATGTTCCGAAGCGCGAATAATACGTTCTCTCATTTGGGGTGAAATACTTTCCAAAGCTTCTGAAATTGACGGCCTTGCCTTGACCTCCACGAATGCGATGAGGTTATTTTTAGAAGCAATTAAATCAATCTCCCCTACTTTGGTCTTATACCGATTTTCAAGAATTTTATAACCTTTAAGCCTTAACCAAAAAGCGGCGAGCTTCTCTGCCCTCATTCCCCGTTGATATGTTCTTTTAGGAGGACGAGGCATATTCTCAAAACTTATTTTTGACTGCTGGCTAATTTTAAAGCCAAGGTATAAATCGTCTTCTTTGGCTTTCCCGTGGCTTGCGCCACCATTTCTGCCGCATCGCGCACGGACATTTTTTCCAGCGCCTTGATCAATTGTTTTTCAATGCTTTCCGTTGAAATAACTTCTGCCACGGCATGCCCCAACACCACCACAATCTCGCCCTTCGGCGCGCCTTTACCTTGATAATATGAAATCAAGTCTGACAACGTGCCACGTTTGGCTTCTTCATACATTTTGGTGAGTTCGCGCATGACGGCGGCTTCACGATTTCCTAAAACAATCCGCATATCTTGCAAACTACTCAAAAGACGTGGGCCTGTTTCATACATTACCAATGTGCCCGGCACGGCTTCCCATTTTTTTAAGGTTTCCTGACGCGCCACCGTCTTGGGTGGTAAAAATCCTAAGAATGCAAATTGATCTGTTGGCAAACCTGATAATTGTAAGGCGGGTAAGGCCGCATTCGGCCCCGGGATGGATGTCACATATAAGTCTCTTGCAACCGCATTCCGCACTAACTTATATCCCGGATCTGACACCAATGGCGTGCCCGCATCGCTCAATACCGCAATGGATTGCCCGTTTGCCACCGCTTCGATCAATGCTTCACGCTGATGATCTGTCGCATGGTCGTTATAGACCTGCATTTTCTTTTTAAAACCATAAGCATTTAAAAGCTTGCCCGTCACCCGCGTATCTTCACAGACAATCAGATCAACCGACGATAAAACATCCAGCGCCCGAAACGTAATATCACGTAAATTACCAATGGGCGTTGCAACAAGGTAAAATCCCGGCTTCATCGGCACAGACTTCTGTGTTCCTTTGGGCGCCGCCCCTTGCATCACTGGTTTCGCCCCTTGTGAGGCGGAAGATGGGGATGAAGGTGATTTGTCCTGTGGCATTGTATATTTTTTTTGTGTAGGCTTTGTTACATCATACATAATTTATTGAAATTATCAGGGCGGAGCGTGAAATACCATGGCCAAACGTAAATACTTACAACTTATCATCGGTCTTTTTTTATGTGTTGGCGCACTAAGCCTGCAGGGCTGTGCTGATTTAAACGAACTGAATAACACTGGTTACTGGGACAAACGCAATGCGGCGTCCAATAATAATGACCAAAGTCGAAACGCTGTTTTAGCGCCAGCAACAATACAAATGACAGGATTTGAAAATCTTCCTGCTGTAAAAGTGGCTATTCTACTTCCTTTATCGGGGCCACAGGCGTCAGTAGGACAAAGCATGTTACAGGCCGCGCAACTTGCGCTCTTTGATATCGGTTATAACAGCTTTCAACTTATTCCTCGTGATACAAATGGGACAGTCTCTGGTGCCTCACGCGCGGCGAGCGAAGCCATTGATGACGGCGCACAGATCATACTCGGCCCGCTCTTTGCCAATTCCGTTCGCGCGGTTCAATCTGTTGCAAAGCCAAAAGGTATCAATGTGATCGCCTTTTCAACGGATCAATCCTTGGCAGACAGCTCAACTTTCATCATGGGCTTTATGCCGACCAACCAAGTAGATCGTATTACGAAATACACCATTCAAAACGGCTATAAAAACTTTGCTGTTATTTCCACCACGGATAAATATGGCGATATCGTCACACAACGCTTTAAACAACAAGCAAGCTTAGAAGGCGGAAATGTTGCATCAACAGTTCGCTTTAACCCTTCAGATAAAGCCATCGTTAATCAACTATCCAAATTAAATGAGACAAATTTCCAGGCCGTTTTCATGCCTGTGAAAGGCGGTGATGCCGAAATTATTTCAGGCTCCCTCACAACCAACAACCTCTCCTCTGCCCGCGTCAAACGCATCGGTACGGGGTTATGGGATGATACTGAAATAGCCAGACAATCCAGCATGCAAGGCGCATGGTTCGCCGCGCCCTCCCCCTTGAAGCGTATGGCGTTTGAGCGTAAATATCAAAATACTTACGGACAACCCTCTGTAAGGATTGCGACTTTAGCTTACGACGCTACGGCACTCACCGCGACCCTCGCCAAAAATGGATTTGAAACAACAGGACAACCCGCCTTTACCAATATGGCAATCACCAATAAAAACGGGTTTAACGGTACCGATGGTATCTTCAGATTTAGTCCCAACGGCGTTATCGAGCGAGCACTAGCGGTTCTTGAAATTCGTGATGCCCGTATTGTCGAGATTGATCCAGCGGCACAGCAATTTTAATTGTTAAACTAAGCGACTTTTACCGTGGGGGCAAAAACACCCTTAAACTGTTTTTGTATCTGATAATTATACCGCACGGCTAATTCAAATATTTCTAACCGCATGGCCTGATCAGGGTGATTCTCAGATTTGCTATAGTCTGTCCTAATAGCCTCAAACACACACTTGATTTTATCAAATTCATCTTGTGTTAATTGAAGCTCTCTTTCATACAGAGCATCCCCAATTTTAGACGCGATAAAAAGCGCCATAAAATCACGATATATTTGATTTGCGCTATTCTTTCTTAAATTACTAGAACTTGCCGTTTTGACTTCTTCGTACAGAATAAACGCCATCTGGCACGCCATTAAATTCCCATGCATAGCGCAGGCTTCTTCTAAACCTGAATGAATTTCTTCTAAGCTAACAGGTTCTGTAAAAAAAGATGGACCATTCACAAAAGTAATTTTCATACTTTCTTGAGTCGCTTTTCTAAAATCTTTCGTATGCTCTAACTGAGTAGTTATACCCGACATAGCCAATTATCACTCAAATCTTAAATTATTAATCAAATGAACAATAGATTAGTTATTTAATTATGTCAATTAATGTCTCGTATTTGGTGCATTATGAGAGGTTTGTGCTTTGAGTACCGCACGCGGTACACCGCCTTTTTTCTCTAACTGACGTTGCATCGTCTCTAAAATTTTACCTGCAACGTTCACTTTTGACGCTTTTTCCAAGCCTTTGAAGCCCGGGAACGTATTGGCTTCACAAATTGTATAGCCGCCGCCTTCTTTAAACAGAAGATCAATACCGCCAATATCGATGTTCAAAACTTCTGCTGTACGCAGGGCGATATCAATGGCTTCTTGATCTGGTATAAATTCATGAACGGAGGCGCCAGAGCTGTAATTGGCCTTAAAGCCGCCATCTTGGGCGCGACGTTCCATAGCCGCAACCACTTCGCCATCAACTGTAAAAAGACGTAGATCACGCCCCTTACTGACTGAAACAAAAATTTGGAAGATAAGCAGTAGCTTTGGATTAGTTTCCCCAACAAGATCCATCAGGTCTTGAAACGCGCTACGGCTCTCCAACAAGAACACGCCAATCCCCAACGCGCCGTTCAATGTTTTCACAACAACAGGAAAACCAATTGTGTCTTCAATCAATTTAATATCAACGGGGAATTTGGCGAGCATTGTATCGGGCGTATCAATACCACTCTCCGCCAGAATTTGATGCGTGTGTAATTTATCGCGTACGGTTTCAATAACGTCTGCGCCATTAAACACATGAACACCCAGACGCTCCAACTGACGCGCAATGGCGAGTGGGAAATACCCTTGATCATTATGATTGAAATAAGGAAAAACAAAATCAGGAAGCGGTACAGCCTTCCCGTCAATTAAAATAGATTCACGGTCATCATGTGACACAAGAAGATCGAACTGTCCTGGCTTGATGATCTTAACATCAATGCCCATTTTTTCGCCTTCAACAAGAAAACGACGGCATTCATGCGCCAAGTCTGCGTTAGACTCAATATCATCACCGTACAAAACCCATACTTCCATAGTGGCACCTCTAATTCGTTAGCATTGAACAGCTTGAACGTATCAAGTCTGTTTTATGAATATATTCCCCGCCAGTGATATTTTGTTCTATCATCTTTTCTTGCCAGACGCAAAGACAACTTCTTTAAAGTATTTTATCAACAAAGACCAAATAAAAAATTAATTTGGTCAATATTAATTTTTCCTCTTGAAAGCTTGCAAAACCCATAATATAAAACGGGGCGTAACGTTTTATTCAAAAGGAAAAACCATGGCCGAACAACAATATACAGAACTTCATGAAGCAGAAAATAACACAAAAGAGTTTAAATCTGGACGTCCGCGCTCCGAAAGCTCGCGCCGCTCCATCTTAGAAGCCACAAGACGTTTACTTACTCATACTTCTGTTCAAAAGCTATCAATCGAAGCCATTGCCCGCAAAGCAGGTGTTGGAAAAACCACAATCTATCGTTGGTGGCCTAATAAATCCGCTGTTGTCATGGAAGCCATTTTTTCACAACCTGCGTTTCACAATGTGATGCCGACCCCACGCAATGCCGTTGAAGGGGTTTCCATGCAAATTGATAAACTCTGCCGTCAGTTGGGTGGTAAAAATGGTCGTACCGTAGCCGAGATTATTGGCGAAGCCCAACCTGATGCTGAAAGTTTAAAGATTTTTATCAGTACGTTCCTGCAAGATCGCTACAATAAGCTTAATTCCTACATTGAAGGCGGCAAGCAAACTAATGAGTTTGACGAAAATCTCGATACGGATAGCGCAATCGACGTGATCTTAGGCCCCATCTTCTTCCGTCTAATAAGCGGTCAAGAATTGGATGAAGGCTTTGTCAAAGATATGACGGCGATGCTGATTAAGTCTTTACGCGCTTAAAGCCCCCATCCCCTAACAATCATATCCCAGTTGCGCCTTGGCTTTGTTCTCTGGCTAGGCGCTAGCGACGAAGAATAGGACACCTATTTTAGGAGCGACGCAACGACGCCAGAGGGCAAATGCAAGTTACCAACTGCCTGTGTTTTCCATGGACTTCCACGGCTCTTTCGGCTCTTGGTGCTCTCCTTTTTGTAACAGCTCAAACGAAATTCCATCTGGTGACTTCACAAACGCCATGTGACCATCACGTGGTGGGCGGTTAATTGTCACGCCTGCATCATACAAGGCCTGACACGTCGCATAAATATCATCAACGCGATATGCCAGATGGCCAAAATTGCGACCACCGTCATACTCTTCTGTTTTGCCATCTTCATCTGGCCAGTTATAAGTCAGTTCCAACATCGGCGCCTTATTCTCTTTCGCACTCTGCTTGTCTTCACCGGCCGCCAAAAATATCAAAGTGAATCTGCCCCCTTCATTTTCCATGCGGGATACTTCAACCATTCCTAACTTGTTACAGTAAAAATCGAGCGATTCATCAATGTCTTTGATACGAACCATAGTGTGTAGATATTGCATTTTAAATCCTATGTTATTATTTCTCTGAATACTCATATCAAACCTTTTCTTAAAGGCAAGGTTCCATTACATTAATCTCATGTTTGAAAATATGAGCATTTTGGAATTTCAAAATCAACTGGTCGAATGGTTTTTATCATACGTCTGGACGATTGATTGCGGCATTCAGGCCACACTTATTGTTGCGGCTTTCGTGATCGCCTTTCTTATAAAACGCTTAATTAAGCCCCGCCTAAACGACCTGATTAATAAAATCAGCGTGCCTTATCGTGTTACTGAAATATTTTATAGCGCGCTGCGGCTGATTGTGCCGTTCTTGGCCATGATCTTTATTACAATTTCCGCCAAAATCTTATCCAATACGGGCTTGGGCTTAAGCACTTATTTCGCAACGGGAATGGCAAAATTGCTTCTGGCATGGATTGTTATTCGTCTTGTTGTCCAAATTATTGAACATAAATTGGCGCGTAATGTTATCGCCTTTACCATCTGGGGCTTGGCGGCCTTAAGTATTTTTGGAATTTTAGATCAAACCATGACCACACTGGATGCGATTGGCTTTAGCATCGGTGATTTCAGACTCTCTGCCTTAAGTGTATCCAAAGGTATCTTTGGCATTTTCATTTTGCTTTACGGGGCCTTATTCTTTGCAAATTTATTAGATAAGCGCATTCAAAACTCACGCAGCCTTAATCCCTCTTCTCGCGTTCTAATTTCTAAAATTTCGCGTGTTGGCCTAATCGTAAGTGCTCTGCTTATTGGTGTTACGTCCGCAGGTATCGACCTCTCCATTTTTGCCGTCTTTTCTGGTGCCGTTGGTTTGGGTATTGGTTTTGGTCTACAAAAAGTTATTTCAAACCTCTTTAGCGGCATGCTCCTTCTCATGGATCAATCCATCAAACCGGGCGACATCATTGAAATGGACGGCACCTTCGGTTGGGTAAACCATATGGGCGCGCGCTATACCGAACTGGTCACGCGGGACAACAAATCCTACCTTGTGCCGAACGAAGAATTTATTACACAACATGTGGTCAACTGGTCACATGGCAATACTTTGGTGCGTGTCGAAACCAGCTTTGGCGTGCATTATGACTCTGATCCGCACGTCGTGCGTAAATTAGCGATCGAGGCCGCAGGAAAACCAGACCGCGTGGTAGACAGCCCCGCGCCCGTTTGTCACTTGGTTGAATTTGGTGATAGCTCGATTAACTTTGTTCTGCGCTATTGGATCAAAGATGCGGAAAAAGGAATCGTAAATACAAAAGGCGACGTCATGCTCGCCCTTTGGGACATCCTAAAAGAAAACAACATCAAAATCCCTTATCCGCACAGAGAAGTTTTTGTGCATAAGGAAGGTTAAGCAGCTAATACAAATTTAATACTACCCGTATTAGAATAATGCGCGGATCCAAGTCTGTATAATTTATCTGGTGTAATGTTATTATAACCAACAACATCAACCCACTCTACTAAATTGGCTACAGCTTTATCAGAAACCTTTGTTTCCGAGGACTCTAATTGAGAAATTATAGACTCAACAATGTGACCTCTAATCACCTGCGTTTCCATAGGCATTATTTTCTCAGTGCTGTGACATCTAATAGTTGTCACAATTCCAAACTCTTTTGCTAACTTTAAAACACTTTCACGATCAGAAAACTGACCTTCTTTTTTAACTACGGTCGCTGACATCACACACCTCTTTTTTATTTTTATAATTATTTCCTCTTAAGGGATATTTTCAATACTTCTTTTTAATATATTACGTCAATTAAAAAATAAAAAAACGAGCCTGAAAGACCCGTTTTTGAAATAATATTACAAATATATGCTTCTTTGCCGTCATTGCGAGGAATATAATGACGAAGCAATCCAGAATATTTCTATTAAGCTCTGGATTGCCGCGCTTCGCTCGCAATGACAAAAATGTGACTAAGCCGCTTGCTGAACGTTCTCACTATTATTCATCGCAACTTCACCATCTAAAATTGCGCTCGCGGCGTGAATGACCGAGGCAATACGAACCGCGGTTTGAATTTCATCTTTGCTCACACCATGTTGAATGAGTTGTGCTTCGTGCGCGTCGATACACATACCACAGGCGTTGATCGCAGAAACGGCGAGCGACCAAAGTTCGAAATCATTTTTTTCAACGCCCGGATTGCCGATGATGTTCATACGCAATTTTGCCTGCATGGTTTGGTATTCTTTATTTGATGCTAAATGCACGAAACGATAATAAACATTATTCATCCCCATGATCGCGGCGGCGGCTTTGGCCGCTTCGAATGCTTCGGGTGATAAATTGCTTTGGGCTTCTGCCGTAATTTGTGCAATTACAAATTCGTTACGTCCCGCCAACGCACTGGCCAACATCGTGCCCCATAACTGTTGCGGATTTAAGGTTTCATCATTCGCCAAGGAAGATAGGTTTAATTTAATATCCTTCGCATAATCTGGCATTACATTTTTAATAGCTTCAATTGTCATGATTCAAATCTCCATTCTATCATCTTGTCATTCTGAGCGTAGCGAAGAATCTCATTATTTTGCAGGAGATCCTTCAGCTTCGCTTCAGGATGACAGTTATAATTTATGCTGCTTTTTTAGTCTGCATATCATTTGCGATTGCGCTTGGATCAATTGTATCCCCGCCTACGGCGCGGTTACATGGGCATAGCTCATCACTTTGAAGCGCATCAACAAGACGTAAAATCTCTTTAGGGTTACGTCCTACGTTCAATGAGTTTACAGATACTTGTTGGATTACGTTGAATGGATCAACGATGAATGTTGCACGTAAAGCAACCCCTGCGTCACGATCACGAACGCCTAAACCGTCAAGAAGTTGACCTGTTGTGTCAGCAAAGCTCCATTGATTTAGCTCTGCCAAATCTGGATGTTCACGACGCCATGCAAGCTTACAAAATTCGTTGTCTGTGCTTCCGCCCAAAACAACACAATCACGATCTGCAAATTCTTCATTTAATTTTGCAAACTCAACAATTTCTGTTGGGCATACAAATGTGAAATCTTTTGGGTAATAGAAAAGAACTTTCCATTTGCCTTCAAAGCTGTCTTGTGTGATTTCTTCAAATGCGCTCTCGCCATTTTCTTCATGCTTCATGAATTTTGGCTTTACGCCTGTTACTGTAAATTCTGGTAATTTATCTCCAATGCCTAACATTTTATCTCCTTATGGGTTTGATTGATTAGAGTTTAAATATAGTAAGAGTCGTGCATTGAAATCCAATGAATATATCCTTTATTATTCATTAATAAAATCTATTGATAATTAAATAATTAGATGAAATAATCTATTTATGAATAACTTTCCAACCTTCAAACAGATGCAATATCTTATGGCCTTGGCACAGGCGAAAAATTTTCGTAAAGCCTCAGAAGCCTGCCATATATCACAGCCAACCTTAAGCGCCGCCATCAAAGAAATGGAAAATTTATTAGGCGCAGATGTTCTGGACAGAAGCCAACATAAAAAAGTAATTTTCACCAGCTTTGGCAAAAATGTGTTAGAGACCACAAAACGCATTGCCCCCCTCATGGAGGATTTAAAAGAAAAAGCAAAGAATTTATCCGCCCCTTTTTCCGGCCCTATACGCATAGGGTTAATCCCAACCATTACCCCTTACCTTCTGCCAACAATACTTCCTGAGCTACAAAAAAAATACCCAAAGATTGAATGGCAAATTGTAGAAGGGATGAGCGCAAACCTCATACAAAAAATGAAAGATGGCGCGTTGGATCTTGCCATTATCGCCTTTCCTTATGAGATTGAAAATTTTGCCCATGAAGTGTTTTTTGAAGAAGAATTTTATTGTGCAGCTCCCAAAAACTTCTTTGGTCAGAAAAAAACAATTACTTATGATGACTTAGAAGATAAAACCTTACTTCTTTTAGAAGACGGACATTGCCTTCGCGATCACGCCCTTTCTGCTTGCAAATTACAAGGCAAACGTGAAGAACAAGCTTTAAGCGCAACAAGCCTTCAAACGCTGATTCAAATGGTTGAGCATGGCTACGGTATAACGCTACTACCGCGCATGGTGATTGAAAGCAGTGTTGTCCCGCAAAATGTTGACATCTATCGTTTTAAAAATCCGAAACCAACCCGAAAAATTGGGGTTGTTTGGCGGAAAAACGCCCCTAACCTATTAGAATTAAAGAATATTTCCAAAACTTTAAAGACCACCTTAAACGCCTAACTTTGAATACATAAAATTTTATCTAAATTTAGCGTAAAGTTAATTTTACCCTTGTAGAATAGATAGTTAGGGTATCGGTATAGGGGAATAATTTGGAAGAATCTAATTACACATTAGATGAGAATATTAACGTAGGATGCGGTTGTGCAGCTTGTCAAAGCGGACAGCCGCAAATTATTACCTCTGGTCAAGAAAACACATCCCCTGCCCCTCCTGGTGATCCTGCATTTGCGCCCAGCGGCGATGCCGAACCCAATGAATTTGCAAACTATCTCACCCATGGCTACTGGCAAGATACGGGCGGACAAAATCGTTCTTGGACCCAAGACACAATTACTTACACAATCAGCTCAGAATTCACCGCTAGCCAAAAAGCCGGCCTTAAAATGGCTTTTGATCTTTGGGCAGATGTCGCCGACATTAATTTTAACGAAGTCTCCAGCGGCGCCGACATGATTTTATTAGAAGGCGACGATGGTCGCGCCTATTCCAGCTCAACCACGTCTGGCACAACCATTCTTTCCAACCGCATCTCTATTGATACCAATATCAGCAGTTGGAAAAATTTTAACGATCTAGGCGACTATGCCCTCATGACCGCCCTACACGAAATTGGGCATTCCTTAGGGTTGGGGCACACAGGAAATTATAACGGCAGCGCGACATATAACAATGACGCGCAATGGGCGAATGACAGCCACCAAATGACGGTGATGTCATATTTTTCTGACAACAATGTAGGCAGTGACCATTGGAACAGTACAAATGTTTGGCAATATTCTGCCACGCCGATGCTTATTGATATTTTGGCGATACAAAACATCTATGGTGCGAATTATAACACCAGAAGCGGCAATACAACGTACGGATTTAATTCCAACGCGGGGCGCGATCAATTTGATTTTTCTATTGATGAAGTGCCGATTGCGATTTGGGATGGCGGCGGGATTGATACGCTTGATCTGTCTGGCTATTCAACCAATCAAACCATTACCTTAGAAGAAGGCGAATTCAGCAGCACGGGCTCCATGACCAACAACATCGTTATTGCCTACGGCACCGTGATTGAAAATGCGATTGGCGGCAGTGGTGATGACCGTATTTACGGCAATGACGCAAACAACATTTTAAGTGGCGGCGCTGGCAATGACACATTCTTTGGCAGTCTCGGCAGAGACACCTTAAACGGCGGCGATGATACTGACTCGCTCTTTTATAATTACAGTATTAGTGATTTTGTCTTTAACTTTATTGATAACGTCACCGTTGCCCTTTCTCATGTTGTAGATGCGTTCACAGACACCGCGTACAATATTGAAAATTTTATCTTCACTGAAGGAACCTACAGCTTTTCAGAATTAGAAGGTCTTTATGGCGCTTTATCCAATGTTGGTATGCGTTTATTTACGGGCGGTGGATCACTTTATACTCTCTATTTAGACACAGCAGAGACTGTCACAATCACAACACAAGATTTGGGACTTAGTGGGAACAGTGACGCACTTACTTTCACACACAGCGCCTTTGGTACAACCATCAACTTTCTTGAAGACACGCCAGGGTCCAGCCTTGAATTTTCTGGTTCCAATGAAAATGACACGATTACAATCGAAGGGGCACATACTAGATTATCCATAAAATTAAAAGCAAATGATGGCGATGACGTCATTACCATTAACACAATCGGAAACGATACCCTACATGGCGGTGATGGTAACGACATCATAAGTGCCGGCGGCGGTAATGACAGGATCTATGGCGAAGACGGTCGAGATACGCTTAATGGCGATGATGGACATGATAAATTATACGGCGGCAATGATAACGATATCTTAAACGGTGGTAACGGCAATGATCAACTTATGGGTGATAATGGCGATGACACAATAAACGGCGGTGCCGGCAGCGATAAAATCCGTGGCGGTAACGGCAATGATACAATTAATGGCGGCAGCGGTGTTGACCTCATCTTCGGTCAAAATGATGATGATATTATCAATGGCGGCGATGATTGGGATCGTATCTTTGGCGGCAATGGTAATGACATTATTAGGGGCGATAATGGTGGAGACCGCCTCTATGGCGATAGCGGTCTAGATACAATTATCGGCGGACAAGGATCAGATTTCCTTTATGGCGGATCAGATACCGATACAGATATTTTTGGATTTTCTGCAGATGAAAATGGCGTCGATAACATCCATAATTTTGACTTAACCATTGATCAAATCAATATTACAGACCTTCTCACAGGTTATAATCATGGCACATCTGATATACTTGATTTTGTACAAATTGATCATGTTGGAACAACCTTTGAAATATCTGTTGACCGTGATGGTGGCGCAGATAATTTCCAAAGAGTAGGCATTGTCCAAACAGATATACTCAATACGCTAGACGCACAAGATCTTCTTAATTCTGGCGCTCTCATAGCCAACGAAACTCTCATTTAAATCAATAACTTCAAATAAAAAAGGACACCTCAAAGCGTCCTTTTTTAATAACTCGGTAGGATTAATTTTAAACGATGATATTACCGTTCTGCAGTAATGCGTTTTCATCAACATCAATTATATCATTAAGTTGAGCGATTGTTGTATAGCTTGATCCACCTGCTGCACCATCAGCATCTACCTGAACCAAGGTATCACTACCTGAATTGGTGAAGCGTAAGAACTCTGAAATATTATCTGTCGCCGCATCATACCCAATAAGCAAGTCACTAATATCCAGTTGATCTAACTCTGTTGCATTAAAGTTTTCAATTTGGTCAATATTGCTGAAGGCTGTATCGCTATCAAAGATAAAAATATCTGTTTCTGTACTTCCGTATAGAAGGTCAGCACCGTCACCACCAACGATATTGTTGGTTGTTCCCGTTGCAGCGCCTAATTCTTGTTCAAAATAGGTAATATCATCAAAAGAAATAATAGAAATTTCGTTAGCAGCATTTTTGCTGTTTAGGAAGCCTCCTAGTGAAATGGTGTGATTTCCTGCGGTTAAAGCCCCTAAGCTAATCGTAGTATTAATCCAGCCTGTATCAATATTACCAGCACCACCATTAACGAATGCTCCAATTACGAAAGAACCCCCTCCATCCACATTATAAAATGCAGTAGAATTTTCTCCACCTTCAAAATTTGAATGTTGAACACGATAACTTAGATTAACATAAAGCTCACTTGTCCCTGATGATTTAGTAAAGACCTGTTGCAAGACATTAGACATCGTTGATTGTAATGTACCATCAACGCCACCTAGCGTAATTTCATATGCACCATTACTTAAGGCGCCATCTGTTCCTGTATGCACACCATCAGAATAAGCACCATTACCAACGCCAAAGAAATCATCAACTTCGGTATACCCATCTGTATCAACATCAAATGTTGCATTATCAACGAAGTTCGTTCCTGTGGCTGCGGTTTCTGCAGCAGAATCTGCAGCATCAATACCATAAATACTATCTACACCTGCACCACCAAATAATAAATCGTTACCGGTTCCACCACTTAATGTATCGCCACCACCGTAGCCATAAATATGGTCGTTACCTGCGCCACCATTCAAAATGTCTGCGGCGTTATCATCATTCATCAAACCTGCATCCCATTCAACAATATACCCATCACCATGCGCGAATGGTGTATCGTTCGCATCTGCTAAACCATCATTGTAAGATAGTAAATAAACATAATTTTGTGCTGTACTATTTGGCTGACCAGGATCCCACATATTGTCAAAGCCATTCACTGTATTTCCTGTATCTTGGCCGTCCCAGAATTGAATGCCTGATTCAATACCATCGGAAAAGCGCCATACCCCAGTTGTTCCCAAATCATTACCTGATGTCCAATAGCTTCCAATGCTTGTATCATTTGTTGGGTTTACTTGTGCGTCCAAAAAGGCAAGTTCGGCCAAGGATGTTACCGTTGCAAGATGTCCATTTACTCCATTTAATACACTTGCTGCCGCTAAGGGCTGCGAGGCTGTCCAAGTTGCCCCACTTGCTACGAACTCATAAAAGCTATTTGTTGCGGCATTGTAAACAACGGATGGATTACCCGCGAGAACAGCATCTATTTGTGCTTGTGTTAAGCCACTTCCATGCAGGTAATCAGTGCCATTACCACCATTAATCGTATCTACACCATCACCACCAATAATTGTATCAGTACCATCCCCACCATTGATAGTGTCATCACCTGTACCAGCAGAGAGAATATCATCATTTGCACTACCCGTAATAATTAAGTTTTCTGTTTGGTTTGATAAGTTAATCGTAACGCTTGCACCTGCTGTACTTGCATTAATCTGCTCAAGGTTTGATAAATCGCCGTCACCTAATGCATTTAACCCTGTAGATGTTGAGGTCAGACGAAGAATATCTACACCGCCATCAAAATCAATTATATCAAATTGGTTAGCCTGTGTTCCAGACATCGTCACATCATCAACGCCACTGCTGCCTGTGAATACTTCAAGATTATCTATCGTCCCCGTCGTAAAATCGACGGTTGTAGATTCAGTCAAAATAAGAGTATCAGGATCACCTGCGGCACCGTCAATAACTTCACCCGCTACAAAATCTCCGTTTGCTAAGAAAAAATTATCTCTACCAGATCCACCGTTTAAGTTATCTGCTCCTGCGCCACCGGTAATATTATCATTACCCGTTCCGGCATCAATGATATCATCTCCATCACCACCAAAAATATCATCAGATCCACCATTGGTCGTAATCGTATCATTCCCCGATCCACCGGTAATATTATCCCCAGTTCCTGACGACGTGATAATAAAGTCTTCAGTCTGTCCGCTTAAATTCAGATTGACTGAATTTGACGATGCACTGGCATCAATTTCTTCTAATCCTACGATGGAGGCATCTACTGTGCCCAACGTGCTCAAAATCGATGCATTATTTGTTAAGCGAATAACGTCTGTCCCTGTATCAAAGTCAATAATCCCTGCACCATAAACAAGGGCGTCTAATTGAGCGCCAGAGATAGTCAAATCATCATTCCCTGTTGATCCCGTTAAGAATCCATTTTCTGCGTTTAGGACTGCAGGTGTTCCAAGTGCAGTTACATCAACTGTACCTGTGATATTCACACGGCTATTATCTGTTCCAAAGCCAAAATCAATATCGTCAAAGGCTAAGGCCTGTTGAATAGTATAAGTGACATCATCATTGCCAGATGATCCTGTTAATGTTTCTACATCAATAATTGTACCTGTTGTAAAATCAACCGTCGTGGCATTGGTAAGTTGAATTTCATCAGTATCAGCACCACCATCAATAGATTCACCAACGCCAAAGTCACCATTTTCAAGTTCAAAAAGATCATCACCGTTACCGCCAGTTATAGTATCGCTTCCTAAACCACCTCTGATGCCATCACTACCATCACCGGCATCTATAATGTCATCACCAGCACCTGCAACAATTAAATCACTTAGGAGTCCAGTGCTAATTGTATCATTACCACTTCCCCCTACAATAACATCTGAAAATGCGCCTGACGTAATAATAAAATCTTCTGTTTGACCAGCTAGATTGAGACCAAATGCAGATGTTGTAGAACTTGCATCAATTTCCTCAAGCCCTACAATGGAGCCATCAGTTAAACCTAATATATTCAAATTATTTGAAACAGTTGTTAAATTAAGAACATCTGTTCCTGTATCAAAATCAATAATCCCTGCGCCATAAACAAGAGCATCTAATTGTTCGCCTGAGATTGTGAGATCATCGTTACCCGTTGATCCCGTTAAGAATCCATTTTCTGCATTCAGGACGGTTGGCGTTCCCAACGCAGTAACATCGACAATACCAGAAATGTTCACACGACTATCATCTGTTCCACCACCCAGATCAATCGTTGTAAAATTTAAGGCTGTTGTAATCGCATAAGTGACATCATCATCACCCGAAGAACCTGTAAGCAGTTCTACATTGGACAAAGTGCCTGTTGTAAAATCAACAGTCGTGGCATTTGTAAGAATAATCTCGTCAGTGCCCGCCCCGCCATCAATAAATTCACCTACTGCAAAATCACCATTGGCCAAGAAAATAGTATCAATATTATCACCGCCAAAAACAAGATCTGAACCAGTGCCACCAATTAAATCATTATTACCGTTTCCACCGTCAACTACGTCATCACCATCATCGCCAGAGATAAAGTCATCACCATTCCCTCCGGAAAGCTCATCCCCATCACCGCCACCAAAGATAATGTCATCCCCTTCGCCACCATCAATTTGATCAAAAAAATCACCGCCATAGATGGTATCATTTCCATCTCCGGCATCAATAATATCAAACCCTGCTGCTGTGGAGGCAAGGCCATTGGCGGGATTAACGCCGGCATAATCTGCTAAGTCTGTAAACACGCC
>CAYGPG010000005.1:0-87212 GCA_964351905.1 uncultured Micavibrio sp.
TTTGGATAAATCTGTCGGACGGATCGCTTCGTGAGCTTCTTGTGCGTTTTTGGCCTTTGATTGATAAAGACGCGGCGCGTCAGGCAAATATTTATCGCCATAATCTTTTTTGATCAGGCTACGGGCTTGGGCAACCGCATCTTGCGACAGGGTCGTGCCGTCCGTTCTCATATAGGTAATAAGACCCGCTTCATAAAGCTGCTGGGCAAGGCGCATGGTTTGTGCGGCAGAGCGTCCGAGCTTACGGGACGCTTCCATTTGTAAGGATGAGGTAATAAAAGGTGCATAGGGGCTACGGCGGCTTTGTTTTTTTTCAATCTTATGGATCTTAAGATCTTTTTTCTTAATACGACCAGCGGCCTTGTTTGAATCTGCTTCTGATCCAATATCTAATTTGCCAAGCTTATTACCTGAAAGCGTTGTGAGGCGAGCCGTAAAGGGTGCCCCATCTTTGCTATGTAGTAAGCTTTCAAGCGACCAATATTCTTGCGGGTTAAAAGCTTCAATTTCAGATTCACGTTCACAAATTAGGCGAAGCGCAACGGATTGCACACGACCCGCGGAACGAGAGCCTGGTAATTTACGCCACAAAATAGGGGAGATATTAAAGCCAACCAAATAATCAAGCGCACGCCGCGCCATATAGGCATCAATCAAATCTTGATCAAGAACACGGGCTTCGTCGAAGGCTTTTTGAACCGCGTTTTTGGTAATTTCATTAAAAGCAACACGATGGACTTTCTTACCCGCTAAAAGCTTACCATCTTCTAAAATCTCATTGATATGCCATGAAATAGCCTCTCCCTCACGGTCAGGGTCGGTCGCGAGCCAGATAACATCAGCAGCTTTGACGAGTTTTTTAATGTCATTAACATTCTTTTTGGCACGATCACCCAATTCCCAGCGCATTTTAAAATCTTCATCGGGCAGGACGGAACCATCTTTATTGACCAAATCACGCACATGACCATAAGACGCAATCACGGCGTAATCTTGACCGAGATATTTATTGATAGTCTTCGCCTTTGCAGGGGACTCAACGATAACAACATTTTTCGACATGTTTTAAATTTCTTTTTCAAAAAAGATCTTAGCGTGTTCGCCGCGATAATTTTCAATTCTACCTTTTTCTACAAAACCATTTTTCACATAAAATTCTGGTGCCTGGTAACCATATGTATCGACCCAAATTTTATTACAACTATTATTTCTTGCTTGTTTTTCTATTTCTTTTATTAATTTTGAACCCAAACCAAATTTTCTATAAGCCTTTTTAATGACGAATTCAGATATATAAAGTGCTTTATTAAATATACCGCCTTTTGACGCTCCTATAATTTCACCTTCGTGCTTTACGCAGATACAATATTTTTCAGTTTTTAAACCTGTTTTTTCAAAATTATCTTCTTCAAATTCTTTGACCAAAAATTCTTTTATATTTTCAGGTTTTTCATCAAAAAATTCAATTTTTTCAATCATTTAACTTATTCATCCAATAAAACAACGCGATTGCCTGATAGCCTTTGTAATCGCCCTGCTAGCTCCATTTCTAATAAGGCACTTTGCAGTATAGGGATTGACAAATGACATGTTCTGGCGAGTTCGTCAACGCCCACGGGCATTTGCGATAGGTTTTCTAAAAGCAATTCTTGAACATTTTGTGTTGTTTCGGGCGTGCTATCATTGGCAAAATCATCGTACAAAGGGCTGTGTTGAAACCCGCTATCTTTCATGATGTTGCCGCCTGAAAAATCATTGACGGCGTTTAAAATATCTTGGGTTTTGGTGACGAGCGTTGCGCCATCTTGGATTAATTTATTCGGCCCTGCGGCGCGCGGGTCTTGCGGATAGCCTGGTATGGCATAAACATCGCGTCCTTGTTCCCCTGCCATGCGGGCGGTGATGAGCGAGCCTGATTTAATGGTCGCTTCAACGACCACCACACCAGTAGACAGGCCAGAAACAATACGGTTACGCTTGGGAAAATGCCGCGCAATCGGCTCCATCCCTAAGGGGCTTTCGGCGAGGATTAGGCCTTTTTGTTTTATTTGTTCATAAAGTTCAGTGTTCTCACGCGGATAAATCACATCAATACCGCCTGCGACAACGGCGATGGTGCCTGTATCTAATGCGCCTTGATGGGCACTTGTATCAATACCGCGTGCCAAACCAGAGACAATAATTTGACCTGATTGCCCCAATTCTTTGGCGATTTTGGTCGCAAATTTCTTACCATTGAGCGAGGCATTCCGCGCGCCCACCATAGCGATACAAGGCGCACGAACTAGATTGATATCACCAATATATGACAAAACAGGCGGCGCATCATCTGTGGCGGCGAGCGCAAGCGGATAGGCGGCTTCATGCGCGCAAACAATATCCCCGTCCAGTTTATGCAGTTTTTCAACTTCTTGCTCAACATATTTGCGGTCAGGCGTAACGAGCGGCTTTTTGCGCCCGCCTTTCTTGGAAAGTTCAGGCAGTGCTTTCAAAGCGTCGCGGGCGGAGCCATAACGCTCGATTAATTTATAAAAAGTAATAGGGCCGACATTTTCGGTGCGGATCAGTTGAAGCCAGTCAAGTTTTTCGTCAAAGGAGAGCAAAGCGGAAGAATTATTTTGTGCTTCGAACAAATTCATTTTTTGCCTATTTTAGGCTCTTGCCCTGCAAAAATACGTTTAATATTTTCACGATGTTTGAGATAAACTAACGCGGCTATTAAGGCGCACAGGCCAGATAGGTTTGCGTTGCCCGTTAAAAGATGAGCCATCAAAGGCGAAAGGCCAACGGCAATCAGGGCAGAAAGTGAAGACATGCGACTTAACAAGGCTGTCACTAACCATATCATACAGGTGATAAACCCAACAAGAGGGGAAAGGGCGAGCAGCGTACCCAGCGTTGTGGCAACGCCTTTGCCACCCTTAAATTTCAACCAAACAGGATAACAATGACCAACGAGGGCAAAAAATCCAGCTAGCATGGCGGCGTTATAATCAAAAATAAGAGCCATAATAATGACAGCAATCGCGCCTTTACCGCTATCCAATATTAATGTCGCAGCGGCCAATCCTTTTCGCCCTGTTCTTAAAACATTGGTCGCCCCAATATTGCCAGACCCAATTTTTCGAATATCGCCCAGTCCTGCTGCTTTTGTAATCACCAGTCCAAAGGGAACGGAGCCAAGAAGATAACCAAAAAGAGAAGCAAAAATAAGAGTGAGGGCATATATCATTTTCCTAAATCCGATCCTTCATTAAGATATCCATGACGGCCATGCGGGCGGGGACGCCGTTGCGGACTTGCTCTAGGATAAGGGAGCTATCTTTATCATCGGCGACATCATCGGCGATTTCAACGCCGCGATTCATAGGGCCAGGATGCATAACAACGGCGCCTTCATTGGCAAAGGCCAATTTTTCTTTTGTTAAGCCATACTGTTTGAAAAATTCTTCTTCTGATGTGACAAGGCCAGCTTCCATACGTTCTTTTTGATTGCGCAGCATCATCACAACATCACAATTTTTTAAACCATCTTGCATATTATCAAAGGGTTGAATATCTGGTGCGGGGAATTTTTCTGGCATTAAGGCAGGCGGCGCGACAATGTGGACATTAGCCCCTAATTTTTTAAGTAAAATCATGTTGGACGCGGCAACACGGCTATGCGCCACATCCCCGCAAATGGCAATGGTTTTGCCTTTAATGCCGCCCAATCTTCTGCGGATAGTCAGGGCGTCTAACAACGCCTGCGTGGGATGTTCATGCCAGCTATCGCCTGCGTTAATGACAGGGCAATCGACAATAGAGGATACAAATTTGGGCGCGCCATATTCGCTGTGGCGAACAACAACCGCATCGGGGCGAAGCATGGAATGGAGCGTTTGGATGGTGTCTAAAAAGCTCTCGCCCTTGCTTAAAGAGCTTGTGCCCATATCCATATTAATGACATCGGCGCCAAGGCGTTTGGCGGCCATTTCAAAAGAGGTACGGGTGCGGGTCGAATTTTCAAAAAAGAGTGTTAATACAATCTGGTTTTTTAAAATTTCTGGTTTGAAATCACGTTCATCCAAACGGTCTGCATAATAATCTGCTAAATCGAGAATAATGTTTATTTCGTCAGTGGAGAGGTCCTCAATGCCAATAAGATGATTGTTCTTAAAGGCGGTGCGGTCAACTTTTTCAAAATTCTGTGTCATTAAAAACAGACTATAAGCGTGGAATTATAACTATGGCAAGAAATTTAAGGTAAGAGGTCGTAAAAGCTTTGGATGATAAATCCTTGGTACATCCATCCGCCGACCATCAAGATGCCTACAATAAAGCCCGGCCCTGCGGGGATGACAAGGCGTGTGAGTGAGAAAGGCTTTTTTAAGGCTAGTTTTTTATATGCGGCATATATTAAGCCATGAATAAGCCCCGCGAGCGCACCGATCGTCATAGCAAATAAAACGCCGTCAAAGCCGAGCCATAGTCCGCTTGCGCCCAACAACTTAACGTCTCCTAAACCGAGCGAGTCTTGACCATAATATTTATTGCCAAAGAAGCGGATTGTCCAAAGAAGAGCGTATCCAGCCATTCCGCCAATGACCATGGCAATAGGCGTGAGGTAGTAAAAATCTGTAGCGACATGAAAAACTATGCCGAGAGCGGCAAAAGGAAAAACATAAATATTGGGAAGTAAGAAGGTTTTAAAATCAATAATCGCCAAAATAATCAAAAGAACAATGGCAGTGAAAATACATAATAAAGAAAGAATAAGCACGAATGAACCAATCAAGTGTAAATTATTGTTATAAAGATTATGACAGAAAAGAAGTCCTAAAACGATGATTTATTTGAAAGATTGCGCTGTTTTACATTGTAGCTTATTCTTAGTACTCGATTCGATTATCAATTTTACATTTAAATTCCTATGACAGACACAGCCACCATATTAGTTGCCGAAGATAATGATTTTGTTCGTATGCAGATTGTAAAATATCTTCAAAGTGCAGGTCATAAGACGATTGAAGCCAATGATGGAAACGCTGCTTTAGAGCAGATAAAAAAAGAAAAAATTGATTTAACTGTTGTTGATGTGCGTATGGAGCCTGTGGATGGATTTGATTTTATCCGCGCAATCCGTGGTCTTGATATACAAATTCCGGTTATTCTTGTTACTGGTGATAATTCACCTGATATTTTAGAAAAATCTAGTGACTTTGGTGTGAGTGCAATGCTCGTCAAGCCAGTGGAAAAAGAACGTTTGGTAAAAGCGGTAGATCGCTCTTTGGCGATGATAAAAAGGAAAATGGGGAAGTAAAGTTTGTTAAAAAAATCCTCTCTTGTTCTGTCAGTTATATGTGCTGTAGCTATTAGCTCATGCGCTGAAGTAAGCGTACCTGATGCACGTAATGTAAAAATTCCTACGCCCATTGGCGCTGAAGAGCGAGCGGAAGCTATCAATGAGCGCCCAGATAGCGTTATGTACCTTCCGTTAGGCGCAGATATTCTTGTGCCTGAGCGTATAGCAGGCGATGCATTGCCTGATGATGAGGTAGGGCCATTCGAGCTTCGCTCTGAAACACTGGCAGGTGCCCTGCAGCTTATTTTGGCGGATTACGATGTTTCTATTGCCTTTGAAACAGATGAGGGTCTGACACGTAAGGTTACGGTGGCAAATTTAAAGGGGCCTTTATCCAAAGTTGTTAATCGGGTTTGTTCGCTAGCTGACCTTTATTGTTTGTTTGAAGAAAATTCCCTTATTGTAAAAGAAAGACAAACATTTGCAGTAACGCTTCCTCCAATATCCTCATCAAGTTCAGGCGGGACGGATGGAAGCACTAGTGGTTCTGATAACGAATTTATTGATGATGTAATGCAGGGTTTGAGCGCGATTATTGGAGGGGATGCTGAGCCTGTATCAGACCCTACGACGCGAACTATCATTTATACAGCCACTCAACGTACAGCACAGCTAGCTGAAAATTATTTTCAAAGGTTGCGCGCTAATACGGCGATGATTGTTTTTGAAACTTACATTTGGGAAGTAGCTTTAAATTCTGGTAATTCTACAGGGATTGATTGGGATGAAATTGAAGCTTTTGGTAAGTTTAATGCAAGCATAGATTTTAATGGGTCTGTTGCAGCTGACTTTACAAATCCAGTGAGTATTGGGCTGCCCACAACACAAGCGTTAGGCGCAAATCCATCTAAGTTAGTTGAGTTTTTATCTCAATTTGGTGCAGTAAAAACTATTTCACAGCCGCAAATTACGGTTCTATCTGGTTCTGAAGCTCAACTTCGTGTGGCGGACACTCAAAACTATGTTTCTGAAGTGGCCTCAACGATTAGTGGTGATAATACGACAACATCAGTCAGTACGGATTCTGTTGATAGTGGGTTTACATTAACAATCAGTAGTTCGTGGGATAAATCTACAGTTTATTCAAATGTGAATATTAATTTAACTAATGTTGTCACAATTGATGATTTTGATTTTGATACAGATAGTGGGGGTGGGAGCACAACTATTCAGTTACCACAAACCACAGAGAGAGAATTATCGACGCAAATTCGTGTGCGCCCTGGAGATTCTGTTCTTATAGCTGGTCTTGTTCGTGAGACTGACAATTTTGATTCCAGTGGTCCTGGATTTATGGAACCTATATTGCCAACTAGTCGAACATCTAGAACTGATAATCTTGAGTTAGTTGTTTTGCTTCGTCCACGTGTTATTGTTTACACCTCGCCAGAGAGTGGCCAATATCAAGAGTATGTTAAAAGTAAGCAGCGTGAATTGGTTTCCCCGAAAATCCGTGAAGAATGGATTAAAGAGCAGCCTAGGCCTTCACCACTTAAAGCTCCAGCGGTTAAGTCTGAGGTGAAAGAGCCTGTTAATTTAACGCCTACCCCTAAAAAGGCTGTAAAGCAATCAGAGCCTTCCCCTACAGTGGTTGAAGAAGCGATAGTAGAGCCAGTTGTTGAACCTGAACTCGTTTCTAATCCAGAGCCGATTGCTGCTGCCCCTGAAATTATTGAGCCTAAC
This sequence comes from uncultured Micavibrio sp., assembly GCA_964351905.1. Classification (GTDB taxonomy): domain Bacteria; phylum Pseudomonadota; class Alphaproteobacteria; order Micavibrionales; family Micavibrionaceae. Next base: position 7,028 of record CAYGPG010000005.1, read on the forward strand.
CGACCCCCCTTAAGCCGTGCGACATCTTCCTACGTTTCAAGAGCGTCTGATTATGAATCTACGCGCCCAAGTTTTGCACGCGAACCCTCTGTTGTTTCTGTTGCAAAGGAACCTTTATCTAGAGTTATTGAAGAAACAAGTGCGGTGGATGATTACTACGCTTCATTGCCAGAAGATAATCCTTCACCTTATCAGCCTGAATATCTTGCTCCTCAACCATCTCAAGATATTTTATTGCCTGCTGTTAATGTTTACGGTGAAGATACGGATATTTATAATGAGAATGATATTTCTCCTTCATCAAATTTATATGGTGATTACCGTCCTAATGAATTGAGAGCTACACCCTCTTCAAATGTAAGCGGTCAGGGAAATATTTATGAAAAATACGAGTATGGGAAAAACTTTTAATATTTTTTTCGCGTTTCCACGCTCTTTAAGACCTATTCTGGTTACGAATTATTATTAATTTTGTGTTATAATTAATATGTATGAAAGATTTACAATGACATACTGCAAATTTAGCTTTTTTGAACAAAATAACATCTTTTTAAGCATGGTATTAACGATCGCCATGTTAGTTATTTCTGTTCTACCAGCTTATGCTCAACAATCTGCTTTTGATGACCCTGGGGCACGAAATCCTGCAGGACAAAGTGGGGATTTGGTTACAGTGGAATCCAAAATCGATGCAGGCGCAGTTGCTTTAGGGTCGGCGTCACAAGTTGTGATTTTGATGCGTAATGATGGTACCAAGCCGATTACTTCAGGTGCCATTAGTCTTTATCCTTCATCAAATGTTTCTGCTAATGTTGGAGAGAATGAATGTATTTCTGCACCGCTTCCTTCAGGTGCTGTTTGTGCCATTGCTCTATCCGTTAAAGGGCTACAACCAGGTAAATTTCGCGTTGAGCTCTTAATGCGCCATGATGGACGTGCTAAATTATTGACTTCAACGGTCTCGGGGGTTGTTGAACGTTCTGACGATGCAACAGCTGATATTATTAGTGATTTGGATACAATACCTGCAGATTTAGATTTTGGGACTCTCAAAGATAGTCGACCATTAACGCAGTCTGTTATTATGCGAAATGTCACATCAAAAGAAATTAAAGTCGAAAGTATCCGCATCGATTCAAATGATCAGGCTGGATATAGTTTTGAGTCAGATTGTGAAGAATTATTATCTGGTGAGGCTTGTATAGCAACAGTCACGTGGGCACCACAACAACGTGGGCCTGCAACGGGGGTTCTAATCGTTAACCATGATGGGCCAACGGGAGTGGTGAGTGTTATTCTAGATGGTGAATATGAGCCTACTGCTGCACAGGAAGTGAGCATTTTTCCTGAAGCAGTTCCTGGGAAAGGTTTATTAACGGCTTCTCAATCCGCCGTTGATTTTGGAAGTGGGATTGCCTCTTCTTCATCAATTACAGCGTCTCTAGTGAATGTTGGTGATGTTCCTCTATCCATAATGGATATTAGTCTTTCTAGCACAGATAATGGTATTACTATTGATACAAAAGGCTGTAAGGCAGGATTGGTTTTAAACCCTGTTGAGGCTTGCCCCTTAACTTTAACATGGGAGCCTGTTCGTGAAGGTGCGATTTTAGATGATGTGCAAATTCGACATAATGGTGCGCGGGGTATTTTAGTCCTCCCAATTACGGGTAAGGCTGATCAAGTAGTCAACAAAGATAATAAAACGATTGTTTTCAATAATGGGCAAAACGAATTCTCATCTGTTCCGCCCATTTCTGCTAGTGAAGTAGAGGCTACGCCTGCAGTAACGTCTACACCAGCAACCAATAATAATCAAAGCTCCTCAGGACAGGCTTCCTCTGGTGGAAGAGGGGCTTCTATAGACGGTTTCAGGGTAACATCTTTGGCGAAAGATCGCGCTATTGTTTCAGGTCCTGGTGGAAGTCGTGTTGTCTTTCATAATCAAGAAACAGTTATAGGAGGAAGCCTGTGGCGTGTTGCTGTTAGACCTAATGCGGTTGAGTTTATAGGCAATAATCAACGCGCATTACTCTTGTTTGATCATTCTTTATCACTTGTAACAGAGCAATCTGGATCTACTGCTTCGGGTAATACATCTTCACAGTCTGCTGGGGGTAATTAATTTAAAAATGGATCAGGACGGTGGAGCAAATAATTCTAAAGAAGACGATGGTAAGGCAGAAGCAGATTCTTTTGGTGTTATTGATCCGCGAAAATCAGATAGACGCGAGGAAGATCAAGATTTACCTTTAGGAGGTGAAAGGCGTCAGTGGCAAGACCGTCGAAAAATACGATCAAAAGAAGGCCGTGAAAGATATCTGGATATGGTGCAGCGGGAACGCTCTATGTTCTTAGATATGGGAATTTCTAGATCTACTGACCAACTGCTAGATATGGCAGGTGCTATATCTTTAAATAATACAGAACAAGAAGATGAAGGAACAAAACTTCGTGCAACAGGAGATCAGCTAAGATCTATTTTACCTGTTCAAGCTTGGCTACCTCTTAGTATTCATCTTATAGGCCTTCAAGATGGTGTGATGAAGATCGCACCTTTACAAGACCTTAATGATAAGCAGCAAAAAAACTTACTCTCTATGGCGCGGCGTTCAGGGTTGCATGTTGAAGAACTTGATATTGAAATTTGGGACCGTGCGGAGTTAATTGAAACTCTTCGTTCAGTTCACGACCTATCTGCTGATAGATGTGAGAAAACTTTATCGCAGTGGTTGTCAGATGTTGATAATGGTATTCTCTTAAATCGTTTTGAGCGTGATATGTTAGCGGAAGCTTTACAAATGCGTGCCTCTGATATTCACATCGTTCAGGATAATCATCCTGACTCACCTAATTGGATTAAATATAGAATTGATGGGGATTTAATTCCTGTACATTTGCTTCCCTCCGAAGCTATGGCGCGTCTGACAACACTTTTAAAAAGAAATGCTGGGTTAAATTTTGGTGACCGTGTGACTCCAAAAGACGGCCGTTTTTCGTTTATTTGGCAAGGGCGCTCCATTGATGTTCGTGTCGCTGCGGGGCCACAGGCACAAGATGGTGAAAAAATCACATTACGTCTACTTGATAGAGCAGCCTTAAAAGGTTTTGATGAATTGTTCCGTCGACATGAGGACGTGGGTGATTATTTAGCAAACCTTCTTTCTCCTGAAATTAAAGGGGGAGGGGGGCTGATTCTTTTATCAGGGCCTACTGGTTCAGGTAAAACGACAACGCTTTATGCTTGTGTGCAGCAAATTGACCGTCGACGTAAACATGTTTTAACTATTGAAGATCCAATTGAATATGAACTGCGTTATGCAACGCAATGGCAGGTGAGACCCCATCAAGAAGGTGGTGAGTTTGCGGATTTAATAAGAGCATCAATGCGTCATGATCCTGATTACATTATTATCGGGGAGATGAGGGATGCTGATACAGTTGAGACGGCCTTACGTGCGGCGGAGTCTGGTCATACAGTGATTTCAACAGTTCACGCCGATACTGCTTTACAGACTTTTGAACGTATGCGTTCGCTTATGCCAGCAGAGCGTGAAAGATCATCAACTTTTACTTTGGCACAACAGGTGCGTGTTATTTTGAATCAGCGTTTGGTGCGTACTTTATGCCAAGGTTGTGCTCATAAAAAGAAAGCTCAAAAAGTTCTTGATGAAGGCAGTATCCAAGAATTAGGTATTAAAGAAGATGATATGGTTAATGCACATAACACTGCTGGATGTGATCTTTGTAATAGAACAGGTATTTCTGGAAGAACATTATTGTTAGATGCAATTCTGTTGACTTCAGGGCCTGGCCAAAGAAATGGTATTTACCAAGCAATGATAAAAAATATTAATATGATACCTAAAGAAGAAGGTGTCTTTGTTCATACAAGAAGAGAAGGATTAGTTGATTTGGTTCTAACAGGTATGGTTGATCCGAATGCAGCTATATCATATTTAGAAGAGTAGAAGTGAAAGGGTAATCTATGCAGCAATGGGTTGCTGAAATAGCGTACGACAGTACATCAGGCGTGCAGAAGATTGTTGAATCTTTCTACCTTCCTACGGAAGAGGATGTACGCCAAGAGGTTAGTAAACGCGGGGGGTATGTTCTTACTATTCGTCCTCATAAAAGGTCACCATTGGAGAGGTTTTTAGCCCGCTCAACATGGTGGCAAGTTCAGCTTTTACGCGGAATTGTCTTTCGTTCAACTTCTGTTTCTTCACCAGGTGTCGCACTTTGGAAAATTATTGAAGCAGAAACAAATCCAATGCGTCAAAATATTTTAGCTCCTGCGCGTGAAGCCTTGGCGAGAGGTCTTGGTGTTATTGACGCGCTCAAAGCATTAAATATTTTTGATCATGGTACGATTTCAATTTTGGCAGGTAGCGAAAAAGCGAACCGCCTTAATGAGGGTATTCCTCACGCTATTCATTCTATTACTCAAAAAAAGAAAAACAGTCGTGCTATTAAAGGAACATTAGGTTGGCTCGCTTTTGATGTTGTAACGATTGTACAATCCTTGTTCTGGGGTAAGGATATGGTCTTGGGCTGGTTTCGTGGTAATGCACCAGAAAACCCAGATGAACTTGCACAATATAATTCTGTTGTTAATAACCTTGAATTAACTTGGAATATTCTAATTTATATTTCCTTTCTTATGGGAGGATTTATGGCTTGGACAGTTTTGTCGTTTTTTCTCAACAAAGGAAAAAGAGATTGGCCAACAGCTCGCGTTGTAAGAAAAATACCTTTGATTGGAGCTTATTTGAGAGATTTAGGTTTTGCAGATTCCATGACGGCAGCGGCTCGAATGCTAAAAGGAAATGTTCCTATCAACGATGCGCTGCTACAAGCTGGCGAGTCTACAACCTCTCCTGAAGTTGCAAAATACTGGGGAATTGCGAATGAAAATCTTGAGCGAGGGATTAATTTGGGTAATGCGCTTGATCACGAGCCTTTAACTCGTAGTGAGCGTCTTGAATTAGCGAGCTTGTCTGATTTAACGCAAGTTGCTACTATACTAGAGTCTATTGCGGAAATGCGCGCAAACTCAGCTAAAACGAAACATTCTTTGATTGTGTGGCTTGCTTTTGCTTTAACGGGCGTATTTTTGTTTATTGCTTTTGGTAGCGCGATCTATGCGCTAACTGTTATGAATATGAGTATGGATAGCATGATGGGTGGGCTCATGGGGGGCGCACTTTAAAAATCTAGAAAAGTTTGATTTGTGAATAACGCTGGCGAACAAAAGAATAAATTAAATGCTAACCTAAAGCCAAAAATGAGTGATTATTTGGCGGGTGAACTGCGTCAAAATCCTATAAATCTCTCACCATTTTTGCCGCACGAACTTGTCGGAGGTTCTGTTCCCTATGTAGCAGGGACAGAAGAAGAAGCCGTCTGGAACGCTGCATCGCAAGCTTGCGGTACTGAAAAAGTACACTTTACTTATACAATTGAAAATAAAAGGTGTTGGTATATTGCAACGCCTTCAGCCTCATTGGCATCGAATCCAGATAGTTGGTGCCCTTTGGCTGCAGCTTTACCCGGTAATAGTGAATATTGGGATCGTGAGACTGTTTATATTTATGAACAAGAAGGTTTGGCATCTGCTTTAAGATGGGATCCTGAAACAGGACGTATGCAGGTTTTTTTGGGGGCAGGTCGAACATTATTGCCGCGTATACAAAGCATGGATGCCAATTTTGTGACAGTTAATCCAGAGATGGCGGAGCAAGTCCCATGGAAAAATAGATCTCTTATGAGCGAAAAATTATCACGGGCAGCTGCAAGAACTTTGCTGTTAGTCGGTATTTTTATTAACTTTATCATCTTGGGATTTTTCGTTTTTCAGCATATATTAACAGCCACTGTGCAACGTGATTTGGTTAAAGTGAAGCAGGAAACTAGTCGTGTATCACAAAACATGATGGTTGAGGCTTATAATGCGTTACAAAGTGATTCTATTAAACATATGGTGCGTATTCAGGAGTTATTGGATGAATTAAGGACCATTGACGGAACACTTATTAAATATGAAGTAACTGGCAAAAAAGTTAACTGGATTGTTCTAGTACCACCTGCTTATGGGCAGGGCGTAGGGACAATTAGAGGAAAAGTGCTTCCTGGAATTGAAAAAGATGGACGTGTGCGCATGAGTGGTACAAAATAGGTAAAATTTTATCTAAATCTAATTCAAATTTAAATGTTTTTGGGTACGATATTAAGATAATATATTAAATATTAGGGGTTATTTTGGATTTTAAATTATTTGATTGGAAAGGCTTAAATAAGTACTTCGGAAAACAATCTTCCGAAGACCTCAATCGATTTTTGGAAAACCTACCTCAAAAAGCAGGTCAGACTGTTTTAATTGCAGCTGGTATTGCATGGGGCACGGCAGCTGCAGCAGGTTTATATACCACCGTGCAAACACAAAGCTTGATAGAGCTTCGCGCTAGTTTGAAAGAGATAGAAGCCCTGAAGCCTGTCGTGCCTACGATTAAAAATATTCCTATTCCTAAAACAGATATTGAGAAATTTGTAGAAAGTTCTAGAGAAAGCTATCGTGGTATTGATATTAAGGTAGATAAATCAACAATTGTTATTACGGCAAATAATACATCTAATTTTACAGAGTTTCGTGAGGCTATTGGCCACATGCAAAATGGTGGCGAGGGCTGGCGCGTTCAACTTGAGAAATTATGTGTTGGTAGAGAATGTGACCGAAGATTTAAACTTGCGGCGACCTTGAAAGTAAATAAGGTATCTGTGGAAAACCCGAGCTAAAAGATCAATTAAATAAAGGTTTATGCTATTAATAAAAAAACAAAATGGAGAAAAAAATGGGTCAACGTAAAAATAGAAAAGCTGAAAAAGGGAATGTTCTTTTTTTAATTTTGATTGCAGTGGCGCTTTTTGCGGCTTTGTCCTATGCCGTAACACAATCAACTAGATCTGGATCTGGTACTGCTGACGCAGAACAAGCTTTGCTTAGTGGGGCATCGATGACGCAGCATCCGACAGCGATGAGAACTTCTATTATTCGTATGGTCTTAGGTGGTATTGATATTTCCAATATTGTGTTTGATGCACCTGCCAATTTTGCTTCAATGTCTGATTTAGAAGCAGCTGTCTTTCACCCTACAGGTGGTGGAGCAGTGTTTCAACAAGCACCAGCAGACATTATGGCTGGTACAGCGCAAGGAACGTGGTTTTATAATGCAAACTGGGATATTCCTCTAATTGGAATCGATGGTGGTGGCGGAAATGACTTAATTGCATTTCTTCCAGGCATATCTTCTGCAGTATGTCGAAATGTTAACGAAGAATTCTCGCTTGATACTACTGGCTGTACCATGACAGATGGTATTATCCCTGATTTGGATGCTTCAACAACGCAAGCTAATATCAGAGATAATTATACTGAAGGTGACACTTTTCCAGTGGGAGACCAAGAAGATATAACAAGCGTTGGCTGTACAGTATTCAGCGGTCAACCATCAGGTTGTTTTAATGATACTGACAATAATGAATATGTTTTCTATTCTGTCTTGTTAGAACGATAGAATTTAATGAAGCATAATAATCAATCTGGAAGCGCGCTTGTCTATATTCTTATAGCGATTGCGCTTTTAGCAGCTTTAACAGCTTCTTTCATGAAGCCATCAAGCCAACAGACTACAGCGCAAAGTAGCTTTAACGCGATTACTGAGATGAAATCACAAATCGCCTTTATTCGCTCTTCTATCCAAGAATGCGTTTTAAATTATCCTGATGGTGAAGATGGTCTTATCGGAACACCAAATTTTCCATATCCTATCAATCCTTCTAGTTCACATTTTACAACTCCTGCTGCTGATAATGCTCTTGAAGGTATCCGCTGTCCAGGTAATCCAGGTGGAGTCAGCACAAACCATGCGGATATTTTTGGCGGAAGTTCGGGTAAATTTTTACCACCAACACCAAGCTTATTTGATGATTGGGAGTATTACAGTGGAGATGATGGGGTTTTCTTCTTCACTAAAACAGATAAGACAGATGCGTTTTTACAAACAGCAGTACAGAAATTAGATGATCAATTCTCTGAATGTGAAGCAGATATTATTGATGCTTCTGCTGGAGATGTGGAGTTGTTAAGCGGTGATCCTGGTGATCCTATTTGTCCTGATGGTAGTACTTGTTTTCGTGTTTGGGTGATTACACAAAGTACAGCTGTTTACAATGGCGATACAGATGGTGAAGAGGCTGCGGCTAGCTGTCCGTAAACACGACTAGAGCTTTTTAATCTCTGATTGAGTTTTTTCAAACTCTATTATAATTTTCTCAACCAAGTCAGGCATGTTTTTCTGATCTTCTGCACTGTCTTGTAAATCAGAGGCATAATCTCCTAATTTATTAATGCATGCCATACGCGCCGCACCTTTAAGGCTATGGGCGGTTTCTGCCAAGTCATGAAAATTCTTATCCTTTTGAGCAACTTCAATTTTCTCTATCAAAGGCACAGTCATATCAACAAACATTTGTAACATTTCAATCGCGTCATCATCCATCGCGCCCATCTGGGCGTTAATGGCATTGTAATCAATTGAAGATCCGTCTGCTTTAGTTTCTTTTGATTGTGGCTTGCTATCCCCATCCATTAATCCCCATCGCATTAAAAGGCGTTTAAATTGCCCTAATGACACGGGCTTTAACAAGCATTCGTCAAAACCGTGAGAGAGATAAACCTGTCGTTGGCTCATTTGGACATCGGCGGTGAGGGCAACAACAGGGAAGTGGCGATCTAATTTTTTATCGTCTTCTCTAATATTTTTAACGACCTCATACCCATCTAATTCAGGCATGTGAAGGTCCGTTAGTAATATGCCATATTCACCTGATCTGACAGATTCAAGCGCTTCAACGCCATTTTCAACAAAGGTTGCTTCAACGCCTAATTTGTCCAATTGACGCTGCAAAACATCGCGAACACTTGCGGTATCTTCGGCGATAAGCAATTTTGAGGGGCCTATAATGCCCATTTTCATGACTTTACTTCCGGCGTCCAAAACCGCTTCGCCCAAGCCAACACGGCTGGCTGGTTTTGTCAGGTAAGTGACGCCAAGCGATTGTAGAGTATGTTGCAGACCAGCATCATCACGCACGGTGTACATTATCATCCCCATAAAAGGGCGTATTTCTGTTATTTCACGAATAAGATCTAATCCCAACCCATCGGGCAACCCTTGATCGACCAAAGCGACATCAAACGGGCGGCGGATAATAAGCTGCAAAGCCTCGGCATAAGTGGCGCAGCTTTCGATATGCGCCCCCATGGATTGAAGGGAGCGAACAATTTCCTTTGCCCCTTGTGGGTGGTCTTCAACGGATAAAACTGATAAGCCATCAAGATCAGGCAGTTTAGCCGTATTCGTTTCTGTACTAACTTCTTTAGTAGGAATTTCAAACCAAAAAACGGAACCTTGCCCTTCGATAGAATTGACGCCAATTTGACCGCCCATAATTTCAACAAGCTTTTTAGAAATGGAAAGCCCTAAGCCTGTTCCGCCATATTTGCGTGAGGTCGAGCTATCGGCTTGGGTAAAGGGAGTGAAAAGATTATCAGCCACCTCTTTTTTCATCCCAATACCCGTATCTACAATTTCAAAACGGATACCGATATGACCTTTTTTTAAGTCAATATGTTTGGTTTTTTGACTGATTTTTATAATCGCACTGCCCTCATGTGTAAATTTGAGGGCATTGCTCATAAGATTCATAATAATCTGGCGTAATCGCTTGGGGTCACCAATCACGACAAAAGGTACGTCTTTATCAACATCAACCGAAAGCTCAATCGGCTTGCCGGTTACTTTGACGGATAACGCTTCAACAATACCGTAGGCCAGTGTTCTAAGCGGGACTTCAAACAGATCCAATTCCATTTTATCGGCATCCATTTTGGCAAAATCAAGAATATCATCCAAAATTTCCAATAATCCACTGGCAGAATCCTTTGCTGTTCTCACCATGCTTAAAATATTGGAATCGGGTTTTTCCTGCTCAATGAGTTCTAGAAGTCCGTAAACAGACTGCATTGGGGTTCTAATTTCGTGGCTCATCGTCGCTAAAAAATTAGATTTTTGATCCGCGGCGGCATCCGCACGTGCAAGATCACGCTGAAGCTCTTCGATAGTAGGTTTTTTATTGGACATTTTAAGGAGTCGCTTATAGTTTGTTTCTTCACTATAGAATAAAGCATTAAGCACAATATCTAAAAGGAATTTTGATCATGTCATATAAAGTAGCCGTTGTCGGAGCATCAGGAAATGTAGGGCGCGAAATGCTCGCTATTCTCGCGGAGCGTAATTTTCCCGTTAGTGAAGTCGTGGCCTTGGCCTCCGCCCGTTCGGCAGGTAAAGAAGTCTCCTTTGGGGATAAGGATCTTAAAATTCAAGATCTCGCAAAATATGATTTTAAAGGCACTGATTTTGTTTTCTCCTCCCCTGGTGGAACCGTGTCGGCAGAGTTCGCGCCGAAGGCGGCGGCGGCAGGTGCAATCGTGATTGATAACACTTCTCATTTTAGAATGGACGAAGATGTGCCCCTTATTGTGCCAGAAGTGAACGGTCACGTTCTTGATGGGTACATGCAAGATAAGAGCAGAAGGGGCATCATTGCGAACCCAAATTGCTCAACCATTCAGATGCTTGTGGCCTTGAAACCCATACATGACGCGGCCAATATAAAACGTATCGTAGTGTCAACCTATCAGTCTGTTTCGGGCGCAGGAAAAGAGGCTATGGACGAGCTTTTTAACCAAAGTCGCCATTTCTTTATGAATGATGATCCAAAGGCGGATGTGTTCCCCAAACAGATTGCGTTTAATGTGATTCCACAAATTGATAAGTTTATCGAAGAAGGCGAAGACGAAGGCATGACCAAAGAAGAATGGAAAATGGTCGTGGAAACCAAAAAGATTTTGGATGTAAAAATTGAAGTTTGTGCCAATTGTGTCCGTATGCCTGTTTTTATTGGTCATGCGGAAATGGTCAATATTGAGCTTGAAAAGCCACTCTCTGTCAAAGAAGCCAAGAAACTTTGGCGTGATATGGATGGGGTTACGATTATTGATCGTGAAAGTGAAATGGAATATATAACACCTGCTGAAATAGCTGGTGAAGATGCTGTTTTCGTATCGCGGGTGCGCTTGGATAAATCAGTCAAACACGGTCTAAATTTTTGGTGTGTTTCTGATAATATGCGCAAAGGGGCTGCCTTAAACTCTATCCAAATCGCTGAAACGCTCATTGGTAAGGAAGTTGAGTAAGGTTTCGCTTGGCTCTTAAAATAGAAAAGTTCTAAATGGATCAGTACATATTTTTTGCCATCGCGGCCGTCTTGCTAGCAAGCTTTCGCTATGCGACGTATTTTTACACGATCTATAAAGGGGAGACAAAACCGCACGCCTTCACGTGGTTTTTATGGGGGGCGGTTGTTGGTGTTGGTGCGTTTGCCCAATTACAATTAAATGCGGGACCGTCTGCATGGGCCTTAGTTTTTGTATCGACGACCTGTTTATTAATTGCAGTTTTGGCTTTGTTCATCGGCATAAGAGATTATCAAAAAAGTGACTGGGTTGCCTTGGTGATGTGTTTAATTGCCATCCCTGTTTGGAAGCTAACGCAAAATCCATTACTTGCAATTTGCATTGTCATTTTCATTGATGCTTTGACTTATTGGCCAACCATTCGAAAATCTCATAATCGCCCTGATACGGAACCGCCAATATCTTCTTTTTTCGCGGGGGCGCGTTACTTTCTTCTACTCTTTGCTATTCCTGATCCCACTTGGCAAAACATGCTTTATCCGTTTTTCTTGATGATGGCAGATTGGGGCTTTGCCGCCTACATTATGATTCGCCGTTATCAAATGGGTTATCCATTGCACGAATATTCTAAGAAAATTTCCGCTTAATTTTCAGTAATTTAAGGTTGGAAAGAGTGTTTAAAAACCTTATGATGTTTTATCTTAAATGAATGGAATTTTTTCAATGACTGATAATTCGTCTGAAACACCCAAAAATCAAGAAAGACCGCTTTCGCCGCATTTGCAGGTCTATCGCCTGCCTTATAATGCCAAAATGTCGATCATGGGCCGTATGGTTGGTATTGGTTTGGCGATGAGCGTGATGGCGGTACTGGCTTGGTTTGTTGCTGTGGTTTGGAATCCTGCTTTTTATGATCAATCAATGATGCTTTTGGATCATCCTTTTGCAAAATATGTATTTATTGCTTGGGCGTTTGCGATTTTCTTTTATTTAGGGAATGGCGTACGTCACGTGCTTTGGAGCATGGGCATCGGCGTGAATGAAAAATCAGGCATTATGACGGGCAACATCGTTCTCTTACTTTCTGTTCTTTTAACATTCGGCCTATGGCAAATTTCTTGCGGCTGCTGGGCTGGATATTTTTCAAGCGACATTGAAATTTTAGAAGGGGCGCAAAATGCAGAATAAACTTGTATCTCCATTAGCAAAGGCGAGAGGCCTTGGCTCTGCTCATCACGGGACAGAACACAAATTAAAACATGACATTACAACGTTGCTCAATATTCCTTTGGTTGCTTGGGTGATTTACACAGTGTATTCACTTCGTGACGCAACGTATATAGAATTTACGGCGTGGTTTTCGCACCCTTTTAGCATAGTTGTCGCTATCCTTTTTGTAATTGTCACGCTGAAACATTTTGCGCTGGAATTACAGGTTGTTTATGAGGATTACATCTCTTGTAAATGCCTGCGCATGATTAAAGTTATTGGCATGAAAATTTTCTTTTTTGCGCTTGGCATGACCACAATTATCTCAATTTTAAAAATAGCGTTTAGCGCAACAACTCAACTAGAGAGCCTGAATTAATGACTAAAGATTACGAAATTATTGATCACGAATATGACGTTGTTGTTGTGGGCGCAGGCGGTGCGGGACTTCGCGCTGGTTTTGGTTGCGCGGAAAAAGGTTTAAAAACTGCGCTTATTTCTAAGGTTTTTCCGACGCGTTCTCATACTGTAGCGGCGCAAGGCGGTATTTCTGCTGCGCTCGGTAATATGGGCGAGGATGATTGGCGTTTTCACATGTATGACACGATTAAAGGGTCAGACTGGCTCGGTGATCAGGACGCGATTGAATATATGTGCCGTGAGGCCATCCCTGCGGTGATTGAATTAGAACATTATGGTGTTCCATTCTCTCGTACGGCAGCAGGTAAAATTTATCAACGCGCGTTCGGTGGTATGACCACGCATTACGGTAAGGGAACGGCGCAGCGCACTTGTGCGGCGGCTGACCGAACAGGGCATGCGATGTTACATACGTTGTATCAGCAAGCGTTAAAGCACAAAGCAGAATTTTTTATTGAATATTTTGCACTTGATTTGATCATGGATGATGACGGCTCTTGCGTGGGCGTAATGTGTTGGAATTTGGATGATGGAACAATTCATCGGTTCCGCGCGCATCAGGTAATTTTGGCAACAGGTGGCTATGGCCGTGCTTATTTTTCTTGTACCTCTGCTCATACTTGTACTGGTGATGGTGGTGGTATGGTTGCGCGTGCAGGCCTGCCGTTGCAGGATATGGAGTTCACGCAATTCCACCCAACAGGAATTTACGGCGCAGGTTGTTTGATCACCGAAGGCGTGCGCGGCGAAGGTGGGTATCTTACAAATTCAGAAGGGGAGCGCTTTATGGAGCGTTATGCGCCGAGCGCTAAGGATTTGGCATCGCGTGATGTTGTGTCCCGCTCTATGACGATTGAAATTCGTGAAGGGCGCGGCGTAGGGGAGAAGAAAGATCATATTCATTTAAATTTGATGCACCTTGATCCGGAAATTATTCATTCACGCTTGCCGGGTATTGCCGAAAGCGCGCGTATTTTTGCGGGCGTTGATGTGACAAAAGAACCTATCCCTGTTTTGCCAACGGTGCATTATAATATGGGTGGTATACCAACTAATTTCAGAACCGAGGTTGTGAACCCAACGGCGAAAGATCCAAACCGCGTTGTACCAGGATTAATGGCAATCGGCGAAGCGGCTTGTGTATCCGTGCATGGTGCAAACCGTTTGGGCTCTAACTCTCTACTTGATTTGGTTGTCTTTGGACGTGCAGCGGCTATTCGTTGCGCGGAAACAGTTTCGCCAAACTTGCCGCATAAAGCCTTGAAAAATAATGATGATCAACGCGCGTTGGAGCGTTTGGATAAATTTAGAAATGCTAAAGGTAAGATTTCAACGTCTGAACTACGCGGTGAAATGCAACATACCATGCAAGATCATGCGGCCGTGTTTAGAACAGGGGAGACGCTAGAAGAAGGACACGATAAGATTGTTAAAATCTTTAATAAACGTGATGATTTAGGTTTAAAAGACCGTTCGATGATTTTTAATACAGATTTGGTTGAAACGTTGGAATTGGATAACCTTCTTTATCAATCTGTTGCGTCTTTGGCGAGCGCGGTCAACCGTGAAGAGTCCCGTGGTGCCCATGCGCGTGAAGATTTTACCGAACGCGATGATAAAAAATGGATGAAGCACACCATTATTAATGTTGATGAAAAGGGCAAAACAAAAATCGATTACCGCCCCGTCACGCTGACAACCCTAACCGACGAAGTCGAAGCCGTTCCACCGAAGGCGAGGGTTTATTAATGGCAACCATTAGTCTTCGCAGAATAGCCAACTCAGAATCTGGTGCTGAAGCTGCTGTGATGGATATTGCGGGAGATATTGCCAATGTTGAAGGTGTAAAAACAAACATCACTGTTGTTGAAGACCCTAAAACAGGAAATTATTTAGCTGAAATGACTATTGTTGTGCCGCCAGAGGCTGAATTAGACCAGGTTCAAAAAGAAAAACTAAAGCGGTTTACAGATTTGGATGAAAAGAGAGAGGAATTGACTGATGATTTTGTTGCGGTTAAAAATCCTGAACTCGCAAATGATCAAAATCAATACCAAGATTTAGTCGCAGAGGCAATAGAAGATGATCTCGCAAGTGCAGCGACTGTTACTGTTCAAAATGAACTTTTGGTTAAATATGATGTTTTACAAATAGATCAGGTTGAATATAATGATGCTCAACCTGAAGATGAAATTATTGTAAATAAGAGTGACATAGGCGAAATGATACCTGATCCCGCGCCAGAGGCTGATGCAGAATTTGGGGTAGGGTTGACGGCTGAAGTGGTGGAGGAAAGAGAGGCTCGCCAAGCAGAAAAAGAAAAACATGCGGCTAATTCTCCAGAAGAGCCTTCTCGTAAAAAGAAACAAGCACCAGATGATGAGTTTAAGCCAGCGGCTTAATTTTAAAATAAAGGATAATACTCATGGTACAGTTCACACTTCCCAAAAATTCAAAAATCAAAAAAGGTCAAAAGTTTGAAGCGGCGAAAGATGCTGAAAATTTAAAGACTTTTAAGGTTTATCGTTGGAATCCCGATGAAGATAAAAATCCGCAAATGGACGAATTTAATATTAGTCTGGATGATTGTGGTCCGATGGTTTTGGATGCGATCATTCATATTAAGGATAAGGTTGATAGTTCTTTGACATTCCGTCGTTCTTGCCGTGAAGGGATTTGTGGGTCTTGCGCGATGAATATTGATGGGCGCAATCGCTTGGCTTGTTTAACGCCGATTAATGAAATTAAGGGTGATGTGAAAATTACCCCATTGCCGCACAAACCTGTTGTCAAAGATTTAGTGCCTGATCTAACACATGATTATGCACAATATGAATCGATTGAGCCATGGATGAAGTCTGATAGCCCTGCGCCATCACGTGAGCGTTTGCAAAGCCCTGAGGACGCAGAAAAACTGAATGGATCAGACGGCAAAGGGCCTGCGGGTTGTATCATGTGTTTTTGTTGTACAACATCCTGCCCAAGCACGTGGTGGAATGGCGATAAATATTTAGGACCCGCCGTTCTTTTGAATGCATGGCGTTGGATTACTGATAGTCGTGATGAAGCGACGGGTGAGCGTTTGGATGAGCTTGAAGATCCTTTCAAATTGTACCGTTGTCACACAATTATGAATTGTACAAATGCCTGTCCAAAAGACCTCAACCCTGCAAAATCAATCTCTGAAATTAAGAAATTAATGGTGGAGCGTCATACTTAATAGAAGCCGTAGTTCTTAATTAAATGAAAACCATCCTTGGCAGTTTTGATATCTGTGCTAAAATCATATAAGTTATAATTTTTAGGGAATGCTATGTTAAATCTAGATATTAATTTTGGTGCTTTTTTCTTATCCGGCTTGTTTGCCTTCATACTTGGTATGATCTGGTATCACCCTAAAGTAATGGGGGAGCGTTGGTTGGAAGTGCGTGGTGCAAAATCTGATAGCTTAAGAAAATCGCCATTGCCGTTTATGGCATCATTCTTTCTTTGGATATTAGCAGCCTGTTTTTATGCATTCTTGGCCAGTTTTCTAGAAATTAATAATGAGGCAGGATATTTCGCTCTGTCTTGCATGATATGGGTTGCGTTTTCTATGCCTCCTGCATTAATGGGCGCTCTTTATACAAGCTACCCGTTTGAGGCTGTTGCGATTGATACTTCTTATCAATTAGGCGGATATTATATTTTTGCCGCCGTTCATATTGCCTTTTTATACCTGTAGCAGTAGCTTAGCTTTTATCTGTTTGTTCTAAATAAAGGTGAGAGTTAAATTATGATTCCTGAGATTGATGCTCAAGATTTAGTAGATCGTAAGCCCGCGACTTTAAAACAGACTCGTGATGCAGCAGAGAAAATTGGCTTTTTTACTCTATCAAATACGAATATTTCAAAAGATGAAGTGAAACAAACTTTGGCTGTGTATCGTTCGTTTTTCAAAAACAAAGAATCTATTAAACAAGAAGTTGATATGTCCGTAACTGGTTCTAATCGGGGGTGGGGGCGCTCAAGATCCGAACAAGTTGATCCCAATGCCAATCCAGATTACAAAGAAGTTTTTGATTGTGGCGTTGAAGTGCCTGAAAATGATCCGCAAGCTCATCTCTCTGTCTATGCGCCTAACTTATGGCCTGCTGAACCTATAGAATTTCAAAAACATATAGAAAAATACTTTGTAAATACACGTGCCGTGGCTCTTGATCTTTTACAAGGTATTTCAGCAGCTATTGGTGCAAATCAAAGTTTTTTTGCAGATAAGTTTGATAAACCTATGGCACTTTTACGCAGTAACTTTTATCCGCAAAGACCTGATGATGCCACCGAACGTGATTTTGGTATTGGCGCTCATACTGATTATGGTTGTCTAACATTGTTAGCAACGGATGGCCAATCAGGGCTGGAAGTGCAATTACAAGATGGACGTTGGATAGCTGTTTCCGCCGAACCGGGCACTTTTATTGTCAATTTTGGAGAAATGTTGGAGATGTGGACGGGCGGACAAATAAGGGCTACGCCGCATCGTGTAAAAGGGGGACGCCATGAGCGAATTTCAATCCCGTTATTTTTTAACCCCAATTATGACACAAATGTCGCACCTGCCAATGAAAAACCAATTAAAGCAGGCGAGCATTTATCTAAACGTTATGCTGAAACCTATGTGCACTTAAAAGATAAACATTAAAGTTTTCAGTGTGTAGTTTTTAAAGTTTTGATTGTTCGTTACCGTAGCGCTCTTGATAATTTTTTATTAAAAATTCGCGACCTGACTTCACTTTAAATACGCCATTATAACAAATAATATCTGTGGTTGCATAAGTTTCTGACCATTTTGCAGGTAAGTATGACCCTGTTCCAATGATGTCTATAGGCGCTTTTGCTTTCGCCATGACACGGCATTTTTCTGTATTAAACCCAGAAGAGGCAACGATTTTTACTTTATCAAAATCTGCTTCATTTAACTTTTCACGCATATGCCAGATTGCCGCGGCAGAAACACCAGTCCCTGTTAAGTGCCTTAAATCCTGTTCGGATCGATACCCCCGTATTGCTTCGGGAATGTTACGTTCTAATACTGCGTAAGACTCTTGAGGATCTAATCCTTCAATATAGCGTCCACCATGTGTATCCAATCGAATTGAAAGTTCACCTTTTTCTGCAAGGTCTTTAAAGTGATTACAAACATCGAGGGTATCAGTAACCTCCTGACCAAAATAATCTACTAGAACAGTGAGGGTAGTTTTTGGATTATGCTCTCTAAAAGCAATAGCGGCTTCAAGTGTAGAATTATAGGCGCCTATAAAAGCATGCGGCATTGTTCCTAATCCACTGTCATTATCAAAAAAATGAGCTGTAGCGTCTGTGGCATTACCAATAAAGCCTTTGGCACCCTTTTGTTGTGCTGCTTTACTACCAACACTGGCGGCATACGCCATCATTTCCGCCATTTCTGTACCAGCGCAATGACGCGCATCCATGGCGAGGAAAGCAGTATGGGGAAGCGCAAGGCACATGTCACGTGCGTTCATTGCAGCGACACTTGTGGCTCCTATCTTTTGCAGTAAATGTGTTTCTGTTTCTAGAAGATGATCCATGCGACCCGTTATATATAGCATGGGATCTCCAGCACCGACCAATTCGCCTTCTTTATAATTTTCTTTTATTTCGATATTGAATTTTTGCTGTTTAGCCACTTCTTTTAGCCAATCCATAGCCAGAGCAGAGGCCATTAAAGCTGGTCTACGAATAAAAATACCGTAGGTAACGATTGGAGGATTTTTGATCGTATTTTTGGCTCTTGTAAAATACTTATCTGTCCACGCAGAAATGTATTTCTGATTTGTTTTTTCTTCGTTTATCATTCCGATAACCTTAACTTCTGTTCAATAATCAGAAGTTATGGGGTATAGCGTGAAAAGACAATAAATTAAATAAAACAGATTTACTTATTTTTTTGTTTCATCAGAACACGAATATGTGGGCGGCCATTGGCTTCTTTATATTTCTCATAATACTGTTGGTGGTATTCTTCTGCGGGCCAAAAGACATCAAGGGGCTCAAGCGTTGTTACAATCTTATCTTTCCATATGTTGTCTGCTTCTGCGGCATTAATAGCCTCTTCTGCTATCTGCTTTTGTTCTGCATCATGATAAAAGATGGCAGAGCGGTATTGCGTGCCACGATCGACACCCTGACGGTTTAATTGCGTTGGGTCGTGCGCTTTACGCAGAAAATAATCAACTATTTCACGATATGTGATGATTTCAGGATCGTAATAGACATCTGTCACTTCGGCATGTCCTGATTTGCCTGTTGTGATGTCACGGTAGGTTGGGTTTTTAATATCACCGCCAGAATAGCCGGAGATGGTATAGACAACGCCTTCTATGGCGCGAAATTCATATTCTAAACACCAAAAACACCCCCCAGCCAGTGTTGCAATGGGAAGGTTATCAGGTTTTTCTGTTTTTATTGTTTTTGCCACGTCCATTCCTTTTGAAACATTTGTAAGGCCCACTGCGAAAAGGCCAAATAAAGAAAATAAGCTTACTAATATAAGTGTTTTCATGGTTATAAATTCGAAAGAAGTGCGTATTTGTTACAAAAAAAGAGCCTTAAAGGCTCTTTTCTAATGTTAGATTAATTTAATTATTATTACAGTGGTAAATTTGTTGATGTATTACAGTACATTCTTGTGAGATAGACTGTATCATTCATTTTACCTAGATGCATTTTACACTTCGAATGTGTGTTCAGATTTGCATGTTGATAGTAATAAGGTGTATATCCTGGAGCGTAAGTCAGGCTTTGCTCTTTAAAATCAACATCAACAACTGCTGAATCTGCGAGTGGTGAAATTGTCATTTCTGATACTTCAAACACACCCTTATATCCCGGTATTGTCCGTTTCTTTGTTTGAAGAGTTGAAATTTTTTCCCACTTGTTGTTTGATTTATAACCAACATTTGCATAGCCTTGATGATAAGGGTAGCGATAAGCATAATAGTTTGGATTATATGTGTTATTCACCAAATATGGATTATATCCATGTGAATTTACATTGTCTTCGAACAGCGCTTGGTTTGAAATCATGTTCTCTAATTTATTTTGCCCGTTGATTGAATGTAAGTTGTTCACTGCAACATTTAAACCATCTACGAATTTATGAACATCATGAACACGTAAGCGCTCCGATGCGTCTGCTGATGTTGAAAAAACGCTGAGCATCATTGCTCCTGCTAATAGTAAGTACCTCATATTATAAGTCCCCTTTTTGGATTGATAATTAAAAACTACCATTTGATTAAAAGGGAAAAAGATTATTATTTCGTAAATATATGATTACGAAATGGTTAATATTCACGTTTAAGGTAAATTTTTTTTAGATAGTGTTGATTTCACCAGTCTGTGTTTTACAAAAAGCTTGGTTGGACTGCATTTTACCTGCTTCGATTTTATAAATTTTGGTGCAGGTTGTCGTGCTCAAAAAAGGCAATCCTGGATTACTTAAATTTTGTGCGTTTAAAATAGTACCTTCTTCGATCATGACTTCGATCACTGTCGCTGTTTTCTGATCTTTAGAAATCTGAATATCGGAAGTTTTTATATCAACATCGTATTTATCGACATAATGCATACCCGTAATAAAGCTATTAATGTAATCAGCCTTACTCATTTTGAAGCTTTGTTTGGTTTGAGTTGTTTGAGCCATAGGGTTATTTACCTGAATATTAAATTCTGCATTTTCGCTTATGTTAGAATGAAGAAAGTTGATTGTTTCTTTAGGGTCTCGTTTTTGTAAGAGCTCTTCCATTTTCTCGTTCTGCTCAACGATTAGTGTTTGCGTTATAATATTATCATTCGCTTGTACTGATAAACTATTAGAAATGCAGAAAATCACTGCTATAAGAAGAGAGAGGTGTTTCATGAACGCGCCCTTAACCTTTTGTTAACAATTTGAATAAAGCCTTTATAAATAAGAATATTTTTTATGTCAAGTAAATTGAGTGAACCATACACAAGTAGTTCAAAAGAGGATAGAAAGTCTGTTTTTTCCTGGTGCTTTTATGATTGGGCAAATACAGCGTTTAGTACGGTCATTATTACTTTTATCTTTGGGGTGTATTTTGCACGCTCTATTGTGGGTGATGAAACAGAAGGCAGTGCACAGTGGAGCTTTTCTATTGCAGCGTCAGGTATAATTATTGCGTTTTTGGGCCCTGTTTTGGGCGCGGTGGCGGATAACTCAGGTAAGCGAAAATCATGGATATTCTGGCTTTCAATGCTTTGTATTGTGCCGTGCTCGCTGCTCTGGTTTGCAACGCCAGATAGCAGTACAAGTCATGTTTTAATGGTTTTAACATTGGTTGCGCTGGCGAATATTGGCCTTGAGCTTTCTCAGGTTTTTTACAATGTGATGCTACCGCATATTGCGCCTAAACATAAAATTGGACGTGTGTCTGGATGGGCTTGGGGATTGGGGTATTTAGGTGGTTTAACGGCCTTGGCGATATCTTTATTTGGCTTCGTGGGCTTAGGTGATGTGAAGCCATTCATAAACTTACCAACTGAAAATTCAGAAAATATAAGAATTTTGGGGCCCTTTATTGCGCTTTGGTTCTTTGTTTTTATGTTGCCGCTCTTTTTATTCACCAAAGACGTTGAAACGAAAGCTCTAGGTTTTTGGGAAGCTTTGTCAAAAGGGTTAAGTCAACTTGCGCAAAGTGCTAAAAATGCACGTAAGCATGGTAATCTTTTACGTTTTTTGATCGCGAGCGCGATTTATCGTGATGGTCTTGTAACCTTATTTGCTATTGGCGGCGTTTATGCGGCGGGTCAATTTGGTATGGAGTTTACAGAAATTTTGATTTTTGCGATTGGTCTTAATGTGACAGCGGGCTTAGGAGCCTTTGGTTTTGCCTTTGTGGATGATGCGATTGGGTCTAAACGCACTATTATAATCTCGCTTGTTGGTTTAATTTTAATAGGGACTATTATTCTTTTAATAGCAGATAAAAATCTATTTTTAATTCTGTCCTTAGGCCTAGGTATTTTTATGGGGCCTGTGCAGGCGGCGAGCCGTACGATGATTAGCAAGCTTTGCCCACCAGAAATGATCACACAAAGTTACGGCCTTTATGCCTTTACGGGGAAATCTATTTCATTTTTAGGACCTTTAGCGTTTGGTGTCATGACCACTCTGTTTGGGACACAGCAAGCAGGCATGGCAAGCATTATCGGCTTTTGGGTTGTGGGGCTCGTCATTTTATTAAAAGTGAAAGAAGAGCGATGAAAATTATTCAAAAACCTTCTCCAAATTCCGATGATCGTGGTGGTCACCAGCCAACTATTTTATTGCTCCATTATACAGGCATGAGAACGGCAGAAGATGCGATTAATCAGCTGACTGATAAAGAGTCGAAAGTAAGTGCACATTACACCGTTGATGAGGGTGGCGTTATTTATCAGCATGTTGACGAGGAAAAACGCGCATGGCATGCGGGGCAGGCTTATTGGCAAGGTGAAAAAAATATTAATGCTGTTTCTATTGGCATTGAAATTGTTAATCCTGGGCATGAGTTTGGATATAAAGAGTTTGCCGAGCCGCAAATTATATCTTTAAAAAAACTTTGTGCTGATATTCTTAACAGGTATGACTTTGAATATGTTTTGGCGCATTCGGATGTTGCGCCCACACGTAAACAAGACCCAGGTGAGCTATTTCCATGGAAGGAATTTGCTCAAGAGGGGGTTGGTGTTTGGCCTGATGTGTCGGATGAAGATATTGTTAAAGGTGCAGGAATTGATATTTATCAGGCGCTTCATGATTATGGGTATGGCGATTATAACCAAGAGGATGTGTTGATTGCCTTTCAACGTCACTTTGTGCCTGAGGTTTTTTCAAAGAATACAGCAGGACAGGTTTGTGGGCTGACTAAGGGGCGGCTTTATGCGCTGCTTGCTAATCATTTGATTTCTGTTAAATAAATCCTTATAAAAACAATGCCAGAAGGCTGGATAATCGCCCGTCTCCGCTTTGCAAGGCAAGGCGAAGGCGGGAGGAAAGTCCGGGCTTCATGAAAATACAGTGCCAGATAACGTCTGGGTGGCGCAAGCCAACGGAAAGTGCAACAGAAAGTAGACCGCTTTTAAACTATAGGTTTGATTTATCATTAGCGTCCTCGGGCTTGCCCGCATGACGGCCTCTTAAAAGTAAGGGTGAAACGGTGCGGTAAGAGCGCCCCGCGAAATTGGTAACAATTTTGGCATGGTAAACCCCACTGGAAGCAAGACCAAATAGGAATATCATATAAGTGTGTTTTCCACTTGATGTTCGGGTAGGTCGCATGAGCGTATCAGCGATGATGCGCCTAGATGAATGGTTATCGCTTCTTCAAAGCGAGCGTCCTTCGGGTTTACCCGATTGGCGGCTTTTAATAAGTACAAAACCCGGCTTATAGGCCTTCTGGCAATTTTTAAAAAAGAGGCCCTCATGCGCGCAAGCGCGAGGAGGCCGCGCGTAAATTAACTGTATAGCAATAAAAAACCGCCTCGCAGGGCATTGCAAGGCGGTATTCTTTATTTTTCTCGTTTTAGGCTTTGTGTCTTAGGCAGACATAAATGTTGAATACGCAATTGTTCCAACATAAAGGCCGCCATTAATAGAGATAGCCATAATTAATAATGCAGTCATAGTGTATTTTCCCCTTACACAGATTTGCTTTCTTTTAAACGCCTAAACCTTAAGCGTGACTAGTGTTTACCATAATAAAAACACACTTGTCAACATTATTTTCTAATTTTTTCAATAAAAACAATAGCTTAGAGAAAATATTCACCGCGAAGGATATTTTTAACTTTATGGAAAGTAAAAACACCAAAATACTTAATTTGTTAATGCTTATAAAAATAGCTGTGAATGAAAGAAAAACTAAGCCAAACCGCGTTTGACGCGACGTGCTAACCCATGATATTCCATAGATATCCATGTTTTTCCGTTTAAGGATTTATTTGGATAAAAATAATCATTTTGCGACAGGTTTTTATTTATCTGCCGTGCTTTTTCTAATAACGGAGTGTTAAGGCCACATGGCTTTATTTTTATCAACGCATACCAACAAAATTGATAAGAAGGGACGGGTTTCTGTGCCGTCCTCATTTCGGGCTGAACTTTCGGATGAAAGTTTTAAGGGTGTCGTGCTGTTTCGCTCTAACGTGCATCAGTGTCTTGAAGGGTTTTCTTGGTCGTATATGCAAGAGATTGGCAAGCGTCTCGATAACTTTGATCTCTTCTCTGCGGAGCAAGATGACTTGGCGACATCCATTTTTGGAACAGCGGTTCAATTATCAATGGATGGAGATGGGCGTATTATCTTACCGAGTGATTTACTTGATTTTGCGACACTTGATGAAAAAGCATCTTTTGTGGGTATGGGCGCAAAGTTTCAAATTTGGAATCCCGACAACTTTGAGCAACGTCGTGACGTGGCGCGTCAGGCCGTACAATCAAAAGGGATGACCATTCCTAAGCTGACAGGAGGAAAACATGAGTAATCATTTTCCTGTCATGTTAAATGAAGTGCTTCATCATCTCTCCCCCCAAGATGGGGAGGTTTATGTTGATGGTACATTTGGCGCGGGTGGTTATACAAAGGCCATTTTAGAGAGCGCAGATTGTACGGTGATCGCGATTGATCGTGACCCAAGTGCAAGCGTTACGGCTGATTTATTAAAAGATGAATATGGTCCCCGGTTTATTTTTGTCTCAGGCTGTTTTGGTGATGCGTTAGAGCTTGTGAATAATGCAGGCTTTGATCAGGTCGATGGGTTTGTATTGGATATTGGTGTTTCTTCCATGCAGTTGGATCAAGCGGAGCGTGGATTTTCTTTTCGCTTTGACGGTGCGCTGGATATGCGTATGGATACCAGCCAAGGTGAAACGGCGGCGGATTTGGTCAACCAGATGGAAGAAGAAGACCTTGCCAATTTAATTTATAAATATGGTGAAGAGCGTCTGTCGCGCCGCATTGCCAAACGCATTGTTGAACATCGTCAAGATGAAAAAATTGGAACCACATTGCAACTCGCTGATATTATTCGCGCTGTTGTACCACGTGGTCCTAAGGATAAAATTGATCCTGCGACGCGCACATTTCAGGCGTTACGCATTGCGGTTAATGATGAGCTTGGCGAATTAGAGCGTGCGCTCATAACTTCTGAAAAAATGTTAAAAGAAGGCGCGCGTCTTGTTGTCGTTTCTTTCCATTCTCTTGAAGATGGCATAGTAAAAACATTTATGTATGAACGTTCTGGTCGTACCTCTAATAATTCCCGTTATCTTCCTCCTTCTGTTGAGGCCGTTCAGGCGCCAACATATACTCTGCCCAAGCGTAAAGCGGTAGAGCCTTCCGATGCTGAAATCCAGCAAAATTCTCGTTCTCGTTCTGCCAAGTTGCGCGTTGCGCTCCGTACAAAAAATCAAGCATGGAATAATAAAATAGAGGAGGCTGTAAAATAATGTTTCGCCTTTCTGGCCTTTTATCCTTATGTGTTGCGATCGCTTGTGGGTCTCTCTTGTTTTTAACAAGTCAATCCGTGCAAAAGGCCGAACAAAAATTATCCAAAGTAAGTCAAAGCAATGAAGCGGAAGTTGATACCTTGCGCGTGTTGTCTGCGGAATGGGATTACCTGAACCGTCCCGAAAGGTTGGAGCGTTTAACGTTAGGTAATCTTGAGATGGAGAGCAAGGAAGCGTTGGGCAAGGATTTTGCCGAAAGCGTCAATGATATCCCTCAGCCTGTTATTCCTGTTCTTCCCCGCGTAAAACCAAGATATTTTGAATATATTTCTGCGGGGCAAAAGCAAAAAATTCCTACGGATACAGTTAAGCCTTCAATGATTGAAAAATCTGAAAGAGAAAGATTTGATCTTTTGATTGAGGGTGTTTCTGAAAAGGGGGGCGAATAATGCGCGCCTTTCATCAAAAGAAAATAAAAATGTTAGGACAACGCCGCAGCGCATTGGATCAAGCGAAAAACAGATTGATGCTGTTGAGTGTCTTTTTTGTGATTGCTTATGTGATTGTCATTGGGCGCGCGACTGATTTGTCTCTTATTGAAGGTTCTCTCAATAAGCATGAAGAAATTTCTTATGTTGATCATAATCAGGCACAAGAAGAAAAGAAAAAAGTGCGAGCAGATATTATTGATCGTAATGGCGTACTATTGGCGAGATCGTTAAAAACATCTTCACTTTATGCAGATCCAAAAATTATTCAAAATCCAAAAGACGTTGCTAAACACCTGCAGGAAGTTTTTCCTGAATTGTCTTATGGTGCTCTGTTGCAAAAATTACAAAGCAAAAAACGTTTTGTTTGGATTAAAAGAAACATAAGCCCGCAACAGCAAAGTAAAATTCTTATGCTCGGCTATCCTGGGTTAAATTTCGAAAATGAGATGCGCCGTATCTACCCGCAAGGTGCGCTTGCGTCACATATGGTTGGCGCGTCTGGTGTTGATGGCCAGGGCTTGTCGGGAATTGAGGGAAGTTTTAATAAATATCTGGCCTCAGAAGAAAAGCCGTTACAACTCACTTTGGATGTCCGTCTTCAACATAGTTTGCGCCGTGAAATAAAAAGCACGATAGATGAATTTAACGCAAAAGGTGGCGCAGGAATCGTCATGGATATTGAAACAGGCGAAATTTTGGCGGCAACGTCTTTGCCTGATTTTGACCCGCATGTTTATAAAAAAGCAAAGAATAATGAAATTTTTAATCGCGTTACACTAGGCGTTTATGAATTAGGGTCTTCCTTTAAAATTTTCTCAACGGCGGCTTTATTAGAAAAAACAAATTCAAACATGGCACAAAAATTTGATGTGCGTGAACCGTTGCAAGTTGGTCGTTTTAAAATCCGTGACTACCATCCAGAAAAAAGAATTTTGACTCTTCCTGAAGTATTTATTCATTCTTCAAATATCGGCTCTGCCATGATGGGGCAAATGGTTGGAACGGATTATTTGCAGAGTTTTTATAAAGATATTGGTTTGTTCAATACACCTGAATTTGAATTGAATGAGATGGGCTCTCCGCTTGTGCCTTCTCCATGGCGTGACGTAAATACGCTAACCGCGTCTTATGGACATGGAATTGCGGTATCGCCGCTGCAATTGGTGAAGGCCACAGCCTCTATTATGAATGGTGGCTATTTGGTTAATCCGACATTGATCAAATCGCCGATGATTGATTTAGAAAAACAAAAGAAACCGCAAATCAGAGTCGTGTCCCCCGAAACATCACATCGTATGCGCCAATTAATGCGTTTAACTGTGATAGAAGGAACAGGCGGAAAAGCCGATGTCGAGGGTTTCTTAGTCGGTGGAAAAACAGGGACTGCGGAAAAACCAGGGCGCGGCGGCTATGATCGCAACAAATTAATATCATCATTTTTGGCAGTCTTTCCTATGAATGAACCTCGCTACGCGATCTTTGTCATGGTGGATGAACCGCAAGGAACAAAAGCAAGCTATGGCTATGCCACAGGCGGTTGGGTTGGTGCTCCTACAGTAGCGCGCGTAATTTCCAGTATGGCCTCTATCTTGGGCTTAACGCCCGATAAAAAAGATAATGATATGGAAGATAGTCTTATTCAATACGTCAAAACAAAAGAACAAATTCAACTCGAAAAAAGGGAGCAAACCATTGCAGCTCATTGATTTTTTAAACACAGATAAAAATTTACCGATTGATGGCGTGACATCAGATAGCCGTCAGGTAAAAAAGAATTATTTGTTCGCCGCCTTGTCAGGTAAGAAAATGGATGGGGCACAATTTATTGAAGATGCTATCCATCACGGCGCGTCTATCATTTTGGCAGAAGAGGGGGTGGAACTTCCCAAAGATGCGCCTGAGTATGTTCAAATAATAAATGATAAAAACCCTCGTCAGGCTTTTGCAAAAATAGCCGCAAAGTTTTATCAAATTCAACCTGATAACATTGTGGCTGTAACGGGAACGAGCGGTAAAACCTCAACAGTTTCTTTCGTGCAACAACTCTGGCATTTGTCCGGCCTTAAGGCTTGCGCGTCCTTGGGAACGCTTGGTCTTCGCGGTCCTGGCATGCGCCGTTATGGCAGTTTAACGACACCAGGCACGCAAGCCCTTCATGCTGATTTGGCTGATTTAAAAGCAGCAGGCATTAATCACTTAGCAATGGAAGCCTCAAGCCATGGTCTGGATCAATATCGTCTTGATGGTGTTCAAACAAAAGTTGCCGCCTTTACGAATTTATCGCGTGATCATTTGGATTATCACAAAGACATGAACGAATATTTCATGGCAAAGGCACGTTTATTTTCTGAACTTTTAGAAGAAGACGGGCAGGCCGTCATTAATGCGGATGATGATTACGCGGATAGGCTTATTCAAATCTGTAAAGAGCATAAGCACGAGGTTATTACCTTTGGCCAAAAGGGAGAACAGCTTAAATTATTAAAACGTGATCCAAAACCTGATGGCCAGGATATTGAAATTTCAGTATTTGGTGAAACATATTCTATTTCGTTGCCATTGGTTGGAGAGTTTCAGGTAATGAATGCTCTTTGCGCGCTTGGTTTAGTTTTGGCGCAAGATAATGATCCTAAAAAATATGTACCTTTGTTGAAAGATTTAAGGGGGGTTCCTGGTCGTCTTCAGCTTGTTGGTGCGCCAGCAAAAGGCGCAATATATGTTGATTACGCGCACAAGCCTGCGGCATTAGAAATGGTTTTGAGAACATTACGTCCGCATACGGCTAATAATTTGATTTGTGTTTTTGGATGTGGTGGAAACCGTGATCCTGGTAAACGCGCTATCATGGGTAAAATATCTGACGATCTGGCAGACAAGATAATCGTGACAGATGATAATCCCCGTTACGAAGATGCAACGCAAATTCGCATGCAAATTTTAGATGCGGTTCCACGGGCAATTGAAATTCCTGATCGTGCTATAGCGATACAAAAATCAATTTCTGAATTAGAAGAAGGTGATGTTCTTGTGATTGCAGGTAAAGGGCATGAGCAAGGGCAAATCATTGGCGAAAAAGTTCATCCCTTCGATGATGTAGAAGAAGTTTTAAAAGCAATAGAAAAGAGTTCTTAATGACACAATCAAATATAATCTGGTCTGCAAGGGAAGCCGTAAAGGCTACGGGTGGTGAAGCATCAGGTGAATGGCAAGCGATGGGTGTTTCAATTGACAGCCGTACGCTTGATTTTGGTGATTTATTTATTGCAATTGTTGGTGATAATAGCGATGGACATGATCATGTCTATGAGGCAATTAAAAAGGGAGCTGTCGCTGCAGTTGTTAATCGTGAGATAGAGGGTGTTCCAAAAGAGAAATTACTGATTGTTAAGGATACTTTTAAGGCGATGGAGGATCTTGCCAGATCAGCTAAAACGAGGAATTCTGGTAAAATTATAGCTGTAACAGGGAGCGTTGGTAAAACAGGTACCAAGGAAATGCTTGCGACAGCGTTAAAAGATCAAGGTCAAACGCACGTGAGTATTAATAGTTATAATAATCATTGGGGTGTTCCACTGACGTTGTCTGCCATGCACGCAGGAACAGATTATGGTGTTTTTGAAGTTGGGATGAATAATCCAGGAGAGATAGCACCGCTTTCAAAAATGATTAAGCCGGATATTTCTATTATTACAACTATATCGCCGGCACATATTGAAAATTTTGGTGATGGTTTGGCAGGTATCATTAATGCCAAAGCAGAAATCTATGAAGGTATGGAAAAAGGAGCGAGTGTAGTTTTAAATCGTGACAATATTAATTTTGAGGCATTAAAAGAAAAAGCAGAGAAAAAAGACCTTAAAGTATTTAGCTTCGGTGAGCATAAATCTTCTGATGCTAAAATGCTTAAATGTCTAGAAGCTGCAAATGGATCACGTGTGAGCGCTGAAATCATGGGCGAAGAACTAAGTTTTTCTCTTCAAATTGCTGGGCGGCACAATGCCTCAAATGCGCTTGCTGTTTTATTGGCTGTAAAATTGGCAGGTGGTGATATTCAAAAGGCAGGAAAGGCGATTGCGAAGCAAGAGCCGATCACAGGGCGCGGGCGACGTGAAGTAATTGAGTGCTATGATAAAAACAATCCAATTACGCTTATTGATGAAAGTTATAATGCATCACCAGAAGCGATGAAAGCAGCTTTTAAGGTTTTGGCCTTGGTTGATCCGGGGCGTGGCGGACGGCGTATTGCTGTTTTAGGAGATATGCTTGAATTAGGAAAAGAGAGTACTAAAATGCATGCAGATTTAGCGTTACCGCTTAAGGCTGCTAATGTAGATTTGGTTTATACATGTGGTCAGCACATGAAAAATCTGTATGAAAACCTTCCAGCTAACCAACAAGGAAAGCATATGAAAACCAGTGAAGAGTTAGCGCAAATTGTCCCTGATGTTCTTATTCCGGGTGATGTGGTCATGGTAAAAGGATCATTGGGTAGTAAAATGGGTTTAGTCGTGGAGGCGTTGCGCGCGCTCCCTGATAAATTAAAGAATATGAATAAAGGATAAAATAAATGCTCTATCATCTGCTCTTTCCCTTGGCTGAAGATTTCGCCATCTTTAATTTATTTAGATATATTACCTTCCGCACAGGCGGGTCGATCATGACGGCTTTGATTATTTGTTTTGTTATTGGGCCCGCGACAATTAATTGGCTCAAGAAGAAACAAAAAGAAGGGCAACCTATTCGTAATGATGGCCCTGAAACACATTTTGCAAAGGCAGGTACGCCGACCATGGGCGGGTTGATGATTTTAGTTTCTGCTGGGGTCTCTGTTTTGCTTTGGTCAGACCTTACTAATCCTTATATTTGGATTGTTGGCGGCGTTATACTCGCCTTTGGTTGTATTGGTTTGGCGGATGATTACGCAAAACTTACCAAACGTTCACATGAAGGAATATCAGGTAAAGTTCGACTATTATTAGAAGGCACAATTGCTTTCTTAGCCATTGCCGCTTATCTCAATTTTACGACAACGGATATTGCTACGGGGTTAGCTATACCATTTTTGAAAGATTATCTTTTACCGTTAGGAATTATGATTATTCCTTTTGGGATTTTGGTCATTGTTGGCGCCTCCAATGCGGTCAACTTAACTGATGGATTAGATGGCTTGGCTATTGTGCCTGTAATGATTGCGGCAGCTTGTTTTGGGCTTATTAGTTACCTTGTTGGTAATGCGGTTTTTTCTGATTATTTAGGTATTCAATCTGTTCCTGGCGCGGGAGAGCTTGCGATTATTTGTGGTGCGTTGATCGGTGCAGGGATGGGATTTTTATGGTTTAATGCACCTCCTGCTATGGTCTTTATGGGGGATACAGGATCGCTCTCTATGGGGGCTGGATTGGGCGCTATTGCTGTGATTGTAAAACATGAATTAGTATTGGTGATTATCGGTGGGCTGTTCGTGCTAGAAACACTCTCTGTTATAATACAGGTTGTATCTTTTAAATTAACGGGTAAACGTGTTTTTAAAATGGCGCCTATCCATCATCATTTTGAGAAAAAAGGATGGTCAGAGCCGACAGTTGTTATTCGTTTTTGGATTATCGCCGTTATTTTGGCGCTTGTTGGTTTATCAACGCTCAAACTTAGATAAGATTTTATGATTGATCTTTCTTCATATGCAAAAACTCTAGATAACAAAGCTGTTGCTGTTTTTGGTCTAGGGCTTTCAGGATTATCGACCGTCAAAGCATTGCGCGTGGCGAATATCAAAGCTATTGCATGGGATGATAATGAAGAGAGTAAAAATAAAGCAGAAGCTTTAGGCGCGGATATAAAAGATTTAACTAAAATTGATCTTTCAGATTTTGCCGCACTTATTTTATCCCCCGGTGTGCCTTATACTTTTGAACCACATGCCGTAGTTGAAAATGCGAATAGATATAATTTAGAAATTATCGGCGATATCGAAGTTCTCTACCGCAACGGCCTCCCCTGTAAAACTATTGGTATTACAGGCACAAACGGAAAATCAACGACAACGGCGCTGATGGCGCATGTTCTCAATGAATGTGGTGTAAAGACGCAAATGGCAGGAAATATAGGTACGCCTGTTTTTGAGTTGGATTTAAAAGATATTGACGCTTTAGTTTTGGAAATTTCTTCTTATCAAATGGATCTATGCCCAAGTTTTCGTCCTGATATCTCAATGCTTTTAAATATTACGCCCGACCATCTTGATCGTCACGGCAGCCTTAAGAATTATGCGCAAGCTAAAGCGAATATCTTAGGTGGCAATGGCCTAGGTTTAGTCAGTGTTGATGATGATTTTTCACAAAGCATATTTGATCGTGTTTTTTTGAAGGAGGAAAGAAAGACTATTCCGATATCAATGAAATTAGAAATTCCTGAAGGTATTTTTGTTAAAGATAATATTCTTTATCAAAATCATTTAGGTGAGAATAAAAAAATATTTGATGTTGGAAATTTTGAAACTTTAAAAGGTCAGCACAATCATCAAAATATCACTTTTGTTTATAGAGCGGCAAAGGAATTTAATTTAAACGATGAAAATATTTTAAAGGCTATAGCTTCTTTTTCTGGCCTGCCTCATCGGCAATATTTAGTTTTAGAAAAAGACAATATTTCCTATATCAATGATAGTAAAGCAACCAACGCCGAAGCCGCTGCCAAAGCGCTTTCTAGCTATGATAATATTTTTTGGATTGTCGGTGGACGTGCTAAAGAAGGCGGATTAAATGGTCTTGAAATATTTAAAGATAAAATTGTAAAAACTTATGTAATTGGTGAATGTGCGCAAGAATTTGGTCAGTGGCTTTTACATCATGGTTTTGGATTTGAAATCAATGAAACCCTTGAAGTGGCTGTTCCTAGAGCGAATCAGGATGCGCAGAAATTCTCTAAAGAACATAATCAAAAATCTGTTGTTTTATTATCTCCTGCAACGGCATCGTGGGACCAATTTAAATCATTTGAAGATCGTGGTGATGCCTTTTCAAAATTGGTTGAAAAAACAGCAGGTAAAAAATCATGAAGTATTTTTCAAGAACCGATAAATCTCTTTTAAGTCGGTGGTGGTGGACGGTTGATCGCGGTCTTTTGGGTATGCTGGCCGCTATTATCATTTTTGGTGTTGTTTTGGTTGCCGCGGCTAGTCCTTCTGTAGCTTTACGCATTGGTTTGGATCAATATCATTTTGTTATTCGTCACTTGATTGTTCTTGCTCCATCTATTGCAATCATGCTGGTTATATCGTTATTAGATTTAAAACATATCTGGCGTTTAGCTTCTGTCATGCTTTTCTTTTGTTTTTTTGCCCTGATTTACGTACTGATTTTTGGCATGGAAATTAAAGGAGCGCAAAGATGGATTCACTTGCCTGGTTTCTCTTTACAGCCTAGTGAGTTTGCAAAACCAGCCTTTATCGTTGTGGCGGCATGGCTGATTGCAAAACAAAAAGATAAACCTGAATTTAAGGGCAGTAAAATTGCTGCAGGTATTTTTGGTGTTCTTTTGTCGTTACTTGTTTTGCAACCTGATATGGGGATGAGTTTTGTTATTATGGTCTCTTTCGTCACATTAATTTTTTTGGCGGGTCTGCCTTTTCGGATTATTACCTTGCTGATTGCCTTCGCTTGCGGTGCAGCAGTGACGGCCTATTATTCTCTTTCGCATGTACGAAGTCGGGTGGATCGTTTTTTAAATCCTGAAAGCGGCGATACCTATCAAATTGATCAGTCTTTAGAGGCGTTTCGCAATGGCGGACTAATGGGCACTGGCGCTGGACAAGGCACCGTAAAGCTTAATATACCTGATGCGCATGCCGATTTTATTTTCTCAGTCGCAGGAGAAGAATTGGGACTATTCTTCGTGATCATTATTGTAGGGTTATATGGCTATATTTTAATACGTGGATTTAACAGAATCATCGATAGTGAAAATATGTTTGTGATCCTTGCTGTGGGCGGGCTTTTAACGATGTTTGGTCTTCAGGCTCTTATTCATATGGGCTCTAGCCTTCATTTATTGCCAACAAAAGGAATGACTTTACCTTTTATCAGTTATGGTGGATCTTCGTTGTTGTCGATGAGCGTCGCAATGGGTATGGTATTGGCATTAACGCGAAGGCAAACCAGATCGGGTATCGCTCAAGGGGGATTATCCGTACGACCAGTTGGCGGCGATAAAATTTAAATTTGGTTGGATAAACATGACAGCAGAAGCAAAACAAATACTTATAAGCGCAGGTGGCACAGGGGGGCATATGTACCCTGCTGAAGCCTTGGCGCGTGATTTAATCGGACGTGGTTATCGTGTGACTTTGGCAACTGATGTGCGTGGTAAAAAATATGAACCCTTTGCGGATGGTGTGCCAGTTCATGTGTTAAAATCAGGTGCGGTAAAGTCAGGAATCATTAGTAAAATTAAAACTGTTCTGTCTTTGGCTATAGGTTATTTTCAGGCACGTAAACTTATTGATAGAATTAAACCAGCGGTTGTTATCGGTTTCGGTGGGTATCCATCTTTTCCTGCCGTTTATGCGGCGCAGAAAAAGAACATCCCAACCATCATTCATGAACAAAATGCGATATTGGGTAAAGCGAATGCCTATTTAGCGCCCAAGGCGGATCGTATTGCTTTATCGTGGAACAATGTTGAAAGTATAGATGAAAGCGATGCCGTTAGAAGTATTGTAACAGGTAATCCTGTTCGTCCTGATATCTCAAGTCTTTATAATAAACCTTATCCTTCATTAGAGCAGGATGGCGTTTTAAAAATATTGGTCTTAGGGGGCTCACAAGGCGCGAGCGTTTTTGGCGACGTTTTACCTAAGATGGTTGAAAAGCTATCTTCGGCACATAAAGCAAGATTGGAAATTGTTCAGCAATGTATTGAAGATGACATTGAAGAGGTTAAGCGCGCCTACGAAGAACAAGGCGTAAAGGCAGAAGTAGCAACATTCTTTAAAGATGTTTCTAAACGTTTGGAAAATTGCCATTTGGTGATTGCACGTTCAGGTGCTGGCACGGTCTGCGAAGTGACAACGGCAGGCCGTCCTGCTATATTTGTGCCTTATCCATGGCATAAAGATCAGCAACAAAAGAAAAATGCTGACGCTGTTTTTGATGCGGGCGGTGCATGGGTGATGACTCAAGATGGTTTTACCGTTGATGCGTTATTGGCGCGGATTGAAACATTTTTGCAAAACCCAGAGACGTTGTTTAACGCGGCGGAAAATTCCAGAAGTTGTGGGAAACCAGATGCGGCAAGAAAATTAGGAAATTTGGTGACGGCGCTGGCTAGCGGCTGGGATAAAAATGCCAATAAAACATTCGATTTGACGCAAGGTCGTAATTAGAAAAGAAGGTTGTAACGAAGAAACGAAGTTTCGAAGATAGAATTATTATTGTAATAGTTTTTCATTTCACTTTTTTTCGTTTCTTGTAAACTTCGTTACATATTTTTTATAGTAAAGGGTTAAACACATGCGCGCGATGCCGGTTAATATTGGAAAACTTCATTTTGTGGGTATTGGTGGTATTGGCATGAGTGGTATTGCCGAAGTTCTCCATAATCTCGGCTATGAAGTGCAGGGATCTGATCTATCCGAAAGCGCGAATGTGAAACGCCTGAAAGATAAGGGCATAAAAGTCTTTGTTGGCCATGGGATAGAAAATGTGGCTGAAGCCGCAATTGTTGTGATTTCTTCGGCGATTAAAGATGACAACCCGGAATTACAGGCTGCGCGCGCACAAAAGAAAACCGTTGTGCGTCGTGCAGAAATGCTCGCCGAATTAATGCGCCTTAAATGGTCCATCGCCATTGCAGGAACGCATGGCAAAACTACGACCACCACCATGGTGGGGGCCATGTTAGAAGAAGCAGGTTTAGATCCGACTATTATCAATGGCGGTATTATTCACAAATACGGCACAAATACCCGTATGGGCGCAGGTGATTGGTTCGTCGCCGAGGCAGATGAAAGTGATGGAACGTTTACCAAGCTTCCCGCGACAATTGCGGTTGTTACAAACATAGATCCAGAGCATCTGGATCACTACGGTTCTTACGATAATATTAAGGCGGCCTTTAGACGCTTTATTGATAACCTACCTTTTTATGGTTTTGCTGTTTTATGTTCAGATCATCAGGCGGTGCAGGATATGATTCCTGCTTTGGCGGATCGCCGCGTGATTACTTACGGCTTTAACCCCCAAGCTGATATTCAAGTTTCAAATTTACGTGCAGGGTCCAAAGGCTCGACCTTTGATGTGACTTTTGCGGGTTGGATGAATGACGATCAAGATGAAACGATACGAGACGTATTTTTGCCAATGTTAGGGGATTACAACGTTTCTAACTCTTTGGCATCTTTGGCGATTGCGCATGAAATGGGCGTGCCTGTTCCGGTCATGAAAACAGCCTTGAAGAATTTTAGCGGCGTTAATCGACGCTTTACCAAGACAGGGCAGAGCAATGGTGTAACCGTTATTGATGATTACGCGCATCATCCGGTGGAGATTAAGGCTGTTTTAAGGGCAGCGCGCCAAGCGGTTGAAAAATCTGGTAAAAAAGTCATTGCCGTAAAACAACCGCATCGTTATTCCCGTCTTCATGATTTGTTTGAAGATTTTTGTACCTGCTTTAATGATGCGGACAGCGTGATTATCGCCGATGTTTATGAAGCAGGCGAAAAACCGATTGAAGGCGCGGATAAAGAGCATTTGGTTGAAGGCATTCAAGAGCGCGGTCATAAGCATGTTCAAACTTTGCTCGCGCAAGAAAATTTGGCTGAAATGGTTGCCGATATCGCCGAAGATGGGGATTACGTGATTTGTTTGGGGGCGGGTTCTATCAGTGCGTGGGCGCATGCCTTGCCAGAACAGCTTGATAAGGCTTTCGCCGCGAAGCAAAAACAAAGTGCATAGGCACGATGACTAAAACATCTATAAATCAACTTCCTGAAGTTCGTGGACGATACACTAAAAATGCACTCTTGGGTGCAAAAGGTTGGTTTCGCTGTGGCGGTACGGCTGATGTGTTGTATAAACCTAAAGATAACCAAGATCTTCAAGATTTTTTAAAAAGCTGTCCTGTTAATATTCCGGTTACAATTTTGGGCGCGATGTCTAATTGTATCATTCGTGATAGTGGGATACGCGGTGTTGTGATCCGTATGGGGCGTGAATTTTCTGATATCAAGGTTGAGGACGACGTAATCACAGTTGGAGCATTGGCGCTGGATGCTAATGTGGCGCAAGTGGCGGCCGATAACGGTATTGGTGGATTAGAATTTTTTAGTGGTATTCCCGGTTCTATCGGTGGGGCATTGCGCATGAATGCGGGTTGTTATGGCGCGGAAACAAAAGATGTTCTGGTTTCTTGTGATGTACTTGATCGGCAGGGTAATCTTCACATACTCACGCCAGATAAGATGGGTATGACATATCGTCATATTGATGTGCCTGACGATTATATTTTCTTGAAAGCAACTTTTAAAGGCGTTTTGGAAGAGCCTGCAAAAGTACAAGAGCGCATGGCAAAAATTAAGCAAAGTCGTGAAGAGTCTCAACCAATTCGTGAAAAGACAGGTGGCTCGACTTTTGCTAATCCAAGTCAAAACGAGTTGATTGAGGTAGGTCTGCCGGAAGATATGAAAGTCTGGCAACTTATTGAAAGTGTTGGGGGGCGGGGCCTCAAAGTTGGGGGTGCCATGATGAGTGAGAAACATTGTAATTTTATGATTAACACGGGCACCGCGACTGCCGCAGATTTAGAAAATTTGGGTGAAGAGTTACGTGCTCGCGTAGCAGAAAAGTATAAAATCAAATTGCGCTGGGAAATTAGGCGGATAGGCGATAGATGAGACAGCAATATCATAGTCGTAAAGTAGGGGAAGATATTCATATTTGGAATGTGAACGAACTTGTGAAAAAAGCAGAAAAATTATCTATAATTGAAGTGCCTTTGTCTGATATAAAAGAGTTGGACGAGGCTTTCTGGTATGTCGAAAATGATGAAAATACTCCTACATGTCGCAGTGTTGCCAATCATGCAAAATTAATTGAGGAAACTAATTTAAAATACCCCGTTTTAATGTGTGCAGAAGGGCGAATGGTTGATGGGATGCATCGTGTCTGCAAAGCTTACATACAAGGAATGAAAACAATAAAGGCTGTAAAATTTGATCCTATGCCTGAGCCTGATTATAAAAACGTTAACTTGAAGCATTTGCCTTATGATTAAAAACAGCGGTTTTTTCGAATGCCACTTTCGATTATCTTTAAGCTGTGTATAATAAAAGTTGGCTGTTATTCGGCCTGTCTTTATGTGCCTGTCTGGGCGTAGCATTCTAATAATTTTATCAGGTGGAAACCTTTCATGTCTTGGTTTAACTGGCGTAAATCGCGATCAACGAAAAGAAAAACCGCAAGCCGCATTGTGAAAAAGCGCGGCTCTTCTGCGGAGAAGATCATCTTTTTTGCCAAACGTTTTGGCATGGTTTTGGGCGTGGTTGTTTTTGTTGGATGGCTTGGGGCTTGGTTTTTCATGTCTGATGCGTCTACTCGTTTGGGACAATGGGCACAAAATAAAACGCTTCATATAACGGCTTCCAAAGGGTTTGAAGTGGCGGATATTTATATCAAAGGGCGCAACTATACGGATATTGATGCCATTCGTGCCATTATCAACATGGAAAAAGGCGATCCGCTTCTAATGTTTGATCCTGATTCAGCGCAAGTGATGCTTGAAAAATTACCTTGGGTAAAATCGGCAAAGGTGGAGCGTCAATTACCTGATGCAATTCATGTTGAATTGGTCGAGCGGACACCTATGGCGATTTGGCAACGCGATAAAAGACTGTCTTTGATTGATACCGAAGGCGTCGTTTTAACAGATCGGAAGTTAAAGTGGTTTAAAGATTTTATTATTGTGGTGGGCGAAGACGTACCAGAGCGCACAGCGGATCTTTTCAAACTTTTAAAATCTGAACCAGAAATATTCCAAAATATTGAAGCGGCTAAATCAATTTCCAACCGCCGTTGGGATTTAGTTTTAAAATCAGGTGCGGTTGTGAAATTGCCTGAAGAAGAAATTGCGCTTGCTTTACGACGTTTGGCGGTGATGCAAGAAGATGAAAACATCATGGATAAAAATATTAAGGTCATTGATGTGCGCGAGTTAAGCCGTATTACTGTGCGGACAAAACCAGGGGCGGTGCGCGAATATAAAGCAGGGTTTCAAAGCCCTGCCGCAGGGAATGCAATTTAAGGGCAGTATTGAGTTATGAAAGTACAATATAAACCAAAAGGCTCTTTGATTGCCGCGCTGGATGTAGGCTCGCACAAAAATTCTTGTTTTATTGGTCGTGTGATTGATGAGCAAGGCGGCGTTGAGATTTTAGGCGTGGGCTATCAGGCCTCACAAGGCATGAAAAACGGCGCGGTGATTGATATTAATGCCGCTGATAATGCCATTCGCCAAACTGTTGATACGGCGGAGCGTATGACTGCCGAAGAAATGAAGGGCTACCCTTTACGTGATGTCATCGTCAATGTGCCCGGCACGCAAAGCCAATCGCACAATGTGTCCGTCAATGTTCAGATTGCAGGTAATCTTGTCACCGATAATGATGTTCGTCGTGCATTGGTAAAGGCACAAGAACAAGTGATTAATAATGAAAATGAGCTTCTTCATACCATACCCGTGAATTGCCACATTGATGGAAATGATGGTATTCGCGATCCAAATGGCATGACAGGCAACAATATGGATGTTGATATTCATCTGGTGACAGGGCAATTAGGGCCCTTGCAAAATATGGCGAGCTGCGTTGAGAGGGGGCATTTGGATATTAACGCCTTATGCTCTGCACCCTATGCCTCTGGCCTTGCCTGCTTGGTTGAAGATGAAATGGATTTGGGCTGTATCGTTATTGATATGGGTGCAGGAATTACCTCCTTTGCCGTGTTCCAAGCGGGCGTGATGATTCATTCTGGCGCGGTGCCTGTTGGTGGTTGGCATGTGACAAATGATATTGCGCGTGGGCTTACCTGCTCTAACAGCGATGCGGAGCGCGTCAAAACGCTTTATGGTAGTGCGATGGTCACAGGCAGTGATGAAAATGAATTGATTGATGTTCCGCAATTGGGGGAGACAGATCGACACGAGCCGAACCATATTCCACGCTCTTTATTGATCGGCATTATTCAACCGCGCTTAGAAGAAATTTTTGAGCTCATTCGCGCGAAATTAGATGAGAGTAATTTAGGCTCCGCCATTGGTCGCCGTCTAGTGATTACGGGCGGCGCGTCGCAACTGCCGGGTTTGCGTGACTTGGCGCAAATGATCTTGGATAAGCAAGTGCGTTTAGGTCGTCCTATCCGCCTCAGTGGTCTACCTGATGCGGTCAGTGGCCCAAGCTTTTCCACAGCCGCGGGATTGTTAACCTACATTTCATCCCACAGCCACGAAATGCCCGCCGAAATTATGGCGAACGTTGATTCAGGCGCCCTATGGGACCGTTTCCGTTTTTGGTGGAAAGAAAATTGGTAAAATTAGAAAATATAGATTTATTGACATAATTTTAAAAAATCTATATTAATTCAGCCATGCAATATTATTTCGAAAAAATATCAGCTTTTCTCTACTTTAATGCCATCAAGGGCAAATTGTTGGAAGAATTTCGTATAGTGGCACTCGATAGATATGGTGCTGACTACAACATATCTTTTGTTGGTATGTCAAACATAGGTAAAACGCACTGGTCATCACGTGCCGCGAAATATCTAGGTTTGGAGCGGATAGACTTCGATGGTCTTATTGGTCAATTGCCATTTATGAGTAAATTGATTGAAGGGATATCTGGAAAAGATGAAGCTGAACGCATGGGTAAATACTTTCGCATGCCATGGAAAGAAGGCTTTGAGAAAAGACAAGCCGAATTTATGCGTGGTGAAACTGAAGTAATGGATGAGCAATCTTCTAAAACAGGGCGTGTTTATGATCTTACGGGAAGTGCTTTTATGCATCCTAAACCTATGCAAAAAATTGCAAATTCAGGTTTAGTAATTTATCTTGAAGCAAGCCCAGAGGCACAAAAAGATGTTCTTAATGATCTTGTTGCAGGATTTAAAGAGGGACCTAAGCCAGTGTGTTGGCCGGATGATGATGAGGTTCCGAGACCTAAAAGTGAAGATGAATTTGAAGAATGCTTTGCTAAATTGCTTGCTTATCGTGCAAAAAAATATGCGGAATACGCTGATGTTACCATTCCGTACGAAGTCCATAAAAATGCAGCTCATGTTGGTGTAATATTACAATATGCAGTTTATAAATTAGAAATGAATCAGCCAGGTACGGCTCCACAAAAAACTATATAATTTTTATATATTCACACACTATCCCCTATTTATTCCACAGTTATCCACAGAGTTGTAATTTTTTAATTTCTAGACTCTAGGCGCGAGTCCTTGCGCGTGACACAATCTAAAAAGTTGATTCATTTGAATCGGTTAGTTCGATTTTTTGAAGTGTTTTCTGGGGAAAATTACCAATAATTAAGAAGTAATACCCGCCATTTTTTCTAATGCAACGGAAAATCAGGATTCCGTTTTAGAAAGAATACACATAGACTCTATTCAAGAAGTCCCCACATGGAGGTCACCAAGTTATGATTAACGTTAGAATACAAACACCAGAGGTTCAAAAATTGTCACCAAAAATTACAGTCGTCGGCATCGGCGGAGCGGGCGGGAACGCCGTCAATAATATGATTTCATCAGGATTAGAAGGATGCGAGTTTTTAGTCTGCAACACAGACGCACAAGCCTTGGAAGGATCGCTTTGCGATAATACGCTTCAACTTGGCGCGCATGTGACGGGTGGATTGGGCGCAGGCGCAAAACCAGAAATTGGTGAAAAGGCCGCGCATGAATCGCTTGATGAAGTGATGCAATATCTTGAAGGTTCAAACATGGCCTTCATTACTGCTGGTATGGGCGGTGGAACTGGTACAGGTGCCGCACCCGTGATTGCCAAAGCGTGTCGCGATAGCGGTATCTTAACCGTTGGTGTTGTGACCAAGCCGTTCCATTTCGAAGGAACACATCGCATGAAACAAGCCGAAGCCGGCATTGAAGAAATGCAAGGTTACGTTGATACATTGATTGTTATACCAAACCAGAATTTATTCCGTGTTGCGAATGAAAAAA
This sequence comes from uncultured Micavibrio sp., assembly GCA_964351905.1. Lineage (GTDB taxonomy): Bacteria > Pseudomonadota > Alphaproteobacteria > Micavibrionales > Micavibrionaceae. Next base: position 49,214 of record CAYGPG010000005.1, read on the forward strand.
CAACATTCGCCGAAGCCTTTAAAATGGCCGATGGCGTGTTGCAATCTGGTGTTCGTGGCGTCACAGATTTAATGGTGATGCCAGGTCTTATTAATCTTGATTTTGCCGATATCCGCTCTGCAATGTTGGAGATGGGTAAAGCGATGATGGGAACAGGCGAGTCCGAAGGTGACCGTCGTGCGACCGAAGCCGCCGAAGCCGCAATTAATAATCCTTTGCTGGATGATGTCTCAATGAAAGGCGCACGCGGCGTTATTATTAATGTCACAGGTGGCCATGACATGACATTGTTTGAAGTTGATGAGGCCTGTAATCGTATCCGTGATGAAGTGGATCCGAATGCTAATATTATCTTTGGTTCGACTTTTGATGAGAAGTTAGATGGTAAAATGCGCGTTTCTGTTGTTGCAACAGGCATTGATGTGCAGGGGGCTTCCAAAACTATCGGCGGTACGAGCGGTGTTCGTGTAACAGCCATCGGTAAGCCTGCTGAAAAAAAAGAAGAGCCTAAAGTTCAAACAACTTCGGCTGGTATTCGTCCGCAAACAGAAGTGGCGCGTGCCATGACATTGAATGCGCGTCAAGAATCTGCGTCTAAAACGACAATGGCGCAACCTAATGCAACGGCGCAAAAATCAGATATGTTGAATCAGCAAGAATACCATGCTGCTTCTTCTGTTTCCTCGTCTTTACGTGGCTCAATCCATCAGGGGAGTTTTATTCCTCCAAGCCCTGTTGTGCCTGCCCCACAAGATGATGTTGCTTATGCGCCTGCGGCGGCTCAATATGCTGCGCCTGTTCAAACACAACAATATCAGGCTCCGCAATCATATGCACCGCAACAACAAGAAGCGGCACCCATGACGGCACAACGTCCTGTTCCCGTTCAACAGTCACAAAGTGAAACATCCCAACGCCTTATCTTGACTCCACCTGTTCCTGGCGCGCATAACGCAGAAAGACGCAAAACACCGTCTTTGTTTGAGCGTATTACAGGTGCCTTTGATCAATATAAAGAAGAGCGTGAGGAGCGCGAAGAAGCGTCATCTCAAGGCTCTGGTTCTCAAGATGGGTCTGCAAGCGGTTCAACGGGCGGTTTCCATGCGCCACGCACTGGAAATGCTCAAGCGGCACCGGCACCGTCACAAGGTCAGTTGAATATTGAATCTCCTGCGGCGCCGAAGGCTAACGAAGATGACCTCGATATTCCTGCTTTCTTACGCAGACAAGCGAATTAACATTTCCTTTTAAAAGAATTTGTCTGGTGTCCTCCAGATAATAGACTTATAGAGGCTCTTCGGAGCCTCTTTTTTTTATGTGTAACATTGGGCAACATAGTGTGATTTTATTCTGGCCAGAGCCTTCTGTAGAGTAAGAAGTGTAATAAAGGTTAGAAAAATGCAAAAAACACTATCAAACATCGCGAAAATTCAGGGCATGGGGCTTCATTCAGGCGTGACCGTGTCTTTGGAAATTCACCCCGCTGGTGTGGATCACGGTATTGTTTTTGAGCGTACAGATTTAAACGCGTCTGAAAATCGTATTCCTGCCCTATGGAGCAATGTTGTAAATACTAAGCTTTGTAGTGTGATTGGGAACGAGCACGGCGCAACGGTTAGCACGATTGAGCACCTGATGGCGGCGTTACGTGGTTTGGGCGTTGACAATGCCTTAATCACAATCAATGCAGGCGAAGTGCCTATTTTAGATGGTAGTTCTATTGCTTTTATTAAAGCAATTGATGCGGCGGGTATTGCGACCCAAGACGCACCGAGAAAAGCCATTCGTGTTTTGAAAGATGTGGTTTTTGAAGATAACGGACGTCAGGTGAAGTTATCACCGTCTGCTGTTCCCGTTTATACAGGTCGAATCGACTATGATAATCCAACGATTGGCTCTCAGAAATATGAGATGAATCTGGTGAATGGTAATTTCAGGCATGATATCGCGGATTGCCGCACCTTCTGTTTGAAAACGGACATTGATGTGATGCAAGCCAATGGTTTGGCGTTGGGTGGCACTTTGGATAACGCGGTTGTTGTTGATGATAGTGGCGTGATGAATAAAGAGGGTTTACGCTGTGAAACAGAATTTATTCGTCATAAAATTTTGGATGCGATTGGTGATTTGGCCTTGGCGGGCGGTCTTATTTTAGGGCGTTATGAAGGTGTTCGCGGCGGCCACGAAATGAACAATAAAGCCCTTCATGCTTTATTCAGCGATCCTTCTAATTATGAATATATTGATCTACATATTGAATTTGAAAATGAATCTCCTTTATTTTACGAAGAGCCAGAAAAACAAGTTGTTTCAAGCTGAGCTAGTACTTTGTAAAAAATGTGAACTTTAGGGCTAATCAGAAGGGTTAGCCCTTTTATTTTGCCTAAAATAGCGCTATTTATAAGCTTATGCAGACAAAATATTTATATTTGGTTTTAGTGGGGCTGAGCTTAACGCTGAGCGCTTGTGGCGGAAAAGGCAAAGAAGTGGCTATTGCCGAAGAACAAGCCGTAAAACCCGTTGAAGAATTATACAATGAAGCAGCAGATGCGCTTGATGCGGAAGAATATAATCGTGCCGCTCGTTTGTTTGAGGATGTTGAACGTCAATATCCTTATTCCAAGTGGGCCACAAAGGCACAATTAATGGCGGCTTTTGCGGCCTATCAGAACGATAATTACGATGAAGCCGTTTTCGCGATTGATCGTTTTACGGAATTGCACCCAGGCAATGAAGATATTGACTATGCTTACTATTTAAAAGCATTGGCTTTCTATGAGCAGATATCTGATGTGGCCCGTGATCAAGCGATGACAGAAGAGGCGCTCAAGGCATTTGATACACTTATTACGCGTTTTCCCAATAGTGAATATACAAGAGACTCTAAGTTAAAAAGAGATTTAACGCTTGATCACTTAGCAGGGAAAGAAATGGAAATTGGCCGTTATTATTTGAACCGCAATCAGATGAATGCCGCAATAAACCGCTTCCGTACAGTTGTAAAAAAATACCAAACGACGACGCATACGCCAGAGGCTCTTCACCGTTTAGTTGAAGCTTATTTAACACTGGGATTGAAAACAGAAGCAACACGCGTGGCAGCAGTTTTAGGTCATAACTATCCAGGATCAAAATGGTATGAGAGAAGCTATAGTATTTTGGATGAAGAGGCCAGACAGGAAATAATAGAGGGACGCTCCTTCCTAGATAAGACCGTTGATTCCCTCTTTAGGCCAGAATAAGAAAGAGCGGGAACATGCTCGCAAGCCTTACAATAAAAAATATTGTTCTTATTGATCATTTGGTAATTAATTTTGCAAATGGCCTGAGTGCGTTGACTGGAGAAACAGGCGCGGGGAAATCAATTTTATTAGATTCTCTTGGTCTTACGCTTGGAGCTAGATCTGACTCTAGTTTAGTACGTCATGGTGAAGGCCAGGCAAGTGTAAGTGCTGTTTTTGATATTGAGGAACAACATGTTCTTGAAAATTTTTTCAAAGACAATGATCTTGAATTTGAAACATCACTAATTTTAAGACGTATCTTGAACAAAGACGGTAGATCAAAAGCTTTTGTCAATGATCAGCCAATCAGTATTGGTTTGTTAAAGAAAATCGGTGAAAAATTGGTTGAGATTCACGGCCAATTTGATACGCACAACCTTCTTAATCCTTCTACACATATTGATATGTTGGATGGATATATGAACGAAAAAGATAAATTAGTAGCACTAAAACTTAGCTACAAGGAATGGAAGCAAGCCAAAAGAGATTTGAATCAAGCACAAAACAAAATGCAACAAGCACGGGAAGAAGAGGAATATTTAAGAAGTTCTCTCGAGGATTTAGATGCCCTTGATTGTAAAAATGATGAGGAAGAAAAGCTTACAAATTTGCGTGATCAGCTTATGCGTAGAGAACAAATATTTGAGAACTTAGGCTTGGCACAAAATGATATAAATCAAATAGAAACGTTATCAGGCAACGTTTGGAAATATTTGGAGCGCATAGGTGAGCCAGCGTCTCAAAGCATTGAGGCTATGGAACGCGCTCATTCTGAAATTCAAGAAGTTACGGCTTCATTGACAAATTTGGCAGAAGAAATCCAGACAAGTGAATATTCTTTAGAGGAAATAGATGATCGTCTTCATGCCTTAAAAGCACAAGCAAGAAAGCATCAATGCTCTATTGATTTTTTACCACAAAAACGAGATGAAATTGCAAAAGCGTTAAACTCAATAGAAAATGAAGATCAGTTTCTTGCTGACCTTATTAAGAAAACGGAAGAGAAGAAAAATAGCTACTATTCAAAAGCACAAAAAATTTCTACTCTTCGTAAAAAACACGCAAAAACATTAGAGCAGGCGATTGCGAAAGAGCTTGCACCTTTAAAGTTAGAAAAAGCAAGGTTTGAAATCGAAATACAAGACTTAGAAGAAGATCAATGGACAGCATTAGGGCAAGACCAGGTACGTTTTCTTGTCGCAACGAATCCTGGCGCGGCGGCGGGGGCTTTAAATAAAGTTGCATCTGGTGGTGAATTATCACGTCTTATGTTGGCTCTTAAAGTTGTTCTTGCCGAAGTCGGTATATCACATAGTCTTGTTTTTGATGAAGTGGATAGCGGTATAGGTGGCGCTACAGCTGCCGCAGTAGGAGAGCGTTTGGCACGTCTAGCTCAGCATAGGCAAATATTGGTCGTAACGCATTCCCCACAAGTAGCGGCAATGGCGCAACATCACTGGATCGTATCAAAAACGGGAGATAAAAAGCTTTCAACGACAATTCATGAATTAAGTCAATTTGAAGCGAGACAGGAAGAAATTGCGCGTATGTTGTCAGGCTCTAAAATTACAGCTGAAGCACGGGCAGCGGCCAATAAGCTATTGGAAAGTCAAAATATAATCGATAAGAAAAACGTCGCGTAATGAATCAGTCTTCGAATTTATTTGATTTTGATAACGCAAAAAATCGTCATAAAGAACTTTCAAAAGAAATTCTTAAACATGATCAAAAATATTATGATGACGATAACCCAGAGTTGTCAGATTCAGATTACGACGCATTAAGACAAGAGCTTTTAGAAATTGAGAATAAATATCCTGAGCTCATAAGTAAAAATAGCCCTAGCCAGAAAGTAGGTATAAAGCCATCTAAAGGTTTTAAAAAAATAAAACATAAAGTCCCAATGCTTTCGCTGGGCAATGTTTTTAGTGAAGAGGATCTAAATGATTTTTTGCAGCGTGTTCGTAAGTTCCTTGGTGTAAGTGATAGTGAAGTTTTAGAAATTGCGGCAGAGCCCAAGATTGATGGCCTTTCTTGCTCTATTCGCTATGAAAAAGGTGAACTTATATATGCAGCGACACGAGGTGATGGTTATGAAGGCGAGGATATAACAGAAAATGTCAAAACAATCTCAGATATTCCACATCAGCTAAAAGGTAATTATCCAGATATTCTTGAAATACGGGGCGAGGTTTATATGCGTCGTGATGATTTTTTGAAATTAAATGAAAAGCAAGAAGAACAAAAAAAACAAAAATTTGCCAATCCACGTAATGCGGCGGCTGGAAGTTTAAGGCAATTGGATACTAAAATAACAGCGAGCCGCCCACTTTACTTCTTTGGCTATGCTTTGGGTGAGATTAGTGATAACAATTTTAAAACACAGTGGAAAATGAGAGAGTCAATTGCTTCGTGGGGATTTTCAGAGGCAAAACCTGCGGCTTTGTGTTCTAGTTTAGAAGAAATTTTAGAATATTATAACCTAATTAATGAGCAACGTGCTGGCCTAAATTATGAAATTGATGGTGTCGTATATAAAGTCAATAATTTGAATTACCAAGAGCGATTAGGTTTCGTCTCCCGCGCGCCAAGGTGGGCGACGGCACATAAATTCCCAGCAGAAAAAGCAGTTACAGTTTTAAAAGATATTGATATTCAAGTGGGAAGAACAGGTGTGTTGACCCCTGTTGCTCGACTGGAGCCTATTACAGTTGGAGGCGTTGTTGTATCAAATGCAACTCTTCACAACGAAGATGAAATACGGCGTAAAGATGCGCGTATAGGAGATCATGTGACGATACAACGTGCTGGTGATGTGATTCCACAAGTGGTAAATGTCCTTTTGGATAAAAGACCTGGAAATACACAGCCCTATAAATTTCCGCATACGTGCCCTGTTTGCAATTCACAGGCTATTCGTGAAGAGGGCGAGGTCGCATGGCGTTGTACTGGAGGTTTGATTTGTGATGCCCAAGCCGTTGAGCGTTTAAAACATTTTGTAAGCCGATTGGCTTTTGATATTGATGGGTTGGGCGCTAAAATTATTCAACAATTTTGGGAAGAAGGATTAATAAAAAATCCTGCAGATATATTTACATTGGAAAAGCGGGATCAATTATCCCTCACTAAAATTAGGAATAGGGAAGGTTGGGGAGAGACTTCAGCTCAAAATTTATTTCAATCTGTTCGTGATAGCCGTGAGATAGATTTTAATAGATTTATTTATGCCCTTGGTATTCGACAAATAGGCGAAGCAACAGCCAAGCGTCTGGCTGCTTTTTATCAAAATTTAGATATGCTGACATCTAAAATGATAGAAGCACAAAATCACGAAAACCAAGCTTATGAGGATTTGATTAATATTGAGGACATTGGGCCGTCAACAGCAGATGATTTGATAGGATTTTTCAGTGAACCCCATAATCAAGACATATTAAGGGCGTTGGAAGAGCATGTAGAGATTAAGCCTTATAAAGCACCAAGTGATTTAAACGAAGCCGTATCTGGCAAAACTGTTGTTTTTACGGGAACATTAACAAAATTTACACGGGCAGAAGCTAAAGCGAAGGCAGAAAACCTTGGAGTAAAAGTCGCTGGATCTGTTTCAAAGAAAACGGATTATTTAGTTGCTGGAGAAGATGCAGGATCAAAATTAAAAAAAGCCAAGGAGTTGGAGGTTGAGATTTTAAGCGAAGATGATTGGCTTAATTTGATTGCTTAAAAAACTCCAATGTTTTGTTCAAAAATTGATCACGAATGTCATCTGTTTCCATTAAGATTTCATGCTTTGAATTTTTCAGCTTTAATAATTTTGCATTTTTCACAATTCTAGCGGCTCTAACAACATATTTGTTGTCGATTAAGCTCTCTTTTTGGGCGTAAGCAAAAAAAATAGGAATTTCTATTTTTCTTAAATTAGATTTGCGTTTTAGTAGCCTTATTGATCTTAAACTCTCACAAAGCCATTTTAAAGTTGCGTTTCCAACCTGTAATGCGGAGTCTTTTCTGCTCCAATCTTGGTGTATTTTACTGCGGATTGGATCAGAGCTAAAAATATCTTTTCCTTTTTTCTCTCGTGCTTCTTCATGCCAATCTTGGCCGCCAGGAACGTAGGCTGTCTTGTTATAATTAAAGAGGCAAGCAAGCCAACAAGGGAAATATCTTAAAGATTTTATGCCAAGCATAGGTGCAGATAAACTGGCGGCACTTATATTGTGGTCTTTTTCAATCAAATAACGAAGCGCGATGTGTCCCCCCATGGAATGCCCTAGAAAATAAAGTTTTGTATTTGTTTTTATTTCATTTTGGATAAAGAAATGAAGATCAGAAATGTCAGTCTCATATCCATTAGAATATCGCTTATGGCTGTTATCAGTGAAGCGTGTAGAGCGCCCTTGGTAGGCCCAATCCATGATAAAAACGTTATAGCCGTTATCGTTTAAAAACTTAGTTGTCTCAATGTATTTTTCACTAAATTCACTTAAGCCTGGAAGGCAAATGACTGTACCGATAGGTGCTTGAATGAGCGAGTAGCTGTAGTGAATTGAGTGATTTGTTTCAGGATTTAAAAAACCACCCGTTTTCCAAATAGAATTTGGTAGAAAACGTTCTTCGAGCTCAGGAGTAGGGTATGGATATCCCATGAAATACTATTCCATTGCTTTGACTATATTTTCTGTCATCTTCTTAGCATCATCCAATAACATATAGGTATTATCTTGATAGAAAAGTGGATTATCAATACCAGCGTAACCAGATCCCATTGAGCGTTTAACGAATAAAACAGTTTTTGTTTTTTCAACATCTAAAACCGGCATCCCATAGATAGGTGAGGTACTATCATTCTTTGCGGCAGGGTTTGTAATATCGTTGGCCCCAATGACATAGGCGACATCAGCTTGCGCAAAGTCACGATTAATATCTTCAAGTTCAAAGACTTCGTCATATGGCACGTTGGCTTCTGCAAGCAGAACATTCATGTGTCCAGGCATACGCCCAGCAACAGGGTGAATGGCATAGGTGACTTCAACACCTTCTTCTTTTAACTTGTCTGCAAGTTCGCGCACAACATGCTGAGCCTGTGCGACAGCCATACCATAGCCTGGCACGATAATCACTTTTGAAGCGTTTTGCATGATGAATGCTGCATCCTCTGCTGAACCAATCTTTGCATGACGATCACCCATATCTTGTGCGCTTGAAGTTTGTTCTGTGCCAAAACCACCTAGAATGACGCTGATAAAAGAACGGTTCATTGCCTTACACATGATGTAAGAAAGAATAGCGCCTGAAGCACCGACGAGTGCTCCTGTGATAATGAGAAGGTTATTTTGCAGCGTGAAGCCAATTCCTGCGGCCGCCCAGCCAGAGTAAGAATTAAGCATTGATACGATGACCGGCATATCTGCGCCGCCAATAGGAATGATCATAAGCACGCCAAGTAAAGCCGATAAGAGTATTAGTGCCCAAAAAACAGTAATGCTTTCCGTTACGCAAAGCATAACGATTAAAATCGCCATAAGAGCACCAAGGGCAGCATTTAAAAAATGTTGCTTATAGAAAGTGACGGGTTTTCCTGTAATGACGCCTTGTAATTTTCCCCATGCAATGATGGATCCAGTAAATGTGATGGCACCAATGGCAATCCCTAAAGACATCTCGATAAGGCTTGCTGTATGAATGTCTCCAGCTATACCAATATTATATGCTTCTGGATTAAAGAAAGCAGCAACACCGACAAGAACAGCAGCCAAACCAACGAGGGAGTGAAAAGCTGCGACAAGTTGAGGGAGTGCCGTCATTTCAATTTTCTTGGCAATGACTGTACCGATAGAACCGCCAATGGCGATTCCTGCGATAATAAGAAACCACGAATGTGCAGCAACGATTAGTGTTGTAACGATAGCGATTGCCATACCTGCAATACCAAAAGTCACCCCTTGGCGTGCTGTTTCAGGCCCAGATAATCCGCGCAAAGCCATGATGAAGCAGATCGAAGAAATAAGATAAGCGAGTGTAGATAGAGCGTCCATTTTAATATCCTAGGCGTGAAGAAGGGTGAGCGGGCAATAGTTTTGATTCTTCTATTGGTGGTCTTTGTTTTAAGTATTCCCTTAAGTCTGAACGAAATTTTTTACATATTTTTTCTGCTTTAATGTCATGAATGTAATTTCTAGCTATAAAAGTTATTGAAGCAAGTGTAAATGCAGCAGCTCCTGAGCTTGTTGCAATCAAAAATTGATCAAATAAACTTACAGCTGTTTGCGGATCATCCATGATTTAGGCCTTTTTCTTTTTAAACATGGCAAGCATGCGTTGCGTGACGATAAAACCACCAAAGATATTAATTGAAGCTAAGATGACGGCGAAAAACCCCATTAATTTTGAAAAATTAAAGTCAGCGGGCCCTGCAGCAATAAGAGCGCCAACGATAATTACACTGGAAATCGCATTCGTAACGCCCATAAGGGGGGAGTGAAGGGCCGGGGTTACGCGCCAGACCACATAATAACCAACAAAACAGGCTAAAATAAAGACTGTTAAACCGGATAAAAAGAACGAGCTATCATGTGCCGAAGTCTCAACAACTTCACTTGCCTTTAATGCAATGGTTGCAGCCTGATCAGAGAGCTCTTTTGCTTGATTGGCTAAATCAGCGGCACTTTCTGTTAATGATTGTTTTTCATTTTCCATGATTTAAGAGTCCTTTTTATCTGCAAATGATGGGTGAATGATAGCGCCATCTTTAGTAAGCGTAACGCCTTTTAGAATTTCATCATCCCAATCAATTTTAAGTTCGCCGTCTTTTATTATAAGCGCTAGGAAGTTGAGTAAGTTTTTTGCGTAGAGCGATGACGCGTCAGTTGGTAAACGGCCCGCTAAATTTTCATGCCCAATGATCGTGGCATTATGTTTCTTCACCACTTTTCCTAATTCTGATCCTGCAACATTTCCACCTGCTTCGACGGCCATATCAACAATTATTGATCCTGGCTTCATTGATTTAATCATTTTATCAGTAATTAATTTGGGAGCAGGGCGTCCAGGGATAAGAGCCGTTGTAATCACGATATCTTGCTTTGCGATGGTTTCTGCGATTAAGTCAGCTTGTTTCTTTTGATAGTCTTTAGACATTTCTTTGGCGTACCCGCCAGACGATTCTGCTTCTTTAAATTCATCGTCTTCAACAGCAATAAAGTTTGCTCCTAACGATTGGACTTGTTCTTTTGCCGCAGGCCTCACATCTGTTGCTGAAACGACAGCGCCAAGGCGTTTGGCGGTTGCGATAGCTTGTAAACCAGCAACGCCAGCGCCCATAATAAATACCTTTGCAGGGGCGACTGTACCGGCAGCTGTCATCATCATGGGCATGGCGCGGTCAAAATATTGTGTAGCGTCTAAAACAGCTTTGTAACCAGCTAAATTAGATTGCGATGAAAGAACATCCATTGATTGCGCGCGTGAAATACGCGGCACCATTTCCATCGAAAATAAATTAATATTTTTAGAAGCAAAAGATTTTAAAATTTCTTTATTTGAAAAAGGATTAACAAGCCCCATTACAAAGGCGTCTTTTTTTAAGTTTTCTAAAATGTCTTTATTGTCAGCGCGTACCTTTAGAAGAATATCTGCTTTTTTTGCAGTTTCTTCCGCTGTTTTTAAAATTTTTGCACCCGCAGATTTATAATCTTCATCTAAGAAGTTTGCCTTTTCTCCTGCATTACTTTCTATAAAAACATCACAGCCCATGCCGCAAAGTTTTTTAACGGTATCGGGTGTAGCCGCGACACGTGTTTCATTTTTTGATGTTTCTTTAGTTATGGCAATGTTGAGCGCCATCTTTTTTCCTTACCTGCTTTATTGAATAGACGCAGATTGCAATATTTCAACGCTAATGTGAAGGGAGTTTGATAAATTTCCCTAGAAAAATTCATTTTAAATAATAGACATAAATTTATCTGCAAGACTTGCTAAAACCCCTACGAAGCAGTAGATTCGTTATATAAGTCATTCTGACTTTAGTTTTATGGATATTCATCCCTTCGGCGCGTTATGAACAAAAAATTTGTTGTCTTATCTTTGCTGGCCTCAGTGGCTATTTTCCCTTTCCGTCATTCTATGGCAGAAACGCTACAAGAGACTGTTCAACAGGCTTTAGTTGCTCACCCTTCTATTGAGGCAGCGCAAGCAAATAAGAATATTTTAGAGGAAGATAGAAAAGAAGCACGCTCTGGATTATTTCCTGAGCTCTCAACAAGTGTAAGTGCTGGACGTGTTTTTGCAGATACGAGTACGACCAGAGGGTTATCTGTTACACGCGGTTCAGCTTACTCTTGGTTTGGAGAGGGAAATGCCTCTCTCACTCAACCTATTTTTGATGGGAATGAAACGTTTAATCGTATTGATGCGGCAGAAGAAAGAAGTAAATCAGCAGATTTTGATATAACTGATGTGCGTGAAAATCTGGCATTACAAGCAATACAAGCACATTTATCTGTTCTTCAGGCGCAAGCAACTCTCGATAAAACGACATCATACATTCAGGTGATTGAGAGTTATCTTAGCCGTATTCAATTAATGGTTGATGAAGGTGTTGCGGATCAATCGGAGGTCTCACAGGCTGAAAATATCTCATTATTATTGCAGAGCGCCTTAAGTGACTATAAAGGCCAGTTAAAAGCGGCCATTGCCAATTATCAGCAAGTCGTTGGAAATGTTCCTAAAGGAGAGTTAATAAAACCATCAATGCAATCAGTAAGAATTCCTGATGATATTGACCAAGCGATTAATCAAGCAAAGAGTAATCACCCTTTAATAGAAGCGGGTGAGAGAAGTTTACGTGCAGCGGCCTTTGATGTTAAAGCAGAAAAAGCAGGTTATTTACCAGATTTTGATGGAGAGATGTCCTATCTGCAGAGAGATCAAGAAGAAGATATTGGCGGTGAAGTTAAAGATGCGCGTGCTTTATTGCGGATGAGTTGGGGTTTTGAGTTGGGTGGTGCCCAAAAAGCGCGAACTACAAGATCGCGAGAGCAGTATTCTGAAATTCTTGCACAAAATCGTGAAACAGTAAGGAATATTGAGGGTGATATTCGCCGTGCTTATGCAGAATATCAAACATCTAAAAATCAGGTTGATCTTGTGAAAAAGCGTGAAAGTGTCACAAGTGAGCTTTTTGAAGCATATAAAACACAATTTGAAGGGGCGCGTGTAAGATTATTGCAATTGATGCAGGCGGAAAATCAATTATTTAATGCGCAATTAGAATCTATTACAGCGGAGTATAGATATTTGCTCTCTCAATATAATGTGTTGGCGAGCACAGGGGAGCTTCTTTCAAATATTAACTCTACGACTATTCAATCTTTAGAAGAAACAGCCTCAGAAGAACTCAATGTTACTAGTGAGGATATAAAGCAAGATGAGGCTGACCTAGAAGAAAAAATTGTAATTCAAAAAATACCAGAAGAAGTTTCAGAAAGAATTTTTACTAACTCTTCAAAATAAACAATCGAATTTCTGGCGATTAAAAAATAAAAAGGATTTTTGGTGAACGAACATATTTCTAATGATCCGCTTCTTGAATGTTTAGTCTATTTGACAGCTCGTTACGGTAGAGCGAAATCTGCTCAAGCTCTTATTTCTGGATTGGCTTACGGTGAGACGAATATGCAGCCAAGCCTTTTTTGTGAAGCTGCAGAGCGCATAGATATAAAAGCAAAAATTGTCAAAAAAGATAAAATTAAAAAAATAACTAGCTCAGTTCTGCCTGTTGTTTTAATTTTAGAAAATAATCAAGCCTGTATTCTTCTTAAAAAACATGATGATGAACACACTGCGACTATTTGGTCACCAGAAACAAAATCTGAAAGGTCAATCGCTTTAACAGATCTAAAGAAATCTTACACAGGGTTTACGATATATGTTCATCCTAAAGCTGAATTTATAGATCCGCATGCGCCACATCTAGAAGATAAAAATAGGCACTGGTTTTGGGGCCCTATGCTTGATTGTAAATCAATATATATGCGCGCAGCTACTGCAGCAGTTTTGATTAATTTATTTGGCCTTACCAGTCCTATTTTTATTATGAATATCTATAATCGCGTTATTCCTAATAATGCAATTGAGACAGGTTGGGTTCTTGGGCTTGGGGCACTCACTATATTTTTATTTGATTTTATCATGCGTAATTTGCGCGGCTATTTCATTGATTTGTCTGGACGTCGAATTGATGTGATCGCAGGGCGAAAAATATATGATCAGCTTCTAAATATGAAATTGGCACATCGTCCGACATCTAGTGGCTCTTTTGCCAATATGTTACGTGACTTTGACTCGGTTCGAGATTTTATAACATCGGCAACGCTTGTCGCGGTTATCGATCTACCTTTTACGTTTTTGTATTTATTTGTGATTTATTTATTAGGGGGACCTGTTGCCTTTGTTTTGGCCGCTCTTGTCATACTTGTTTTTATTGTTGGCGCAATTATACAAATCCCCCTTAAAGCGTTGGTTAGAAAATCAACAAAATCTGCTGAAGCTAAACATGGGCTGCTTATTGAATCAATTCATGGTCTTGAAACAATTAAAGCTGTAGGTGCAGATGGTCGTATGCGGGAACGCTATGGGCGTTATATTTCAGAAAATTCTAAGTATTCACAAGGCTCTCGTTTCGTTTCAGGCTTGGGTGTGAATTTTTCAAGCTGGGTTCAGCAAAGCGCATCTATCTTTGTTGTTTTGATGGGTATGTATCTTGTTCAAAGTGGTGATATGAGCGTTGGTGCTTTAATTGCTTGTGTTCTTTTAGGAGGTAGGGCAATTGCGCCAATAGGGCAGGCAGCCAATCTTATGAGCCGTTATCATAGTGCAAGAACGGCACTCACAACGCTTAATAATATCATGGATAAGCCTGTTGAGCGTCCCTCTACAAAACAATTTTTACATCGTCCAGATATCAAAGGAAAAATTACTTTTAGAAAAGTTTCATTTGCTTATCCGCATACACAAAGAAAAGTATTAGATGGTGCGAGCTTTATTATAAAGCAAGGCGAACGTGTTGGAGTCATAGGTCGTATTGGTTCAGGAAAAAGTACTTTGGCACGTTTAATGATGGGGCTTTATGATGCCGATGAAGGTAGTATTCTTTTAGATGACACAGATTATAACCAAATTGATCCTGCGGATATAAGAAGAAATATTGCTTACATCGCACAAGACGTTGTTCTGTTTAATGGAACTATACGTGATAATATTACGGCGAGTGTGCCCCATGTGAGTGAAGAACTTATTCTTAAAGCGTCAAAAGCAGCAGGAGCACATGAATTTGTTGCTCAACATCCTTTAGGATACGATGCACCGGTAGGTGAGCGCGGAGAAGGCTTAAGTGGTGGCCAACGTCAATGTATTGCTTTGGCTAGAGCAATGTTGTTAGAGCCTAACATCTATATTTGTGATGAACCTACGAATGCAATGGATACACAGGCTGAAATTGCCTTTACGAACCATATTGAAGAACAAACAGACGGCAAGACTTTAGTTTTAATTACACACCGTCAGCATTTGTTATCTTTAGTTGATCGTTTAATTTTAATGGATCAAGGGCGCATTATTCTTGATGGTGCGCGTGACGAAGTTTTAGAAAAAATAGCATCGGGTCAATTACAGGTAAGAGAGTCGTAATGGTTGATGAAAAAGATTTTATGGAAGAATTAGAGGCGGCAACACGAATGAAGCCGTCTGAAAAATCTCATTATTTGTTAATTACGATTGCCATGTTGGTTGTCGCTTTTTTAATTTGGTCTAACAATTCAGAAATTGAAGAAATCACAAGAGGGGCAGGACAAGTTGTTCCCACGCAGGAAATTCAAATTATTCAAAGCTTGGAAGGTGGAATTATTGAAGATATTTTGGTTTCTGAGGGGCAAAAAGTCCAAAAAGGTGAAGTTCTTCTAAAGGTTAGTGATATTGCATTTGCATCTGAGGGGAGGGGCGCTGAAGCCCGTATCTTAGCCTTAAAAGCGAAGCGTGCAAGACTTCAAGCAGAAGCGAATAATACAGAATTTATAGTTCCGCAGGAAATTGAAGAAAAATTTCCTGATATTGCCCGTAATGAGAAAGAACTTTTTAATTCGCGCCAGGCGGAATTAGAAAATGCAAAATCGATATTAGATAATAAAATAAGTACAGCTGCAGCTGATATTTCAGAGGTGCGTGCAAAAATTAATCGTTTGTCGGAAAGCCGCCGTCTTTTAAATCAAGAATTAAGTATTACGAAAGAAATGGTAGCAAAAAAAGCAGTTCCTAAACTGGAAGAAATTAGGCTTAACCGCGAACTATCAAATATCTCTGGTCAAATACGTGAGGCTGTTGAAGAGAGAAGCGGTTTAGAATCTACGCTTAGCCGTGCAAAAAAAGAAAGAGAAGACCGTGAAGATAAATTTAAATCTCAGGTTTTAGGGGAGTTGAACGATATTGAAAGTCAGATATCACAAATAGGCGAAAATATAACAGCTATTGAAGATCGGGTTGCGCGCACAGAAATAAAATCGCCTGTTGATGGTATTGTTAATAATATAGCATTGAAGACAATTGGAGGTGTTATAGAGCCAGCAATGCAGCTTTTTGAAGTTGTACCATTAGATGATGATTTAAAGATTATTGCCCGTGTTACGCCTCAGGAGATTGCATTTTTAAGACCTGGACAGCCGGCGAGCATTAAAATTTCAGCTTATGACTCGCAAAGGTATGGGTCTCTAAAGGGTGAGTTGGTAAGGTTGGGTGCTAATAGTGTTACCGACAGGGAGGGCAATATATATTTTGAAATTGAGTTGATTGCTCAGCAAAATTTTTTGGGAACGCAAGAAGCTCCTTTACCAATTACACCGGGAATGGTCGCAGAAATTGAAATTATCACGGGTAAGCGTACAATTTTTAGTTATCTTGTAAAACCTGTTTTACGCGCGAAAGATAAAGCACTTACAGAAAGATAAGTTTAAGCCATGATTAAAATATTTACGAATAAATGGCTTCATATTTCTTCGCTTATTCTTTTCTTGTTTGGGCTTGTCCTATTTAGTGGTTCAAACAACGATCTACGTAAAAGACTGCAATATTTTGTTTTTGATAGTTATAATAAAATTTATCATCGTGAGGCATTAGATGAAATTGTTATCATTGATTTAGATGAAAACTCCTTAAGACTTGTTGGTCAGTGGCCTTGGCCTCGTGATATTGTTGCAGAACTTATTTTAAAGCTTGAGAGTTTTGGTGCCAAAGTTATTGCATTTGATATTGTGTTTGCAGAAGAAGATAGAACTTCGCCGATTAAGATTGCAAATACAATTCCAAATAATGATAAATATTCAGATGCCATTTCAATTTTAAAAACACTTCCAGATAATGACCAGATATTTGCGGAGGCAATTGAAGCGGCAGGTAATATTGTTACAGGATTTACGAGTGCAAAGGCCGATGAAACAAGGCGCGTGCCCAAACAACCCGTTGCACCGACATACCTTTTGAAAAATAAAGAAAGATTAATTGAAGGTAGCTATAGTCGACCAGGTGTTGCGACAAATCTATCAATCTTTACAGATCAAGCGGCTGGAAATGGTCACTTTATGGTGGAGCCAGAAACTGATGGTATTATTCGCCGTGTGCCACTATTTGCACGATACGTACCCCCACGTTTTGAAAATAAGATTTCTACACTTTATCCCTTGCTTTCTTTAGAGGCTTTACGTGTTTCCATTGACCCAAATTCAAGGATGGTTATTCGTGAAAACAAAGATAAGAATGCTTTTGATTTAGATTATGAAGTTCGGTTAGAAAATTATAATATTCCTTTAGATCAAGGGTCTAAGTTCTGGGTGCATTATCGTCCTATTCAGCAGGATGAATATTTACCTGCACATTTTGTTCTTAATACACAAAAGGAAGGTGATGTTCGCGAGGCTGTGAATAATAAAATAGTTTTTATTGGAACAAGTGCAGAGGGCTTAAGAGATATTCGTTCCACGCCCCTTGATCAATTTGTTCCTGGTGTTGAAGTGCATGTGAATGTTGTTGAGCAAATATTACAGGGGCGTTTTCTCAAAAGGCCTAATTTAATTGTAGGCGCAGAGGCAACATTATTGGCAGTTTTCGGAATAGCAATTATTTTACTCGCTGCCTTTATGAGCCTGATTTGGCTTGGTGCTTTTACAATTATATTTATCTTATTTATGTTTTCTGGTTCTTGGTATGGTTATGTCCATGTAGGGCTCTTGCTTGATCCTGTGTATCCAAGTGTTGCGCTTTTCTTACTTTTTGTCAGTGCGGCACTTCTCAATTACTTCCGTTCAGAAAGTGATCGTCGACAGGTTAAAACGGCGTTTGGGCATTACATATCTCCAGTGTTTATGGAAGAACTAACCAAAAATCCAGAGAAGCTTCAACTTGGTGGGGAAACACGTGATCTTACTGTCATGTTTACGGATATTAGAGGGTTTACAAGCATATCTGAGCAGCTGTCTCCTCAAGAACTTATTCAGCTTATGAATGACTTTTTAACGCCTATGTCTGACCTTGTCATGAAAAGTCGTGGAACAATTGATAAGTATATGGGCGATGCCATGATGGCATTTTGGAATGCGCCTCTCGATGATCCTGATCATGCCAAGCAAGCTTGTATAACAGCTCTCAATATGAATAAGGCATTGGTGCCCATTAATGAATATTTGGCTGAAAAAACGAAAAAAGAAAATAAGCCACCTCTTATTTTAAGTGCGGGTATTGGTATCAATACTGGCCCATGTGCTGTTGGAAATATGGGATCGAAACAACGCTTTGCTTACTCTGCGCTTGGTGACGCAGTTAACCTTGCATCGCGCTTAGAGGGGCAAACTAAATATTATGGTGTTGAGGTGTTAATAGGAGAAGATACACATCAATTTTTACAAGATTGGGCAACATTAGAATTGGATCTTATTCAAGTTAAAGGGCGCGAGAAGCCCGTAAAAATTTACACTATTCTTGGTGATGAAAATTTAGCTAAAGACGAACAATTTCAAAAATGGCGTGATACCCATAATGACATGCTCAAAATTTATAGAATAGCTGACATGAAAGAAGCGGCGCAGTATTGTAAGGCGGCTAAAGGTTTAGCGGATAGTAAATTAAATCAATATTACGATATTTATAAAAAACGTATTGTTTCATATAAACGCAAGCCACCCGAAGAGGGGTGGCAGGGTATTTATATTGCTGAATCTAAGTAAATTAATTCACGGCAATTGAAAGGCCTGGGTCATCTTGCACATATAAATTGTAACCGCCAATCTCAAAATGGTGGTTACCGGCGCCATTTACGCCGTTATATGTGGCGCTAGCACCATTTCCATTTTCTTGTAGCGCTGCCAATATTCCAGCGGCATCGTCACTTTGATTAGCTGCTGAATTGATAATCAAACTACCATTTGTTGCAGCTGTTCCATTTGTTGAACCTAACTCAATTGTTAAAGACCCATTGTCGCTAGTTTTTAGCATGTTAAAGATATTTTCAGCAGTTAGCTGAATTATCGAACTGTTTTGACTGAAATGAATTTGTTCAATCTGGCTTATCTGCTCAAAATTAACATTTTCAAAATTTAGCAGGGTTCCACCACCGTATCGAATTGTATCAAAGTTTCCTGCACCACCATCAATGTTTTTAAAACTATTATTGTTCAGTGAAAAATCGTTTCTTCCTGCCCCACCCTTCATAGACAGGCCAGTATTATTGTTGTCCATGAAATGCACATCTCCTGCAAGAGATTGGTCATTTGCAGTGGCACCTATAACGCCAACATTTCCTGCTCCGTCATTGGCAGAACCATCTGTTACAACGCCACCAGAATTTTTGCCATTTACGATGAATTGCTCTCCGCCACTGATACCTAATTGAATATCGTCAAAACCATCACCTGTGACATCGTCAAGAGCAGTAATTTCATATTCCCCATTTCCAGCAGCGCCAACATGGCGAAGCTTAAGGGCATTATCAGGATTCTCAAGGAAATCCATATCTAAGGTTCCTGATAGGGCGTTACTTCCAAAAATAATGTACGTGTTGACATCGCTCCCCATTTCCAATGAAACGGCTATATCATCATAGCCGTCACCATTGATGTCGCCAACGGCACCGCCTGCGACAATTTCATGCGGCGTTGAAATTGTGGTTAGTGTAGAAGTATTTGTAGGTATAGCGCCATCAACGCCTCTTAAAATGTAAGCTTCATAATGACCATTAGATTGATTGACTGCATTTGCACCGATTATAACATCACTTAGTCCATCTCCATCAACATCGCCTAAGCCATCTATAAATCCGCCTAGCTCCAACATATTTTCATGGCCAGCTATTGTTAAAAATGGTCCTGCACCCAACCTAATTCTTACTTCGCCTCGATCTGTTCCACCGTTGTCACTCCCTGGAGTACTGAAAGCATAATCTGATT
The DNA here is from genome assembly GCA_964351905.1 of uncultured Micavibrio sp. Lineage (GTDB taxonomy): Bacteria > Pseudomonadota > Alphaproteobacteria > Micavibrionales > Micavibrionaceae. The sequence goes on from CAYGPG010000005.1 coordinate 68,976, forward strand.
TACCGTCACCATCAAAATCACCTATACCAGCCACTGCATAACCTAATTGATCATTTCCTGATCCGGCTCCTAAGCTCACTGGCGTAAGTGAACCACTACCTCCCTCTACGATAAAGGCTTGTCCACCGCCTGTAAAATTACCGGGGGCAGCAAAGACAAAGTCTGCGTAACCATCGTTGTTGATATCACCAATACCATCGGCTGAATTTATATTCGACCCAAAATTAGCTGTAAAATCTGCTAGTGGTGCTCCTGGAAGGTTTGATCCATCTCTAATTAAAATTGAATCAGAGGGTCCAAAAAATCCTAAAACATCTTCAATGCCATCACCATTGATGTCTCCAATTTTTTCAGGCCTGTCTTGAACATTACCAATGACATCATAAAATTTTCCGCCAGATGTATTAAGATTAACGGCAAAGTCTAATACAGTTGGAGCAACAAAATCTAAAAACCTTAAATTGCCATCACTATCTGTTACATTCACACGAAAACCTGAGCCTAATATTGTATTTATTGCCGTTCCGGTAAGGGCTCCTCGACCTGCTGTCGTTAGTTGTATTTCTGCATTTCTACCGTCTGTTTTAACAATCTCGAAATATGTATCAGAAGATATTTTTGTACCGTTTTCAAAATTAAAATCGGTTGGACCATCTTTCCCACCGACAGCAGATAATTTGGCAATAAATTGACCATCTTTTGTATTTTCAAATAATCTTACGGGTCCTGTATTAACTTCAAGGTCTTTTTCAAAAACCTCAGGGTCTACAAGATCAAATCTTTTAAATAATTCGTTCAAGAAGCCACGAATAAAGCTTCTTATTTTTCTGATTTTATCTAAGAAGTGATTTTTGTTATCTGTTATCTCGTTACTTACTAAATCAGGTTTTAAATCGATTGTAGGATCAATCAAATTTAGTTTACTCGTATCTTTTTCTGATGTTTCCTCTGCTTCTTTACTTTCTTTTTTTACTTCTTTTTCACCATCAAGAAGCTCTTTTTCTTCTTGTCTTTCTTCTCTTCTTTCTTGTTTGTTTTCTTTTCTCTGACGGATATTATCGTTGATAGAACTAAATAAACGCGGTAAAACATCGCCAACTGAGCCATAAGTGTCTTTTACTTCCTCGGCTTCTTTAACAACATTATCTTTCATTCTGCTTCTAAAGCCACCAAGGCTTACTGATTCATATTGTTGAGAAAGTGTTGTTTCCATTAGTCCATTTTTAACAACAATGGCACCTTCAAGAACTGTAATTTCACTTTCACCGCCAGGATAAATTTTACCTGCTATGATTGTTCCTCTAATGCCTATAGAGCCCACAGGCGTATCGATTTTCACATCATCAGGATCGTCACGACCAATGAGCCCGCTTGTAAAGACAAAAACGCCTCTTAGTACGGAAAGATTTGTTGTTCCACTTTCTGTGCTTGGGTCAAATTGATATTCATCTAGAGAAACACGCGCATTTTCGCTTACTGCTAAACTAGTTTCATCGATGAATACTATATTTACGGCTCCATCAGCATCTGTCTCGATTGTGTCGCCTTGGTAAACTGGACTCCCAAGAGTAAGTGGTTCAGAAGTTCCGTCTGATCTTATAATGTTTGCATTGCCTATTAATTCTTCGACTGCTCCAATTGGGCTTAAATCACTCATTGTTTCTGCATTTGCATATTGTGGGTCTGAGCTCAAAAAAGAATTGACTAAGTTTGCTGTTAGAATTGATCCATCTGGTCCTTCAATTAGGGGCGATGTTTCTGCAGAAAAATAATTTTCGATGACTAATTTATCCCCGCCAGAGATTTCTAAGACCAAATCTTGCCCCTCTCTTGTAATCTCCGAGTCTGAAACAAATTTGCTATCTGGAGCACTTACGACGTCTGTAGAGAGAGCATCAAATTCTAATATTTCATGTTGTTTGCCACCTGTTTGACTTTCAAAGTCATTTTGCGAAATGCGTGCCATAATTTTTCCCCTAAGATACTGTTTTTATTGTATTTATTATTCTAACCATACAGACACTGTTGTCGATTAACTCCCCTATTATATAAGTGAAGTCTTAAAAGGTTCTAAATATTAGGAAAAATTTTATATTATTTATTAGATTCTAAAGCGTTACGGAGATAATTTTCAATCTCTTCTTCTGGAATAGGTTTTGAATGCAGATAGCCTTGTATTTTATCGCAGTTTAATTCTTGAAGCAGGTCAGATTGTTCTTGTTTTTCAATGCCTTCTGCAATAATGGACATGTTCATATTATGCCCTAAGCTAATAATAGAAGAAACAAGGTTATAAGAAGATTTATCTTGTTCTAAATTTTGGATAAAGCTGCGGTCTATTTTTAAAATATCAATAGGATAGTGATACAAATAACTTAAAGAACTATACCCTGTACCAAAGTCGTCGATCGATATTTTTAAACCGCTATTTTGACACTCTTTCAATACTTCCTGAGCATGATGAGGTTCATCCATCAATAGACGCTCAGTCATTTCAATATGAAATTGTTCTGGTATTAAGTCATGGATGATGACCTCGTTCATCACAAAGTTTTTAAAATTTGGTGTTAAAAAGTCTTTAGCAGTAAAATTTACGCTTATAAAAAAAGGTTCACTATTAGGAAAAGTATCGCAAATACGTTGCAAAAATCGACAACTTTCTTTTGTAATCCACCTTGTTAGATCTGTTATCAGGCCGCTATTTTCAGCAATTTCAATAAATTGATCTGGATAAATCAACCCTTTTTCTGGGTGTTGCCAACGTACGAGCGATTCAAATCCAACAACAATATTCTTTTTTAAATCTAGTATTGGTTGGTAATGAAGAATAAAATTTTTATTTTCTATGGAAGTTTTTATTTCATCTATTAATTTTAGTTCATCAACAGCATTTGTTTTGTGTACTAAATCTTTTTCTAGATTCTCTGGTGCAGGTTGATGATTGGGGCTTTTTAAAATATGCGACCTGGCAATCATATCTCTATAGCGTGCCATAATAACTTGCATGATCATTTTTACAACGGGATCAGTTGTATCTAAACGCTCCTCAAAATCACTACGAGAGATTTGTAATAGTTTACAGTCTTCAATAGCTTTAATGGTCGCAGTTCGTGGTTTATTATCTACAAGCGCCATTTCACCAATAACATTTCCAGCACCACGTGTTCCAACAGACTGGATTAGGCCATTATTCTTTTCAATAAGGATTTCAACTGATCCAGATTCTATAATAAAGGCAAAATGACCTTCTTCTCCTTGTTGGATGATCGTTTCACCAGCTGTATAGTTTTTTTGATGATTATCTTTTGTCACTAAAACCTCTTTTTAAATAATGATTCTATCTCTGAAACAGATAATTTACATTAAAAAAGACTATTCGCGACTTGTTATAATTTATATTTAAAGTTGCCTCTTGGAAATTTTTATTAATAAAGGCATAATTATCTTATAAATTTTTCTTGGGCTTCTGTTTATGACTCCGCTTAGTATTCTTCTTTTATATATATTATTTCGTGTAAAACACTTTGCTTGTGACTTTATGTTGCAATCAGACTGGATGGCTCTGACAAAAGGTAAGCCTGGGTCAGAAGGATATAAGGCGTTATTTTCTCATGCAGCTATTCATGCATCGGGAACGTTAGTTTTAGTTTTTATATTTGCCCCCGCCCTATGGTGGTTGGCAATTGTTGATTTTGTTATTCACAGTGTAGTTGATCGATTAAAAGGTATTATTACACTTAAAAAAGGCTGGAATACCAAAGATACTCTATTTTGGTGGGCATTTGGTGCAGATCAAGAACTGCATAATTTTACACATATAGCGTATATTGTTGTGATATTTATCTATCAGGGAGGCAGTTTTCTATAGAGAAAGTAGTATTTATGCGTATTTGTGCAGAAAAAATAGAAATTTACCGCTTAAGCCTTGACTTTCAAAAGACTAAAACTGTATTGTCCGACCATAATTTAAATATTTAATAATATATTTTGTAGGATACAGGCCATGAAAGTTGTTAACTCATTGAAAACATTGAAGAAACGTGATCGTAACTGTCGCGTTATACGCCGCCGTGGCCGTGTTTACGTCATTAATAAAGTAAATAAACGTTTTAAAGCCCGTCAGGGATAGTTATTTTACATTTAATTTATTAATAAGCCCGCCTTAAGCGGGTTTTTTATTGTTTATATCTATAATTCTACAAAACTATCTAATGCACCTATAAAATTTCTCTGATATAAGTCTTTATCAATCTCGAATAATAACTTTTTAAGGTCTAGCTTATGTTTTCAAAGCTTTTTGGCTTCATGTCAGCGGACATGGCAATTGATTTAGGAACGGCGAACACGCTTGTATATGTGCGTGATAAAGGCATTGTCTTGAACGAGCCTTCTGTTGTCGCCATTTCTATGGTTGCAGGAAAAAAACAGGTTCTTGCTGTTGGAAATGAAGCTAAGCAAATGTTGGGTCGTACACCAGGTAACATTACGGCGACCCGCCCTTTACGAGACGGCGTTATTGCGGACTTTGAAGTGACCGAAGCGATGATTAAGCACTTCATCCGTAAAGTTCATAATCGCCGGTCCTTTGTTTCTCCAAAAATGATGATTTGTGTGCCTTCGGGATCAACAGCAGTAGAGCAGCGCGCTATTCAAGAATCAGCAGAAAGCGCTGGAGCTTCCCAAGTTGAGTTGATTGAAGAACCAATGGCCGCCGCTATTGGAGCAGGGTTACCAGTTACAGAGCCATCAGGATCGATGGTTGTGGATATCGGTGGTGGAACCACGGAAGTTGCGGTTATTTCACTTGGTGGAATTGTTTATGCCCGCTCTGTTCGCGTTGGGGGAGATAAAATGGATGAGGCAATTATTGCTTATATTCGCCGTGTTCATAATCTTTTGATAGGTGAAAGTACTGCTGAGCGTATTAAAAAAGAGATAGGGTCGGCTTGTGCACCGTCAGATGGGGAAGGACGCCAACTTCATATTAAAGGGCGTGATCTGATGAATGGTGTTCCTAAAGAAATCATTATCACTGAGCGTCAAATTGCTGAAAGCCTCGCTGAGCCTGTTGGTCAGATCATTGAAGGTGTGAAAGTTGCTTTGGAACATACGGCGCCAGAACTTGCTGCTGATATTGTTGACAAGGGGATTGTTTTAACTGGTGGTGGTGCTCTGCTCTCAAATTTAGATTTTGTTCTCAGGCATGCAACAGGCCTTCCTATTACAATTGCAGATGATCCTTTATCGTGCGTTGTTTTAGGGACGGGGCATGCCCTTGAGGAAATGAAAACGTTACGCGGCGTATTGATTGGTTCTTACTAAGAAACAACATGGAATAACAGGCATACATGCCTTGTAGTCGTTCCTTTTTTAGCTTATTTTTGTAAGATAAAATAATTAAACACATTATAGTTAATGAAATCCCGTATTAAGCAAAAATCAATAGCAGGCGTTTCCCCCCATTTTGGGTTAGGGATACAGTCAAACACAATGCTTTTAATTTTGTTGGCGTCGCTTATTCTGCTTTTTAGTTTTGTGAAACCAGATTCAATTTCTGGATTGCGTGTCATTATAACAGATACTATTAGTCCTGTTGTTTCTCTTATTTCGACACCATTTAAAAATTTAGCAGATACATTAGGGGATGTTTCAGGTATTGCTTCATTACGTGCCGAAAACTCACAATTGAAATCAGAAAATCTACGCTTAAAAGAATGGTATCAGACGGCTTTAATGCTTCAAGCTGAAAATCAATCTTTGCAAAGCTTGCTCAATTTAAAAACCAATCCTGCGCACAAATATATCACAGCAGAAATTTTATCCGATGCGGGCAGCGCGTTTGTTAAAACACTAATAATCAATGCTGGAAAAAATACTGGCGTGCGTAAAGATCAAGCAGTTCTTTCTGGTGATGGAATGATCGGAAGGGTGATTGAAGTTGGTATAAATTCTTCTCGTATTTTATTAATCACAGACATAAATTCCAGAATTCCTATTCTTGTTGAGGGTAGCCAACAAAAAGCTATTATGGCAGGTGATAATACGGCACTTCCTGTCCTTAAGCATTTGTCGCGTGGTTCTAGTTTAACAGAGGGAGCGAGGGTTGTGACATCTGGTGATGGTGGTGTTTTTCCTAGAGGTTTCCCAATCGGTCGTATAGTACAATCTAAAAACGGTTTTTATAAAGTTAAACCTTTTGTGAACACAGATAAAATTACCTATGTACGTATTGTGGACGCGCCCTCTAATGATAACCTAATTCGTGGTTCTCTATCTATAACGCCTTAAGGTTTATTTATAATGGATAAACTGGCTTTCAACTCAATCGCTTCTTATGCGCTAGCTTATGCAGTTATAATTTTTTTATTTTTATTAAGTTTTGCAAAGCTATATATCATCGATTCAGGAAGCATAAGACCTAATTTTATATTACCTATCATTTATTTTTGGGCTCTTTATAGACCCACTTTAATACCTGCAGTTTTAATATTTGCATTAGGTTTGATTTATGATCTTTTCTTAGGTTTTCCAGCAGGGCTCAATTCTATTTTATACTTGCTTATATATTGGATTGTTAAAAACCAACGTTTATTCTTTTTAGGGCAAAGCTATGTTGTTATATGGATTGGTTTTTCTATTGCAACTTTGATTTATTATTTAGCTCAATATGCCTTTTTCATACTGTTTCTTTTATCTTATGTGGAAATTATGCCTCAAATTCACAGCTTATTGATATGCATCATAATTTTTCCTTTATTGAGTTATATCTTCATTAAAATAAATAGTGTTCTGCCGATAATTCCTACGTCGTCCATTACAGTGAATTGAAATTTTAATGATAGATAAAGAAGACCAAAAATCAAAATCATTCACCCGCCGTACCTTTGTTGTTGGGGCGTTACAGGGTTCATTGTTAATGGTCTTAGGTGGGAGATTAGCATGGTTGCAATTAGCGCAAGGCGGTAAATATCAGACTTTATCTGATAAAAATCGCGTAAACCTTAAAATGACTGCGCCTTCACGTGGAGAAATTGTTGATCGTTTTGGTGTTCCCCTTGCCGTCAATAATCAAAATTATCGGGTTTTAATTGTTCCTGAACAAACTGAAAATGTAGGTAAGTCTTTAGATAGTTTATCGCGATTTATTGATTTAAGTGATTGGAAAATTAAAAAAGTTTTAGAAGATTCAAAAAAATCAGCTTCTTTTATACCCCTTGAAGTAACGGATAATTTGTCTTGGAATGAAATTTCTAAATTAGAAGTTAACATCATTAACTTACCAGGTGTGTCTATTGATGAAGGAGAGGTTCGTACGTATCCTTTTGGGGATGCGACGGCACACGTTATCGGTTATGTAGGTTCAGTAGGTGAGAAAGACCTTGTAGAAAACGATGCTGTTTTAAGGTTACCAGGTTTTAAAATTGGTAAAACCTCAATTGAAAAATCATACGATAAACTTCTTAGAGGTGAAGTTGGAACAATTCAAAACGAAGTTAACGTTCGTGGAAGGGAAGTGCGCCAATTACAAGTAACAAATAGTAAAGAGGGAGACCGAATATCATTAAGTATAGATGCGGAATTACAAAGATTTTGTCAGGAGAGGCTTGCGCAGCATAAAAGCGCATCTGCTATTATTATGGATTCTCAAACGGGAGCGATATATGCCCTTGCATCACAGCCTAGTTTTGATCCTAATTTATTTACACGTGGTATTAGTGCGGAACAATGGGAAGAGTTATTGGCAAACCCCGCTTTTCCACTCAATAACAAGGCCATATCTGGGCAATACCCGCCGGCTTCAACTTTTAAAATGATTACAGCACTTGCTTTTTTGGAATCAGGCGCTGCAACATCTAGAACGCTTGTCAATTGCTCAGGACGATACGAGTACGGATCAGATACGTTTAGATGTTGGAAGTTAAGTGGCCATGGTATGACGAATGTTACATCCGCTTTGATGAAATCTTGCGACACTTATTTCTACAAATTATCAACAGAGGTGGGCATTGATAAAATTGCAGAAATGGCTCAAAAATTTGGCCTTAATCAAAAATATGATTTTGACATCTCTGAAGAACGTGAAGGCTTAATACCTGATAAAGATTGGAAAATGGCGCGTTACGGACAAAAATGGCGACCCGGAGAGACGATTGTCTCTAGTATTGGGCAGGGGCAAATTTTAGCGACACCTTTGCAACTTGCGGTCATGACAGCCCGATTGGTTAATGGTGGTATGGCTGTAAAGCCGTGGTTAGTAGGATATGTAGGGAATAAGAAAGTTTTTCACGAATCTTGGCCTAAAATTGATGTTCGCCAAAAAAATCTAAACATTGTTAAAGTTGGTATGGATAGGGTGGTTAATAATGAAGATGGGACAGCATTTGAGTCACGTTTGGAAGATAAAAATATACGCTTTGGTGGAAAAACCGGTACAGCACAAGTTAAAAGAATTGATAGGGGCCAACGCGCTTTGGGTATTACCAACGATGATTTAGAATGGAAATATCGCCATCATGCTTTATTTGTAGGTTATGCGCCTTTGAAAAATCCACGGTATATTTGTTCTGTCGTTGTTGAGCATGGAGGTGGAGGATCGGCTGTTGCCGCTCCATTGGCTCGGGATTTATTAAAGGAAGCACAGCTTCGTGACCCTGCAAAACAAAATTTTAATTTATCTGAAATCAATGATGGGAGCGTAAATGTTTCAAACAGTTAAGCTTTCAAACGATCAAACATTCGTTCAAAAGATTCTACATTTGGGGTGGGGACTTGTTTTCCTTATTATTATTTTAGCATCAGTTGGTTTTGTTGCTCTTTATTCTGCTGCAGGTGGAAATTTTGATCCTTGGGCTTCAAAGCAAATAGTTCGCTTTGCAGTTGGTCTTTTAGGTATGTTGATCATTGCTCTTATTGACGTGAAATGGTGGTACAAGTTTTCTTTTCCTATTTTTATTGTTGGTTTTGTCCTTCTGGTTATCGTGGAATTAATGGGGCAGGTTGGAATGGGCGCGCAGCGCTGGATTAATTTAGGTTTTATTCAGTTGCAGCCATCTGAATTTATGAAGATTGCTGTTGTTATGATCTTAGCAAAATATTTCCATGCTGCAACTAAAGAGGATATGCGGAATATAAAATTTTTAATTCCTCCTGCTGTTTTAATTGCTTTACCTGTAGCACTCGTTCTTGTTCAACCTGATTTGGGGACGTCACTTATGATTATAATTAGTGGAATCTCTATTTTCTTTTTAGCCGGTGCTCCTATATGGATGTTTATTTTAGGAGGAGTAATAGTTTTAGGATCCCTTCCCATTATTTGGGCGTTTATGCATGATTATCAAAAGCAACGCGTGTTAACTTTTTTAAATCCAGAGAGAGATCCGCTGGGGGCAGGGTACCATATTATGCAATCTAAAATTGCGTTGGGGTCTGGCGGAATAGAAGGAAAAGGATTTCTTGAGGGTACACAAAGCCGCCTAAACTTTTTACCGGAAAAGCAAACAGATTTTATCTTTACGTTGTGGGTTGAAGAATGGGGGTTTTTGGGTGGTATTTTTATTCTATCAATATGTGCGCTGATATTTATGTATGGAATATGGGTGTCAATAAAATCGAGAAACTCCTATGGGCGCCTGTTGGCTATGGGGTTAACCATTAATTTTTCACTCTACGTGTTTATTAATATAGCAATGGTGATGGGGCTCATTCCAGTTGTGGGTGCGCCACTTCCTCTCATTTCATATGGAGGAACGTCAATGTTGGCTGTTCTTGTTGGGTTTGGATTGATTCTTTCGTGCAATATTCACGGTGATCGAAAAACACTGAGGCTTTAATTTTAGGCCGCCTCGCTCATAGGAATTTCTTTATCTTGCATAAGCTGATGTAGTTCATTATTTTCGTACATTTCCCTGATGATATCGCAGCCACCAACAAATTCCCCTTTAACGTATAATTGCGGAATTGTCGGCCATTGTGTGAATTCTTTTACACCTTCGCGGATAATACTGTCTTCTAAAACATTGATATCTTTAAAAGCCACGCCCATCTGCGACAATATTTGGACAACGGCAGCAGAAAATCCACATTGTGGGAAAACAGAAGTTCCTTTCATGTATAAAACAACATCGTTACTTTCAATTTCTTTTCTAATTTGATCAAAAACTACATTTTCCATTTTTTACTCTCTATTTGAAATTAATTATTCTTTTGGGATTTCTGTGTGAATGGCAAGAGCATGAAGTTCATTTCCCATGCGTCCTTGAAGTGCCTGATAAACCATTTGGTGTTGTTGTATGCGTGATTTACCGACAAAATCTGCAGATACGATGTGAGCAGCATAGTGATCCCCATCACCACGTAAATCAGTTATTGTAACCTGAGCATCTGGAATTCCAGACTTTATTAAGTCTTCGATTAATTTAGCGTCCATTCCCATCTTTTATTTATGCTTCTTCTTTAATTTGTTTTTGAGCTTCAACAAATAGTGTAGCAAGTTTGTTATCTATTTCTTCTTCATTTATGGGCAAGTTATGGTTTTCGATATCTGGCATAACGGCTCTTTTAACGTCATCAAATCCAGGTTCTTCTAAATTTGCACTGACAATTTTTGAAGCATAGCTACTTGCCTCATTTTCGCTTAAGCCAATTTTTTCAGCAATCCAAAGGCCAAATAATTTGCAACAGCGTGCCTCAGCTTTGAAAAGTAAGGCCTCATCTAGTACGAATTTATTCTCAAAAGCGCTTTCTCTATCGTCAAAACTACTCATTTTTTAAGTTCCTTTAGTATGAATCTGATAATTACCTAACGTAACATTTGAAACTATTAGAATCCATGCTTATATGAGTGGTATTATTAAGAAAAAGGATATTTTAATGAATAGACGTAAGCCTCTATATGAAGGCAAAGTTAAAACCATTTATGAAGGCCCTGAACCAGGCACTTTAATACAGTATTTTAAAGATGAAGCCACAATGGGAGAGGAGCGAGAGAATTCCACTGTTTCGGGTAAAGGTGTCCTTAATAACCGTATCTCTGCCCACATTATGTCAAAAATAGAAATGGTGGGCGTTCCTACACATTTTATTCGCTCGCTCAATATGCGTGAGCAATTAGTGCGTCAAGTTGATGTTGTCCCTATAGAAGTGGTTGTACGTAACGTCGCTTCTGGTGATATTTCTAAAAGATTAGGCATAGAAGAGGGCGCTTTTTTCTCTCAGCCACTTATCGAATTTTATTACAAAAATGACAAGTTGAATGATCCATTAATAAGCGAGCAGCATATTTTTTCTTTTGGCTGGTCAGATCCTTTTGAGTTAGAGGAAATTGTTTTTCAATCTTTACGCATTAATGATTTTTTATCAGGTCTTTTTTCTGCTATCGGCTTGAAGCTCATTGATTTTAAAGTAGAGTTTGGACGCCTATATGGAGAGCATGATGAGCTTTACATTATTTTGGCAGATGAAATTTCTCCAGATAATTGCACTTTATGGGATTCTAAAACGGGCAAACATATGGGCAAAGATATTTCACAAGATAGCTCTGCTGAATTAGTAGAAGCGTATCAAGAAATTGCAAAGCGCCTCGGACTTATTCCACAAACAGGAATTATACAAGGTGGAAATGTAAATGAACAAGTCGCTGAAGGGCTGGATGAAATTGAGAATGAGCTTGAGAAAAAACGCTTGTTACGTTCAATCAAAAAGCCATCTGGTAAGAATCCAAGGAAGAATAAATAAATTGGATTAAGCTTCAAACTGTTCTTTTAAGATACGTTCTTCAAGGTTGTGGTCTGGGTCAAATAGAAGTTTACATCCATGGCTGTTGGCTTGTTTGATTGTCACAGATTTTATATCACGTATCTCAGTTGAGTCTGCTGTCGCACTAACAGGTCTTTTTTTATTATTAATAATGTCAATTTTTATATTGGCGTGGCTTGGCAAGAGGGCGCCTCTCCAACGTCTTGGGCGAAAGGCGCTAATTGGCGTAAGGGCGAGTACATTGCCCGATAAGGGAATGATTGGGCCATTTGCGGAAAGGTTATAAGCTGTACTGCCTGCCGGCGTAGAAAGTAATATACCATCACAAATCAATTCAGCAATGCGTTCAACATCATCGACTGATATTTTTAATTTCGCAGCTTGCCTTGTCTCCCTGAGTAAAGAGACTTCATTGAAGGCCATGGCCTTGTGTTCTTTTCCGTCTTGATCTTTTGCAATCATTTCCAAAGGATAGATGTCGACTTCATGAGCGTTATTTAATTTATCATTTAGTTCTGTAGAGCATGAGGGATTGAGTAAGAAGCCAATAGATCCAGAGTTAATACCATAAACAGGTATTTTTACATCATGTACCTTATGTAAGGCTTCAAGCATTGTCCCGTCACCCCCAATAACAACCATAATATCTGCTTCATCTAAACCGACATCGTTATGGTGCTTTAAAATTTCTTTTAAAACAGATTGTGCCTCTTCAGTGTCAGCCGTATGGAAAGTGATTTTATGTTCTTCAGAATTCATATTTTAAGAAGCTTTCTTCTCAAAATTTACAGCCCAATCATCAGGGGCATTCAAAAAGTCTTCTAGTGAAGAAATTGTATCAGCATCAAAGTAATTTTCTTCTTTTATAACGTCTAAAACAGCCCACCAGTTTGTTAGGGAATGTAGTGTTATTTCCATTTCATCTAAGTTAATTTTACTTTGCGGATAGATATCGTAAGAAAATATAACAAATGAATTTTGGACTTCTAATCCAGCTTCACGTATTGCTTCAACAAAAACTTTTTGTGAACTTCCTACTGTTAATAGATCTTCAACAAGAAGGACTTTATTTTTACCTTCATGTATACACCCTTCAATCTGTGCCATACGGCCATGTCCTTTTGCTTTTTTTCTAACGTAAAGCATAGGGGCATCCAGACGTTCAGAAAGATAGGCAGCATAAGGGATTCCTGCTGTTTCCCCGCCTGCGTAATAATCCATTCCCAAAGGTTTTAAAATTTCTGCAGCAAAATCCATTAAAATTTTTCGCTCATTTGGAAATGAAATGAGGCAGCGAATATCAACATAAATAGGGCCAATTTTTCCTGAAGTGTATTGAAAAGGTTCTTTTGTATTAATCAAAACTGATTTTGTTCGAATTAGAATTTTTGCGGCCTGTTTTGCTATATTCTCTCTATTCATTTTATGTGTCCTTTTACTTTATTGGCTGACCCAAATGATACGAGCGAGCCAAATAATTTCATTGGTTGGTATTTTTCTATTCTCATGCGTAGGATTAATTGATTTCAATTCAACTCCTGCACTATTTTGTCTAACAATTTCTTTTGCCATTACTTCGCCACTTGTTAGTTTTATAACAGCACGGTCGCCTTTTTTAATTTTAGATTTAGGGGAGACGACTAATGTATCACCTTTGCGGTATAAAGGCTCCATGGAGTCGCCACTTACTTCTAAAGCATAAATACCATCATCATTTGCAACTTTAAAATCAGGAAAATGTACTTCATCCCAGCTATCACCTTGAGGGTAGCCTTCTTCATCAAAGAATCCTTTAGCACCTGCTTGCGCAAAGCCAATCACTGGAATTGATGTTGAAAGCGGAGGCATGTCATCAAAATCTTGAACTAGTGCAATAAAGTCTGACATTGTAGCGCCTGTAGCAGCTAAAATTCTAGCTATACTCTCCGTTGAAGGCCAACGTGGTTTTCCATCAGGACCGTTGCGCTTACTTTTATTAAAGGAGGTTGGGTCTAGACCAGATTTTTTTGCCAAACCAGAAGGGCTGTATCCAAATGTTGTTGCGAGACGATCTATTGCACGCCAGATTTGTTCGTGAGTAAGCATATAATCATAACTTCTATAATAAAGAATTAATTAGGATTAAACTCCCATCATTATAAGTAAAAGTAAATAGGAAAATATTCATATTTTTCTTGACATTAAGAATTTAATCCTATTATATATAGAACATAAAGTGAACAAATATATTTTAAAAAGGAATGTAAATGATAAAAACGACTGATAAATATCAAAATGAGAGTAATGATATTCAGTTTTTTCCTTTTTTAGATGCTGAAGAAGCATGGTTTTGGTTTATTCAAGCTCAACAGGCAAAAAATGAAGGGGCACGTTATACGGCAGGCATGTCACTTACGCCACGCCCATGTGAGCCGGCGGACATTATAAAAATTCTTGACCGTCTCTATAGAAATAGATTGCTCTTACGTGACCATCTTTTGGTCTTGCGTCATTATAGACGTAGGCAGTTGAGACCAGATGTCCGTAGAGATAAAGAGGCTATTGCATATGAGTTATGGTGCGAGGCTATGTCAAAAATAGAGCCTGTTCTTATTCGTAAAAATATTGTTGCAAAGCCCCAAAGAAGAAATAATGGGAATAAGCAAAAAATATTGACTAAAGAACTCAATCAATTCCCTAACTCTTTGAGTAAAAACAATATGGAGGCTTATTCGTAATGTCTCATTTTTGTAAAAAAAAGTTATGGGTTGTTTTTACAGGTAAAACGGATATCGCTTGGCTTAAAATACTTAATAAAAATTTCAGGCATTGCTTTGTAGTTTTCAAGCTAAATGATACTTGGTGCAGTATAGATCCATTATCTTCTTTTACTGATATTCAATCTTACCAACATTTAAAGAGTAGTTATAACCTACCGGAATGGTTGATAGAGAGGGGTTATACTGTTGTACCTTTCTATACAAATTCGATACACAAAAGGCCTGCACCCTTGATGTTCTTTACGTGCATTGAAGCCGTAAAAAGAATTTTGGGTTTACACAAGCGTTTTATTTATACGCCTTGGCAGATCTATAAATACCTAATTTATCAAAACAAAATAGACATTAAAAAAGGAGACCTATCATGGGAAGCGTGAATAGCCGATCAAGAGCGCCACAGCCAGCACCTGTACAACAAGTTATCTATCAACAGCCTGAGCCAGAAGAGGTGACATCTACTTCAAAAACAGATGAAGAAATTAGTGCTGAAGCAAGAACAGACAGCTTACTGCGTCGAACCAGAGGACGGTTTGGCACAATCTTAACTGGTTTTCGTGGGATTTTAGAATCTAAAGATAATGAACAGAAAACACGAAAAACTTTATTGGGAGAGTAAGATATGAATGTTAATCAAAAAGAAAAAAACGAAGATATTGTCGATTTACGACCTTTGTTAGAAAGATATGAAAACGCAAAGAAAAAAAGACAGAACTGGGAATCACATTGGCAAGATTGCTATGAGTATGCCCTCCCACAAAGAGGACAAACCAATCATTTTGGTGGTGTTGGTGCGATGCGCAACACGACTTTGTATGATGGAACGGCACTTGATGGTGTGGATCAACTCGCTGCCAGTCTTTTGGCAAATTTAACACCGCCATGGGCGCAATGGTTTGGTTTTAGACCAGGACCTGATTTATCCGATAAAGAAGCACAAAATCTAAAGCCAATTTTAGAAAAAATTTCAAAGAAAATTCAACTTCATTTAGATCGATCTAACTTTGCAGTGGAAATGCATCAAGCTTTTTTAGATCTTGCGGTAGGAGGTACTGCTTCCTTAGCTTTTGAGGAAAATAAGGTTGGCAGTAACTCTGCTTTTAAATTTTCATCCATACCATTGCAAAATATATATCTTCAAGAAGGTGATGAAGGGTTTTTGAATAACTCGTATCGCAATTTATCTTTGACGCTTTCTCAAATTCAAAGTCGATATGGTGACGTTTTTTTACCCCTATCTGTTTTGCAAGAAGGATCTAAAAACCCACAAACATCTTTTAATGTTTTAGAATCAATTTTGCCTGTAAATAATATTTATCAATATAAAGCTATTTTGACAGATGAAACACAACCTCATTTATTAAAGGAAGGTATTTTTAATGTTTCTCCTATCATCTCATTTCGATGGATGAAATCCCCTGGGGAAGTGTATGGACGATCTCCAGTTATGAAGGCTTTACCCGACATTAAAACAGCGAATAAGGTTGTTGAACTTATTTTAAAAAATGCTTCAATTGCTGTGACGGGAATTTGGCAAGCTGATGATGATGGTGTTTTAAACCCTGCTAACATTGAGCTAAAGCCTGGAGCAATTATCCCTAAGGCCGTTGGATCGCAAGGTTTGAAGCCCTTAGAGATGCCGGGTCGTTTTGATGTTTCAGAACTTGTTTTAAAAGATTTAAGGGGGAGAATCCGTCATGCCCTTATGTTAGATCGCTTAGGACCAATAGCTGATAAGAAAATGACAGCAACGGAAGTTATTGAGCGTTCCAATGAAATGGCGATGCTTTTAGGCGCAACATATGGCCGCTTACAAACAGAGCTGTTAACTCCTTTAATTGAGCGTGCTTTTTCAATTTTAAAAAGGCGTGGAGAGATTCCAGATATTGCGTTAGATGGGCGCTACGTCGTTTTGGATTATCGTTCTCCTTTGGCAAAGGCGCAGGGGCAACGTGATGTGCAAAATATTCTGACATGGCTCTATAGTATTAAAACCTTGGGCGTTGAAGCCAACTTATTTGTAGATACTGAAAAGACGAGCCGCTTATTGGCTGAATCTTTAAATGTTCCTGCTGAGCTCATGAGAAATCCACTAAATGGGTTAGAGCCATTAGCGATTCAAGATAAGGAAATATCATAATGTTCTACAAAAAATATTTCGACTATATTCCGTATGTATCACGCGCAGAAAAGAAAGATATTGAGCGTCTTTTTAAAAGAGTATTTCGCAGTGATGATGGTCAAAAAGCTCTTACTTATTTGCAATATATTACTTTTCATCGAACGTTAAATGCAACCTCAACTGAAGAGCAATTGCGCCATCAAGAAGGTGAAAGAAGCCTTGTTAGAAAAATCATGCAACTTGCTGATTTATAAAATTACTCAACCATAAAGGAGAAAGAAATGAATGATACTTTATTAGATGATATTCCTAAGAAATTTAAGAATAATGAAACAGGAGAGATTGAAGTCGCCGCTATGGCTCAATCATACAAAGAGTTAGAGAAAAAGCTCTCGCAATCTCCCACTATACCAAAATCTGCTGAAGATTATTGCGTGAATTGTGAGCATGGTCTTTTTGCAGCAGACGATGAAATGAATAAGAAATTTCATGAAATGGGATTTTCAAACGATCAAGTTCAGTTTGTATATGATTTAGCAGCGGAAAAAATGGTGCCGATGGTCATTGAAATGGCCAATGATTTTCAGGCTGAACGTGAATTAGAAAAGCTTGTAGAGTATTTTGGCGGCATAGAACAATGGCAAGAAGTTTCAAGGCAACTCTTGTCTTTTGGGCAAAAGAATTTCCCTGCAGATATTTTAGATTCACTCTCAAGTTCATATGAAGGCGTTTTAGCGCTTTATAATATGATGAAGGGAGAGGAGCCAAATATATCTACAAATTCCTCTGACCTCAGTAATAGTGATACAGATTTACAGATGATGATGCGTGATCCGCGTTACTGGCGGGATAAAGATCCTTCATTTGTTGCAAAAGTAACAGAAGGTTTTCAGCGTATGTATAAATCTTCTTGAAAAATAAGAAAGCCCTTCTCAAGAAGGGCTTTTTTGATTGGGGGTATAAATAGTTATTATTGTTGAGAGGCGATAAATTCTTGTGTCACGTAATCATCAACAACTTGTTTAAAAGTATGGCTAACTTCATCCGTAAGGGGAGAAAATTGTAATACAAATTTATCACGGCCTTTACGCAAAATTCGTCCAACGTGGTTTACATCAACAACACGATCCGCAATTTTGAATTTCATTGTAATATTTTTTACGTCGTTAACTGAGAATACGCGATCATCTCCTTGAAGAAGAACACCACCATTGCTCCAATTTTGGATAGGGTAAGCTTTTCCTTCGATGATACCGATACATTGGTCCATTTCGCGGCGTTCATGCGAACGACGGCTGTCAACATCATCGTTGCTAGCTGAAATATTCAATTTGTCTAATATATTTGTTATCATTTGATCCTCATTATGTCATTTTGATAACACACCTTCAGGGTAATTGTATATACATAAATCGATAAAGTACATATTTTTTGAAAATAATACTTGACTTTATAGGTTTTTATTCCTATATTTAAAAAATCAACGCCATATTTGTATTTAAAATTCAATTTATGACGATGATTTTTTAACTCTCTGACTTCTCAAAAGAATATTTTGAGGAGTTTTTTATATCCTCAGATAACGATTCCCGCCTGAGAAATTAT